>CACWFY010000019.1 GCA_902760345.1 uncultured Bacteroidales bacterium | reverse complement strand
AGCTTGAAGTACTGCGACAGCTCGTCGGCCTGCGACGTGAGGTTGGTCCACTTGGAGTCAGAGTAGGAGTCCCAATAGAAGCCCTGCAACATGACGCCGTCGTACTGGGCAGGCCATCCCTGAGCAGACAGGGACAGCGTAGCCAGCGTACAAACTATGATCGAGAAAATCTTTTTCATCATAATATGTGGTTAGTAATTCTGGTGCAAAGATACGAATAAAAACAGCAGGCTATTCACCTGTGTGGGTAAAATAGCCTGCTGAGAGTGTGCAATCGGTTGCACAGAGCGGTTTCCCGATTACTGGAAGCTGCCAGTCATGCTGGTGAAGTTCAGATGTGCCTTCTGGCCTGCAGTGACAGGAACAGCATCCTGATCACCCTCGGTGCGAACGACAATCTTGCCGTCGAAGACGTTGAACTCGGTACGCCACCAGTCAGCACCCGTCACCTCAACATACATGCGGACATTGTCGCTGTTGGCAAAGGCGGGAGAGATGAACTCACCATCTTCGGCGGTGGGATTGGTGAACTGGTTTGCAGCTACACCTGCATCCCAACCACCCGTCACATTACCAATCAGGTAGAGTTTCGGCGTGGTGATTACCATCTTCATGTCGGCGCTATAGACGTGGAGCAGATACCAGCCGGCATTGGCCACCTTACAGTTGGTGCCGTCGGGCGAATAGCCTGCGCCTGCCTCGTCGACCACTTCGAGCTGAGTGCCACCGAAGTCGCCGTCCCATGCTGCCTTTGGCGAGAACTTGAACTGCTCGTCGGCATGCAAGTAGAGGATGGTCCAGAACTCACCTTCAGAAGTGCCGCCCCAGTTGTTGTTGACAGCGTTGACCTTCAGCCAGGTAGCGCCCCAGCCGTAGTTCGAGCCGGTGAGGAAGAGTTCGTCAAGACCGGCCTTCTTCTCCTTCACGGTGTAGGTGCAGTTGTTCATGTCGAGGGTAATCTTCCACTTGCCGGCACCCTTGATGGTAGGTGTCTGCACTCCCCATTTCGGGTCGCCCGTCCATACCACGAGGTTCTTCATCTCTGTGGTACCATTCTCAATGCTACCCATTTGTCCAGAGTTGACGTCGTCCCAACCGGTGCTCTCGCCCTTGTAGGTAGAGCCGCAGTAGAACTTGAACCAGTTCTGTCCGTCACCTGTGGTCTCAACAACAACCTCATAGACGCCGTCGCTCTTTTTCTCCATGAATTTAGGACCGGAAGGATTCCAGCCAACGTCCTTGAAGTCGCCCAGCACGAAGTAGCCGTTAGGGTCGATAGCGGGCACGCCCTCGGGCTTAACAGCCAGCGTGATGTTGTCTTTGAATGTCAGCGAGTCTTTACCATCTACATTCTTGATGGTGTAGTAGAACTCGGTAGGCAGTTCACGCTTGACGGCTGCACGGCTGAAGTTCTGAGCCTGGGCCAGCGAGTCGAGCTGGAAGGCAGACATGACGATATTGTTGCCCTGTACTTCAACAGGCAGTTGTGCACCATTGATGCTGATAGACTTCACGCCATAGACATGCTCTTTCGTGCTTTGTATGGTAGCAATGACGATATTGTCGTCGGCTACCGGCATAGTGATGTCAGCCTGGGCGCCTGCAGCCAGGGAAATTCCGTGGCTGGCAGGATCGCTGATCGCTTTTTCGGCGCTGGCCTGCGGCTTTACCCAGTCCTGATAGTCGTCTTTACAGCCCGTAAAGACTAGTACGGTGCCCAGCAGTGCGCCTAAAATAATATGTCTTTTCATATTGTTTCTGTCTTTAAAGTTAAATTACACTCGTTATTTTACCTCTGCTGTGCCGTTCTTGAAGTCGACATACAGTTTCTGACCGGCAGCACAGTCGATAGAGTACTCGTCGCCCAGATCAGTCCAGTTGAACTGGATGTTCTGCTTGTCGGTACGCCATACGATCTTGTTGTCGTTCTTGTTGTAGGTGAACTCACTCTGCCACCATTCGACACCAGAAACCTTGACGTAAGCACGGAGCTCGCCACCAGCCGTGAAGGCCTCGGAGACGAAGATACCGTCAGAATTAGGAGTCATCTTAGTGCCATCCCAGTTGCCTGTAGCATCACCGATGGTGAATACCTCGGCAGGATTGAGGTCGAGCGTGTACTCCAGTTCTGTACCTGCTACCTTGACGATGAAGTGCAGCACGTACCAACCCTCGGCAGCTACCTGGATATTCTTGCCGCCAAAGCCATCGTCGACACCAGAAACCTCGTTCTTGGATGCACCTGTTATCTCCTTGAGCTTGTCAAAGCCGATGTACTCGCCTTCGGCACGTCCGAACTTGAAGACAGCGTCGCCCGGGTTGTAGACTACAGCCTTGAACTCAGAGAGTGCGGCAGAGGTGTGCTGAACCATTGGCGTCATGTCGAACCAGGTGCTCCAACCGTCGCCGAAGAACGAACCGGTGAATACCAGTTTCTCATCGGGAGCCTTCAGCTCTGGTGCATTATACTGAGCAAGGATGTTGTCGACCTTGACCGTATTTGAGAAGCATTCGCCAACACCTTCACGCACTTCGGCGCGCAGACGGAAAAATACCGACATGGGTGTGTTGGCAGGGAACTCCTCGACCTTAATGCCGTTAGCCAGTGCATAGAGGCTGATGATAGAGTCGTTCAGCTCGCTGGCATTGACGTCAATAACGGTTTCAGAAGCCGAATTCTTCAGCTCGCGATACTCCACATTTTCCGTCGTTGTCATGAAGTTCTGGTCGAGCGACATCTGAATGTAGTATGTGGTAGCCATAGGTATGCCACCATAGTCGGGCTGGTTGCAATAGAGGCGAACAGCCTGTCCCGCGTTCAGGTCGACGATGCAGTTAGCATCGTTGGCCGGAGTGGCCAGTGCAAAGGTCTGTCCTTCTTGGAACTGGAAGGTTGGATTGCTGTCAACGTCTTTTTCGCATGATGTCAGCAGCGGCAGCAAGGCAACGACGGGCAGCATCCATTTCTTTATCATTGTTTTCATAATGCTTTCGTTATTAAAAACTTTTATACTTGTTATATACAGTCAACAAACGATTAGTAGCCCTTGTTCTGGTGCATGTTCTTGTTGTTGTTGATGTCGTCCAGAGGAATGGGGTAGATGTTGAAGTGGTCGTCAACGGCTGAACCAGCCTTCTTCTCGTTCTTCCAAGCCCAGATGTACTTGTCGCCGGCAAAGCTGCCAAAGCGTACCAGGTCGCTACGGCGACGGCCCTCGAGGTAGAACTCGCGGCACCACTCGTCGAGGAGTATGCTCTCGGTGATGTCAGATGCGGCAGTATAGGTTGACGCATTGGCACGCTGGCGCAACTGGTTGAGGTCCTGACGAGTCTGCTCTGTAGCTACGTTGCCGTTCTTACGGAACTCGGCCTCGGCACGTGTCAGGAATACTTCAGCATAGCGGAACAGAGGAATATCTGTGTCGGGGAACTCAATGTCGTGGGTCTTGCCACCGTCGCAGCGGATGTTCTGCCACTTGACGATAGACAGGCCAGAGGTGAAGCCGGCAATGAGGTCAGCATCCAACTTGCGGACACCACCGCCACAACCTGAGTACAGCATAGCACGGTCGTCGCCGGCCAGTGCCATCAGCTGGGCTGTTGAGGTGCCTTCCTTCTCGTCTTGTTCAACAATCCACTGCTCGGTAGAGCCGTCAGGAGCGGCATCAGCAGCTACTGGACAATCCAGGTTGGGGAAGAACTTCTTGACAAACGAGCTGCGTGCGAAGATGCACGACCAGGGGTTGCTGGTTCCTACATACGGCATACCTGCAATGCGGGTTGAGCAGACCACATAGGTAGCACCACTGTAGCAGCGAGCGTTCAGACCATCCTGGCGAATGGGGAAGATAATCTCCTGCATAGCCTGGGTGTTCTCGTCGTTGTCAGCCATGAATACCTGTGCGTAGCCTGTGTAGCCGTTCTTAGCAGTCTTTGACAGCTGATACTTGTTTTCCAACAAGTTGCAGTAGTCGATAGCCTTCTGGTAGTCCTTGACGGCACCATTGGTGTAGACCTCTGAGTTCAGGGCCAGACGGGCGTGCAGCATATAGGCAGCACCACGATCGGCACGTCCGAAGTTGCTGGAATTGTTGTAAGCAGCTACCTCAGCCATCAGCGGCTCGATCTCTGTCAGCTCTTGGTCAATCCATTCGTACAGCGCCTTGCCAGCCTTCTCAACGGGCAACTCATAGATGTCGAACGTGTTCTTGAAGGGAGCTTTGCGGAACAGGTCGAGGAAGTACCAGTAGTGCAGGGCGCGCAGGAAGCGAACCTCGGCACGATAGCCCTGTGTGGCAGCGTCGGCAGCATCCTTGGTTTGCTCGAGATAGTAGTTGTACTGGGTGATGTTGTAGCCCAGGCGCTGATAGGCCCACTGTACGCGGGGACTGTCAGAGTTCCACTTGATATACTGAATCTGAGGAATGTCCGTATCGGTAGTCCATGCCCACAGACACTCATCGGTGGGGAGCTCCATCAGGTTGAAAGTGGTGCGGTAGAAACCCGACTCACCTTCATCACCGCTGATATCTCCATTGCCAGCAGGACCCTTCTGGCCCGTCAGGCCCAGTGTGGCATACTGCTTGGCCAGCAGTCCCATTGCGTCGTAGCTTGTCGACGACTGCGGGTCGATAGAGGAGATATTCAAATCATCTGCACAAGCCGTGAAGCCCACAAGCATCAGGGCGGCAGTAGCTGATTTTAAAAATATATGTCTCATAATTGAATATGCTTTATAGTAATAATGTTAGAAGTTCAGATTGATACCAAGTTGTATACTGAGAGGACGTGGGTATGGATTGCGGTCTATACCATTTGACACTTCGGGGTCGAGGCCCTTGTACTTGGTAATGAAGAACGGGTTCTGTACCGTTGCATACACGCGGCCTGAGAAATAACCGTTGCCGGCATACTGCAGCAGGGCGGGGAAGGAGTAGCCCAGCGTGATGTTCGAACACTTCAGATAAGAAGCGTTACGTACGAAGTAGTCGCTCAGATAGTATTCGGTTCCTACACCGTGGAAGCCCAGGGCCACTGCCTCGGGAGTGGTGTTGTGGAATGCACTGTTCGAGTAGAGACCAGAGGCGCTGATGGCAGCCTTGTCTGACAGGAAGTCGTAGTAGACATAGTTGCCGATGCTGGCGTGGAACGAGGCGCTGAGGTCGAAGTTCTTGTAGATGAACTTGGTGGTAAGACCCATGATGACGTCGGCAGCGGGCTTCTTGTAGAGATAGCGGTCCGACTCATTGATCTTACCATCGCCGTTGCGGTCAACATAGACACCCTCCATGGGCTTGCCGTTAGCGTCGTAAACCTGTTGGTAAACGAAGAAAGAGTTGGCAGGAGAACCCACCTTGTTGGCCATGATCTTTGTAGAGTTACCGCGAGAGATGTTATCACCAGTCTTAACGTAGTAGTCGTCGTCGCCAGCTCCCGTCAGTTCGGTAATCTCGTTGTGGTTCCATGAAACATTGTAGCTCAAATCCCACATGAAGTCCTTGGTGACGATAGGTTTGGCGGTAATGCCGAACTCAACACCGTAGTTCTTCAGAGAACCCATGTTCTTGGTCAGCGTGCTGGCAAAGTTGGTACCTACGGGAATAACTACTGTGTTCATCAGGTCGGTGGTCTTACGATAGTAAGCGTCGAAGCTGGCCGTGATGCGGTTGTTCAGGAATCCAAAGTCCAAACCAGCATCATAGGTTGTGGTCTTCTCCCAAGTGAGGTCGGGGTTGTAAGAGTTGATACGTACCGTCTGATAGGGAGTGTTACCGAACATATACTGAGCATACGAGTTACTGATGGTAAACAGCGTGGAGTAGCCAAAGTCAGAACCAATATCCTGCTGACCAGTCTTACCCCAGCTGAGACGCAGCTTCAGTTCGTTCAACCAGTTGACCTTCTTCAAGAACGGCTCCTCGTTGATCTTCCAAGCCAGTGCTACTGCGGGGAAGTAGCCCCACTTGTTGCCCTTCGCAAACTTCGAAGAACCATCGGCACGGTAGGTAGCTGTCAACATATAACGGTCGAGCAGCGAGTAGTCCAGACGACCAAAGTAAGACACCAGCGTGTTGTGAGTAGCCCAAGCCTGCTCTTCACGCAATGCTACGTTATGAGCCTCGCCCGTATAGGGGTCTGTACCCTGACCGTAGTTGTAGCCGTTGCTGTGGTAGTGAGACTCCTCGGCAGCAGCCATGATGTCAATGTTATGAATACCGATTTCCTTGACATACTTGACGTAGGCAGTACCTGTCATACTGTACTTGTAGTACTGGGTAATGCCGTCCCATCCGTAGTAGTTGGGGCTATAGGCCTGATAGCTTGTGTTGTCCTTCTGTGAGCTCTCCGTGTACTGTCCGCCGACGGTGGCATGGATGTGCAGGTCTTCGAAACCATGAATCTTATAGTCCACGTCGAAGTTGCCAGTGAAGTCGTGGGCACGGGCAATGGCTGTCTTCTGATCCAGCAACGCCACAGGGTTCTGAGGTGCGTTGTTGTTGGTCATCTTTGTCCAGTTAGGATCGGCAATGTCCTTAGCGTTAATCAGTGGCTGGTAGAATCCACCTGTGACATACTGATAGGTAGGATCATTGACGTAGACAGGACGGGTGGGATCTATCGACAAGGCTGCACCAATAGCGCCGCTGGCGTCGGGATAGAAGTCTTTCTCCGTCATGTACTTGGCGGTAATAATCATGTTCAGGTGGTCGTTCAGCAGACTCGGAGAGAGGTTAAGGCCGATGTTGGCACGATCCATCTCAGAACCTTTTACAATACCTTTAGAAACGTTGAGACCTCCAGAGATACGATAAGGAATGCCCCACAAGCTTCCTGACATGGACAGGCTGTGGTTGTTGCTGAAGGATGTGCGGAAAATCTCATCCTGCCAGTTGGTGTCTGCATCGCCCAGCTGGGTAACGTCCAGGCCCTCGATACCAGCCACCAGACTCTTGTACTGTGCCGCATTCAGCACGTCATACTTCTTGGCAATGGTAGAAATGGTGATGTCGCCATTGTAGGTCAGATGAGGAATAGAGGTTCCCTTTTTGCCCTTCTTGGTGGTGATGATGATCACACCGTTAGATGCGCGCGAACCATAAATAGCTGTAGCAGAGGCGTCCTTCAGAACGGTGAACGACTCAATGTCGTTAGGGTTGATCATAGCCATCACGTTACTCATACCTGTTGCGGTACTATTGGAGATGGGCAGTCCGTCGATAATCAGCAACGGGTCATTGCTGGCATTCAGCGAAGCACCACCACGAATACGAATTTGGGCTCCGGCACCTGGCGTACCACCGCTGGTGATAACGTCAACACCGGCAATCTTACCAACAAGCATATCAGAGGCGTTGTTGGTGATACCCTTACTCATGTCGTCTGGCTTCATGGCTGTGACAGAACCAGTCAGGTCGTTCTTCTTAGCGCGGCCATAACCAATGACAACCACGTTCTCCAGAACGTTCTGGTCTTCCTGCAGGGTGATCACCAGCTCGCGGGCGGCCTTGACGGTAGCCGTCTGATAGCCTACATACGAAACGGTGATGTCGGCACCCTGATTAGCCTTCAGTGAGAAATTACCGTCGAAGTCGGTGACGGCAGCTGTCTGTGTGTTAGCCACGCGAACAGTAGCACCGATGACGGGTTCCCCCTGAGCATCCTTCACATGGCCTTTTACGTCGATTTGCGCAAAGGCTCCTACCGAAAGGAAGAGTCCTAACAAGAGGACCAGCATCCTAAACGGAACTCGAATGTTTTCTTGCTTCATCATTTGTTTTTTAAAGTTAGTATAAATGTTATTAGTCTCAAAATTTCACTATCAACATGTCGTTTGTTAAATGACATAGTTTTGGCTTTGACCTAAATCAAGTGCAAAGTTAAGATTTGTTTCAATTCGTTCATACTAATTTTGAGTTAAAAACGTTATTATGATTGTGCAATCGTTTGCACGGCAAAACGGACATAAAACGTCGCGTAAGGAAAACATCCTATTTATCTTTTCAATAACTTTGTAACGTCAAAAGCTAATAACCTGATGAAAGAGACTGCACCATTGACAATGAAAGACATAGCCCGCGAGCTTGGAATCTCGGTGGCTACGGTGTCGCGTGCGCTGAAAAACTCGCCCCGTATCTCGGCAGAACGCCGTGAGATGATACAGCGCTATGCCCGCGAGCACCACTTCACTCCCAACGTCCTTGCCGGCTCGTTGCGCAATGTCCGTGTGCAGCCTGTGAAGATCATTGGTGTCATAGTTCCTGACTTAGTACATTATTATTTTGCTTCGGTGCTGGCAGGTATTGAAGAGGAGGCCATGAGCCGTGGTTATCTGGTGGTTGTCGCCCAGAGTAGTGAGAGCTATGAGCGGGAAGTGAGCATCTGTCGTTCTTTCTATGAGAACAAGGTGTGTGGCATCATCGTGTCGCAGACGAAGAACACCCATCAGTACGATCATTTCCAGTATCTGTTGGACTCGGGCCTGCCGCTGGTATTCTATGATAGAGTATGTACGGGCGTGGATGCGAGCCGTGTGGTAGTCGACGACTATATGGGCGCCTTCAATGCCGTGAGCTATCTGATAGAGCGTGGTTGTACACGAATCGCCTTCTATGGTTCGAACATGAATATGGAGATCTCGAAGAACCGTTTTAACGGTTACAAAGATGCGTTGCTCAAGCACGGCCTGGAGTATGACCCCGAGCTGACCTACATCTGTGACAACCGTGCTGACGCAGAGTCGCTGACGCCTGATGTGCTCAAGAGAGAGCTTCCTCCCAACGGCTTCTTCGCTATCAACGATGATACGGCTATTGGTATTTTATATACCGCCAAGCGCATGGGTTTCCATGTGCCGGAGGATATCTCTATCTGTGGCTTCACCAATGGCTATCGTGCCATTGCCTGCGACCCGATGTTGACAACGGTCGAGCAGCGAGGCCGTTCGGTAGGCGAGGAGGCTGCCTCAATACTCATTGACCAGGTAGAGGGGCACATCCCTGCCGATAAAGTGGTGAAGCGGGTGGTGCGCACCCGCCTCGTCGTCCGTGGCACAACTAAATAGACTAGCGTGATTAGTACACTAGTATGACTAGAAAAAAACAAAAAACATAAAACATATGAAACAAAAACCTAATTTACCATTTTGGAGCCTGTGGAATCTGAGCTTTGGATTCTTTGGCGTGCAGATAGCCTACGCCTTGCAGGCGGCTAACATCTCACGCATCTTTGCCACGTTGGGCGCTGACCCGCACAACCTGAGTTATTTCTGGATATTGCCCCCGCTGATGGGCATCCTGGTGCAGCCTGTCGTCGGCACGCTGAGCGATAAGACGTGGACGCGCTGGGGACGTCGTATACCTTATTTATTTATAGGTGCTGCCGTCGCTGTGCTGGTGATGTGTCTCCTGCCCAATGCCGGCTCGTTCGGACTGACCATAGGTGCTGCCATGCTCTTTGGACTCATTGCCCTGATGTTCCTTGATACCAGCATCAACATGGCCATGCAGCCGTTTAAGATGATGGTGGGTGACATGGTCAATGAGGAGCAGAAGGCGAAGGCCTACAGCATCCAGTCATTTCTTTGTAATGCCGGCTCCGTTGTGGGCTTTGTATTTCCTTTTCTGTTTACGTGGATAGGTATCAGCAATGTGGCTGAGAAGGGTGTGGTGCCCGATAGCGTCATCTGGTCGTTCTATATCGGTGCGGCCATCCTGATAGGCTGTGTGGTATATACCACTACGAAGGTGAAAGAGTGGAACCCCGAGGAGTATGCGGAGTATAATGGGACCAATGAGACTAATGGGACTAATGAGGCTAAAGGGTCGGGCAACTGGATTACCCTCCTGAAGAATGCTCCCTCCACATTCTGGAAAGTCGGACTGGTGCAGTTCTTCTGCTGGGCAGCGTTCCTGTATATGTGGAACTATACCACAGGAGCCATTGCCGAAACCGTATGGTATACCACAGACCCTGCCAGCGAACAGTTCCAGGAAGCAGGTAACTGGGTGGGTGTCTTGTTTGCCGTACAAGCCTTAGGCTCAGTCGTTTGGGCCGCTATACTTCCACAGTTTAAGAATACCAAACAGGCCTATGCTTTCAGTCTGGTTTTGGGTGCTATTGGCTTTGGCTTGGTACCCTTCCTCCACGACCCCTATCTGCAGTTCATTCCCTCTGTGCTTATCGGTTGTGCGTGGGCAGCCATGCTCGCCATGCCTTTTACCTTTGTCACCAATGCCCTGCAGGGCTATGGCCACATGGGTGCCTATCTGGGTTTGTTCAATGGTACCATCTGCATCCCGCAGATTATTGCCGCCCTGCTGGGTGGTGTCGTCCTCTCGCTGATAGGCAGCCACCAGTCGTCTATGATGCTGGTGTCGGCAGTATTACTGGTAGTCGGTGCTGCCTGTGTGACTGTAATTCGTAACAAGAAGTAATCAATATAATCAACGCTTATGAAACTCATATTCAATCTGGATTATCATACCACGTTTGGCGAGGATTTGGTGCTGAACATCCTTCCTGCCGACGATACTGCAAAAGCGTCGCTGCATAAAATGAGCACGCTCGACGGAGAACATTGGTTTGTTGAAATCAACAAAGCTGTGAAGGCAGAAACCTATATCGACTATTATTATAGTGTGCTGCGTGGCGAAGAAGAGAAACGTCACGAATGGCTGGTGGAGCCCCATCGTCTGGAGTTTGCCGCCACAAAGGCTTCATGCTACACGGTCTATGACCATTGGATAGACATTCCCGATGATGCTTACATGTACAGTTCGGCATTTACGGAGTGCGTGCTTGCCCGCCAGCGTGCTTTGTCGACAAAGTCTGAGTATCCGTGCACCATTCGTCTGAAGGTCCGTGCACCCCAGCTGAGGGCTGACGAGCGTCTGGCGATCGTGGGCGAGGCTGTTTCGCTGGGTGCCTGGGATGCCCGCAAGGCTGTGGCGATGACGGAGCACGGCTGTCACGAGTGGGTGGCCAGCCTCGATGCCTCACAGTTGCCGCAGGGCCGTGTTGAGTTCAAGTTCATTATCCTCGGCAAGGACGTGGAGTCGCCCACGTGGGAACAGGGCGCAAACCGTTCCATTGATGTGCTGCAGATGGAGTCTGGTGAGGTGGTGGTCTATGAACTGCCGCAGGCCTTTTTCCCCATCTATCCATGGAAGGGAGCAGGTACGGTGGTCCCCATCTTCTCGTTGCGTAGCGAGGGCTCTTTTGGCGTAGGCGACTTTGGCGACCTGAAGTTGATGATTGACTGGGTGGCCAAGACCCAGCAGCGCATCCTGCAGGTACTACCCATTAACGATACGAATATTACCCATACGTGGCAGGACAGCTATCCTTACAATTCCATCAGCATCTATGCCCTGCATCCACAGTATATGGACTTCCGTCAGATGCCAGCCATCAAGGATGAGGTGAAGAAGGCTGCATTTGAAGCCCTGCGCCAGGAGTTGAACGCCCTGCCACAGATTGACTATGAGCGCATGTTCAGCGCCAAGATGGACTATCTGCAGGAACTGTATCGCCAGGAGGGTACCGCCACGAAGCGTACTGCGGCATACAAGAAATTCTATAACGAGAATAAACAATGGCTCGAGCCTTATGCTGAGTTCTGTTACTATCGTGACCTCTATGGTACGGCGACCTTCTCAGAATGGCCCAAGCCACTGGCAAAGCCCGACAAAAAGGTGACAGACTTCTGGTGTTATGTGCAGTATCATCTTGATTGTCAGATGCATGCTGCTCACGACTATGCCCGCCAGCATCGTGTCGTCTTGAAGGGCGATATTCCCATTGGCATTTCGCGCGATGGTGTAGAGGCCTGGGTAGAGCCCAAGTACTTCAATCTGAATGGTCAGGCAGGTGCTCCGCCCGATCCGTTCTCTGCTGACGGACAGAACTGGGGATTCCCCACGTACAATTGGGATGAGATGCTGAAGGATGGTTGCCAATGGTGGGTGCGCCGTTTCCGTAAGATGGCTGAATATTTCGACGCTTACCGTATCGACCATGTGCTGGGCTTCTTCCGCATTTGGGAGATACCCGTACCCGAGAAGTCCGGACTGGAGGGACAGTTCTCGCCTGCTTTGGGATTGAGCCGCGAGGAGATAGAGGGCTATGGCATCTATGGCCACGACGACCTGTTCCTCGTCGACCATAAGCGTAACGACCGCTGGCATCCGCGTATTGCCGTACAGTACCAGGAGCCTTATCAGAAGCTGAACGATGGTGAGAAGTATAACTTCAACCGCCTGTATAACGACTATTTCTATCGTCGCAACAACCAGTTCTGGTATCAGGAGGCCATGAAGAAACTGCCTCGTCTGACGCAAGCCACGCGCATGCTGGTATGTGCCGAAGACTTGGGTATGGTGCCAGACTGCGTACCTTGGGTGATGAACGAGTTGCGCATCCTGTCATTAGAGATTCAGACCATGCCGAAAGACCCGACCATTCGTTTCGGCAAGCTCAAGCGCAACCCCTATCGTAGCGTTTGTACCTTCTCGACCCACGATATGCCGACCCTGCGTCAATGGTGGGACGAAGACGAAGAGCAGACCCAGGCTTACTATAATGAATCGTTGCGTCGTGGTGGTGCTGCTCCTCATCCGCTGCCGGGCTGGCTGGCCAAGGATATCGTCAGTCGTCAGCTGACGTCGCCGTCTATGCTTTGTCTGCTGTCATTGCAAGACTGGCTGAGCATCGACGAACGTCTGCGCCTGCCCGACCAGAATGCCGAGCGTATCAACATTCCCGCCAATCCCCGTCATTACTGGCGCTATCGTATGCACCTCACCATCGAACAGCTGATGAAGGAGGACGACTTCAACGAGACTATCAAGACACTCATCACACAAAGCGGAAGAAAGTAAAACGAAATGAGATATTGTATTCTTTTTATTTCATGCCTGTTGTCGTCGGTAATGATGGCAACTGAGGTGAAGTCGCCCAATGGCCATGTGGTGCTAAGCTTTACCGTAGAGAACGGACGCCCGACCTATTCGCTGACATACAAGGGTAGGGAGGTGGTGCACCCCTCTCACCTTGGACTCGAGCTGGCCAAGGATAAGCACGCCTCGAAGGGTCTTGAAGAAACCGACCTAATGGACGGCTTCACGTTGCTGAAGGATGAAGTCAAGGAGGTCGACGAGACGTGGCAACCTGTGTGGGGCGAAAACCGCAATATCCGCAACCACTATGTGGAGTATTTGGCCATTCTGCCTCAGGTCGAGTACTTCCGTACCATGTTAATCCGCTTCCGTGTCTACGACGACGGTATCGGTTTCCGTTATGAGTTTCCCCAGCAGAAGAACCTAATCTACTTCCTCATCAAGGAGGAGCGCAGTGAGTTCCGGATGACAGGCGACCATACAGCGTGGTGGCTGCCCGGTGACTACGATACCCAGGAGCAGGAAACGCAGGAGACCCGTCTTTCTGAGATTCGCAGTCGCATGAAGGAAGCCGTCAACTGGGGCAACAGTTCTGTGGCGGTATTCTCACCCACAGGCGTGCAGACCTCGCTGCAGATGAAGTCGCAGGACGGCCTGTATATCAATATCCACGAGGCTGCCTGTGCCGACTATGCCACCATGCATCTGGAACTCGTCGACCAGCAAACCAAGGCGCTGACGACTCAGCTGGGCGGTGGCAGCAATGCCTATACGCCGAATCCCAAACCATCACCCTATCCGCTACCGCAACCCTTTACCTTCGTCAGCCATCTGACGCCTGACGCCACGGGCCTGAAGGGAGCTATGCAGACGCCATGCGAGACGCCTTGGCGTACAGTCATGGTGAGCGACGATGCCCGCGATATGCTGTCGAGCAACCTGATATTGAACCTCAACGAGCCCTGCGCCCTTGACGATACGTCGTGGATTCATCCCACAAAGTACTGTGGCGTGTGGTGGGAGATGATTGTGGGTAAGTCGTCGTGGAACTATACCGACGAGTTCCCCAGCATCAAGCTCGACAATATCGAATGGCAGAAGGTGAAGCCCAATGGACGTCACGCTGCGAATAACGAGAAGGTGAAGCGCTATATCGACTTTGCCTCCAAGAACGGTCTCGACCAAGTGCTGGTCGAGGGCTGGAATGTTGGTTGGGAAGACTGGGCGAACATGTGGAAGCGCGACGTCTTCGACTTCGTGACACCTTATCCCGATTTCGACATCAAGATGCTCAACGACTATGCACACTCGAAGGGTGTCAAGCTGCTGATGCACC
The DNA here is from genome assembly GCA_902760345.1 of uncultured Bacteroidales bacterium. GTDB lineage: Bacteria > Bacteroidota > Bacteroidia > Bacteroidales > Bacteroidaceae > Prevotella. The sequence goes on along the minus strand of CACWFY010000019.1, from coordinate 91,741 downwards.
ACGAGACCTCCAGCTCAACGCAGAACTACGAGCGTCACATGGAGGCAGCCTTTAACCTGATGAACGAGTATGGCTATGACGCTGTGAAGACGGGTTATGTGGGTGATATCATCCCACGTGGTGACCACCACTATTCGCAGTCCATGAACAACCACTATCTCTATGTGGTGAAGGAAGCTGCCAAGCACCATATCATGGTGAATGCCCATGAGGCGACACGTCCTACGGGCCTCTGCCGTACCTATCCCAATCTGGTGGGCAACGAGAGTGCGCGTGGCACGGAGTATGAGGCCTTTGGCGGTTCGCGCCCTGACCATACCTGCATCCTGCCGTTCACCCGTTTGCAGGGTGGTCCGATGGACTATACCCCAGGTATCTTCGTCACCAAACTCTCTGAGTGGAGCGACAACCCCTCGTGGGCTCGTATTACCATTGCCGGCTCGTTGGCACTTTATCTGACCATGTATTCGCCCCTGCAGATGGCTGCCGACCTGCCCGAGAACTACGAGAAGTTCGACGATGCCTTCCAGTTCATCCGCGAAGTGGCGTGCGACTGGGACGAGAGCATCTATCTGGAGGCTGAACCTGCCGACTACATCACCGTAGCCCGCAAGGCCAAGGGTACCGACAACTGGTTCATCGGCGGCAAGTGCGACGAGAACGGGCATAAGACAACCGTCAAGCTCGACTTCCTCGACAAGGGACGCAAGTACGACTGCACCATCTACGCTGACGCGAAGGATGCTCACTACGAAAAGAATCCGCAGGCCTATACCATCACGAAGAAAGTGGTCAAGGCCGGTGATGTGCTGAAACTCACTGAAGCCCCTGGTGGCGGCTTCGCAGTATCATTAATAGCCAAGTAAATGAAAAAGTTGTTGACAACGACAGTCTGCCTGCTTATGACGGTTCTCGCTACTGCCCAGGACTTTTGTTTCGACGAGATGACCTACTCGCCGGAAGAGACTACCTTTAAGCTCTTTGCACCGGCAAACGCCAAGAATGTCAAGGTGCGCATCTATCAGGAGGGTATGGGTGGAAAAGCTGTGAAGAGTGCCAAGATGAAATACCAGAACGGCTTATGGACTGCTACTGTCCAATGTGATCTTTTGGGACGTTTCTATACCTTTGATGCAGGATATGGCGAAACACCGGGTGTCTTCGCCAAGGCCGTTGGCGTGAATGGTCAGCGTGGTGCCATCATCAACGATATGAAAACGTGGCCCGAAGACTGGTGCAGTGACCAGCATCCTGTCATCAAGTCGCCCGCTGACCTTGTCGTCTATGAGCTTCACCACCGCGACTTTTCCATTGCTCGCAAAGACGCCAAGTATCCTGGCAAGTACCTTGCGCTGACGGAGCCTTGGGCTATTGACCACCTGAAGGCTTTGGGCGTCAATGCCGTACATGTCCTGCCCAGCTACGACTATGGCTCTGTCGACGAGACTGAGCTGGATACTCCTCAGTACAATTGGGGCTATGACCCTGTCAACTACAATGTGCCTGAGGGTGGCTACTCAACCAATCCGTATGACCCTGCTGCTCGTATCCGCGAGTTCAAGCAGATGGTGCAGGCGCTCCACAAGGCTGGTATTGCCGTCATCCTCGATGTGGTATATAATCATACCTACAATATCGATAACTCCAATTTCCAGAAGACTTACCCTGACTACTATTATCGTAAGAATGCCGATGGCTCTTACAGTAACGGTTCGGGCTGTGGCAATGAGACGGCTTCGGAAAAGCCGATGATGCGTCGTTTCATGATAGAGTCTGTGAAATACTGGTATAACGAGTACCGTGTTGATGGCTTCCGTTTCGACCTGATGGGCTGTCACGACATAGAGACGATGAACATCATCCGACAGGAATTGTCTAAGCTTGATCCCTCCATATTTATCTATGGCGAAGGCTGGAGCGCGGGCAGTTGTGCGCTGCCTAACGACCAGCTCGGTATGAAGGCCAACATCCCGCAGATGCCTGGCATTGCCGCTTTTTCTGACGAGATACGCGACGCCCTGCGTGGCCCGTTCTCTGACGACAGCAAGCCCGGCTGGCTGGGTGGTGCTCCCGATTGCGAGGAGAGTCTGAAGTTTGGCATTGTGGGCGCCATCAGTCATCCGCAGGTCGACATGTCGAAGGTGAACTATTCGAAGGCACCTTGGGCCATTGAACCGACACAGATGATGAGCTATGTGTCGTGCCACGACGACATGTGCCTGGTAGACCGCTTGAAGGCCAGCATTCCTTCTTTGAAATTGTCTACTGGTAAATTGTCAGATGCTCAGATGGATGAGCTCATTCGTCTCGATCTGTTGGCACAGACGGCTGTCTTCACCTCACAGGGCGTTCCCTTCATGCTGAGCGGTGAGGAGCTGTTGCGCAACAAGAAAGGTGTACACAACTCGTATGAGTCGCCCGACAGCATCAACCAGCTCGACTGGCAGAACAAGGTACGCTATCCGCAGGTGTTTAAATACTACCAAGACCTCATTGCTTTGCGCAAGAATCATCCGGCTTTCCGCCTGGGCGATGCCCATTTGGTGCGCAAGCATCTGGAATTCCTGAAGACTCCTCAGGGCGTGGTGGCATTTCGATTGAAAGACTATGCCGGCCGTGACGACTGGCGTAACATCATCGTTATCCTTAATGTCAACCGCGAGACGGCGACTGTCGACATTCCCAAGGGGATGTACGTTGTGGTTTGCCAGGATGGAAAGATCGATGAGCAGTCGACCAACAAGATCTTTGGCCGTCGTACGACCGTCGGCCCACAGTCAGCATTAATTTTACACGATTAACTATATGAGACGTTTATTGATACTAATGGCCCTTGCGGGCGTGACTTTGACTATGAGTGCCAAAAAGACAGTAATTGAGCGTATTGACCCGACAGACTGGTTCGTCGGCATGAAGAATCCCGAGCTGCAGCTGATGGTGTATGGCAAGGGTATCCGCGACGCACAGAGTGTGACCACCGACTATCCTGGTGTGGCAATTGACAGTCTGGTGCGGCTTGACTCTCCCAACTACCTGCTGGTATATCTTAACTTGAAGGATGCGAAACCGGGCACGATGAAACTCACGTTCCAAGTGAAAAGCGAAAAGGGTAAAGTCAAGAGCGAGGTGGTGAACTATCAGCTGAAACAGCGCGAGATGAGCGGCGACAAGCGCAGAGGCTTCGACATCAGCGACGTGCTCTATCTGCTCATGCCCGACCGCTTTGCACAAGGCCCCAACCATCAGCCACAGCTGAAGGGAATGCGAGCTTACAAGGAAGACCGCAACGCTCCGTCGCTGCGTCACGGTGGCGACTTGGAGGGCCTGCAGCAGCACCTCGACTACTTCAACGAGCTGGGTGTGACGGCCTTGTGGTTTACGCCGATTCTGGAGAACGACTCGCCCGATCAGGGTCAATGGTCGACGTATCATGGCTATGCCTGCACGGACTACTATCGCGTAGACCCCCGCTTTGGCACCAACGGGCAGTATCGTCAGCTGATTGACGCCTGCCACCAGAAGGGGCTGAAGGTGGTGATGGACATGATCTTCAACCATTGTGGCTTCGAACATCCGTGGGTGGCCGACCAGCCCTCGAAAGATTGGTTGAACCTGCCTGAGTGGCTCGAGCAGTCGGGTGGTACGAGCGATTCGCGTGGCACCGATTTCCTGCAGACCAGCTATAAACTCACGCCTGTGCTCGACCCCTACGCTTCGAAGGTAGACATGAAAGAGACCACCGAAGGGTGGTTTGTCAGCACCATGCCCGACCTCAACCAGAACAATCCGCACCTGATGCGCTACCTGATACAGAACTCGAAATGGTGGATAGAGACGGCAGGCATTGACGGTATTCGCATGGATACCTATCCGTATGCTTTCCGCAAGCCGATGGCTGCGTGGATGAAGGAGTTAGACGAGGAGTATCCAAACTTCAACACCGTGGGTGAGACGTGGGTCACAGAGCCTGCCTATACCGCTGCCTGGCAGAAGGACAGCAAGCTGTCTGACGAGAACAGCTACCTGAAGACCGTCATGGACTTCTCGTTCCAAGAGAAGCTTGACTCGGCCAAGCACGAGATTACCGACGGCTGGTGGCGTGGCATGAACCGCCTCTACAACTCGTTCTGCTACGACTATCTGTATCCCAATCCGTCCAGCGTGATGGCCTTCCTCGACAACCACGATACCGACCGCTTCCTTGGTGACGGACAAGATATTATCGCATTGAAGCAAGGCTTGGCACTGCTGTTGACTGTACGCCGCATCCCACAGTTGTACTATGGCACAGAGATAATGATGAACGGTACGAAGGCTGTTACCGATGGCCATGTGCGTAAGGACTTCCCTGGCGGATTCCCTGGCGATGCACATAATGCTTTCACTCGTGAGGGACGCAGCAAGATAGAGAATGAGATGTTTGACTGGATGAGCAAAGTACTGCATTGGCGTCAGGGCAACGAGGTTATCACGAAAGGACAGATGACGCAGTTTATTCCCTACAAGGGCGTCTATGTCATTAGCCGCCAGTATCGTGGCCGTACCGTGGTGACCATCATCAACGGCACCCGTCGAGCTGCCACCTTTGAGGCCAAGCGCTATGCCGAGCTGACCGACGGCCGACAGCAGGCTGCGCAGGCCCGCGACGTGGTGACGGGCGCTCGTTATGACCTGACGAAAGACCTGCCGCTGAAGGCGCGCCAGGCCTTAGTGCTGGAGTACTGAATACTACGTTTTCGCACAGTCAATCCTATGTTTTCAACCCGTCAAAGCTACGTATTCACATTGTGAATACGTAGCTTTGACGTTGTCTATGTGGGACATAATCGACTGTAGTAGCCTATTTTAGGTTGACCACCTCATAGTCTAAACCCTAAGATTAGTTGACTAGGAGAAGAGTTAGCTGTGGCATAATTTCTGTCAAGGGACAGAGGTAAGTGACATCTATACGTATTGCCCGTTTGTTAGAGCCTGCATGTGAGACCTATCTTGGCTTCAAACGTGTTGGCATGTACCGTGGGATAGTATCTGTAGAAGGTGCGACGCGAGAAGTAGGAGCCTGAGAGGGTGACGGACCACTGGCGGGCGAGGTGTATTTCTATGACTGGATTGACAACCAAGAGGGCGGCATTGCTGCGGTCGCCCTGCACGTTCAGGTAGTGTAGGTCGGCGGTGCCGTCGGCATAAGCCTGCAGGTCTTTGTCTTCATAGCCTTTCCAGGTGTAGAGTCGGAAATATTTGGCATTCAGGATGAAACGGCCGAAGCGTCCGAAATCAAGTTGTGTCTTCGACTTGATGCTGAATCCGCTACCCATGTTGTAGTCGCGCTCAATGACGTTGAAATAGTCGCTCTTGGTGCCACCCAGCAGGATGCCGCTGAGGAAGATACGTTGCTCCAGCTTCGACAGTCCGCCCATCTGGGGCAATGAGAGAATGAAACCGGGACCGAAGCCTGCTGCCTCGCTGATGCGATAAGGAGTAAGATCGGAGCCGTTCTCGATGGCTTCTGCGTCGTAATAGTTGAAGTGCTGGTAGATACCAAACTCGCCAGCCATATCTTTCTTGTCAAGGATGGATGTGCTCCACAGACGTCCCACGATGTTCAGCGTGTTGACGAAGGGCTGTCCGCCACCAAAAGCGGAATTCAACTCAACGTCGAAAAAGTCGTAGGGGGTGGTGTGGTGCTCGCCATCAGCAGAAGTGCCATAAGTCAGCGTCATGTTGATATAAGGAGCGTGGACGCCACGGAAGAGGGCACCATCGTCGGCCAGATAGCGCCAGCCTACCGATAGCGACACGTCGACAGGTATCTTGCTGAAGTCGTGGTAGCGGTAGTGATCGTGACGCACCCGCCAGGCATCGCCGCTGAAGATGCGGTGGAGGCCCTGAATGGGGTTGATGATGGCCGCAGCAGCCTCGCGGAAGAAGCGGCTGATACCGAAGTCGCGGTCGTCAAGTATGGTAAGGCTTAGGCGGTGGGTCATCTCACCAATAGCCATACCGCCACAGCTGGTGGCAATGACGTCGTTGATGGCTGGTGGCTCGGTCTCGCCAAGGAACTCCCACATCAGCGAACCGCCCAAGGCATAGGGCGCTGACTCCCAGAACGTCAGGCCATTGGTGCGGGCAGCGTTGAAGTAGAGGTTGCCATGATAGGGGTGGGCAAACATGTTGGTGATGAAGAAATCGTTGTCCCACACCATGCCGTCGGTGAAGTTACGCTTCAGGCTACGCAAAGTGGTCTGGGCAAAGTCTGAGTTCAGGGCCCATCTGTCAAAGAGCTGTACGCCGACGTTGATACCCGTTGCCTCGGCAGCCGCCTGCCAGTAGCGCTTCTTGACGGGCAAGGCCATCGTAGAGTCTGTAAAGACAAGCTGTGAGCGCTTCTCTTCCCATGCGTGTCGCCACGAGTCGTGCTTACGTTCCTGGCGATAGGTCAGACCCAGCTCTACCAACGGACGATTGCGGTAGGTCTCGTTGCGGTCATAGTAGCGTGTCAGGCCCCAGCCAACAGAGGCAAAGGCTCCAAATTTCCTGCTGATCTGATAGTCGGCATTCAATCGGGCCTGCAACGAGTAGAGACGCTCGGGTTTTACGGTATTATCCTTAGAGAAGGTCTCAACATGGTAGTAGCCAATATCGCCGCTCAGACTCCATCGGGGCGACACCTGCCAATACTGGCCAAGACGATAGAATATGGCGCCGGAGAACTTGGAGTCGAGCCCCATGAAGTGGGTTCCCAGACCCATGATGTTATAGGTGCTGTGGTTGCGGTAGCGCACGGCAAGATTCGTCTTGGTCGACGAGCCTCCATACACCATGATGTCGATGTCGGTTGTCGGGTTGATGTTGACCAGTCCAATCTTGTGACCAATGGTGTCGTACGAGAGGTTGATCAGACCAATCTGCCATCCCTTCGGACGCTTGCGGGCAACATTGATGATGCCCAGTTGCATGCCGTTGAGCGAGTTGGTATAGTTGGCGGCACCCAACTGCCAGCCACGCATCATGCCCGACGAGACATTCAGAATGCCCGACCATTGCAAGCCACGATTCATGCCTGTGGTAATATTGCTCACGCCACTTAGCTGCAAGCCGTTAAAGATGTGTGCCGATGTGTTAGAAACACCAGACAGCTGTAGGCCACGGCCCCCATCGGTAGCTACCGACGAGATAATGCCCAGTTGGACGCTCTTCACCGTATCCTGCGTGCTGACAATGCCAATAGGAAAATGCTGTGCACAGACATGACTACTCGCTAAGGCCATCATGGCGGCTATGGCCAATATCTTAATACCCTTCATAATGATGATACAGCGTATGTTAAATCTATTTAGGTGATATAATCGCTACAAAGATACAATAAAAATGGGAATAGACAAAATATTACCGATTTTTTTATTTCCAGAACGTTAGAGTAGGGGGGCTAACGTTAAAATATCTATAGACCTTGCTTTTTTATCGAGGTTTTCATTTGTTATTTCTACTAATGATACGAAATTGTTTCAAAATGTTTGGATGTTTCGTCGATAATAGTTACTTTTGCATCGTGAAATTATGGATGTTTAGTATATTGACAAACCAATGAGAAAAGTGATTTTGACGATGTGTGCCTTGGCAGCCCTGAGCGCCAGTGCACAGAAGAAATGGACGCTGCAGGACTGTCTGGACTACGCGTTGACGCATAACCTCACGCTGAAGACGGCCGTGCTGAAAAAGCAGTCGGCGACGGAAGACCGTAAGCAGTCGAAGGCCGACCTGTTCCCGTCGCTCAGCGCGTCGACCACTCACAGCGTGGGCTATACGCCGTGGGAGGAGAGCTCGGCAGTAGACAAGGGCGTGTACAGCGGCAACTACGGCATCAACACCTCGTGGACGGTGTGGAACGGCAACAAGAACCGGAACACGCTGAAGCAGAACAAGTTGGCTGAGCACCAGGCTGAGCTGACCGTCGAGCAGACGTCGAACAGCATTCAGGAGGCTATAGCCGGTTTGTATGTCCAGATATTATACATGAGCGAGGCTATCACCGTGAACAAGCAGAGCTTGGAGGCGAGCAAGAAAAACGAGGAACGCGGGCGCGCGATGATGGAGGTTGGCAAGATGTCGAAGGCCGACCTGGCCCAGCTGACGGCCCAGCGTGCCACGGAGGAGTATAACCTGCTGTCGGCAGAGAGCGAGCTGTCGTCGTGCGTGCTGGAGATGAAGCAGATGCTCGAGATTACGGACGACCCGGACTTCGACGTGGCGGTACCTGCCGTCAGCGACACGAAAGCCCTCGAGCCCATTCCCGACAAAGCCACCGTCTACCAGATGGCGCTGGCCCACCGTCCGGAAATCAAGAACAGCACGCTGGCCATCGCGTCGAGCGAGCTGGGCGTGAAGATGGCCAAGGCGGGCCACATGCCTACCGTCAGCGTGACGGGTGGTCTTGGCAGCAACACGTCGTCGATGAGCGAGAGAACGTGGGGCGTTCAGATGAAGAACAACTTCGACGCCTCGGTAGGTGTGGGCGTCACCGTGCCCCTCTTTGACAACCGCAAGACCAAGACATCGGTCAACAAGGCTAAGATACAGCACGAGCAGGCCCAGATAGAGCTGGAAGAGGAGAAGGACGACCTCTATGCCACCGTCGAGGGTCTGTGGCTCGACGCGCAGACGCACCAGAAGAAGTTCCGTGCCGCAATGATTAGCGTTGAGAGCGAACAACAGTCGTACGACCTGCTGAGCGAGCAGTTTGAGCTGGGTCTGAAGAACATCGTCGAACTGCTGAACGGCAAGACCAATCTGCTGAAGGCTCAGCAGAACCTGTTGCAGGCGAAATACACGACGATACTGAACCTGCAGCTGCTGCGTTTCTACCAGGGCGATGGGATAACGATTTAAGTTTATATTGTTAATAGAGAATAGAGAAAAATATATGAAGAACAAGAAAGTGTGGATGGCTATAGCGGCAGTTGCCCTGATAGTCATCGTTGTGTGGCTCTTGTCGGGTGGCAAGAAAGAAGCACAGGTGGAGTTTGAAACCGCTAAATTAGAGCGTCAGGACATCAAAACCAGTATTACTGCTACGGGAACCATCGAGCCCGTCACCAGCGTTACGGTAGGTACGCAGGTGAGTGGTATTGTCTCGAAGCTCTATGTCGACTACAACTCGGTGGTGAAAAAGGGACAGGTGATTGCTGAACTGGACCGTACCAACCTGACTAGTGAGCTGAACCGTGCGAAGGCTGAGCTGACATCGGCACAGAGTACCCTCAGCTATGAGACGGCCAACTTCCAGCGCTATCAGAAACTGTTTGACAAGGGACTGGTGAGCGCTAACGACTATGAGAGTGCGAAGTTGAGCTATGAGAAAGCCCGCCAGACTACCGCCTCGGCCCGCGAGAGTGTGCAGAAGGCTCAGACCAACCTCGGCTATGCCACCATCACGTCGCCCATCGACGGCGTCGTGCTCTCGAAGTCGGTCGAGGAAGGTCAGACCGTGGCCGCCTCGTTCAACACCCCTGAACTGTTTACCATTGCCCAGGACCTGACAGACATGCGCGTGATTGCCGATATAGACGAGGCTGACATTGGTGGCGTGAAGGAAGGCCAGCGCGTATCGTTTACCGTTGACGCCTTCCCCGACGACAAGTTCGACGGACAGGTGACGCAAGTACGCCAGCAGGCTACCACGACGAGCAATGTGGTGACCTACGAGGTGGTTATCTCGGCTCCCAACAAAGACCTGAAACTCAAGCCCGGACTGACGGCCAACGTCACTATCTTTACGCTTGAGAAGAGCAATGTGCTGGCAGCCCCTGCCAAGGCTCTGCGCTTCGTGCCTAACGAGGCTTTGCTATCGAAAGGTCAGCAGATAGAAGATGTCGAGGCGCCTACTAAGGTGTGGACGCTGGAGGGCAATACCTTCAAGGCTCACGCTGTGGAGATCGGTACCACCAATGGTATGCTGACAGAGATTGTCAGCGGCATCAGCGAGGGTGCTGAGGTGCTCGTCGACTTCAAACTCAGCGGTGGCGAGACGGAGGAGGCAGGCCAGCAGGCTCAGAACCCCTTCATGCCACGTCCACGTAACAACAACAGACAGCAGAGTGGCGGCGGCCAGCAGCCAAAGAGGTAATATGTCTGATGTAAGATGTAAGAATTAAGACTATGGACGACAATAGAAAAGTAGTCATCGAGCTACAGAACGTCAAGCGCTACTTCCAGGTAGGCTCTGAGACGGTGAAGGCGTTGCGTGGTGTCTCGTTCAAGATCTACGAGGGCGAGTTTGTCACCATCCAGGGTACTTCCGGCTCGGGCAAGTCGACGCTGCTCAACCAGTTGGGCTGTCTCGATACGCCTACCAGCGGAGAGTACTTTCTTGACGGCATTAGCGTGCGCACCATGTCGAAGACCCAGCGTGCCCATCTGCGCAACCAGAAGATTGGCTTCGTGTTCCAGAACTACAACCTGCTGGCAAAGACCACCGCTGTCGAGAACGTGGAACTGCCGCTGATGTATAATTCGAAATATGATGCCCGTCAGCGTCGCCGTGCTGCCATCAAGGCCCTGCAGGCCGTAGGCTTGGGCGACCGTCTGATGCATAAGTCCAACCAGATGTCGGGTGGTCAGATGCAGCGTGTAGCCATTGCCCGTGCCTTGGTGAACGAACCAGCTGTGCTGTTGGCCGACGAGGCTACGGGTAACCTGGACACGCGCACCTCGTTCGAGATGCTGGTGCTCTTTCAGGAGCTCTATAAACAGGGCCATACCATTATCTTCGTGACCCACAACCCTGAGATTGCGGAATATGCCTCGCGCAACATCAATCTGCGCGACGGAAAGATTCGCGAGGACACCATCAATACGAATATCAAGTCGGCAGCAGAGGCTCTGGCCAAGTTGCCTGCTCCTGTGGACGACTAAAAAAATGAACTTTTGGAACAGCGAGAGCAGAACTGAACATGTTCGGGTTATGCCGAGTCGTGACAAAAGTCATAATGAACAAAGTAAATTATGAATATAACGAATTTATTTAAAGTAAGCTTCAAGGCGGTGGCCAACAACAAGATGCGCTCGTTCCTCTCGATGTTGGGTATCATCATCGGTGTGGCAGCGGTCATCATTATGATGGCTATCGGACAGGGCTCGAAGGAGAGTATCCGTCAGGAGTTGTCGACGATGGGTACCAACCTGCTGACCATCCGTCCGGGAGCTGATATGCGTGGTGGCGTGCGCCAAGACCCCTCGGCCATGCAGACGCTGAAGATGGCGGACTATGAGCGCATCATGCGCGAGAAAAAGTTTGTGTCGAAGGTGTCGCCCGAGGTCACCGCTAGCGGACAGGCCATCTACGGCAACAACAATACTACGACGTCGATGTATGGAGAGTCGACGGAGTATCTGGATATCAAACAATGGTCGGTAGAGGAAGGCGACTGCTTCACAGACGAAGACATCAAGAAGGCCGCTAAGGTCTGCGTTGTTGGTGCCACCATCGTCAAGGAGTTGTTTAGCGGCCATGATCCCATAGGCAAGACCATTCGCTTCAAAAGTATCCCAATGCGTGTCGTGGGTGTGTTGAAGTCGAAAGGTTATAACTCGTGGGGTATGGACCAGGACAACGTGGTCATTGCCCCGTATACTACGGTGATGAAGCGTATTGCTGCCCAGACCTATTTCTCCAGCATTGTCTGCTCAGCCCTCACCGAGGAGCTTTCAGATGCCGCTATTGAGGAGCTGACACAGATGTTGCGCGACAATCACAAGCTAAAGGGCGACGCTGCCGACGACTTCACCATCCGTTCTCAGGCAGAGATGATGGAGACCATGTCGACGACGATGGATACCGTGACGCTCATCCTTGTCGTGGCTGCTGCCTTCTCGCTGCTCGTGGCTGGTATCGGCATTATGAACATCATGCTGGTGTCTGTTACGGAGCGAACCAAGGAAATCGGACTGCGTATGGCCGTTGGTGCCACTGGGCCCGTCATCTCGCTGCAGTTCCTCATCGAGTCGGTGCTCATCAGCGTGACGGGCGGTCTGCTGGGTATTCTCGTAGGATGTACGGCCAGCGCCTTCCTGGGCTCGTTTGGTATGCCCTCCAGTGTACCTGCATGGAGCATCTATGTGTCCTTTATGGTGTGCGTCTTCATTGGCGTACTCTTTGGATACATCCCTGCTCAGAAGGCAGCTAATATGGATCCGATAGAAGCTATTCGCCATGAGTAAAGGCAGTTATTTCGACATCAACAAAAATCTGGCCGGTGCGTGCCACATGGCCCTGTGGGCATTCCTTTTCCTGTCGCCCCTAACTTATTGGAGGGGTACGGGTTTTGAGTTCCCTCACTATCTGATGACGTGCATGACCCCGCTGTTCCAGATGATAGTTTTCTACTTGAACTATATCATTCTGGCCCCCAAATTGTTTGTAGCGGGAAAGCATCGTTACGACCTGCTCATCAACGTCATGCTGCTGCTCACCTTAGGTACGCTTCTGCACTATTGGATGGTTTATGTCAACACTATCTATGTGCCAACTTTCAGAACTCAGTCCGATACCATCGGCACTATCTCTTACATTGCCCGCGATAGCCTTAACCTGGCTATCTTCGCTGGTGGTGCTACAGCGCTGGCTCTTGCCCGTCGTTGGGTGACCACCGACCAGAAGCTGAAAGAATCGGAGGCAGCGCGTGTCAAGACGGAGTTGAGCAACCTGCGCAATCAGATCAATCCGCACTTCCTGCTCAACACGCTCAACAACATCTATGCACTCACGGCTTTTGATACCGTCAAGGCCCAGGAGGCTATCCAGGAACTGGCCAAGATGCTGCGCCACATACTCTATGACTACCAGCAGCCCACGGTGACGCTGAAGGACGAGGTAGAGTTTCTGCAGAACTATGTCAACCTGATGCGTATCCGTCTGCCTCAGTCAGTAGATGTCAAGTTTGACGTAGATTGTTCACGGACCGATGTCGAGATTGCACCGATGCTCTTCATCTCGTTAGTCGAGAACGCCTTCAAGCATGGCATCAGCTCTACGGAACCCTCGTTTATCCATATCCATATAAGTGGGGGAGAGAAGGAGGTCGTTTGCAACATCAGCAATTCGAACTATCCCAAGACTGGTACTGACCATAGCGGTCACGGCATTGGACTGCAACAGGTGCAGCGAAGATTGGATATTTCATACCCCGACCGCTATGAGTGGGAGCGGGGGACAACAGAAGATCAAAGAATTTATAACTCAAAAATAACCATTTATTTATGATTATCAAATGCGCTATTATTGACGACGAACCTTTGGCAGCAGGACTGCTGAAGAGTTATGCAGAGAAGACACCATTCCTTCAGCTGATAGGCAGCTACGGCAGCGCCCTGGAGGCCATGAAAGAGCTGCGCGACAATCCTGCCCAGCTGCTGTTTCTGGACATCCAGATGCCTGAACTGAGTGGTATCGAGTTTGCCAAAGTACTACCGCCAAGTACGAAAATTGTGTTTACCACAGCTTTCCAGCAGTATGCGATAGAGGGCTATAAGGTCAATGCCCTGGATTACCTGACGAAACCCATCTCCTATCAGGACTTCCTGAATGCCGCCAACAAGGCCATGGAGTGGTTTACCTTCTCACAGAAGCAGCAGGCCTGTGTGGAAGACCGCTTTATCTATGTCAAGAGCGATTATAAGCTGCTGCGTGTGTCTCTCGACGACATTCTCTATATTGAGGGGCTGAAGGACTATGTACGCATCTATCTGCGTGACGGCCAGAAGATTATGTCGTTGATGAATATGAAGAAGCTTGAGGACTATTTGCAGCGCCCAGAATTCCTGCGCACCCATCGCAGTTACATCGTTCATATGGTCTATGCCGAGGCTGTCGACCGCCTGCGTATCGTTATTGGCGACCAGTTCATTCCCATCTCAGACTCCTATAAAGACGAGGTGCTGCAATACTTCGACCGCCATACGCTTGCATAAAAGAAATTTATTTCGTACCTTTGTCGCCATCTATGGATAAGAATAGTAACGACATATTGCTTAAGAATGTCGAACTCCTGTCGCGTATGACGCCTCAGGAGATTGGTATGATGCCTGCGACGGAGGCTCCCCTGCCTTCTGTCGAGCAGGTAAAAGAGATTGTCCGATTGGCCAAGAGTATCATCTTCCCAGATTACTTCAACAAGCGCCAGCCCGACGAGACCATTCGTTCCTACTATATTGGTGTACACATGGAGGAACTGCAAGGCCTGCTGACAAAACAGATTGCCCACGGCCTGCAGTTTTGCGAAGATTGTGAGAATATCAAGACCAAGCAGCAGGTGTATCAGGAAGCTGAGCGGCTGACGCTGGAGTTTCTCGATGCACTTCCCGAAATCAAGCGACTGCTCTATACCGACGTACAGGCCATGTTCGACAACGACCCTGCTGCTCCCAACTATGGCGAGGTGATTTTCTGTTATCCGGTGATGAACACTATGACGCACTACCGTATCGCCCATAAGTTGCACGAGTTGCGTATTCCCGTCATACCGCGTATTATCACCGAGTTGGCCCATTCGAAGACAGGTATTGACATCCATCCGGGTGCACAGATCGGCGAATATTTCGCCATTGACCACGGCACGGGTGTCGTCATCGGCGAGACGTGTATCATCGGCAATCATGTCACTCTCTATCAGGGTGTCACGCTTGGTGCCAAGAGCTTTAAGTATGACGAGAACGGCAATATGCTCAACGTGCCACGTCACCCGATTATCGAAGACAATGTGACAGTCTATTCCAACGCTTCTATCCTAGGACGCATCACCATTGGCCACGACTCGGTCATCGGTGGCAACATCTGGGTCACTCATAGCGTGCCGCCTTATTCGCGCATTCAGCAGATGAAGGCTGTTGAAACGAATTTTGATGGAGGTCTCGGAATCTGATTTTGAATTGTAAGCGAGAGACGTTATAACACGATGATAAATACACAAAAAGAAGCGCCGGTCGTACAACCCGCGCTTCTTTTATTCATGTAAACTCATTTTCTACTTCATTTTACTCATTACTTTTTCAAAATACTTTTGAGTACCTCGTTTGGTGTAGCCTATGCCACCGTTCCACGAACGAATGGCTTTCTCTACATCGTTCTGAGGATTGTAGAAAGACTGGTACAACAGAAACATCTCCTTCGACTTGGCGGCATTGAAACGGTCGCCTAAGACATAGCGCTTGGTGCTTTTCAGTATCTTCAGAATACGGTTGCACTCTTTTACAAGTACCGGAGTAATCTGTAAAATGCCACATGATCTGCCACTATAGTCAATGGCCTTGGCATTGCCTTCGCTCTCCACAGCGATGATTGCATCGATAACAGGATTCCAGTCAAATGTTGAGCTCTTCTCTTTAGTTCCTGCCAAAGCTATTGTTGGGACTAACCATAAAATCATGCTTGTTAAACAGGCAATTCTTACATAGTTCTTCATAGTCTCATTCTTTTAGAGCACAACTGTCTTACACAAGACATTCAATCGCTATGCTATATGTTTACTAAACGCAAAGATAAGGATATTTTTCCAAAATTCCAATCTTTTGTTGTACAAAATAACAATTTTATGATATAAATAATATTCGTTTTATATATGTTAACACTAAACAACAACAGCAAGTAATATACAAAAAGGAACGTCTCTTTTGTGCTCAAAAGAAACGTCTCTTTTGTATTCGACTATAGATCGTTTTATTTATTCCTGTTTCTTTCCGAACTCCGGATCGATATCGAGGAACCACGTGACGATGTAGGTCAGCGAACAGGCTGCTACGACGATGAGGAAGAAGACTTGATAGCCTACGGCCTCTTGCAGGGCACCGGCAAAGAGTCCTGGAATCATCATCGACAATGCCATGAAGGCGGTACAGAGGGCATAGTGTGACGTCTTGTGGTTGCCCTGACTATAATATATAAGGTAGAGCATATAGGCTGAGAAACCGAAACCGTAGCCGAACTGCTCGATGAATACGCAGACGTTAATGACGAGCAGCGATGAGGGTAGGACATACGACAGGTAGACATATACCAGGTCGGGCAACGTAATGGCCATGACCATGGGCCATAGCCAACGCTTCAGTCCGTCGCGACTGGCACAGATGCCACCCAGGATGCCACCAAGGGTGAGTCCGATGACGCCCACTGTTCCCTGTACCAGTCCGTATTCTCCGTCAGAGAGGCCCAGTCCGCCCTTGTGGGCCACGTCGACCAGAAACAGAGCGCTGACCTTTGCCAGCAGTCCTTCAGGCATGCGGTAGAAAAGCATGAAGCACAGGCCTATCCACACCTGTGGCTTCTGGAAGAAGGTGAAAAGCGTCTCTTTAAACTCATTCAGAATGCCGCTGACCGTTTTCTGCGTCTTCTCGCCATCCTCAGAGGGCTTGGGAAGTGCCCAGCTATGGTAGAGCCACAGGGCGATAAATAGTCCGGCCATGAGGTAGAACACCAGGCTCCACGAATAGCGGATGTTGCGCGTCAGCACCTGAAGGGCACCAGCCAGTCCGACCAGCAGTCCTGAGGAGAAGATGGTGGCAATGCGATAGAATGTCGAGCGGATGCCCACGAAATAGGCCTGTTCGTGCTGGTCGAGTCCAAGCATGTAGAAGCCGTCGGCGGCAATATCGTGGGTGGCACTCGAGAAAGCCATCAGCCAGAAGAAGCATAGCGAAGCCTGTAACCACCACGGCCCGGGAATAGTGAATGCCACACCTGCCAAAGCGGCACCAATAAGCAGCTGCATGGTGACAATCCACCAGCGCTTCGACTTCAGCATGTCGACAAACGGACTCCACAAGGGCTTGATGACCCACGGCAGGTAAAGCCACGAGGTGTATAGCGTGATGTCGGTGTTCGACAGGCCCAGTCGTTTATACATGATGAGCGAGATGGTCATGACGGCCACATAGGGCACGCCCTCAGCGAAGTAGAGTGTGGGAACCCAAGCCCACGGATTACGTTTGTTCATTGTCGTTAATAGATTCGTTTTATTTCAGCACCGCGGTAGTAGTGCAACAGAATTTCGTCGTATGTGTAGCCTTGCTGTCCCATGACGGCAGCACCTATCTGGCAGAGTCCCACACCGTGGCCCCAGCCTTTGCCATGTAGTCGGAAACCTTTTTCCGTCTTTTCAACGTCGAAGGCGCTGCTGTAGAGATGGCTCTCGCTGAGTGCACGGCGTATCTCCAATTCTTTGCCAATGGTGAAGGTCTTCTTCGTGCCGACGATCTTGAGCTTCCAGATACGGCCGCTCTTGCCACGCTCTAATGGGATGAGGTCGGTAATCGTTCCGAAGTCGTCTTTCAGTTTTTCACGGATGAGTGCCGATAGCTCTTCGGTAGTGTATTCCACCGTCCAGCGGTAGAAGTCGTTGGTTTCCAGATCGTAGTCGTTGAGCACCTGGGCCAGTACCGTTTTGTCGTTAGTGTTGCAGAAGGGATCGCTAACGCTGACCAGATAAGGCTTGGGTGTATCTTCCCAACAATACTGGAACTCCTCGGTAACGCCACCACAGCACTTCGAGAAGCGGGCGTCACAAATCTCGTCGCCATAACAAAGTATTTGTCCGCGCGTGGCTTTAAGCGCCTGTTCAACATTCTTGCTGGTCTGCTTGGTGATGCCCTGATAGCGTTGGCAATGGTCGTCGGCACAAACGTCGAAGATGGTGTGGTCTTCGCGGTCGTACCAGCGAATGAGTTCGTCGTCTTTCTTGATAAACGAGAAGAAACCGTCGCGCTTCGTGCCGTTCTCCTCCCTGCGCTTCATCTGTGCCAGCAACCATGAGCGGCTGATGACGGCGTGGGCCTTGAGCAGTTCCAGCCCTGCTGTAGCCTTCATCTCGCTGCTGATGACCGACGCCAGATAGTTTTCCACAGGCAACTCGTTGATGGCGATAATCTTGTCGGACTCTACCACCAGCCGTAGCGTGCCGAGGAAGACCTGCGTTTCTTTGCGCTCCCAATGAAAGTTGACGCCGATGGTGACGTCGAATAGCGAGAACGAAGCATCAGGAGAGGCAGGATGGAAGGTGAGCTGCCGATACTGATTGCCGTTCCACAGGATGCCGCCCTCTGAGAAGGCTACCGTCTGCGGGCCCTCAATGGTCTCGCCTTTGGCGGTATAGGCTCCGTTCAGGGCGAAACGAATCTCCTGACCGCTGACAATGCCAACGGTAACGTTAGGCTGTTGGCGCATCGTGTGAGACGAGGCGTGGTCGGCAGGCTTCTGCAGGCGCTCTATGACTTGTGCAACGTTGTCGGCCGTCAGCGAAATCTCCTGATAGATAGCCGTCATGCGCTCGGCCGTCAGCCGACGGAAATCCTCTTCGCGGGGAGTTATGATGAGGCCGCCCATGTCGACAGCTCCCGGACTGATGATATATTGTTCGTTACCCTCGGCGCTATAGCAGTCGGGACGATGCTTGCGGCGAGGCAGTACCACGCTAAGCAGGTCGTCGCCATTGCGCCATAGGATGATGTTCATCATGGGTTCTGTCCTGTCTTCGGCCATTGGCAGACAACTGTATAGGCGGCGGAACAACCGTTCGCCCACCTCGATGCTGTGACTACGTAAAAGGAAGGCAGCAGAAGGGTAGTCGACTATTTGCCAGATGCCCTCGTCATCGTCTTGATTGACCACCTCGGCAAGATTGCGGCTCAAGCGCTGCCAGGATAGCTGCAGGGGCAACATCCCCGTATTGACGGCTTGCAGATGAGCATGATCGGGAGCTGATGCTCCACAATGGGGCCCATTGTATAATAAGGTGAGGTCGCTATTGCGCAGGGCCAACTGCAACATGTCGCCATACATGTGCTTGATGCGCTGTGGCTGATGCTTGAGCGTGGGCAGCGTGAAATGTACAGGTAGGATGGGGAAGGGGTTGACCAGCAGTTCGTACTTGCCGTTCAGCACGCGGTGCATCTGCTCGGTGGGACGGTTTTGGGCACAAAGGAAACATGGCCGCTCAGCGATGGAGCGTGCGTCGATCTTGGCGCCTGTTGAAGCGATGCGTGCCGGATTCCATTGTACGCGCAATGTCAAGCTGTCGGCCACCAACTCGCGTGTTTCTACGGCGTCCAAGTCACGATAGCGCTGGCGTGCCACCTCCCAAGTCTGCAACTGCCGACGGAAATAGCGCGACAGCGACGATTCCGGGGTGGCCTCCGGACGTCCTTGCTGCAACTGTTGGCGGGCTGTCAGCTCCAACGTGCGCAGGCGGTCTTTATAAAGGTTGTTAGCATTGACGCGCTCGACCGACAAAGCTGCGTCGCTGTTGCCACCCCAACGGCGACAAAGGTACAACTCGTTATAGATGCGCCCGATGCGGTAACGGCGCGAGAACCACAGGCCTAAGGCATAGTCTTCGCCGTAGCTGGTGTTGGGGAATCCCACGCTACGCAGCAACGGAGTAAAGAATGCACGAGGGGCACCTAAACCGTTGATGCGTAGGGCATTATTTGGACCATTCTCGTCCGTCCACTCGCGATGGTCGATGAGTCCTGGTGGGAGGGTGTTCAGCTCGAAGTCGCACATGCGGTAGGAGCCCACCACCATCGCGGCTTGTTGCTCGTAGAAGGCGTCGACGATGGTCTGCAGCGTCTTGGGCGACGAATACAGGTCGTCGCTGTCCAACTGTACGGCAAAGCGTCCACAGAAAGGGCTCATCACGGCCTCGTTCCAGCAACCGCCAATGCCGAGGTCGGTACGTTCAGGTACAATGACGTGCAACTTGTCGGCATATTTCTCCAACATTTCCGACAAAATGTCGGACGTGCCGTCGGAAGAGTGGTTGTCGACCACAATGACGTTGTACTTGAAAGTGGCCTTCTGCGACAAGGCACTGTCTACGGCATCGCGGATGGTTTTTTCGCGATTGTATACGGGGATGATAACTGACGCTTCTGTCTCGAACTCCTGTTCGTTATAGTCTATCTCGCCATACTGCGTGGTGTCGACAAGGGCGTTGATGGCACGCAGATGGGCGGTACAGGCCTGCTCCATCTCAATCTGAACCTCGCGATTGCGGGGGTTGACATAGTCGAACTGTTTTTCGCCAGACGTGCGCAGGTCGCTTTCCTTCTCGGTATAGAGATACTCGTTCAGGTGGATGAGGTTCCCCTCACGGCTCAGGAATAAGCGCAGGTCGTAGAGTGCGGCATACTGGTAGTCGCGTTCACGTTCGCTGCTGGCATATTTGTGCAACAGCGAGGTGCGCACCAACCAGACACTACCGAAGTCGAAGTCGTCGCGCAGCGATCCTGTCTGGTAGTCAATGACGGGGTGGGGCTTGCGTTGTCCGTTTTCTACGGTATAGCGGTCACTATACACCATAGCAGCCTCGGTGTCGGAGGCTACCTGCATCATTCGCTCCAGCATATTGGCCCCTAACAGCAGAGGTTGTGCTTTCTGGCACAGCAGGATATAGGGAGCTACGGCGTGCTTGGCCAGCGATAGTAGAAAATAGGTACTCTGCAGGCTGTCGGTCACCAGAAACGAACAGCCTTTGGGGGCTACGCAGTTAGCAGCCATTGATGCGTTCACCAGTAGCCAGATATGTCTGACAGCATAGCTGCGCTGCAACTGGTCGATGGCCGGTTGGGCGTCTGCAAGCGTCTGACAGGCTATGAAGCAATCAGTCTTTTGTATCATATTAGGTCGTGTTTTTGTAATTTAGATGCAAAGATACCATTTTTTATTGGAAAAACAAAAAATATTTGGTTTTTCGCTCACTTATTCGTACCTTTGCACCCATGACACCACAAAAGAAACGACTTTTGGGGCTAACACCGGCAGAACTGAAGGCTCTTGTCGGTAGTTTAGGTATGCCAGCTTTCACCGCAAAGCAGGTGGCTCGGTGGCTATATGTGAAACATGTGAAGAGCATCGACGAGATGACGAATTTGTCGAAGCAGAACCGCCAGCTGCTGGCCGAGCACTACGAGGTGGGCGCCCTGCCGCCTATTGACTGTCAGCGCTCGAAGGATGGCACCATCAAATACCTCTTTCCCGTTGTAACAGCCAACACCGATCTCCCCTCGCAACGCCAAACTCTCTCAGAGAGAATACCTAATACCCATCTATTCGTCGAGACCGTCTTTATACCTGACAAAGACCGCGCCACGTTGTGTGTGTCGTGCCAGGTAGGCTGCAAGATGAACTGTTTGTTCTGTCAGACGGGCAAGCAGGGATGGCACGGCGATTTGACGCCTGCCGACATTCTGAACCAGATTTATGCCTTGCCCGAGGTGGAACGTCTGACTAATATCGTCTTCATGGGACAGGGCGAGCCGATGGACAATTTGGATGCCGTGCTGCGTGTCTGCGATATTATGACGGCCGACTGGGGCTGGCAATGGAGTCCCAAGCGCATTACGGTAAGCAGCGTAGGCGTCAGAAACAAGCTCAAACGCTTCCTTGACGAGAGCGATTGCCACGTGGCCATCTCCATGCACTCGCCGTTGCACGAACAGCGTCTGCGTCTAATGCCTGCTGAGAAGGCTATGCCGCTGGAGGAGACCATCGCCCTGCTCAAGCAGTACGATTTTACCCACCAGCGTCGTTGCTCGTTCGAGTATATCTGCTTTGGTGGTCTGAACGACTCGCCGCTCTATGCCCGCGAGATTGTCAAGCTGTTGCAAGGACTGGAGTGTCGCGTTAACCTGATACGTTTCCACGAGATTCCCGATGTCGACCTGCCTTCCTCCGACGAACAGCGTATGGAGGCCTTGCGCGACTATCTGACAGCTCATGGTGTTACGACCACTATCCGTGCCTCGCGCGGTCAGGATATCTTTGCCGCCTGCGGCCTGCTGTCTACGGCAAAGCAGTCCCAATTAGACCCATAAGTCCTATAAGATAAATCAACAACCACAATATGGAACAAGAAAGAAAGATACGCGTGGCTATCACGCAAGGAGATACCAACGGCGTCGGTTACGAGGTCATCTTCAAGGCCTTTGAAGACCCCATGATGGTCGAACTGTGCACGCCGATAATTTATGGTTCGCCAAAGGTGGCTAGCTACCACCGCAAGGCGCTGAACATAGAAACGAACTACAGCGTTATCAACAATGCCCAGGAAGCTCGCGACGGCCGCTTGAACCTGCTGGCATATGACAACGACGAGGTGAATGTCACGTTGGGAAGCCCCTCAGCAGAGGCCGGACAAGCTGCCTTCAAAGCCCTGGATCGTGCAATGACCGATTTCCGTAGTGGCTTGTACGACGTGCTGGTGACTGCCCCCATCAACAAGTCTACCATTCAGAATCCCGACTTCCACTTTCCGGGACATACAGAGTATATCCAGACCAGTCTGGGCGAAGGGAAAAAAGCGCTGATGATTCTGATGAACGAGACCTTGCGCGTGGCATTGGTGACCACCCATCTGCCCATCAAAGACGTGGCAAAAGCCATTAGTAAGGAGGCTATCATCGAGCGTGCGAAGATTTTCCACGAGGCCTTGCGCCGCGACTTCCGCATCTCTTGTCCGCGTATTGCCGTCCTCGCACTGAATCCTCATGCTGGCGACGACGGACTACTGGGCTCTGAAGAGAAAGACGTCATCATTCCTGCCATCAACGAGTTGGCTGCCCAGGGTATTCAGGCTTTTGGCCCCTATGCTGCCGATGGCTTCTTCGGTGCAGGCACCTACGAGCGTTTCGACGGCGTGCTGGCCATGTACCACGATCAGGGACTGGCTCCGTTTAAGACCATCGCCCTCGAGAGTGGGGTCAACTATACTGCAGGATTACCCATCGTACGTACGTCGCCCGATCATGGAACGGCCTATGACATTGCCGGACAGAGTAGGGCAGACGCCAATTCGCTGCGCCAGGCTATTTATACGGCCATCGACGTGTTCCGTAACCGTCAGAACTACGACGAACCCTTGCAGAACCCGTTGCCAAAGTTGTTCCACGAGAAGCGTGAAGATAGCGACAAGGCACGCTTTGCGCAGCCGCGCCCGAAGGATATTTTCAAGCGCGAGAAGCCTGCTGGAAAACCAGAAAAGGCGCAGGAAAGTTAAATTTCTGCCAAATTCTGCCATAATGTCAGATTTTCTTTGTACCTTTGCAGCCCAAGCTGCGAACCTGCTAACACTCGGCAATGAGGACTTGTCCTCTTTGCTCTCGTTTAATCGTAGTTTTGTCCGCTAAAATGAAAACAACAGAGTTGCAGAGCATCAAACAGCGCTACAACATCGTGGGAAACTGCGATGCGTTGAATCGCGCCTTGGACGTCGCCCTACAGGTGGCGCCTACGGATTTGAGTGTACTCATCATTGGCGAAAGCGGCGTAGGTAAGGAAATCATTCCACGCATCATTCACGACAACTCTCCACGTCGTCGCGAAAAGTATTTTGCCATCAACTGTGGCTCTATTCCTGAGGGAACTATTGACTCAGAACTCTTCGGACATGTGAAGGGCTCGTTTACTGGCGCCATCAACGACTCGCCAGGATATTTCGGCGTGGCCGACAAGGGTACGCTGTTTCTTGACGAGGTGGGCGAACTGCCGATGGCTACACAAGCGCGGTTGTTACGCGTATTGGAGAACGGCGAGTACATTCCTGTGGGAGGCACGGAGATTCGCAAGACTGATGTGCGCATTGTGGCTGCTACCAACGTCAACATCCGTCAGGCCATCAGCGAGGGCCGCTTTCGCGAAGACCTCTACTATCGTCTGAATCAGGTGCCTGTGCAGATGCCTCCCTTGCGACAGCGCGGTGAGGACATCGTCCTGCTGTTCCGTCTCTTTGCCATGCAGATGGCCGAGAAGTACCGCATGGACAAGGTGGTGCTGACAGACGACGCCAAGCAACTGCTCATGCGCTATAAGTGGCCAGGCAATGTCCGTCAGTTGAAAAACATTACCGAACAGATTTCTGTGCTCAGCGCTGAACGGCAGATAACAGCCGACATCTTGTCACGCTTCATTCCGCAGGATCAGGAGACCACCCAGTTGGCCACCATCCGTAGCGAGGGTGAACACTCGTTCGAGAACGAGCGCGAGATACTCTATAAGATTCTTTTTGAACTGCGCTCGAACGTCAACGACATGCGCAGGGAGATCAGTACTCTGAAGAAGCAGATTGAAGACGTACAGGTGACAGGAAACACCCATAGCCAGCTACCGACCACGCAGCTTGCACCCGCTAATCTGTCACCTATCTCCTCTCACCTCACGCCACTTACCGAGGAGGCTGAGGCTGAAGAGTATGTGGAACCCGAATTGGAGAGTCTGAACCTCAACGACCTCAGTCGCCAGATGCTCGAGAAAGCACTCGAACGTAATGGTGGCAATCGCAAGAAAGCTGCTCAAGAATTGGGAATTAGTGATCGTACACTTTATCGTAGACTGAAGCAATATGGATTGGAAAAATAGGTTCTACTCACTTGTCTGTCTGTCTGCCGTCTTCCTGTTGATGGCGTGCTCCGTGAGCTATAAGTTCAATGGTGCCAGTATAGACTATAGTAAGACCAAGACCATACAGATTGCCGACTTTCCCATTCGCGCAAGCTACGTCTGGGGACCAATGGAGGCACTCTTTAATAACGAGCTGAAAGATCAGTTTGCCAACCATACGAAGCTGATACAGGTGAAACGCAATGGAGACTTGAAAATCGAGGGCGAGATCATGCAGTACCAACAGCGCAACAAGTCAGTAAGTGCCGAGGGCTATTCGGCACAGACAGAACTGTCGATGACTGTCAACGTGCGCTTTACTAACAATACCAATCATGCGGAAGACTTCGAGCGTAGCTTTACCGCTACCTCGAGCTACGAGACCACCCAGTCGCTCAACGCTGTACAGGAAGAGCTTGTGACAGAAATGACGAAAAACATCTGCGACCAGATTTTTAATGCTACGGTGGCGAATTGGTAGTTAATAGTCAAGAGAGAAAAGTTAAGAGATAAGAGAATGGATATTACGGAACTCATCAACCACCCTGAGCGACTCGACCGCGACACGCTGTACGAGCTACGTTCGTTGTTGGCCCTGCATCCGTATTTCCAGACCGCCCGCCTGCTCATGTTGCAGAACCTCTATCTGCTTCATGATGTCTCGTTCGACGAGGAACTGCGAAAGGCGGCCCTCTATATCACCGACCGCAAGGTCATCTTCCAGATGGTCGAGGCCGCCCACTATCAGCTGCGGACGCCAGCGACCCAGCCAAAGAAGGCCAACAAGGAACAGCAGGCGAGCCGTACGGTTGCCTTGATCGATAACTTCCTCGACTCTATTCCTGAAGACGATGAGCCCAAGGGAAAGAAGCGCCGTCCCACACCTGCCGACGCAGCTATCGACTATGTGGCCTACCTGATGGAGACGGAGAGCGAGCAGACCGTCCAGGCTGACGCCCCGCAGATGAAGGGACAAAACCTCATCGACAATTTCCTAGAGCAGGAACAGGGACGAATCTTGCTCAGCGAACTGCCCATGGAGCCCGAAGAGAACACCACGGACGACGGTGACAACGAAGACGAAGAGTACTTCACCGAGACCCTCGCCCGCATCTACATCAAGCAGGGACGCTACCAGAAGGCGCTTGACATCATCACACGCCTCAGCGAGAAGTATCCTCACAAGAATGTCTATTTCGCTGACCAGATACGTTTTTTGGAAAAACTAATTATAAACAGTAAGAAATAATAAATAATTCAAAATTTAAAATTTAAAAACATGGGACTTTACACATTATTTGTAATTCTGATTGTCCTGGCTGCAGTGCTCATGATTGGCATCGTGCTCATCCAGGAGTCTAAGGGCGGTGGCCTGTCTTCAAGCTTCGCCTCGTACAATCAAATCGGAGGCGTACGCAAGACTACCGACTTCATCGAGAAGGCTACGTGGGGACTCGCTGTCGCTATGGTCGTCATCAGCATCGTATGCGCATGGGTAGCACCCACAGCGTCTACCGATTCGTCTGTGATGGAAAACATCGAGAATCCTGTCACCAATCCTAACAATCTGCCTGGATTCGGTGCCAGCCAGACCAAGGATGCAGCTGCTCCTGCTGCCGAGGCACCTGCCAAGGAAGCACCTGCACAGCCTGCAAACTAAAGTTTTTTGAAAAAAGTACGGGAATAATTTGGTCAATCCAAATTTTTCCCGTACCTTTGCACCCGCAATTCAGAAATGGTGCCCGTAGTTCAGTTGGTTAGAGCGTCAGATTGTGGTTCTGAATGTCGACGGTTCGAGTCCGTCCGGGCACCCCAAAAGGAACTCTCTGTAGGATAGTATCTTGCAGAGTTTTTTATTTCTAGACACCTCAATTTTTGATGGAACATTGATAGAACATTTTGGGTAGTTGTCAATGGTTTTGGGGTAGCGGACTCGTCCTTTGAGGGGTTTTTTCAATGAGGTAATGAGTTTTCTTGTATAATATATGCGGATTTTCCTACGCAAGAATAGGATTTTCTCCCTTCTGAATTAGGATTATTCCTTTGTTAACCTCAATAAAAGTTCCGATCTTTGCACCGTGAACAAGAAACAAAATGTATAACTCTTTAAAGATCGGAGATAACGATATGAAGAAGATGATGATCCTGGCAGTGATGATGGTCATGACTATCTCGGCCAACGCAATGAGCTACAACGCAGCAAAGCACGAGGCACTGTTCCTCTCGGACAAGATGGCCTACGAGCTGAACCTTACCGCTGAACGGACATGGCGACGTGTTTGGCATCTGGTGGGATCGTCGTAACGCAGACCTCCGCTTCGTGCTGACTCCGTGGCAGTATGACAAGTATGTGGCTCTGAACCACTTCTATCGTCCCGTAGCATGGAAGGCTGACGGCTGGACATTCGCAGTGTACACTCACTATGGCAGAGGTCGTTTCTACAATGCACATCCGACGGTGTTCGTGAGCTACCGTGGTGGTCATAACAGAGTTCATGGCTCACACTATGCTCACATGCACAAGCCCGCACCTGCTCCGGCAATGGGACATCACCGCTCGGCTGAAGGACGCTTGCCTGGCAAGAATGCTCCGATGCACGACAAGGTTCACAATATGGGCAACCACAATATGGGTAACCACAATGCTCATAAGGCTTCAAATCGCGAAATTGCTATGAACACTCGCAGCAATCACGGTGGTTCCGGCCACTTCGGAGGTCACAGGTAATTCTTGCGTCCTTTCAGTAGCAAGCGTCAAGACGATTACCGTTTTGCTCCACTATATGCCTCACATGAGGACTCCCGGGAATCTCAGCAATGGGATTCCTTTTTTGTGCTGTACGCAGAGTCCTCGGCTTATTCTTTTGTTAATCTGTATACTGCCAGTGTGGGTAGAGTGACCAATAGCAATAAGCATATCTCTACCAATGCGTATGAACCGAAATAGTCAACCAATGTCTGGAATTTCAGGACTCCGTCAACCAGAAAAACTAAAACGGCAAACCAGCAGATACAGAATATAGCAGAATATTTGATCTTTTGTTTCTCTAGCTTCATTCGTTGATGTAGTTCTTCGTCGACATATCGTAATACAAAGCCTCCAACTCCTGAAGAGTCAGATTCTCAACAGAATGCTCAATCACTCGTATCAGCTCCTCACGACGGAAATCGTCAGATTGTCCGAATCTTCCTGTGTATGCCATCTCATTTAACTATTTGGTCAATAGCCTTACGGCTCTTGGGCTTCATCTCGTCTGCAGCATAGCCCAATGGAATGATGACGGCAGGTTCCTCATTCTCAGGTAAGCCAAACTGCTCCTTACAGAGATTAGCGTTAAAGTTGCATACCCAGCAGGTAGCCAGGCCTTGTTCCGTTGCAGCCAGACAAAGGTGTTCCACGGCAATGGCAATATCAATGTTGCCATGATGTTTACCGTCAGATCTAACCCACTCTTCATCATGTAGGATAGAGGCAATGATATACATCGGAGCTGTCTTGAACCAGTCACGATTATAGCATTGCTGAAGCTTAGCCTTGTCCTCCTCATTGCTGACAATGTGGAATAGCCAGGGTTGTTTGTTCACTGCTGAAGGTGCAAAGCGGACACATTCCAGAATATAGTCTAACTTCTCTTTCTCCACGTTGATGGACTTATAAGCCCTACAACTGTATCTGTTCTTTACAAGTTCTAAAAAATTCATATATTACTCTCCTATGATTGTTACGACCAGTTTTCTTGCCCCACCGTAATTCCTATACTCGCAAAAATAGATTCCTTGCCAGGTTCCCATGTTCAAGTGTCCGTTCGTAATGGGAATGGTCAGGCTGACACCACTCAGTGTTGACTTGGCATGAGCAGGCATATCGTCTGCACCCTCCAACGTATGTTCATACTCTGGACGGTTCTCAGGGACGAGCCGGTTGAAAATGGTTTCCATATCTACCCGCACATCAGGATCTGCATTCTCATTGATGCTCAATCCACAACTCGTGTGCTTACAAAAGATGTTGACGATGCCTGTCTTTGGTAACTTGGGCAGCTGGCTCAGAATCTCACTGGTCACTAAATGGAATCCGCGAGACTTAGATTTTAGCGTTATTTCTACTTGCTGAATCATAACAACTTCATAAACAATCCTAATTCTAAGGTGCAAATTTACAAAATCTACTGAAAAATCACTAACTTTGCAAGCAAAATTTGCGCTGTTATTACAAGAAAGTGGTGAGTACCAACTTTTAAGTGGTGAGTACCAACTTTCTAGTTTAAGAGAATAAGCTTATGATAGACCAGATTATTGACTATAACATTTTGAGCCCCCTAATGGGGGACGGCTATAAAGCAGGGGGGATCAAGACCCACCCTCTTGTACCAAAGGATGTGGTGGTTCGCGGGTTTATTATAGACTCAGAGACTGGCGAATTAGAAGAAATAAGATAGCACTTATGAAACATATCGCCTTTTCATTCATATTGGCTATCTTGTTATTCTGCTCTTGTGGCAACAACGGACGGAACAGCGAGAGCCGCCAAGCTCGCTTGGATGGCCGAGTCGTGACGGACGAAGGCGAAGCCAATACCACAAAGAGTAAAATAACAGCTGAGATGGCCTACGAAGGAGTCAGCAACTATTGCCATAGCGCGTATGACTGGAGCGCTGCAGAAGAAAATCCCTCCATCATGTATGTACAGATGGGCGAAGAAACCGATTCTGCCTTTCAGGTGGTTTTCCGCAGTTATACTGGGGCATTCGTCAATTTCTACGTCGACAAGACAAGTGGCACAACGAGAATGGAAGAGTATGTTCCTACCCTTGATGTCAGAAACGAGGCAGGAACTATTGATATATTTGATTATTTAGAGAAGGAGAACTAAAATATGAAACGAACAAGACTTTGGCTGATAGCCCTCATACTCACAATCTGCGGTACGGCGGCGTTTGCATCTTGTACGGCGAACGACGATAATACGTCGGGGCAGACGGTAGAGAGCCGGTATATCCCACAGGCTCCTGACTATAGCAACCCCACGATGTGGATTACGGCAGACGGCGACTCGGACGGCACGGGAGCCGACGTGTTCTACGTTGTTTCGACGTGGGAGGACGACTGGACGACAGCAGACGGCAAGGTATGCCACTACGCCGACGTGTGGAACCCAGAGCACCGCGCCCACATGGCTGACCTGGAGATGAAGAAGGTGGCGGCCTATATGTCGCCCGGCAACCGCTTCTATGCGCCTTTCTATCGCCACACGACCATCCAGGCGTTCATGACCAACAGCGAGGACACCGTTTATCAGCGTACCCGTCTGTCGATGGATGACGTGCGCACGGCCTTCGACCTCTTTCAGGCGCAGCGTGACCAGTCGCGCCCGCTCATCCTCGCAGGCTTCAGCCAGGGCGGTCTGGCCGTGGTGGAACTGCTGAAGCACATCGACGACGAGACCTACAGCCAGTTGGCCGCCGCCTACGTGCTGGGCTACAAGGTGACCAAGGCCGACATGGCCGCGTGTAGCCACATCCGCCCCGCCGAGGGCGAGACCGACACGGGCGTCACCATCTGTTACAACACCGTAAAGGACGTGAAGTATGTGCTGCCCCTCATTGCAGGCTCCGACATCTGCATCAACCCCGTGAACTGGCGCACCGATGCCACGCCCGCCATATTCCATGACACCATCACCATCACCGTCTCACCTGAGCATCACGTCCTCGTGGCCACCAACTACAGCGCCTCCGAATATCCCCCGTTCCGCGGTTTCCTGAACGTGGGCGACATCCACAGCTGCGAGCCGTGGCTCTACAGCGAGTGCCTGCAACGGAACATCAAGGTACGTGCCAAAGAGTGGCGCAAGATTCACCAGCCAACTGTCACCCGCATCCAGGAGCGAGGCACGTTGCTGGTGGGCACCACAGGCGACTATCGCCCTCTCTCCTACCGCGAGGCCGACGGAAACTACTGGGGCTTCGGCATTGAAATGGCAGAGAAGATAGCCGAGCGCATCGGTGTAGGTTTTGAATTCGTTAATACTTCGTGGCCTACGCTGACTGCCGATGTGCTGGCTGAGCCGCAAACCTTCGACCTCGCCATCGGTGGCATCACCATTACCGACACACGAAAGGAGACGATGCTGATGAGTGACGGTTATCTGGCCAACGGCAAGACCATCCTCTGCCGTGCTGCCGACGCCGACCGCTACCAGTCGCTGGCCGACATCGACAAGCCAGAAGTTCGCGTGATGGTAAATCCGGGCGGACTTAACGAGAAATTTGCCAATGCGAATCTGCCCCATGCCACCATCATCGTCTATCAGAAGAACGAGGAAATCCCCAATCAGGTGGCCGAGGGCTATGCCGATGTGATGATAACGGAGATAACCGAAGCTCCATGGTATGTACAGAATGACCCACGCCTCGCTGCCCCGCTTTTGAATGCTCCTTTCACCCACGGAGAGATTGGCGTGCTGATGCGCAAGGGTCAGGATGATCTGCTACAATTAGTCAATAACATCATCCGCCAGATGAAGTCTGATGGCACCCTTCGTAGTTTACATGAGAAGTACGGATTAGTATACGCGTATTAAGAATTAGAACAATAGAGAAAATGTTATAACATATCTTTATTACATCATGTAAATACCTACTTCTTGCTAATCGCGTTTCATTAGAAACCCTGCATATCCCGATGGTAAAACACTCTGTTTTGAGTATTGTGCCGTCGGGATTTTCGTCGTACCTTTGCAGCGTGATTTTGAATAGTTAATTTTTTAGCCATTTTAGATAATATAGTAATGAGTAAAACTATTGTAGTTTACGGTTCCTCGACAGGAACATGCGAGGCTATCGCAGAGAAGATAGCCCAGAAGTTGGGTTGTGAGGCTATTGACGTACAGAACCTCACAGCCGATGTAGTGAATAACAACCAGAACCTGATCCTTGGTACCTCTACTTGGGGCGCAGGCGAATTGCAGGACGACTGGTATGACGGCTTGAAGGTGTTGCAGGGTGCAGACCTCACAGGCAAGACCATCGCCCTCTTCGGCTGTGGCGATTGCGAGTCGTATGGCGACACCTTCGTGGGAGGTATCGGCGAGTTGTTCAACGCCCTTAAGACCAGCGGTGCCAGTTTTGTGGGAGCCGTAGATATCGATGGTTACACCTTCGGTGACTCTGAAGCCGTTGTTGACGGCAAGTTTGTGGGTCTGCCCCTCGACGACGTGAATGAGGACGATAAGACCGACACACGTATTGAAGCATGGATAGCAGCCATTTCCCCTAACCTTTAATTTAATATGTATGATGCAGCGGACAACGGATATTCAGACAAGTCAGATGGTGCTACCATCAGAGATGCGAGTGCTGATGAATCATATCTATGAATATAAGAAAGGTGTGCGCAGGATGATACTCTTCACCTGTAACCGCCGGTTCGAGCAGCAGGCCTGCCATCGCTTGGGCCGCCAGTCGATAGACTATGTGGTGCAGCCCGCTGGCAAGGAGAACGTGAACGTCTACTTCGGTCGCCGCGAATGTCTCGATGCCATCCGTCTGTTTGTCACCCGTCCGCTTAACGAGCTGTCGCCCGAGGAAGACTTCATCCTCGGCGCCATGCTCGGCTACGACATCTGTGCACAGTGCGAAAGGTACTGTGAACGTAAGGGACGGTGCGCTAATTGCAAGCACGCTCAATAGACATATCAGGTGTAAAACCATAACAAACAATGAAAATGACGAAGCCCGTTCATTAACAAGCAAAAACCGCCGATGTCCGATGAGTGATATCGGCGGCTCTCTTGTTAGAGACTATTCAAAAACTGTATTTCAGTTTAAGGAACACCTCGGAGTTGTTGTCATAGACCGTGAACGAGCCGCGATCGGCATGGAAGAAGTCGTAGCCCAGGGTGGCGTGGAGCTGGTCGTTGAGGGCGTAGTCAGCACTGAGGCGGTTATAAGCATGAAAGCCAGGAAGTACGGGGTTTTTATATCCTTGTGCAGATGCTCCGAAGGAAAGGAGAAGCAGGTAGATGATTGATACCAAGTGGTAAACGCATCGCTTGAGGGTCAAGGTCATTAATATTTGCTGAATCATTGTTTCTTCATTAAAGTATCCTAATATTCGGTGCAAATTTAGCGATAATTACGGAATTATTACTATTTTTGTAACAAAAAATAGCGAAAACAGGTTTAAACAGATAACGACTATGGACAGAAGAGATTTTATCAAGAAAGCCACTATGGCGGATGCACTCATCGTGGGCACGCCCGTCTACTATGGCCAGCCAAACGGTGGAATTCTCTCTCTGATGCAGCGCCTGTTCTTCTCGGCAGGCCATCTGGTACAGAACAAACCTGCTGCGGCATTGGCAGTCTGTCGGCGAGGCTGCACCCGAGCGCGACGAACGTCCCCAGTTCATGAACTTTATCAGATAATAAATGAAGTGGACGGTACTATCAGATAATCGCACGAATAATGAGCAGCTCGAAACAGAGCATGGCTTGTCTATCCTGCTAGAGACTGAGAAACATCGCATCCTGCTTGATACAGGGGCAAGTGATGTGTTTATCCGAAATGCCGAGAAGATGGGTCTTGACCTCAGTACGGTGGATTATGTATTCATCTCACATGGCCACAGCGACCATGCAGGAGGGCTAAAGTATTTTATTGCACGTAATCGACAGTCTAAAGTTGTCGTTTCACCTGATGCCGTCAATGGTAAGTTCTTTTCAAAGCGAGGGAATCTCCATAGTATTACTGCGGAGTGGCCCAAGATTGACGATAGCAGACTCGTCTTGATCAATCAGACCTGTGCAATAGCAGAGGATATCCATGTAATAGCCCATATCCCTCAGAACCATCCGATGCCTAAAGGAAATGTGAATCTTTATGTGCAGGATGCCAATGGCGATTTTATCCACGACGATTTCCGTCATGAGCTGGCTCTATATGTCGATGGTCTGTTGTTTACAGGCTGTGCCCATAGCGGTCTGGAGAATATCCTGGCGGCTTGTCCTTGGCCAGTTCATACCATTGTCGGAGGTTTTCACTTACTCGATGGTCTGCAAACGGAAGAAGAGCTGACGGCTCTGGTTCAAAGGCTGAAAGCCAAATATCCCGAAACACAGTTCTACACCAGCCATTGTACGGGTGATAAGGTGTTTGCTATACTAAAGGCTGTGATGGGTGAACAGCTTCATGCATTCAGCTGTGGCACGACGATAACAATATGATAACGCCACTCACAGCGATATAGGCATAGACAATGTAGCGGAAGATGCGGTTGGGGATGTGCTTGAACACATAGGCTCCCAAACTGGTGCCGATAATAACCCCGCCCAGTCCGAAACAATAATCCGTCAGTACGGTTGTAGTCAGAAAACCATTATAGGCTCTGACGATGGTCATCATCACGTTGCCAATCAGGAAATAGGTCTGTGCCATTGCCATATAGTGCTCCTTGGTCGGCTCCGACTGGATGAAGTAAAGCACGGCTGGCGGGCCTTGCATGCCGAAGAAACCTCCCATCAGTCCGCTGAGTGTTCCAGCACCTACCTGAACTTTCTTGGTTGTCGGCAACTTGATCTTTTGGCTGAATAAAGCGAAATAAATACTAATCAGAATGAGTGCTACGCCAAGGATTTGCCTCAAGATGTAATCTTCAATGCGCGTCAGAGCAAAAATCGCTATCGTTGAGACAACAACAAAAGTCAGCAGTATCGGCCATAGCCGTTTCCAAGTGACATATTCCCTCAGTCGCCACACAATGACAGCTGAAGTGGTGATGGCCAACAGACCGGAAAGAGTCGTGGCCTCGCCATAAGTAGGCACCCAGAATGGCAGCATCGTCATAATAAAAATGCCAAAGCCGAAGCCCGTTGTGCGCTGCACGAAACTGGCTCCGATGCTCAGTAAGAATATGGCTATCACGATACTACTCATCATAAACAATCTTAAATTTGGGTGCAAAAGTAATGAAAATCCACCGAATATCAATATCTTTGCAATTAAAATATGATACAGACGATAGTATATATCCTCATTTGCATCATTGTCATTGGCCATCCGGCTGAAAGTCCCACACCGAAGGACAAGTGGAAGCCAGAGAACATATCGTATAACGAGTTTGGCGGAAAGGCAGAGTAAACCAATCGATAAATATATGAAAGAGATTAACTATATTTCCAATTTTTACGTTATTTCTGGTGTCTAGTCAGAAAAATAACTTATCTTTGCACCATCTAAGATTGCAATAAAATGGTAGGTAATCTTTTGAAAGATGAAAATAGTTGTCGCAATAGATTCATTCAAGGGGTGCCTGACCTCAAAAGAGGCAAATCAGGCAGCAACAGAGGGTATCAAGTGCAAATTCCCTGATGGAGAAGTTGCGCAAGTGCCTGTCAGCGATGGTGGCGAAGGCTTTTTGGAGGCCTTCCATGCGGCTATCGGTGGTGAGCTGATAGAAATAACGGTACGAGATCCTTTGATGCGACCTGTCTCTGCCCAATATCTGCTACATGATAAGTTGGCTTTGATAGAAATTGCTCAAGCCAGTGGGCTGACGCTGCTTGCTAGTGAAGAACGGAATCCGATGGTGGCTACCAGTTACGGTACGGGCCAGCTAGTGGCTGATGCAGTCAGAAAAGGCGCAGAGCATATCATCGTGGGACTTGGTGGCAGTGCAACAAGTGATGCTGGTATCGGGATGCTTCGGGCACTCATCGACAGTTTCTCGAAACACGGAACATGGGATGATGTTGAGGCATTGAAGCATGTCCGTTTCACAATAGCATCCGATGTCAAGAATCCACTCTGTGGCGAGAATGGAGCTGCACACGTCTTTGCTTATCAGAAAGGTGCTACTCCAGATATGATTCGGCAATTGGATGAACGGGCAAGGAAGTTTGCAGATGTTTCTGCTAGGCATTTCGGCTACGACCGCTCTGAACAGGAGGGAGCAGGAGCTGCTGGAGGTTTGGGATATGCTTTCCTGCAATATATGAATGCTGACTGCAAGCCTGGCATAGAACTGCTGCTTGAAGCCATCAAGTTCCATGAGATAGTCAATGATGCCGACCTCGTAATCACTGGTGAAGGCTCTGCTGACCGTCAGACCCTGATGGGCAAGCTTCCCATGGGAATCCTGAAGCAATCAGGCAATGTGCCCGTATGTTTGATAGCAGGTCGAATCAGTGACAAACAGGAACTTTTAAATGCGGGTTTTGCTCATGTTGACGAAATCAATCCAGAAGGCATCTCCCTCGAAGAAGCCATGCGTAAAGAGGTGGCCCAAAGGAATATCTGTGATACTGTCAGGCGAATCATTGACAAGGCACGGAGCATCGTGGTCTGAACCTCCCCACCTCCCTCAGTAGGTCTCAAAGGCCGATGTATAAAGGGATTATGAAGAGGGAGGTGGTTGCGCACCACCTCCCTCACAGGTCCCTTTTCAGCTACTAGACCTCATGCCGCATACAGCGGGACGACCTTGTAATAGGCTACGTGACCACGCTCAGTATGCGTGTAGTTGAGTTCCTTCATGGCCTGACCCAGATGGATGCGGGTGCTGTGGCTTACCTTTACATTTGGATACTGCTTCGCGATGATTTCTAGCATCTGTATGCTGTTCATGCTCTCTACCTTCTCGCCTTCCTTCGGCTTACGGAAACAAGCTGTAATCATCTCGGTCATATCCTTCTGCTCCATGAACCCTTGGTTCAGCTGCTGGATGCGGGCCACCTCGTCGTTGTTGAACCAGTAGGGAGCCTCCAGCTCACGCAGTTCGTGCAACACCTGGGCATACAGCTGGTCGTAGTCGATGTTGCCAGAATTGTCGATGAACCGTCCCTCAAGAATGGTCAGGCAGATGTAGCGACGCGAACCCGTGGCGTCCGTCAGCGGATGGGGGTTGTTGGTCGTCGCCACAAACGAGGCGAAGCGTGGGCGGTCCTGCTGCGAACAACCATAGATGGGGCGTCCGTTGACCTTCGACTTCGACAGCGTCTGCTTCAGTGCCGCATGCTGGCTGGGACGGATGGCATCGAGCTCGTCGAGGTTCCGCATGCTGGCTGGGACGGATGGCGTCGAGCTCGTCGAGGTTGACCAGCAGATTGTTCGTCAGCGCCATCTCCTTGTCGAACTTGTTCGACAGGTTCAAGTGGTCCAGATAGTACTCGCGCAGATGCTGGGGCAGCAGTCGGCGAAGGAACGTCGTCTTGCCGCAACCCTGCGGGCCAATCAGCGTCGGCACCACCTCGTTGCCGTGCAGCGTGTCCATCTGCAACCAGTGGGCTACCGTCGAGCGCAACCATATACTAAGGTACGCGAGCTGTTCGCTACTCACGCCTGGCAGTCGGCTGAAGAGACGCGCCACATGGTTCTGTCCGTCCCATGCGGGCAGACTGCTGAGATAGTCGCCGATGGGGTTGAAGACGGCTACTTCCTCAGAGTTGACATACTCCTGGATCTCCGTCTTCGGATTGCCCTCGCTGATCTCCTCGCGCTTGGCTCGCAGCACGATGCTGTTCAGCGCCTCTTGCGTCAATACGCGATAGTCACCCAGCTGTCCGTCGGCAGACCTGACAGCAAACTCCAGCTTACCGTTCAGCACGTTGCGACGGAAACTGTAATTGTCACTCAGGAACAGCTCTACTGCGAGCATTCCCACTTTGTTCATGGTACTAAAATTTTTAAAATGGTTAATAGATACAGTTAAACGATTCGGCTTAAGGCGTGTTTTTCGTCATCCTTTTTCCTCCTCTTTTTTCACTATGCAAAGATACAAAATTTTTTGCCGGATTCCAAGATTTTCCCCCAGACAGTTGCACTAAAAAATGTTAACAGGCATATTCGACTGCTTAGGTAGGTGTCAGGTAACTCTCAGGTAAGTCTTTTTAGAGAGTTACCTTTCTGTATTCCCTTTCTACAAAGGCTTTTCCTGCGATTTAGGTAAGTGTTAGGTCTTTTTGCGATAGAAGCGTCAAGAGCAACATGGAGATGCCGTTTGATCAATCAGCATGTGCCACATAGAAGGTCAGCATGTGCCATATAGACGGCCACAAAGTGCCACATAGACGACCACAAAGTGCCACATAGACGACCACAAAGTTACGTTTTCACAATGTGAAAGCATAGGATTGACGAGGTGATAACTATGTTTTGACGCTGTGAATGCTATGTTTTTAGCATGCGAAAACTGATTTGGAATGATAACAAAAAAGCGCTGAGAATCAGCGCTTTGGTAGTCGATAGGGGAATCGAACCCCTATGCCAAGATTGAGAATCTTGTATCCTAACCATTAGATGAATCGACCGAGCAGCGAGAGACATCAAATGAATTTGAATGTCCGAGTCGCGGTGCGGAAGGAGGGGGATTCGAACCCCCGGTACGGGAACCCGTACGGCAGTTTAGCAAACTGCTGGTTTCAGCCACTCACCCATCCTTCCAAAAGGACCCTGGAGTCAGAAACCGTGGGGTTATCTCCTTGATTGCGGGTGCAAAGGTACTACTATTTTTGGAACCCTGCAAATTTTTGCGTGACTTTTTTCACTTTCTTGCTGTTTTTTCTCGTTCCCGCCCTGTTTTCAGGGGAGTAGAGGAGCGGAATACGGGACTCGAACCCGCGACCCTCGGCTTGGGAAGCCAATGCTCTACCAACTGAGCTAATTCCGCTTAGCTTCGGTATGCCCGAAGAATCGGGAAAGAAAAAGAGCCAGAATGGTTGTATCCTGACTCTTTTTGTTTGGAAAGTGAGCCGATAGCCGGACTCGAACCGGCGACCCACGCATTACGAATGCGTTGCTCTACCAACTGAGCCATATCGGCAGTCTTTCAATGATCGCTTGCTTTTTTCGAAAGCGAGTGCAAAGGTAATACTTTTTTTTGTAACCTCCAAATGTTTTAGCCTTAAAGTTTCGCTTTCAGGAATTTTCCCGTGAGGCTACGTTCGCAGGCTGCCACCTCTTCGGGTGTTCCTGTGACAACGACCTCGCCACCGTGGTCGCCGCCGTCGGGCCCCATATCGATGATGTGGTCGGCACACTTGATGATTTCCATGTTGTGCTCGATGATGAGGATGGTGTGTCCGCGTTCTATCAGCGCGTTGAAGGCTCTGAGCAGTCGGTCGATGTCGTGGAAGTGCAGTCCGGTGGTAGGCTCGTCGAAGATGAAGAGGGTAGGCTCCTGCTTTTCTTGTCCGATGAAGTAGGCGAGTTTTACGCGCTGGTTTTCGCCACCGGAGAGCGTCGATGAGTTCTGGCCCAGTTTGATGTAGCCCAGTCCGACATCCTCGAGGGGCTGCAGTCGTCTGACGATGACTTTCTGGCCGTGCTCGGCGAAGAAGTCGATGGCCTCGGAGATGGTCATGTTCAGCACGTCGTCGATGTTCTTGCCGTGGAAGCGCACGTCGAGGATGTCGCGCTTGAAGCGGTGGCCGTGGCAGGCTTCGCACTCGAGTACGAGGTCGGCCATGAACTGCATCTCGACGGTGATGACGCCTGCGCCCTTACACTCGTCGCAGCGTCCGCCGTCGGCATTAAACGAGAAATACTGAGGCGAAAAACCCATCTGCTGGGCTAACGGTTGTTCGGCAAAGAGGTCGCGAATGGCATCGTAGGCCTTGACATAGGTGGCGGGATTAGAACGGGTGGACTTGCCGATGGGGTTCTGGTCGATAAACTCGACATGATGTATGGCGGTATAGTCGCCGTCCAGTCCCTCATATTCGCCCGGTGCATCGCACACCTCGCCGAGATGGCGCTTGAGGGCGGGGTAGAGTATGCCCTTGACGAGCGACGACTTGCCGCTGCCGCTGACTCCGGTAATGACGGTCATCACGTTGAGCGGT
Source organism: uncultured Bacteroidales bacterium (assembly GCA_902760345.1). GTDB lineage: Bacteria > Bacteroidota > Bacteroidia > Bacteroidales > Bacteroidaceae > Prevotella. Next base: position 52,483 of record CACWFY010000019.1, on the reverse strand, counting down.
ATCTCCACCGTCACTCCTTTAAGGTTGTTCATGCGCGCGCCGCGAACTATTATTTTACGGTTCCACGGGCGATGGCTTGGGGGAACGTCTATCTGGTCGAGGCCAGTGAGGTAACGCAGGGTGTGGCTCTTGGGAAACTGGGAGATGAGCGATGAGAAACGAGAAGTGTCTTCTTCCATCTTTCCCTCGTAGACGATTTCGCCACCCAAGCGTCCGGCGTCGGGACCGACGTCGATGAGATAGTCGGCAGAGCGCATGATTTCTTCGTCGTGTTCGACGATGACGACGGTATTGCCTATGTCGCGCAACTGTTTCAGCACCTTGATGAGCCGGTCGGTGTCGCGTGAGTGCAGGCCGATACTGGGCTCGTCGAGGATGTAGAGACTGCCCACGAGTGAACTGCCCAGCGAGGTGGTCAGGTTAATGCGCTGGCTCTCGCCGCCCGACAGGGTGTTGGACATGCGGTTCAGCGTGAGGTAGCCCAGGCCGACGTCTAACAGGAACTGCAGGCGTGAATTGATTTCCAGAAGCAGGCGACGGCCAATCTGCTGTTCCTGTTCGGTAAGCTCCAGGCGGTCGAACCACTGCTTCAGCGTGACAATCGGCATCTGCACAAGGTCGGAGATGCTGCGTCCGCCAATCTTGACATAGTTGGCTTCTTTCTTCAGTCGCGTACCGTGACACTTCGGACACGTCGTCTTGCCACGATAGCGGCTAAGCATGACGCGATACTGGATTTTGTACTGGTTCTCCTGAACCATCTGGAAGAACGAGTCGATGCAGACGCGGTCGTGCTTGTCGCGGTGTTTGTCGGAGGGCAGACCGTGCCACAGCTGGTCTTTCTGCTTCTGCGTGAGGTTGTAGTACGGCTCGAAGATAGGGAAGTCGTCTTGTGCGGCCCGGCGGCAGAACTCTTCTTTCCACATGCCCATCTTCTCGCCGTGCCAGCAGACCACGCAGCCGTCGTAGACCGACAGCGCGGTATTGGGGATGACCAGATGTTCGTCGATGCCGATAATCTTGCCAAAGCCCTGACATTCAGGGCACGCTCCTACGGGCGAGTTGAACGAAAATAGCTGGTCGGAGGGCTCTTCGAACGTCATGCCATCGGCCTCGAAGTGCATAGAGAAGTCGTAAGTCAGTCCTGCAGGCAACACCATCAGACGCAGTTCGCCGTTGCCTTCATAGAAAGCCGTCTCGGCAGAGTCGACGAGTCGCGAGATGCTGTCTTTTGAATCGTCGACAGACAGGCGGTCGATGACCAAGTAGAATTGAGAATTGAAAATTGAAAATTGAGAATTGTCGGCCAGGAAGTCGTCGATGCGCACAATGTTGCCGTTGGCAAAGATGCGCACATAGCCGTTCTGGACATAGAGCTTGAGTTGCTGCTCCATGGTGCGTCCTTCCGCCAAATGGATAGGGGCCATGATGACAAACTTGGTGCCGGCAGCATACTGTCGGCAGCAGGCGATGATGTCTTCGGTGGAGTGCTTGCAGACCTCCTGACCACTGATGGGCGAATAGGTGCGTCCGATGCGGGCAAACAGCAGACGCAGGTATTCGTAGATCTCGGTAGTGGTACCTACAGTCGAGCGAGGGTTGCGCGAGATGACCCGCTGTTCGATGGCAATAGCCGGTGGGATGCCTTTGATGAAGTCGCACTCGGGCTTGTTCATACGACCCAGAAACTGACGGGCATAGCTGCTCAGGCTTTCGACGTAGCGGCGCTGTCCTTCAGCATAGAGGGTGTCGAACGCCAGCGACGACTTGCCACTGCCCGACACACCGGCTATGACCACCAATTTGTTGCGGGGTATCTTGACATTAACATTCTTCAGATTGTTAACGCGCGCTCCCTTTATCTCGATGTAGTCACTCATTTACTTATTGTCTACTGCTGCCTGCTCGATGGGCAGACACTTCTTGTAGTTCTCGATATAACGCTCGAAGCCGGCGACATCCTCGGCCGTGGGGGCGATAGAGATACCCGTGTTGCCTGCGAAGACCACGTCCTCGAGGTAGTCGGCCAGCGACTTACCATTATTATTAATAAGGTAGCCAGCCAGCAGGGCAATACCCCACGCACCACCTTCGCCGGCAGTCTCCATGACAGAGATGGGGCTGTTGAGGGCAGCAGCGAGCATGCGCTGACCTACACCGACGGTCTTGAAGTAGCCGCCGTGACCGGTGATACGGTCTACCTTGATCTTCTCGTCCTTGAAGAGGATGTCATTGCCAATCTTCAGCACGCCAATGGCACCATAGAGGTTGGCACGCATGAAGTTGGCGAGGTTGAACTTGTCGTTGGCAGAGCGAACGAAGAGGGGACGGCCGTCGGCTAAGCCCGTGACAGGCTCACCCGAGACGTAGTTGTAAGCCATCAGACCACCGCAGTCGGCATCGCCCTCGAGGGCTTTGTTGAAGAGTTTACCATAAAGCTCGTTCATGTCGACGGGCACACCCAGCAGCTGCTGATATTCCTTGAACAGTCCCACCCAGGCGTTGATATCGCTGGTGCAGTTGTTGCAATGTACCATTGCCACAAGGCTGCCGTCGGGGGTGGTCACCATATCGATCATCTCGTAGGGTTTGCTCAGCGGCTTCTCCAAAACAATCATCGAGAACGACGATGTTCCGGCCGAAACGTTACCTGTGCGCTGCTTTACTGCGTTGGTGGCTACCATACCCGTTCCGGCGTCGCCCTCAGGAGGACAAACGGGGCAGCCGGGCTTCAGATGACCAGAGGGGTCGAGCTTCTTGGCACCCTCGGCAGTCAGCGTGCCGGCAGCTTCGCCAGCGTTCAGCGACTTCGGCAGGATGTCGAGTAATCTAAAGGGTAAACCTTTAGACACAAGAATCTTGTCGAACTTCTCAACCATCGTGGCGTCGTAGGTCTTGGTGGCGGGGTCAACGGGAATCATACCCGAGGCGTCGCCCACGCCCAGCACGAACTCGCCTGTCACCTGCCAATGAACATAGCCGGCGAGGGTGGTGAGATACTTGATGTCCTTTACGTGCTCGTTATTCTCCAGGATGCACTCATAGAGATGCGAGATGCTCCAACGCAGGGGGATGTTGTAGTTGAACAGTTCGCTCAACTCGGCAGCGGCCTTACCGGTATTGGTGTTACGCCAGGTGCGGAACGGCACCAGAATCTGCTGCTCGGCGTTGAAGGCCATGTAGCCGTGCATCATAGCCGAGAAGCCGATGGCTGCCAGCGACTCAATCTCGCAGTCGTACTGCTTCTTGACATCCTGACGCAGGTCGGCATAGCAGTCCTGCAGACCACGCCAGATAATGTCGATGCTATAGGTCCACAGTCCGTCGACCAATTGGTTTTCCCACTCAAAAGCACCTTGAGCGATGGGCTTATTGTCCTGGTCGATGAGCACGGCCTTAATGCGGGTAGAGCCGAACTCGATACCCAATATGGCTTTTCCAGCCTCAATGGTTTGTTTTGCTGTCATATTACTTCAGGGCTTTGTTCAACATGTAATAAACTTCGTTGTTACGAAGGGTCTGCTTGAAATCGAAGGTGTTGGTGTCCTTATTGATCTTGACATACTCGATGCCCAGCATTTCGGCGAAGTCTTCCCAGTACTCTTCGGTGATGTCGTAAGAGAAGGCTGAATGGTGTGTGCCACCAGCAAGAATCCACGCTCCGGCACCAATCTCGAAAGTGGGCTGGGGCACCCAAAGGGCGCTGGCCACGGGTAGATTTGGCATGGGCTTGGGCTCGATGCACTCTACCTCCTGAGAAATCAGGCGGAAACGGTTGCCAAGGTCGACAACGGTGGCCTTGATACCACGACCGGTCTTCGAGGTGAACACCAAACGGGCGGTTTGCTGCTTGCGGATGCCGATGCCGAGGAAGTGAACCTCGAGCTTGGGCTTGTCGCTGGCAATGAGGGGACAAACTTCGAGCATGTGGCTCTGCAGGCAAGACGACTGGCTGCCAGCGAAATTGAGCGTGTAGTCCTCAAGGAACGAACAGCCGGTAGGCATGCGCTGCTGGATAACCCACAGGGTGCGATACAGACAGGCGGTCTTCCAGTCGCCCTCGGCACCAAAGCCGATACCCTCGGCCATCAGACGCTGAGAGGCCAGACCGGGAATCTGGTCGAAACCGCAGAAGTCGGGCTGGTTGATGTCAGCATCGCCCAGATCGTCGAAGTTAGTGGTGAAAGCGGTGGCACCATTGTCCTTCAGCACGCGGCGCAGGGCAATCTCGGCCTTGGCGGCATTGCGCACCTTCTCCCAATAAACGGCTTCGCCACTCTCGTCGATCTTGATGGTATATTCCTTCTTATAGACCTCAACGAGTTCGTTAACTTCCTGGTCGGTCACCTTCTTCCAGTATTCCATCACCGACGAAACGGGGTAGTAGTCGACATGATAGCCCAAACGCTGCTCGAACTCCACGCGGTCGCCATCGGTCACAGCCACGTTGTTCATGTTCATACCGAACATCAGGCAGCGCACGTTCTTGGCGTCAGCAACACCAGCTGCCACGCGAGACCAGACGGCAATCTGCTTCTGAGCAGCTTCGTCTTTCCAGTAGCCACAAACCACCTTGCGGGGAATGCGCATGCGGGTACAGATATGGCCGAACTCAATGTCACCGTGAGCCGACTGGTTCAGGTTCATAAAGTCCATATCCATTGTCTCCCAGGGAATCTCAGCGTTGTACTGTGTGTGGAAGTGGAGCAGAGGCTTCTGCAGTTTCTGCAGACCCTTGATCCACATCTTGGCGGGCGAGAAAGTATGCATCCAGGTGATGATACCCACGCACTTCTCGTCGTTATTGGCAGCGAGCATGACCTGCTCTACTTCCTTCGAGCTGTTAGCGGTACCTTTATATACTATCTTTACGGGAATGTTGCCTGAGGCGTTCAGACCCTCGACCATCTCCTTGGAGTGGCCGTCAACAGCAACGACAGCGTCGCCTCCATATAGCAGTTGGGCACCAGTCACCCACCAAATCTCTAAATTATCAAATGCTTTCATTGTCATGGGATTGTTAGTGTTTCTGTCCTTTCTGTCCGTAGTAGGCGTTAGGACCGTGCTTACGCATATAATGCTTCTCGATGAGCAGTGGGCTCATGGTCAGAGCGGGATTCACGCTGAAGGCGATGAAAGCCATCTTGGCACATTGCTCCATCACCTTAGCATTGTAGACGGCGTTGTCGGGAGAGGTTCCCCACGAGAACGGGCCGTGGTTCTTGACCAATACGGCAGGAGTGTGGTCAGGATTGATCTTGCGGATGTTCAGAATCTCGTCAACGATGACGTTACCCGTTTCCAACTCGTACTGTCCCTTTACCTCGGCTTCAGTCATGTCGCGCGTGCAAGGGATATCCTTATAGAAGTAGTCGGCATGAGTAGTGCCGATGTTGGGGATATCCTTACCTGCCTGGGCGAAAGCCGTAGCGTAGGTCGAGTGGGTGTGAACCACACCCTGGATGTTGGGGAATGCCTTATATAATACAAGGTGGGTAGGGGTGTCTGATGACGGATTGAGGTCGCCCTCAACGACTTTACCACTTTCCAAATCTACTACTACCATGTCCTCGACCTTCATCTCGTCGTAGCTGACGCCACTGGGCTTGATGACAACGAGACCTTTCTCGCGGTCTATACCTGAGACGTTGCCCCAGGTATAGATGACCAGTCCTTGTTTTACCAAGTCGAGATTGGCCTTAAATACTTTCTGTTTCAGTTCTTCTAACATAATTGTTTGCTTTTAAAGTTTGAAGTTCTTGTCTTCTTCGTAAGCCTTTTTGTTAAAGCGGTAGAGAAAGGCACCCCGCTTGGAAGTGAGCTTGTCAATCAGCTCGGTCTTTTCAATGAACTCCATCTCCTTGATACGCTTGCGGAAGTTACGCTTGTCGATCTCTTCGCCATTAACGGCTTCGTAGAGACGTTGAAGCTGGGTCAGCGTGAACAGCTTGGGCAGCAGCTTGAAGCCGACAGGTTCTGTCTTTATCTTGCTCTGCATGAGCTTGCGGGCCTTGCGAATCATCTCCTGATGGTCAGAGAACATCGGAGGTAACTCGTCGATATTGACCCATTCGACACCATGCTCCTTCATCATCTTAGCGCTGTAGTCTTTGACGTTGATCAGAGCATAGTAGGCAATGCTGACTACGCGAGCACCCGGATCACGGTCCAGATTACCAAACGCTCCTACCTGACGCATATAGACATCGTGCATGCCTGTCAGCTCGAAGAGCGTGCGGTCTGCTGCTTCGTTAATGCTTTCGTCATTGCGAACGAAGCCTCCGTAGAGACTCCATTCGCCTTTACCGGGATCCATGGCGCGGTGACCAATCAGTATCTTCAACTTGTTCTGATCGAAGCCGAAGATGATGCAGTCGACCGATACCAGTATCTTTTGGTGTTCTATATAATACTTGGTCATGGTTGTTTGCTATAAGGGTTTACCACAAAGCAACATACAGAATGGTGAGAATGACGATAACGCCAACAGCACCGATGTTGAAAGTCTTGTCGGTCTTGAAGATGTTCAAGTCGATAGCTACCAGCTTCGGATCCTGTACTTTGTCAAGTGCGTTAGAACGCAGGTAGATACCGATGGTTGCTGTGATAGCTGCAAAGAAGATCATTGCACCCTCGAAACCGTGGACATGCATGGTGTCGTTGAAGAAACCACCAATGAACAGCACGAATGAAACGGCAGCCACGCAGAACATGATAGTGCTCCAGCGTAATTGGGTCTTCACGGTGTGCTCGTCGAGCTCGTCGGCAGGAACAGCCTTCTTGCTCTTCAGCGAAATCCATACGAACAGGATGACCAGCGTGATGAAGACAACGCCAGAACGCACCAGGAATGGCATTTCGGGGAAGGCAAACTTATAGATGATAGAGAAGGCAAAGGTACCGATGGCGCAAACAACAGCAGCAGTACCGCTGGCGCGCTTCCACAGCAGACCAAGACCGAAGATAACTACCACACCGGGATATACGAAGGCTGAATATTCCTGAATGAACTGGAAGGCCTGGTCGATACCACCCATCAGCGGGTAAACAGCAATCAGGGCGATGATCAGAGCGGTGACAGAAGTCATACGGCCGACATTCACCAGACGCTTCTCAGAGGCGTTCTTGTTGATGAACTGCTTGTAGATATCCATCGTGAAGAGGGTAGAGGTAGAGTTGAACATAGAAGCCAGTGAAGAAATCACAGCGGCTGCCAATGCTGCAAAGCTCAGACCCTTGACAACGGTAGGAGTGAAGTTACGGATGAGGAAAGGATAAGCATCGTCAGAACGAGCAATAGAACCTGCCAGCGTCTCGCGCAAACCGTCGCACTCAGGAGCGGTCATAATATAGAAGGCACAAACACCGGGGATACAAACGATGAATGGAATCAAAATCTTCAGGAAGGCAGCAAATACCATACCCTTCTTGGCCTCTGCCAGAGATTTGGCAGCCAGACCCTTCTGGATGATGTACTGGTTGAAGCCCCAGTAGCCGAGGTTGGTCAGCCACAGAGCACCGAAGATCAGCACGATGCCAGGATTGGTAAAGAAGGGGTCTTCTTTCTGGATGATGTTACCAGCGCTGTCTGCAACACCGTTGATAACAGGATAGAGCTCTTCGTTACGGGTGACAACCAGATTGAAGTGCTTGTCGCCATCAATAGAAGCCAGATAGTCTTTGATATGTGACAGCGCATCCCATGCACCGCCTAAACCCATCTCGTCGCCAATGACCGAAAGTGCAGCATAGGCGGTAATCAGACCACCACCTACGAGGAAGGTCACTTGCATAACGTCAGTCCAGGCTACAGAAGCCAGACCGCCATAGATAGAGTAAACACCTGCAATAACGAACAGAGAAAGAATGATGCACATACGAACCTGGTCAATCTCAATGCCACCAACATTGATAATCATGTCGGTAGGCAAGCCCAGAATCTGCTGGATGGCCAATGCACCAAGCCAAGCGACAGAGGTCAGGTTAACAAAGACATAGAGGAACAGCCACAAAAGTGAGAACGCAAAGCCTACACCCCAATTATAACGCTCGCGCAGGAACTGGGGAATGGTGAAAATCTTCTTCTCAATCATCAGCGGCAGCAGGAACTTACCGACAACGAGCAGGGTGGCAGCAGCCATCAACTCGTAGGCAGCCTGGGCGATACCTGATGCGAAGGCGGATCCTGACATGCCGATGAACTGTTCAGCAGAGATGTTGGCAGCAATCAATGATGCACCTACAGCCCACCAAGTCAGTGTGTTACCGGCCAGGAAGTAGTCGGTAGATGATTTCTCTTCTCCTTTCTTGCTGCGCGAAAGGAACAGTCCCATGCTCACAAGAATAATAATGTACGCGATAAACACCAGATAGTCGGCTAGCGCAAAACCATTATTACTAAGTGCTTCTAAAATTTTGTCCATTTTGTTGTTATGATTTAATGATTATTGTTTTGTTCTTCAATAGGTCATGCAAATTATTTCACAGAGAATTTATATGCAGCATGGCTGTAGTACTTCTCGCCAGGATTCAGCGTGGGTTGTACCCAGTCTTTCTTGTTGGGGCTGTCAGGATACTTCTGGCTCTCTAAGCAGATGCTTACATGCTGAGGATATACGCCACCCTTGTGCTTGATGTTGGGTTCGTTGCCGATACCTTGGAAGTTGCCGCTATATACCTGAACACCAGGCTCGTTGGTGTACATCTCCATGAAAATGCCGGTTTTGGGGCTATAAAGGCTGGCGCATACTTGGGTGTCGTCGCCCTTACCATCCTTGTAGGTGTTCAGACACCAGTTGTGATCATAGCCGCCAGCGTTCTGAATCTGGTCAAACTCAGACTTGATGCTGTCGCCAATAGCATGAGCAGTACGGAAATCCATCGGAGTGCCCTCTACAGACTTAATTTCGCCAGTGGGAATATAGAGTTTGTCAGAAGGTGTGAAGTTGTCTGCATTCACGTAGAGCACCATGTCGTATCCGGGCTTTGTGAAGTCACCATTCAGATTATAGTAGTTGTGATTCGTCTGGTTGATGATAGTTGGCTTGTCGGTCTCTGCCTCCCAAGTGATGTCCAGCGTGTTGTCGGCAGTCACCTTGTAGGTCGTTACAGCAGTTACTTTGCCAGGGAATCCGTTTTCGCCGTCCTCAGCAACAATCGTTAACTTCAAGATAGAATCGCCAATCTGTTCAGCATCGTATACCTGGTTCATCCATCCCGTCGTTCCACCGCCATGCAGACAGTTAGGACCGTCGTTCTGCTTTAGCTGGTAAGTCGAATCATTCAGCGTAAACTGACCACCCTTGATGCGGTTGGCATAACGACCTACAGAGGAACCGTAGTCTGTTGGTGAGTTGAGCGTGTCAACGTACTGTGCAATATTGTCGAAACCCAGTACAACATCTGTCGGATTGCCATCTTTGTCGGGTACAACCAACGATACCACGCGACCACCATAATTAGTGATGCATACCTCCATGCCATTGGCATTCTTAAGCGTGTAAAGCTTAACGGGCTTTTCATTCAGGATGGTGTCGAACTTAGCGGCATCAAGACCTGACAATGTCAGTTTCTGCTCACTGTTGGAAACACAAGCGCTGAGCATAGCAACAGCTATTCCCAGACTACAAATCATAGATTTCATAGTTCTCATTTTTATAAGAGTTTTAAGTTATGTTAGATTTTGGGTGTAAAATTACGATTTATTTTTGAAACAACAATGAAAAAGTCAGAAAAAATCGAGCGTAAGGTGTTGTGCTTACACCAAACGCTCGATATTTAACGTTTTTAAACTAAAAACGGCCTATAACAATGGCTTTTCGTACACTTTTGTTTAGCAAAGTTTACGTGAACCATCTCCGATGACTACATCGTAGACCTTGGGCTCGTGGCCATATTTTGCATTGAACTTTTGTTTAGCATCTTCAATGAACTTTTTGTAGAGGTCGTTGCGTACTAAGTTAATAGTGCAACCTCCAAAGCCACCGCCCATGATGCGAGAACCTGTAACTCCATTCTCCTTGGCAATATCGTTTAGGTAGTCAAGTTCTTCGCAAGAAACCTCATAGTCTTTTGACAGACCTTCGTGTGTCTGATACATCAGTTCGCCCACTTTTTCATAGTCGCCATCAGTCAAGGCAGCAGAAACTGCCAGTACACGATCTTTTTCGCCCAATACAAATTTGGCGCGGCGATAGTCTTCAGAACCAACCTCTTCCTTAACCTCCTCAAGTTGTTCCCAGGTACAGTCGCGAAGGGTCTCGAATTTCCCCTCGGGGTGTTTGGCTTGGATGTGTTTTACCACATTCTCACAACTGTTGCGGCGATCATTGTAGGGAGAACCAGCCAACTGGTGCTTGACGACAGAGTCGAGAAGTACGAGACGGTAGCCATCAGGTTTGAAGGGGAAGTACTCGAACTCGCGAGTACGACAGTCAAGGCGCATCAAGCAACCTGCCTTGCCAAAAACAGAGGCGAACTGGTCCATGATGCCACAATTTACACCGCAATAGTTGTGTTCGGTAGCCTGTCCGGCCAGAACCATATCCCATTGCGATACCTTGTTGTCACCAAAGAGGTCGTTCAAACCATAGGCAAAACAACTCTCCATTGCTGCACTCGAAGACATGCCTGCGCCCAATGGAACATCGCCAGCAAAGGCAATGTTAAAACCTTTAACGGGTACGCCAAACTTCTTCATTTCAAGCGCAATACCATAGATATAGCGAGCCCAGGATGTACGTGGACCTTTTGGGTCAGAGAGCTTGAAGTCTACACGATCCTTCAGGTCTATGGCATAAGCCATCACAGTGTCTTCTGTACCATTGATGCGCATTTCTGCCATCACACCTTTGTCCACTGCGCCAGGGAATACGTAACCACCATTGTAGTCCGTATGCTCGCCAATCAGGTTGATGCGTCCTGGAGAGACATAAACGTTGCCGGTCTTTCCATCAAAGTGCTTGATGAAACGGCTTCTTACGAAATCAATTTCCATCATATATAATAAGGTGGGAAATGACTACTTAGCTATACCAAAGCGATAGATGGTCTTATGCTTATATTGCTCGTTGGGGTTCAATACTACCGAGGGGAAGTACGGACGGTTAGGACTGTCGGGGAAGTGCTGGGTCTCCAGACATACTGCACTTCTGCGTGGGAAGGTGCAACCATTAGCGCCCTTGTAGCCCGTGGCAAAGTTTGCAGTGTAGAGCTGCATACCAGGTTCAGTAGTGTAGCACTCCAGTGTACGACCACTCTTGGGTTCTGTAATTCTGGCAGCAAAGCTCAACTCTCCCTCTTCCAGCTTGTTCAATACGTAGTTGTGGTCGAAACCATGTCCAAACTTAATCTGCTCATGATCAGCCTCGATGTCCTTGCCAAAACTCTTTGGCGTGCGGAAGTCGAAGGGAGTACCAGCAACCTTCAGAATTTCACCTGTGGGAATAGCAGTCTCGTCAGTTGGCAGATAGAAATCGGCATTGATCTCACAAATCTGGTCCTCAATCGTAGGAGTGGGATCAGCTGCGCCTGCCAGACAGAAGAAAGCGTGGTGGGTCAGGTTGACAATCGTCTTTTTGTTTGTAGTTGCCAGATACTCAATGACAAGTTCGTTCTGGTCGGTGAAGGTGTACTCAACCGTTACATCCAGTTCGCCGGTATAGCCTTCTTCGCCATATGAAGAGATACGATGCAGAGCCAGTGAGCGAGGACCCATCTGACGAGCGTCCCATACTTTGGCATTGAAGCCAACGTTACCGCCATGCAAGTGGTTTGGGCCGTCATTGAGTGCCAACTGATAATCTTTGCCGTTCAGCGTAAACTGACCTTTGCAAATACGATTGCCCCAACGTCCAATCAATGTCGAAAGATAGGGCTCCTTGCCACTCATCAATTGTTCAATGCTACCATGTCCCTGGATAACATTTGCTACTTTACCGTCTTTGTCTGGCACCATGATGGCACAGATAGCACCACCGTAGTTACATACTGCTACCTCGTAGCCCTTGCGGTTCTTCAAGATGTAGAGATCCGTCTTCTTACCATTCACTGTGGTCTGGAAATCCTTACGATTCAGACCGCACAAATTCGCTGTTTCCGTTGTGTTAGCCATATCTAATTGGTTTTGGTTACAAAAATCTTTTTGCAAAGTAACCAAAAATAATTGAGAATGACAAAGGAAAAGCGGAAAAAAACGTTATGAGGAGTGTTAAAAACACCTAAAGACAATTTTTCAGGAAATCACCGACGATGTAACTGCTGCCTCCGATAAATACGACATCATTACGCAGGGCATGTCTCATCACTTCTTTATATGCCTCATATACAGTGGGAAACGTTAATCCCGTGAGTCCGTGTTGTGCTGCTTTTTGTTGCAGGACATTTTCGTCGATTGCCCGATGGCTGTCTGCTTTAGTAAAATAATATGTAGCGTCATTTGGTAGCAGATTTAGCACACCATCAACATCTTTATCATCTACCATACCGAAAACAATATGCAGTTTTCTGTAAGGAGTTCGTTTTAACTGTTGACTGATATACTGCCATCCGCCAAGATTATGGCCAGTGTCGCAGATGACCTTCGGATTATCCTGAATGGTCTGCCAACGTCCCATGAGTCCTGTGCGTTCAGCAACATGTTTAAGTGCTTCGCAAAAATCAGAAAAGCCTTTCGCTTCGCTACCATTCCCTTTACTGATGGTCAGGAATCCCTGTTGTACCATTTGGTGCAAGGCAACAATGACCGTATTGAGATTTTTCTCTTGATAGATGCCACTCAGATCACCTGTCAGATCACCATAATGAATGGTATGATACTGCATGCCTCCATTAGGAAGGGGCTGGGCACTGATGACTTCCCTCTGATCTTCTGCAAAAAAGATAGGTGCTTCCATCTCCAAAGCCTTTTGTTCGAAGATAGTGTGCGTTTCTGGGATGACTTCTCCGATGACAACAGGGATGCCTTTTTTAATGATTCCCGCTTTTTCGAAAGCAATCTTGGCCAGCGTATTCCCTAGAAATTGGGTGTGGTCGAAACTGATATTCGTAATTATTGACAGAATGGGCGTAATGATATTGGTACAATCAAGGCGCCCACCCAGTCCGACCTCCACTACAGCTATGTCTATCTGCTGGTCTTTGAAGTATTTAAAAGCCATAGCTGTTGTCACTTCGAAGAACGAAGGATGCAGAGGCTCGAAGAAGGCTCGTTCCTCGTTTACAAAGTTGACGACATATTCCTCGCTGATGGGACTTCCGTTAATGCGTATCCGTTCACGGAAATCAACGAGGTGGGGAGAGGTGTACAGACCTACGCGGTAGCCGCATTCCTGTAGAACGGCCGCAATCGTGTGCGAGACGCTACCCTTACCGTTTGTTCCTGCTACATGAATGGTGGCATACGCCTTGTGAGGGTGGCCGAAATGTTCGTCCAGTGCAAGCGTATTGCTCAGTCCTTCCTTGTATCCAGTAGCGCCCTGTCGTTCGAACATGGGCATTTGGTTGAACAGGTAATTGCAGGTCTCTTGATACGTCATAATAATATTTCGAAATTTCGATGCTTCGAAGTTTCGATGTTAACTAAAATAATTCTTGAACTTCTGGAAAATGCTGCGCTTGGTGGCTGCATCCCCCTTGAAATTATCGCTTTCGCGGAACTGTTCAATAGCTGTTTTCTCTTCTTTCGACAACGTCTTGGGAATGTATACGCTGACATTTACCACCAAGTCGCCGTTGCCGCGGCCATAGCCCTGAACGGCAGGCAGTCCTTTTCCGCGCAGACGCAGCGTCTTGCCGGGCTGTGTACCCGCTTCCATTTTGACCTTCAGTTTGGTGCCTTCAATGGTGGGAATCTCCACCTCGCCACCTAATGCTGCCGTCGGGAAGTCAAGCAACAGGTTGTATATGAGGTCGTTGTTGTCGCGAATGAAGGTGTCGTTCTCTTCTTCCTCAATGAATACCTGTATATCGCCATTGATACCTTTACGACGTCCGGCATTACCCTTGCCAGGAACGTTAACGACCATTCCTTCTGCTACTCCGGCAGGAATCTTGATCTCTACGACCTCTTCACCTTTGACGACACCCGTTCCGCCACATTCGTGACACTTGTTCTTGATGACTGTTCCCTCACCGCCACAAGTAGGACAAATGCCCTGTGTCTGCATCATTCCAAAGATGCTCTGTGTGGTATGGGTAATCACACCAGTGCCATGACACGTAGGACACTGGTCGTTAGTGCTGCCAACTTCAGCACCTGTGCCGTGACAGTGAGAACAGGTGATGTCCTTGCGTACCTTGAATTTTTTGGTGACACCATGGGCAATCTCCTCCAACGACAATCTGACTTTCAGTCGCAGGTCTGAACCTCGGTGCTGCTGGCGTCCGCGAGAGCCACCACCGCCAAAGCCTCCAAATCCGGCACGTCCGCCAAAGATGTCGCCAAACATCGAGAAGATGTCATCCATATTCATTGAGGCACCTCCGAAGCCACCGAAATCGCCCATGCCTGGTCCACTGAATCCGAATTGGTCGTACTGCTGACGTTTCTGCGGATCGTGCAACACGTCGTAAGCCTCAGCTGCCTCCTTGAATTTTTCCTCCGCTTCCTTGTTGCCAGGGTTGCGGTCGGGGTGATATTTGATGGCGATGGTGCGATACGCCTTTTTGATCTGGTCCTCTGTGGCGTTCTTGTCTACGCCCAGCACCTCATAGTAGTCTCGTTTTTGTGCCATTATTGTCCTACTGCCACTTTTGCGTGGCGGATTACTTTATCGTTTAACATGTAGCCTGTCTGCAAACAGTCGATAACTTTTCCTTTCTTGTCGTCGCCCATACCCGGTACCATTGCCACTGCTTCGTGCAGGTCGGTATTGAAGTCGGCATCGGTCGTTTCCATCTTCTTCACTCCCAGGCCTTCAAGGGCCTTGGTGAATTTGTTGTAGATCAGCTCCATACCCTCACGGAGTACGGCAGGGTCGTCAGTCTTGGCACCATTCTCTATGGCGCGTTCCATATCGTCAATGACGGGGAGCACGGCCGATACAGCCTTCTCGCCGCCATTCAGTATCAATTCGGCCTTTTCCTTCAGCGTACGCTTGCGGTAGTTGTCAAACTCAGCGGTCTTATATAAAATCTGTGTCTTCAACTGTTCTATCTCCTCTTGAGCAGCTTCCAGTGGGTCTTTCTCCTCGGCAGGTTCTTCTGCAGGAGCTTCATTGACTGTTTCCTCGTCAACAGCAGATTTGTTGACGACTTCCTCTTCCTGATTTATCTTTTCTTCTGTCATAGTGCATTTAAAATTAGTTCTGGCAACCTGTAGGCAAATTCTATGCCAATATCAGGCGTACATCTCAGCTTTCTTCTCCTTGATGTTCTCGTCGTAGATGTAATCGTCGTATGTTGTCAGTTTGTCAATAGTTCCCTTTGGTGTCAGTTCAATGATGCGGTCAGCCACCGTATTAATAAACTCATGGTCGTGTGAAGCAAACAGGATGTTGCCCTTGAACGAGATGAGGTTATTGTTGAAAGCCTGAATAGACTCCAGGTCGAGGTGGTTGGTAGGCGTGTCAAGAATCAGACAGTTGGCGTTCTTCAACTGCATACGTGCAATCATACAACGCATCTTTTCACCACCGCTGAGCACGCAGACCTTCTTCTGGATATCCTCGTCCTTGAAGAGCATACGTCCTAGGAACGATTTCATCATCACCTCGTTGCCTGTGCCAAACTGGCTCAGCCAGTCTACGAGGTTCATTTCCGACTGGAAGAACGACGTGTTGTCCAGGGGCAGATAGGCCGTTGTGATGGTGACGCCCCACTTATAGGTGCCCGCATCAGCTTTACGGTTACCGTTGATAATCTCAAACAGCGCTGTCATGGCCTTGGGATTGTGGCTCAGGAAGACAGTCTTCTGTCCTTTCTCAATGGTGAATGATACATTGTCGAATAGTACGGTGCCGTCGGCATCTACTGCCTTCAGGCCTTCTACTTCGAGAATCTGTGTGCCAGGCTCACGCTCCATTGAGAAGATAATGCCTGGATACTTACGTGTAGATGGTGTGATTTCTTCGACATTCAGCTTTTCCAGCATTTTTTTACGTGAGGTGGTCTGCTTAGATTTGGCCACGTTGGCAGAGAAGCGGCGGATGAATTCCTCCAGTTGCTTCTTTCTCTCCTCAGCCTTCATCTTCTGGTTCTGTTGCTGACGCAGCGCCAATTGGCTGGACTCGTACCAGAACGAGTAATTACCCGAGAACAGCGTCACCTTCCCGAAGTCAATATCTACTGTCTGCGTTGAAACGGCATCCAGGAAGTGGCGGTCGTGGCTCACCACGAGCACACACTGCTCCAGGTTCGACAAGTATTCTTCCAACCACTGTACGGTGTCGAGGTCGAGGTCATTGGTAGGCTCGTCCAGCAACAGGTTGTCGGGGTGCCCGAACAGCGCCTTGGCCAGCATCACGCGCACCTTCTCGTTGTTCGATATCTCGCTCATCTGCTTATAGTGCTGTTCCTCCTGAACACCCAGATTCTGCAATAGCTGAGCGGCCTCGCTTTCTGCCTCCCAGCCGTTCATCTCGGCAAAGGCCATCTCAAGGTCGGCAGCACGTACGCCATCCTCCTCGCTCATTTCCTCTTTGGCGTACAGCGCCTCGCGCTCTTTCATATTCTGCCATAGGGGCTGATGTCCCATCAGCACCGTGTCCATTACGGTATATTCATCGTATTTAAAGTGGTCCTGTTCCAATACGCTCAGGCGCTCGCCGGGCTGCATCTCCACCGTTCCCTTATTGGGTTCTAGTTCACCACTAATGGCGCGGAGTAGGGTAGACTTTCCTGCACCGTTAGCACCGATAATGCCATAGATGTTACCACTTGTAAATTTCAGGTTGACGTCCTTGTACAACGTCTTCTTTCCAAACTGAATAGCCAGATTTGTGACTGTTATCATCTCTTTCTTTTACCTTATTATATTAAAAACGGCTGCAAAGGTACAAAAAAACGATAATATTACCAAATTTTTGTGGGGCTTATCACTCTATATCATTGATAAGTAACTGAATATAGGGTCTTGGCCAGTCTTTCTCGTGATACCTTGCGTCGTTATACAGCATTAGATCGAGGTCTATGGTGACGTGTCCCCTGCTGCGATGTCCCTCCTTCTCAATCGCTTTCAGTGTCATTTCCAGTTCTTCTGCAGTCAATAGTGTCGTACCTGCCACCAGTTGGTTCAGATACATTACACCACGACCTTTGATGTCGGGTGTCCAGATGCATCGCGAGCATTTCACCTCTGCCAGCAGTGTTGATAAACGTTGTGCCGCCCAGGTCATATAGACGTTTGGGCGGCAGTTCGAACCAAGTGCAATCAATACATAAGCCATGGACTATTTCTTTTCCTTCAGGATACCATGGCGATAGGCGTACAGCAACTGCCGCAGGTCTTCTATCTGCGAACGCAACTCTTGGCCCTTGTCCGTGTCGGCCACGAGCATGCGATGGGCGGAGAGCTCCACCAATTGTGTGGTTGACTTGATATCCGTTCCTTTTTCGATAGCCTCTCTGACGTTCGTAAACGGTTCGTGTTGAACAAGTTGGAAACCGCGGCTGTGGTAAACCAAAGTATATCCTGCAATACCTGTCGTCGAGTGATATGCTTGCGAAAATCCTCCATCAATCACCATCAGTTTACCGTTGGCCTTGATTGGATTTTCACCTTTCGAAGCATGTACTGGAACATGTCCGTTGATGACGTGCCGATTGGCTCCTTCTACGCCAAAGGCGTCAAGGATGCGGTCAACGACCTCCTCTGAATCGCGCAGGCGGAAGTAGACACCTTTCTCCTCCTTGAACGTAGCTTTGTCTGTTAGGAAGTAACGTTCGAAGGTGGCCATCTTAGATTTGTCAAATAGGGGCGAGTCTTTTCCGCACCAAAGATATAAAAAGTAGTCTCGAGCGAAGAGTTTCAAATCTTGGTCTGTGTCGTTTTCGAAGGCCGCCCTTACCAGCATCCCAATGTTGTGCATCAGCTCCTTGCCACTGTAGCGCTGTCCGTTATAGAGTTCCACCTCCTTCAGTGATCCGTCTTCGTTGAGCGGAATAGATGCGTGGTACAGTAGGTTCTGGTTGCAGATGGTATACATACAGCCGTGTGAGAGTAGCATTTTGATGTGTTTCTGCAGTTTCTCACTGACGCGGAAGGAGTGATGTAGGCGTTCCATCAGCTGATTCTCCTCTTGTGTCAGTTTACATGGATTATTTGGATCGATAGTGGGGAAGTGGTTCGAGCGCATCTCGTATTCCTTTCCGTCAATGACTAGCACACCTCGTTCGTAGTCGATATGGTCGAGTAGACAGCGATCAAGCAAACCCCATTCAGGACGGCGCTTGAAGATCTGTGCCTCCTTCTTGAACTGGATGATGGAGATGGCCTTGTGCATCTGTGCTGTCAACTTGATATACTTCTCTTCCATCGTATTGCCCGCCATCAACTTGGGAATAAATTCCTCACATGGGTCATCACCATAGAACTCCATGGCGAAAGTAGCCAGCGGTACGAGGTTGATGCCGTAGGCCTCCTCGACAGTTGCCAGATTGGCATAGCGCAGCGACAGACGTAGCACATTACAGATACAGGCATTGTTGCCTGCTCCTGCTCCCATCCACAATATGTCGTGGTTACCCCACTGGATGTCCCACGAGTGGTATTGTTTCATGGTGTCAAGAATAATATGTGCGCCAGGTCCTCGGTCGTAGATATCACCCAGAATGTGTAGTTGGTCAATGGCTAGTCGCTGAATGACGTTACAGAGTGCAATAATGAAGTCGTCGGCACGTCCCGTCGATATGATACTCTCGACAATGACGCTAACATAGGCTGCTTTGTCGATGTCGTCTGTACGTTCGTGCAGCAGTTCCTCCATAACGTAGGCGAATTCCTCGGGCAGTGACTTACGCACCTTTGAACGCGTATACTTGGACGAAACGTCGCGACAGACGCTAACTAGTCGGTGAATCGTGATATCGTACCACTCATTTATGTTTTCTTGTTCAGCCTCTTTTATGAGCTCTAACTTTTCTTCGGGATAGTAGATGAGGGTACACAACTCGCGACGTTCTGCTTCGCGGATATCGCCCTTGAAGAGTTCGCTGACTTTACGTCGGATGTTTCCTGAGGCGTTTTTCAAGACATGCTTGAAGGCAGCACTCTCTCCGTGCAGGTCTGCCAGAAAATGTTCCGTACCTTTTGGCAGATGCAGGATAGCCTCTAGGTTAATGACTTCTGTCGATGCTGCAGCTATAGTCGGGAACGTCGTTGAGAGCAATCTCAGATACTGCATGTCTCGATTAATGATAGTCTCTTTCATAGTTTATAATTTTAGGTGGTTATCTATTTGCTTTCTGATTCTTCGTGCCTGATAGTCGTTTCGGGGAGGGACTGGCATAAGCCCTTCTTCGAGTCCTGTCACCTCGTGGGTTACCTGCATGAGGCGGGCTGCCAACTTATACAGTCCCTTTTCCTCGAGGGCATCACACAGGCGATCCTCTTCTATCTGGTGGTGGCGCAACTCGCAATCGAGCTCTACGAGATGGCATATGGCCAACTGTCGCTGTTGTACCAGTTTGCGCAGGTGGCGGAAAGTGGCTATAAGCCGTTCGTTCTCTGTGGCAAACTGCATGCCTATGACACTCTCAATGCTCTTGGGCGTCTCATAGCCCTCGGGTATGAACCATGTCGACTGTTTGATTTCTGCTTCGATGTCAGGAGGTGTCAGCCTAAGTATGCTGATGCCGCGCTCGACGACTTCGCTAATTCGCTCTTGCCAGGCATAGCACAATAGGTGGTGCCACTGGTCTTGGTCGGTAATGTCCATGCATGCGCCGCCTATCCAGCGCTCGTCGCGCGTGATGCCTGCCTTGATGATGTCGCGCAGTGTCTTTCTGGTGTCCGCCGTCATCAGCTGCAACGTATTGGTGTTCATTACCTGACGGTAGATAACGTTTTTCTGCCGTTCAGCTTCCTGCGTGGTGATAGTGTTGGTGTAAAATGGGTTGCGGATGATAACCAGTCGCGGGTTCCAGCCTAACTGCCGCAGGCATTCTTCCTCCATCTTTCCTTGGATGATGACAGCATAGGCCTGCTGTACCATCCATTTCTGGAAGAGCATGCGCTTGGGCAGTTTGTCCTTCCAGTAGTGGCTCTTGACGACCCATGGCTCCAATTGCCCTTCGGGTGATACCACCAGTCGCGTGCCTTTGGTGATAGCCTGCCGTGCCATGCGCCACGCACCAAAGTGCCAACAACCATACACATGCAACACGTCGTAGTGTCCCTCGCTGAGCATTTGTTGGGCTTTAGCGTGGTTTTCTGTAGTATCTTCCGTATGGTAATGTAGCACTTTCATGGTCTCCTGCCGTTTTAGTTAAACAAGTTCTGCCAGAACACGTGGAGGCGTAGCCTAGTAAGTTGCCATGGCCCGACAGCCTTGTCGAAGAGTTTGATGGCATCGTAAATCCGCTCTCTGTTGACGGCTACGGCGTCATACATGCCTCGGTGGTATTTCATCCAATGTCCGCAGTGTCCTCGTCCCGAACGTCGTTCTGCCTTTGTGATAAGTGCCGTGGCGTCTTCCAGCAGTGGGTGTTCCTGTTTGCGCCAGATAATGCCGCTTTTCTTTCTGTTGCTGTAGGCCATCACAATCTCAGCCGTGCTGTCCGAGAGCTCCTGTAGCCATGATACAGAGGTCGGTGGACGGTTGATGCTGGCCAGCACGACACGCGGGCTCGTAGTAGCTTTTACGCCAATGGTCAGCGCCAGTCTCGTCTTACTGGGGTTGCGCACCGAACGGGGCAGGAAGGTCGTATACAGGTTGTCGTGTGCGGCTTTCATGCGTTTCAGTACGTCCGAGGTGTCGTCTGTCGAAGCCTCGTCAACCACAATGACCCTGTAGTGTCCATTGAACGGCAAGTTCAAGAATTTCTCCAGATGTTCCTCTAATTCTTGTGCCTGGTCGTTGACGGCCATCACCACTGCAATCTTGTTATCGTCTGTCTCAGTCATTGTCAACGCTTGTCAATATATTTGTAGTCCGGATATTTTTCGCGTGGGAATACGAAGGTGTTGTCGCTGATGCCGCCTGTCTTGAACTGACTGATTTTGATGGTGGTATGGAATACACCGACCTTGATACGCACGTTGATAGGGTAGTGGGTCTTTTTGTCCAGCAGACAGCGTGCCTCCTTGATGCCCTTGACGCCCTTCTTGGCCTTAAGTGTAATGTAATAGCCTTCCTGTGCATCTTTGATACTGTAGGTATAGTTGTCGGGCTCAAACTTGAACTTTGTGGCATATTTGTCGCGCTCGTCGGAATGTGCATCATAGATGACGATGGTGCTTTTCTTGCGTTCCAGACGATAGTACGTCACATCATCGTTCCAAGCGATATACCGTTCGTCTATAAATCTACTTTTCTTGCCTTTTGTCCAGATGGTGCCTTCGGTTTTGTAAATGCCAAGGATATTGACCTTATAGTGTAACTGTGAACCTTCAGGTCCATAAACCATCTGATAGGTTTCGTTGAACATACGGCGAGCCTGCTGGGCGTTAGGCGTTTCTTGCGCCCTCGCACTCAGCAGGTTCGTAAGTATGATGAGGAATGTTATTATCCTATTCCTCATTTCTGAACTGGAATCTTGTCCACACGCTTCTGGTGGCGTCCGCCCTCAAAGGTTGCGGTGAAGAACTCGTCCATAATCTTACGAGCCATATTGTTGTCGATAAAGCGACCTGGCATCACGAGTACATTGGCATCGTTGTGCTGACGGATGAGATGAGCAATCTCAGGAATCCAGCACAGACCAGCACGTACCTTCTGGTGCTTGTTCAGCGTGATGCTGATACCTTCACCAGAGCCACAGATAGCAATGCCAGGATAAACCTCGCCACTCTCGATACCCTCAGCCAGTGCATGACCGAAATCGGGATAATCGACTGATGCATCACTCCACGTGCCATAATCCTTGTAAGAATAGCCGTGTTCCTCCAGATACTGGAGAACGTATTTTTTTAATGGGTAGCCTGCATGGTCACAGGCTACACCAACTGTCTTTACTTCCATAGTGTTATGCTAAAAGTTTCTTAACTTGCTCATAAACATTCTGGCCAGTGAAGCCGAGCTTCTCGTCAAGCACCTTGTAAGGAGCAGAGAAACCAAAGCTCTCGAGTCCCCATACGGTACCGTCGGCACCTACCAGACCCTCAAGGTTGACGGGCAGACCGGCGGTGAGACCGAACTTCTTCTTGCCACAGGGCAGAACGCTCTGCTGATACTCCTTAGACTGGCTGCGGAACAGACCCTCAGAAGGTACGCTGACGATGCGGACCTTGACGCCGTCCTCGCGGAGCAGTTTTGCACCTGCTTCCAGCGTGCTAACCTCTGAACCAGAAGCGAGCAGGATGACGTCGTAGTTCTCGTCTGAACCGGCAACAACATAAGCACCCTTAGTGGCCTGGTTGTAGTCGTTACCTTCGGGCAGCATCTCGATATTCTGGCGAGAGAAGATGAGAGCAGTAGGAGTATCTACGTTCTCCATAGCCATACGCCAGCAAACGGTCGTCTCCTCAGCATCGGCAGGACGAACTACCAATACAGAGTTCTTACCGTGGTGGTTCTTCAGCTTCTCCATCAGGCGGATCTGTGCCTCCTGCTCAACGGGCTCGTGAGTAGGTCCATCCTCACCTACACGGAAGGCGTCGTGGGTCCAGATGAACTTAACAGGCAGCTCCATCAGGGCAGCCATACGTACGGCGGGCTTCATGTAGTCAGAGAATACGAAGAAGGTACCGCAAGCGGGAATCACGCCACCATGCAGAGCCATACCGATACAGCAGCAAGCCATCGTGAGCTCGGCCACGCCAGCCTCGAAGAAAGCACCGCTGAAGTCGCCACGAACAAGGTCGTGCGTCTTCTTCAGGAAGCCGTTGGTGTTATCAGAGTTAGACAGGTCGGCAGAAGCACAAATCATGTTGGGCACCTGCTCAGCCAGCTGACCCAGAACAGCAGCAGAAGCACTACGTGTAGCGCTGCCAGCCTTCTGCTCTACTTTACTCCAGTCAATCTTTGGAGCCTTACCGCTGAACCACTCCTCAAGCTGGGCTGCCTTCTCAGGGTTGGCCTTTGCCCACTCTGCCTTAGCGGCATAGCGCTCAGCAACAATCTTCTTCAGCTCCTCAGCACGCTTTGCATAGAGCTCCTGAACTTCGGGGAATATCTGGAATGGATTCTCAGGATCAGCACCCAGGTTCTTCATAGTGTTGATGTAAGCATCGCCACCAAGAGGAGCACCATGAGTTGCGCAGTTGCTCTCGTAGCTGCTGTTGTCTGCCTTGCGAGCACCCTTACCCATCACGCAGTGACCGATAATCAATGAAGGACGAGCTGTCTCCTTCTGAGCGTTCTTGATGGCTTCACGAATCTGGTCTACGTCATTACCGTCAATCTTCTGAACATACCAGCCCCAAGCCTCATACTTCTTGGCGGTATCCTCGCAGGTCACCACCTCAGTTTTTGTAGACAACTGGATATCGTTTGCGTCGTAGAACATGATGAGGTTGTCGAGTCCCAGGTTACCTGCAATACGACCAGCACCCTGAGAAATCTCCTCCTGAACACCACCATCAGAAATGTAAGCGTAGATAGTCTGGTTCATGACATCGCCCAGACGAGCTTTCAGGAACTTAGCGGCGATGGCAGCACCTACAGCGAAGGTGTGACCCTGACCGAGGGGACCAGAGGTGTTCTCGATGCCACGCTCAATCTCGCGCTCGGGGTGACCGGGAGTTACTGAACCCCACTGACGCAGGTTCTTCAAATCCTCCAAGGTGAACTTGCCAATCAAGGCCAGCTGTGAGTACAGCATTGGAGCCATATGACCAGGGTCGAGGAAGAAACGGTCGCGACCCTCCCAGGTAGGATTTTCAGGGTCGTAAACGAGGAACTCACTGTACAAGGTGTTGATGAAGTCTGCACCACCCATAGCACCGCCGGGGTGTCCCGACTTGGCTTTTTCTACCATCGAAGCTGCCAGAATACGGATGTTATCCGCAGCTCTGTTCATGATTTTGTTATCGTTCATAATAAGTTAAATATAATAAATGATTTTAGTTTTTCTAACGCATCTGCAAATATACTCATTTTTTTTCAAACCGCACGCTTTTTTCTTAAAAAAGTGATGGGAAGTAACGAAATATCGTTTTTCTGTGCCTTAATATCCATAAATCATTTGTTATGAAAAAAGGCAAACATCATTTGAGGTCTGCCTTTTCTTTTTTATGTATTGGAAATTATGTATACAAAAATCTCTTGATGCTACGCTTTGGCGTTTTCTCAAACTCTTCGGTTCGTATTTCTATTTCTGCAATTTTCTCGTAGGCAGGAAGTTGTTCGTTCAGTTGGATACGGTTTTGCTCCATGATGCTCTTGATGTCATCTTCATTGAAATTCATGTTCTTCGCCTCGTCATAATCGGGATATACCAGACCTACTAGTTTGGTGTCGCGCTGAACGACAACGCTCTCAACAATCATTGTCATCGAGTTGAGCTTGTCTTCGATTTCTTCTGGATAGATGTTCTGTCCGCTGGGACCAAGCAACATGTTCTTGGAACGGCCATTGATGAAGACGTTGCCGTCGTAGTCCATGGTGCCGAGGTCGCCAGTATGATACCAGCCCTCGCGGTCGAGGGTCTCAGCAGTCGCCTCTTCGTTCTTGTAGTAGCCTAGCATGGTGTTGAGCCCCTTGGCAAGAATTTCCCCAGGAATCTCGGCAGGATTCGTGGAGTTGATCTTGACCTGCATATGGTAGGCTGCCTGTCCGCAAGAGCCCTGCACGAAGGTGTGCCAGTCGCGATAGCAGATGATGGGCGCACACTCGGTGGCTCCGTAGCCCACGGTATAGGGGAACTCGATGCGCTTGAGGAACGATTCGACCTCCTGGTTGAAGGCGGCACCACCGATGATGACCTCGTAGAGCTCGCCGCCGAAAGCCTTGATGACCTCTTGGCAAATCTTCTCGCGTACCTTCTTGGAGATGACGGGCATGGAGAGCAAGAGGCGCATGCGGTTGTTCTGAATCTTTGGGAACACCTTCTTGCGGATAATCTTCTCGATGACCAACGGAACGGCGATGATAATCTTGGGTTTGATATCGGCAAAGGCCTGAGCAATGATGGCTGGCGAGGGGATGCGGTTGAGGTAGTACACATGACAGCCGTGTAGGAACTCAAAGACGAACTCAAAGGCCATGCCATACATGTGGGCCATAGGCAGAATGCTGATAATACGATCGCCACGACCGATTGTCTTGCCCAGCACGTGCTCAGCGAAGTCGTAGTTAGACCAGAGGGCGCGATAGGGAATCATGACACCCTTGGAGAAACCTGTGGTGCCGCTGGTGTAGTTAATCATTGCTAATTCTTCGCCATTGGCCTCCTTATAGTAGTCGACATGCTCCTTGCGGAAGTATTTGGGGAACTTCTTACCATAGAGCTCGTTGAGGTGTTCGCGGGCGTAAGTCAGCTTGTCGGTGCGTGATATCATCAGCGAGTAGTCGGGGTTGTTGATGATACCCTCCAGATGGGGCATCTGCATGGGGTCAATCTGGGTCGCCACATGGTCACCGACAAATAGCAGCTTTGCGTCAGAGTGGTTCACGATATTGTGAATCTGCTCAGCCATGAACTCATGGAGAATGGGAACGGCAACGGCACCGTAGGTCAGCGTGGCGAGGAAAGCCACAGCCCACTGGCTGCTATTGCGTCCGCAGAGGGCAATCTTGTCGCCCTTTACCACACCGCTATTCTCAAACAGTATATGCAGCTTTTCTATCTTGCGGGCCACATCGTGGAATTGCAAGGTGGCACCCTTATAGTCGGTCAGGGCATCAAGGTCCCAGTTATTGATGATGCTGTCCTGTATTAGTTGGTTAAAACTAGGTACGTTTTCCATAATATTACCTTATTTATATAAGTAACGTTTGATACTCTTCTTAGGTGTCTTTTGGAACTCTTCTTCCTGAAGTACAAAGGCTTGTAACTTGCTGTAGACGGGCAACTGGGCGTTGAGCTCCTGACGGTTTTGTTCCATGACCTGTTCCAGCTCTTCTTGTGAGAATCCCATGTTCTTGACTTCGTCCATGTCGGGATGGACGAGTGCAACGAGGTGGTCGCCACGCTGTACAATCAAACTCTCGCTGACTAGTGCCATAGAGTTGAGCTTGTCCTCGATCTCCTCTGGATAGACGTTCTGTCCGTTGGCACCCAGCAGCATGTTCTTTAGGCGACCACGGATAAAGATGTGCCCGCTTTCTGACATCGTAGCAAGGTCGCCCGTGTGGTACCAGCCATTGCGGTCGATAGCCTGATAGGTGGCCTCCTGATTCTTGTAGTAGCCCAGCATGACGTTTGGACCTCGTGTGATAATCTCGCCCTCAATATGTTGTGGATCTGCTGAGTCGATTTTGACTTCCATGTCGGGTAGGGGAATACCGCAGGAGCCTGGCACGAAGTCGTGGTAGTCGCAATAGGCAATGAGTGGCGCACACTCGGTAGTGCCGTAACCCACCGTGAAGGGGAAGTCGATGCTTTTCAGGAATGCTTCTATCTCCTGGTTGAGCGGTGCCCCACCGATAATGACCTGGTAGGCACGTCCACCAAAGGCATTATAGACCTCCTGACAGATGCGTGCCTTGACTTTCTTAGAGACGACTGGCATCTGCAGCATAATCTTGATAGCGTTGCTCTGTATCTTTGGGAACACACGCTTGCGGATGATCTTCTCGATAATCAAAGGTACGGCAATGATTACATCGGGTTTGACCTCTTGGAAAGCCTCAGCAATGATAGCCGGTGAGGGAAGACGCGTGAGGAAGTGTAGGTGATAGCCTGAACAGAAGGGGAACAAGAACTCGATAGCCAAACCGTACATGTGAGCCATAGGTAAGATGTTCAGCATATTGCTGAACTTCGGCATGTGGTTGGCCAGATTCTTGATACAGAAATCTACATTGCCCCAGACGGCACGGTAGGGGAGCATAACACCCTTGGAGAAACCGGTAGTACCACTGGTATAGTTAATCATGCACAACTCTTCTGGCTGGTCGATATGCCAATTGATGTTGTCCTTGCGGAAGGCGCGTGGATATTTCTTTCCGAACAGTTCGTTCAGTCGTTCGCGGGCATCTGTCAGCGATTCGTTGTGAGAGGTGTGTAGCGAAAAGTCGGGCAGGTTGATGATGCCTTCCAGTTTCGGCATTTCTTTTTCGTCAATGACGTTGACGATGTAGTCGCCGACAAATAGCAACCTTGACTCTGAGTGGTTGACAATGTTATGTATTTGTTCAGCATTGAACTCATGGAGTATCGGTACGATAACGGCACCATAGGTTAGCGTAGCCATAAAGGCTACAGCCCAGTGTGCGGAATTACGTCCGCACACGGCTATTCTGTCTCCCTTTTGTATTCCGGCGGCCTCCATCATGATGTGCAACTTTTCTATCTTTCGAGCCACATCGTGATATTGCAACGTCGTACCTTTATAGTCGGTCAGAGCATCCAGCAACCAGTTATCCTTGATGCTTTGACTGATGAGTGAATTGAAACTCGGTATATCGTTCATTGCACAATTTTCAAAATTTTGTGCAAAGGTAATTCATTTTTTGCACATTTCAAAAATTTTTGTGCAGTATTTTAATGTCAACATGTTTTTTTCTCTTTTCTCTTTGCTTTTCACTCACTTATTAGTACCTTTGCACCCGCTTATGAGATATTTTATATGGTTGAGCTATGACGGTACGAACTACCATGGTTGGCAGAATCAGCCCAATGGAGTGACGGTCCAGAGTGAATTGGAGCGTTGCTTGTCGCTTTTGCTGCGTCAAACCATCAGTATTGTGGGGGCTGGACGTACGGATGCTGGAGTGCATGCGAGAGTAATGGCCGCCCACTTCGAAACGGATGCTGAGTTTGATGCCCCGTTGCTGGTAAAGAAGCTTAACGGACTGCTCTCGGCCGACATCAGCATTGACCGTATAGAAGCAGTACCTGCCGACCAACATGCGCGCTTCTCGGCTATCGCACGTACCTATCATTATTATGTGCATACTCACAAGAATCCCTTTGCACGTCAGTATTCGCTGGAGTTGCATTACCGCCTAGACTTTGACAAGATGAATGAGGCGGGGCGTGTGCTGACGGAATACGAAGACTTTGGTGCCTTCTGTAAAGCAGGTAGTGATGTGAAGACCACTATCTGTCATGTGACACACGCACAATGGCATCAAACCTCGCCGACAACATGGTATTTTGAGATTACGGCCAATCGCTTCCTGCGCAATATGGTACGTGCTGTGGTCGGTACGCTGATAGAGGTGGGACGTGGACGGTTGACTATCGACGGGTTCCGTGCTGTGATAGAAGGTCGTCAGCGTACGCAAGCCGGTGAATCTATGCCCGCCAAGGCGTTGTTTTTGGAAAATGTAAGTTATTGATATGTGGCTTGTCTTAGCTTTCCTTTCGGCAGCCCTGTTGGGTTGCTACGATTCTTTTAAGAAGCAGGCGCTCCGTGCGAATGCGGTCGTTCCTGTGTTGTTCTTAAACACGCTGTTCTCGTCGCTGTTTTTCTTACCGTTCATTATTTTGAGTGCTACAACCAATACGCTCGACGGCAGCATCTTCCATGTAGCGTCGGGCGGCTGGGAAGTCCATCGCTATGTTGTGTTTAAGGCAGTAATAGTTTTGTCCAGCTGGCTGTTGGGCTATTTCGGCATGAAGCATCTGCCGTTGACCATCGTCGGACCTATCAATGCCACGCGTCCCGTCATGGTGCTGGTTGGTGCTCTGCTGGTGTTTGGTGAGCGTCTGAATGTCTGGCAATGGATAGGTGTCATGTTGGCTGTTCTCTCATTTCTGATGCTCAGTCGTAGCGGAAAGAAGGAAGGTATTGACTTTCGGCGTGACCATTGGATATGGATGATTGTCGGGGCTGCATTGCTGGGGGCATTAAGTGGTTTGTACGACAAGTTTCTGATGGCACCAGTAGAGAGTGGAGGTGTAGGTCTTGACCGCATGCTCGTACAGTCGTGGTATAATATCTACCAATGCGTGATGATGTTGGCTATGTTGCTGCTGTTGTGGTGGCCCAAGCATCACGAGACGACGCCATTCCATTGGGCGTGGTCGATTATTGGCGTCAGTCTCTTTCTGTCGGTTGCCGACTTCGTTTACTTCTATTCCTTGTCGTTGCCCGATGCCATGATTAGCATCGTCAGCATGGTGCGTCGTGGATCTGTGGTGGTGTCGTTCCTGTTTGGCGCTTTGTTCTTTCATGAGAAGAACCTTAGGGCCAAAGCTGTCGACCTGGCTTTGGTATTGTTGGGAATGCTATTCCTCTATATCGGTTCCGCGTAGGATAATGCTGGTAGCACCGAGGGTGAAGAGTGTGCCGTCTTCGATGATGCGGCGCTCGCGCGGGGCCAGCTCTACATTATCGACAAACGTGCCGGTGTTGCTGTTGTTGTCGCTCAACGTGTAGCGCAGTTGACCACGTTTGTCGCGGCTGACGGTAATGGTGCAATGGTTCAGATCAACACTAGGGTCCACAGTCTCAAAGGCAGTATTAATGGGATTGCCTTTCTGGTAACGTCCGATGACGTTGTCGCCCATACGTAGCGGTATCACCTGCTTATAGTGGAACACGTTCTCAATGACTACTATCGACCCGCAGCCTGCGGCATTTTCCTGTTCGTCTGGGTTCTCCTCCTTCTGCGTGTTGCGCAGTTTCGACACACCAATGCGTATGCCAAACTCTTTGCCACACTCGTTGCACTTGAATACCAACGACTGACCAGCCGAATATTTCGTCTCGTCAAAGGTAATATAACTGTCGCACTTGGGACATCTGACACGTTTCATGTGCGTTTATACTTCTGGTTTAAGCTTATAAACCCATGCCTCGGCAAATTGCTCCTGGTTGTTGATTTTGTTCAGTTGCCGGTAGGCCTCTGCCTCAGAGTCATATTCTCCGCAGAGGACACGAATGGTGTTGTTGCGTACATACACTTTTGCATCGGCATAGCCTTCTCTATGCAGACGCTCAACATATTCTTCAGCGTTGTTCTTTTTTACTTGACTGGCAACTACGATGCAATATTTGACAGATGGTGTAATAGATATAGTGGCTACAGGCAGTGTTGGCTTTTCAGGAGCAATTGCCTTGACAGCCTTATCAGGCAGACTGTTCTTTATGGTATTGGTAGTGACAACCGGTTCAGCCTTCATCTTATTGGTGTCCTGTGGTATGAGCTTATATAAGATGTTCTGTTGTAAATGGGTCATAGCTTGATTGCCCATATCACTATTGGTTACGGGAGTTGCCAGCAGAAAGAAAGCTACCACAGCAGCAGCTACAGCTACGGCATTACGTATCCACGACATTCTGATGCTGATGGCCTTGCTGTCATCGGAGTCTATGTCTGTAAATTCCAGCAACTGAGGCGCTAGCACCACTTGTTGAGCTTGGGACTCCTGTTGCTCTGATGCTGCTTTAGCAACTTTAGCTGCCTTGGCCGGAATACTGGAAGTGTCCTTTAGACGGTTAAAGGTAAAGGTTCCCAATCCGAAGAGTTCAGGGGTCAAGATGCCAGCTTCACAAGGTGCAAATTCATAGTTACCGTCCTGATTAACCGTCAGCGTACCTAAGTCCTCCAATGTGTAGCTGCCTTGCTCGCTTAGCAAAGTCTTCAGTTCGGCAACTTCATCCTCAATACGTCTCAAGGCTTCGGGATAGCTGATATCGTAGGCTTCTACATACGACTGTACTAACAGCGAGTCGTTCATACGTAACTGTGGATTAAATCCCAAAGTACGCATGGGCGGTACGAACGAATGATCGCCTGTGTCGTAGTGAGCCGGTATCTGATGGGTCATAAATCCCCCAAAATCAGGCACTATCACACAATCGTTCGCCAAAAGCTGTATTTCTATGTGTCGTTGTAGTTCCATTTACGTCTGCAAAATTAAATAATTTTTGTCAAACAAACAAATAAAAAAGGGTATAAAAAACAAAAAAAATTTCTCTAATCCAATTTTATTTGTTACTTTTGCAGAGTAATAGAAAGTAACAAATAGGAAATGGAGTATAAGAAAACAGCGATTGAAGGTGTGTATATCATTGAACCTCGGGTGTTTAACGACGCTCGGGGCTATTTCTTTGAAGCCTGGAAACAACAGGAGTTTGAGGAGAATATAGGTCCTGTTCGCTTTATTCAGGACAATGAATCGAAGTCTTCATATGGTGTTCTACGTGGTTTGCATTACCAAAAAGGTGCATTCTCACAGTCCAAACTGGTACGTGTTATCAAGGGCCGTGTGCTCGATGTTGCCGTCGATTTGCGTCGTTCCAGCGCTACGTTTGGCAAGCATGTGATGGTGGAACTGAGCGAAGAGAACAAACGGCAGTTTTTCATTCCTCGTGGTTTTGCACACGGCTTCCTGGTGTTGAGCGACGAGGCCGTATTTACTTATAAGGTGGATAATGTGTATGCACCACAAGCTGAGGCAGGCATTCGCTGGAACGATCCTGAACTGGGTATTTCATGGCCCATTGATCCGTCACAGGTGTTGACAAGCGACAAGGATTTGATCCTGCCGCTGTTCCGTGATGCCGAATATTTTGAATAATTATTATCAACTATCTCATTCTCATTATTATTATTTATGAATATTGCTATTGTAGGTACTGGCTATGTTGGACTCGTTTCAGGTACGTGTTTTGCCGACACAGGTGCCAATGTGACCTGTGTTGACGTTGATGCTCAGAAGATAGAGCGCCTGAAAAATGGTGAAATACCCATTTTTGAGCCAGGTCTTGACGAGTTGGTTAAAAAGAATGTCACAGCAGGTCGATTGAAGTTTACCACAGACCTCTCGAGTGTGCTTGACGATGTGCAGATTGTGTTTTCGGCTGTTGGCACTCCGCCAGACGAAGACGGTTCTGCTGACTTGAAGTATGTGTTACAGGTGGCACGCACCATTGGCCAGCACATGAACAACTACCTCGTTGTCGTTACAAAGTCGACAGTACCTGTAGGTACTGCCCAGAAGGTGCGCAAAACTATCGAAGAGGAGTTGGCCAAACGTGGTATGGAGGGCTTTGAGTTCGATGTGGCCTCTAATCCTGAGTTTTTGAAGGAAGGTAATGCCATTAAGGACTTTATGTCGCCCGACCGTGTGGTTGTTGGTGTGGAGTCGGAGCGCGCCAAGAAAGTGTTGACGCGTCTGTACAAGCCGTTCCTTATCAATAATTTCCGCGTTATCTTCATGGATATCCCTTCAGCAGAGATGACGAAGTATGCCGCTAACTCCATGCTCGCCACGCGTATCTCGTTTATGAATGATATCGCTAACCTGTGTGAGCGGGTAGGGGCTGATGTAAATATGGTACGCGCGGGTATTGGTGCCGACACTCGAATTGGCCGCAAGTTCCTCTATGCTGGTTGCGGTTATGGTGGTTCTTGTTTCCCCAAAGATGTCAAGGCATTGATTAAGACCGCTGATCAAAATGGCTATTCCATGGAGGTGCTTAAAGCTGTCGAGCGAGTCAACGAGCGCCAAAAGAGCATCCTGTTCGACAAGCTGATGAAGGCTTTCGGATCAAAGGAAGCCCTAAAGGATAAGACCATTGCGATGTGGGGCCTTTCGTTTAAGCCCGAAACAGACGATATGCGCGAGTCAACGGCCTTGGTGATGATTCAACTGCTGTTGGAGGCAGGTTGTAAGATTCGTGCTTACGACCCCGTTGCCATGAAGGAATGTCAGCGTCGCATTGGCGATGTTGTAACATATTGTAATGATATGTACGATGCTGTATTGGATGCCGATGCCCTATTACTGCTCACCGAGTGGAAAGAATTCAGACTGCCTACGTGGGCTGTTATCCGCAAGGCAATGAAGAATGCGTTGGTTATCGATGGCCGTAATATTTTCGATGTCGAAGACCTCGAGGAGAATGGCTTCGAATACCATTGTATTGGTAAGTAAATGAACGAGAACTTTAAACATATCGTTTTACTCTCTCTTGTTCTGCTGGCAATCCTTAGTGGATGTCGGCAGAACACACGTTCCGCTGCCGATCTGAAGGAGAGTCGCGAAGCCAAGGCGCTTCTTCAGGGTGTGTGGACTAATGAAGATACCGAAGATGTGGCTTTTCGTATGCGTGGTGACTCGGTTTACTATTCTGACTCTACTAGCATGCCCGCATATTTTAAGGTGGTTGGCGATACCCTATATATTGGCTCTTCTGCCCGTTATCATATTGAGAAGCATACTGAACACCTGCTATGGTTCCTCAGTAGTGATGGTGAGCTGGTTAAACTTGTTAAAGATGCCGATGTAGCTGATGAGACTGAGTTCGTACATAATAAACCGCAAGTGCTCACGCTGACAGATGTTCTGAAACGAGACACCATTGTGAGATACGAAGACAAACGTTATCGTCTTTATGTCGCTGTTAACCCCACCAAATATAAGGTCGTTCGCCATACTGTCAATGAGGACGGATTCGACGTTGAGAATGTCTATTACGACAATATTATCCACCTGAGTATCTATCAGGATGCTAACTGCCTGTTTTCGCGAGACTTCCGAAAGGCATTCTATCAGCAGCAAGTTCCTGAAGCATTCTACCAGCAGGCTGTTCTGAACAATATGGAGTTTACCGGCTGTGATAGTCGTGGTATCCACCTGGACGTATCGCTATGTATTCCAGGTGACGCTAGCTGCTATCTCATACAGCATGTTGTCTCCTACACAGGTCAGTTGACTACCAAAAAATAAGACTCCTTTTGATATTTCAGTCTATTTAATTTGCTTTTTTGCTTCCTTATTCATACCTTTGCAGATATGAAACATAGTATTTGCATATTTACTGGTGCTCGACCGAATTTCGTCAAGGTGGCACCTTTGATTCGGGCCATGCAGGGAGTGACTACGTGTGACTATCAGTTGGTTTATGCTGGCCGTGCCGACGACCCGACATTGGAGCCGTCGTTGTTTACTGATCTGCAGATAGACCGCCCTGATGTCTTTCTGAATGTTGACTGCGAGAACCTGAACGAACTGACAGGTCAGGTGATGGCAGCCTTTGAGCGTTATCTGGAACAGTATGCTGCCGATACCGTTATTGTGGTTGACGACTTGGCATCGACCATGGCTGCGGCTATTGTGACAAAGAAGCGTGGACTGCGTCTAGCTCATCTGGTAGCAGGAACACGTTCGTTCGATATCAACATGCCTAAGGAAATCAACCGTCTGGTCATCGACGGCCTGAGCGACCTGCTGTTTACAGCCGGTGTGGGGTCAAGTAGCATTGCCACTCGTGAAGGTGCCGAGAACAATAAGATATATATGGTAGGAAATATCTTGATGGACACACTGCGCTATAACCATCAGCGCTGGACGCGCCCAGCCTGTCTGGATGGTATTAGTGATGGCAGCTATTTGGTATTTACGCTGAACCGTAAGATGCTGTTGGCCGACGAGGAGAAGTTGAAACAGATGACCAGCGTATTGGCCGAGGTGGCTGGCGATATCCCTGTTATCGCTCCTCTGCGCGGCAAGGCTTACGAGACCATTGGGCGCCTATGCCCACAGTTGAGGCTTGTTGAACCGCTGGGTTATCTGGACTTTGGCTATCTGACGTCACACGCCAAAGGCATCATTACCGACTCGGGTAATGTGGCCGAAGAGGCAACGTTCCATCACGTGCCGTGTATCACGCTTAACTCCTATACCGAACACATTGAGACTGTGAAGCTTGGAACGAACGTATTGGTCGGCGAAGATGCAGGGAAACTGAAAGCGGCCCTGACCGATATGGTCGAAGGCCGCTGGAAAGTGTCGTCATTGCCCGACCGCTGGGACGGACGAACCGCCGAGCGCATCGTCAGCATTCTCATGTCCTAAGCTGTCGCGACGGCCTCCCGGCGTAGCCATCTCGCCCTCGATGGCTAGACTGTCTATACCGAGCGAGTCGGAGTCGGCTGCAGCCTTGAAGTAACCTCCACAGCCGTAGTCTGCCATTGATATGTCGGCAGGCTTTTGGAACTTAGCATGATATTGTTTGAAGTGCTCATCCCCCAATACGCTCTGCAAGAAGTAGCCGCAGATAGGTAGCGCTGTACGGTTACCCTGGCCTAGTTCGCCAGTACGGAAGTGAATGCAGCGATATTCGCCGCCAACCCATGCGCCTACCACCAGCCGTGGCGTAGTGCCTATAAACCATGCGTCGGAGTGATTGTTTGACGTACCAGTCTTACCACCGAAGTCGGTATCTTTGGCATGTTGCCCAACATACCCCATCAGTCGTGAACTGGTTCCGCTCATGCCACCCTGCAGCAACTGCTGAACGAGGAACGAAGAGCGTTGCGACAGTACTTGATGGTCTTCATCAGGTTCAACATAAATCTCATTGCCGTCACGGTCAAGAATACGCGTTACAAGCACAGACTCACGGTGAATACCATTGTTGACGGGCGTACAGTATGCATTGACCAGTTCTTCGAGCGTCACGTCGCTGGAACCCAAAGCCAAAGCCGGCGTGGGGTCTAGGCGGCTCTTGATGCCCATGTCGTGGGCGGTTTTGGCGATTCGGTCAAT
This sequence comes from uncultured Bacteroidales bacterium, assembly GCA_902760345.1. Taxonomy (GTDB): domain Bacteria; phylum Bacteroidota; class Bacteroidia; order Bacteroidales; family Bacteroidaceae; genus Prevotella. The sequence continues at coordinate 16,774 of CACWFY010000019.1, read as the reverse complement.
GCCACACTCTTGACCTAAACGCACAGCCACGGAGTTGATACTCATGGCGAAAGCCTGCTTCAGCGTGATATTGGCTCCCGAGAAGCGTCCGTCGGCATTGGTCGGAGCCCATAATACGTCCTTGCCGTGGTCTTGAACCGTCATCGAGAAGTATTCATCCTTGCGAGTGTCACAAGGCTTAATGCCTTGGTTTATAGCTTCTGTATACACAAATAGCTTGAACGTAGAACCCGGCTGGCGCATGGCCGTCACTTTATCGTATTTCCAAGTTTTGAAGTCGATGTCGCCAACCCACGCTTTGACGTGACCAGTCTGGGGCTCCATCGCCACGAAACTGCAATGCATGAAGTGCTCCATGTAGCGGATGCTGTCAAGTGTTGACATCTCCTTTTCGATGGTGCCGTTCTCGTAGTCAAAGAGCTTGACCATATGGGGCTTGTTCAGATAATAGTCGATGCTGTCTTGGCGATTATTGAACTTCTGCGCTAACTGTTTGTAGTAGGGAGTTCTCTTAGCCAGATCTTCGATGAAGTGTGGAATTTCTACGTGGCGTTCGTCCTGCCAAGGGTTAGTGCTTCCCCAATGGGCGTTGAAGGTTTTCTGTACCTGCTTCATCTGCTTGATGGCCGCCTCTTCGGCATAGCGTTGCATGCGGGTGTCGATGGTGGTGTAGATTTTCAGGCCGTCCTTATAAAGGTCATAGCCGTTCTTCTCGCACCAGTTCTGCAGATGGTTCTTCACGGCTTCGCGGAAGTAGAGCGCTTGTCCGTCGTAGTTGTTCTCAACGCTATAGTCCAGTTTGATGGACTTGACCTTCAGCGTGTCGTAGGCCTCTTGTGTGAGGTCGCTATGCTTGAGCATGTTGTTCAGCACTACATTGCGGCGGTTCAGCGAATTTTCGGGATTGATGCGCGGATTATAATAAGTGGTGGCTTTCAGCAATCCCACCAAGATGGCGGCTTGGTCGGCTGTCAAGTCCTTAGGAGTCGTGCCGAAGTAGGTCTTTGCAGCTGTCTTGATGCCAAAAGCGTTGGAACCGAAGTCAACGGTATTGGCATACATGGTGAGTATCTCCTGCTTGTTGAAGAATAGTTCAATCTTCACAGCCGTAATCCACTCCTTGCTTTTCATTATCAGCATCTTTACGCCTGGGATATAGCCCAGCAGTCCTGTAGAGTATTCCGTTCGTACTCGGAACATATTCTTTACCAACTGCTGTGTGATGGTCGAGGCGCCACGGGCATCGTGATGGACCACATAGTCCTTGAAGGCAGCAAAGACGCCTTGGAAGTCGATACCGAAATGGTGGAAGAAACGTTCGTCTTCAGTATCAATTAATGCTCGCCAGAAGACGGGGTTGATTTCCTCGTAGGTGACTGGCGTTCGGTTTTCGCTGAAATACTTGCCGATAAGTACGCCGTCGGCACTATACAATTCTGAGGCTTGTACGGTCTTGGGGTGCATGATAGCATTGATACCCGGTGAACGTCCAAAGAGCCATAGGAAGTTGATGTCGACCATTACCAGGTAGAGTAGGAATGCTACCACAAACGAGGCAAAGCCTACGCCCAGTTTGGTGTACCACCGTCTGCCTTGATAGAGTCCTTTGTACCAAGGCCAGAAATGACGTAATGACTGCAAGCCTTTTTCAATGTGTTTATTCATATTGCGAAATATAGTTCAGAATTTCTTTTTGTTGGTCAGGGTGAAACCATTTCATCGTGGCATCACGCTTAAACCATGTGAGTTGTTTTCGGGCATATCGGCGGGTGTTGCCCTTGATACGCTCTACCGCTTCGTCGAGTGACCATCGCCCGTCAAGATAGTCGAATAGCTCTTTATAACCTACTGTGTTCAGAGCGTTTACGTGGCGCTTGTCTAATAGCCCTCTAACCTCATCTAATAGACCGTCGGTCATCATTTGGTCTACGCGTAGGTTTATTCTATTGTAGAGCTCATTGCGGTCGCGATTCAGACCAATCTTGATAATGCGGAAGGGACGGACCTTCTTTTGCTGGGTGCGAAACGACGTGTATGTACGACCTGTTTGATAGCATATCTCGAGGGCATGAATGACGCGCCGGTAGTTCTGGCGATCTACGATGGCATAGTGCTCAGGGTCCAGTTGCTTCAAGTCTTCACAGAGAGTTTCAAGTCCTTCCGACTGGTAGCGTTGTTTCAGTTCCTCACGAATGTCGTCGCGTATGGTGGGTATGTCGTCGATGCCATTGCAGACCGCATCGATATACATCATTGACCCCCCGCTTAAGACATGGAATGTTGAGCTTTCACGGCTCAACAATTCCAAGACCTCCTGTTCATACATGGAGGCATTATAGTACTCGTCTATGCTCCTACTGCCTACAAAATAGTGTTTGGCCTGTTTCAGCTGCTGTTCCGTAGGACTTGCTGTGCCAATCCTCAGTTCTTTGTATATCTGTCTTGAGTCTGCGTTGATGACAGGTATTCCGTAGTGCTGTGCCAACTCAATAGTCAGAGCAGTTTTCCCTACGGCAGTAGGACCGGTGATGACGATAAGTGTCTGCATTCAGCTATCTGATGACGCCGCGCTTCGAATTCTCTATGAACGAACAGATGTATTCCACTTCCTTCGAATCGGGGTACTTCGCACGGGCCTCGGCAACACCATCTTTCATAACTCCCTTCGAGTAGATGATGCGATAGGCATCGTGGATAGCCTCGATGGTCTCGTTAGAAAAACCTCTACGGCGCAGTCCTATTAGGTTCACACCTGCATAGCGAACGGGTTCCTTACCGGCAATGACGTAGGGCGGAATATCCTGACTGGTGCGTGTGCCCCCCTGGAACATGATGTAGCCACCCACGTGCAGGAACTGATGGAACAGACAGCAGGCAGAGATGATGGCGTTGTCGTCAACCACCACTTCGCCGGCAAATTTGGTGGTATTGCCGATGATGCAGCCGTTGCCAATGACGCAGTCGTGTCCGATGTGCATGTTCTCCATCAACAGGTTGCCGTTGCCGACAACGGTCTTGCCTTTCGAGGCTGTGCCGCGGCTGATGGTCACATTCTCACGGATAGAGTTGTTGTTGCCAATCTCACAGGTAGTCTCCTCGCCTTGGAACTTCAAGTCCTGTGGCTTAGTAGAGATGCTTGCACCAGGGAAGAACTCATTGTTGTTGCCGATGCGCGCACCGAAATGGATGGTAACGTTATTCAGAAATTTGTTGTTGTCGCCAATGACTACATTTTTGTCGATAACGCAGAAGGGACCGATGACATTATTGTCACCTAATTGTGCCTCAGGGTCTACAACTGCAAGGGGATGTATCTGATTTGCCATGATTATTACTTGTTCTTAACGATTTGTGCGGTAAATGTCGCTTCAGCAACTACGTGGTCACCAACGAAGATATAACCCTTCATCGAAGAGATGCCATGACGGACGGGGGCCAGCAGGTCAACCTTGAAAATCAGGGTGTCGCCTGGCACTACTTTCTGACGGAACTTTACGTCGTCAATCTTCATGAAGTATGTCGACCAGCGCTCGGGTTCCTCCAGTGTGTTCAGAACCAACAGTCCACCACATTGTGCCATAGCCTCAATCTGTAATACGCCAGGCATGACAGGCTCTTCAGGGAAGTGTCCCTGGAAGAAAGGCTCGTTGGCGGTAACGTTCTTAATACCTACTATCGTGTTGGCACCAAGTGATATGACTTTATCTACCAGCTGCATGGGGTAGCGGTGGGGCAGCAGTTCACGAATCTTGTTCACATCCATCTCCGGCTCCTCGTTGGGATCGTAGAAGGGTGCCTGAATCTCGTGCTTGCGAATCTCCTTACGCATCTGGCGCGCGAACTTATTATTGATGGTATGACCCGGTCGTGTGGCGATGATGCGACCCTTGATGGGCTTGCCAATGAGAGCCATATCACCGATGATGTCGAGCAGCTTATGACGGGTACACTCGTTCTCCCATACCAGCGGCTTGTGCTGGATATATCCCAGATCGGTGGCGTCGCGGTGCTCTACACCCAGCATGTCTGCCAGCATGTCCAGACGCTCTTGAGTCGTTTGGCGCTCATAGATGACAATAGCGTTGTCCAAGTCACCGCCCTTGATCAGATTTGCTTGCAACAGGGGTTCGATGTCGCGGACAAATACAAAGGTGCGGGCGGGCGCAATATCGGTGGAAAAATCTTCCACTCTGTTGATGGTGGCAAATTGTGAGTTGATGAATTTCGATTCGAATGAGCACATAACTGTCAGCGAGAACTCATCGTCTGGCAATATCGTAATGCACGAGCCGGTTCCCTCGTCTTTTACCTCTATCTTCTTGCGGATGATGTACCAGTCTTTGGGCGCATTCTGCTCCTCAATGCCTATCTCCTGGATTTTCTCCACATACTGGATGGCTGAACCGTCGAGGATGGGGAATTCGGGACCGTTGACCTGAATCAGACAGTTGTCTACTCCTAAGGCGTAGAGTGCTGCCAATGCGTGTTCTACCGTAGACACGCGGGCATTGCCTTTAGCCAATACGGTACCACGCTGGGTGTCAATCACGTTCTCTGCAATAGCATCGATGACGGGTTCTTCCTCCAGGTCGATGCGCTTGATCTTATAACCTGTGTTTTCAGGTGCAGGATTGAAGGTTACTGTCAGATTCAAACCTGTGTGCAGTCCTTTGCCAAACAGCGAAAAACTGCCTTTCAGCGTCTTCTGTTTCATATCATTTATATTTCTATTTTCAGAATTCAATACTCATCTTCTCCTTGATGGCCTCTATCTCACGCTGCAACTGGGCTATCTGGCGATACATCTCAGGCAGCTTAGCATCAAGCGCTCTGGCTTTGAAGTACATCTTCGGATTGACTGCTGGAGCACCGATCAGCTGTTCACCATTGCCTTTGGTGTTGCTGATGACACCACTTTGGGCACCAACGAAAGTCTTGTCGGCAATAGTGATGTGACCAGAGAAGCCTGCCTGACCGCCAACCATACACCACGCACCGATCTTTGTTGAGCCTGCCATACCGACCTGCGCTGACATGACGGTGTTTTCGCCGATCTCACAGTTATGAGCCACCTGAATAAGGTTGTCCAGCTTGACACCTTTGTGGATGATGGTCTGTCCCATAGTGGAACGGTCTACACAGGTGTTGGCACCAATCTCCACGTCATCCTCGATGATGACGATACCCAGCTGAGGAATCTTCTCATAGCCTTCCTGATTGGGTGCAAAACCGAAACCGTCGGCACCAATCACGCTACCGGCATGGATGGTGACATTGTTGCCAATCTGGCATCCGTCGTAAATCGTTACGTGGGGGTAGATGCGGCTTCCGTCTCCAATCTTGACATTGTCGCCAATACAGGCAAAGGGGCCGATATAGACATCCTTACCTATCTGGGCCGACTGTGATACGAAGGCCAGTGGGTCAATGCCTTTCTTCTGAGGAATGGTAGCGGCATACATCTGCATGAGCTTGGCTACGCACTCGTAGGCATTCTTTACACGAATCAGCGTGGCGCTGACGGGATGTTCCAGTTCTACATCTTCGTTAATCAGTACGATGCTGGCTTTTGTTTCGTAAATATACTGCGTGTATTTCGGATTGGAAAGGAACGTAATAGCTCCTTCCTTACCTTCTTCAATTTTCGCAAAGGTGTTGACCACGGCATTCTCGTTACCTTCAACACGACCACCGATAAAATCGGCTATCTGCTTGGCTGTAAATTCCATGAATTACGTAATAAGTTTTAATAAACAACTGCAAAGATACGAATTTTTTCTTAAACTCGTTGATATGAGAGGTAATATTTACGTATTTTTTTCGAAAGTAGCTGCACATTTAGTATTTCTGAGGCCTCAGCGATGTCTTTTACGGTCCCATCTTTGTACAAAATACCAATGCTGTCATCGTCGGGATTATACATGTCTTTTCCTATTTCCGTGAGGCTCATCAGGTAGTGTGTGTCGTCCTCGCTGATGCCCATAGCGTCGGCTATCCGTCGACGAATATAGGCAACGTGCTCCTCTGTTGGGGGCACTTCCGTCACCTCTACCTTGAACAGTCTGCGTTCCAGCAGGTCTTTGGCAAGTGTCGACAAAATCAAGTCATCGTCGTGCTTCCAGACTTTCAGCGCACTCCAGATGTCGCTGTCGTCGAGTTCTGCATAATTCGCCAAGGTCTCTTCATGTTGCTCAAACCATTGGCGGTCGACGTCGTTCTGCAGAAAATAGGACAGGGAAGGGGGGGCAAACAGCTGCTTGCCGCTGTGTACCAGGTCCTTGGCACGTGTCAGGGTGTTGACCAATATCTTCTCGTAGCCTACCGTGGTTTTGTGCAGATAGACCTGCCAGTACATCAGTCGGCGCGTTGTCAGGTAGTTCTCTATGGAGTAGATGCCTTTCGCCTCAACTACTAGCTTGTCGTCCTTGACGTTTAACATCTTAATGATACGTGCCGACCCGATATTTCCTTCTGTCACCCCCGTGAAGAACGAGTCGCGCCGCAGGTAGTCCAATCGGTCCATATCCAGTTGTGAGGAGATGAGTTGATGGAAAATTTTATTGGGATATTCGTCTTTGAAGATGGAGATGGCCAGATTCAGTTGTCCCTTCATGTCGCGGTTCATCTGTTCCATCATCATTAGCGAGATGTCTTCGTGTGAGATACCGTGAATCAAGGTGTTCTCTAAGACATGTGAGAACGGTCCGTGTCCGATGTCGTGCATCAGAATGGCTGCTTGTACGGCTTCTGCTTCTGAGTCGAAGATGTAAACGCCTTTCTCTGTCAGCGATTTTACTGCTTCCGACATGAGATAGAAGGCTCCCAGCGAGTGCTGGAACCTGGTGTGGCGCGCCCCTGGGTATACCACCGATGTCAGTCCGAGTTGTGAAATACGGTTCAGACGTTGGAAGAGCGGATGGCTCACCACGTCGTAAAGGAGTCCTGTAGGTATTTTGACAAATCCGAATACGGGGTCGTTGATAATCTTGTGTTCATTCATAATTTGCTGCAAAGGTACAAATTCGTTAAGGAATGACAAAGGAAAAAGGCGTTTTTCTTTCCTGATAGTATTAATTAGGTATACAAATTGAATCATAGAATAGGATTCTGACAGAAGAAAATCGCGCAATTGCTTTGTGCTTTGCCCGTTTTTTTGTAATTTTGCACCCGATTTTCGAAAATATAATATCATTGCAATGAATATATCTTATAAATGGTTGAAAGAGTACGTGGATTTCGACCTCACACCACAGCAGGTGTGTGATGCTTTGACATCGACTGGTCTGGAGGTTGACGCACTCGAAGAAGTACAAAGTATTAAGGGCGGTCTGAAGGGACTTTACGTTGGTAAAGTGCTCACGTGCGAGATGCACCCAGACTCAGACCACCTGCATGTAACAACAGTAGATTTAGGTAAGGGCGAACCCCAGCAGATTGTCTGTGGCGCTCCCAATGTGGCTGCTGGCCAGAAGGTCATCGTGGCCGATTTGGGTTGTGTGCTGTATGATGGCGACAAGGAGTTTGTCATCAAGAAGTCGAAGCTGCGTGGTGTTGAGTCGCTGGGCATGATTTGTGCCGAGGACGAGATTGGCATTGGTACTGACCATGCTGGCATCATCGTATTGCCTGAGGATGCTGTTGTCGGCACACCTGCCGCTGAGTATTACCACTTGGAGAGCGACTGGCTCATCGAGGTTGACATTACTGCCAACCGTGCTGATGCCCTGAGCCATTGGGGTGTAGCTCGCGACCTGTATGCCTGGCTGAAGCAGAACGGCTACAAAACAGCCACTCACCGTCCTGATGTCAGCGGTTTTGCCGTCGACAATCACGACCTCCCTATCGTGTCAGCGTAACTGACTGTGAGGTAAAAGAATCGCCCGATTGGTTGAAGAATAAGCTGACCACCATTGGTCTGCGCCCCATCAACAATATCGTCGACATCACCAACTACGTGATGATGGCGTTGGGCCAGCCCCTGCATACCTTCGATGCCGATATGGTGAAAGGCCACAAGATTGTGGTGAAGACCATGCCCGAGGGTACGCCGTTTGTGACGCTCGATGGTGAGGAGCACAAGCTCTCTGAGCGTGACCTGGCCATCTGCAATGCCGAGGAACCCATGTGTATCGCCGGTGTCTTTGGCGGAAAGGGTAGTGGTACCTATGAGACCACGAAGAACGTGGTGCTGGAGTCGGCTTACTTCCATCCCACATGGATTCGTAAGTCGGCCCGTCGTCACGGCCTGAGCACCGATGCTTCGTTCCGCTTTGAGCGTGGTATCGACCCCAATGGCGTCATCGACGCTCTGAAGTATGCCGCACAGTTGTGTAAGGAGTTGGCTGGCGGTAAGGTGTCGATGGAGATCAAGGACGTTTATCCTGAGAAGATGGAGAACGCAAAGGTAACTCTGCGCTTCGACTATGTTCACTCACTCATCGGTAAAGAGATTCCCGTCGAGACCATTAAGAGCATCTGCGAGTCGTTGGAGATGAAGGTGCTCGGCGAGACTGCTGAGGCGTTGGAGCTGGAGATTCCTGCCTATCGTGTGGATGTTCAGCGTCCTTGCGATGTGGTCGAGGACATCCTTCGCATCTATGGCTATAACAATGTGGAGATTCCTACGCAGCTGAAGTCAAGCCTCGTCATCAAGGGCGACGAAGACCAGAAGCATAAGCTGGCCAATCTCGTCAGCGAACAGCTGGTGGGTGCTGGCTTCAACGAAATCCTGAACAACTCGCTGACCAAAGCTGCCTACTATGCTGAAGAGCAGCAGGCTCAGTTGGTAAAGATTATGAACCCACTGTCGAGCGACCTGAACGTCATGCGTGGTACGCTGCTGTATGGCGGTTTGGAAAGCATCGAGCACAATGCTAAGCGTAAGAATGCCAATTGCCGCTTCTTCGAGTTCGGAAATGTCTATAGCTTCGACCCTGAGAAGGAGAATCAGGACGATCCCATGCAGGCCTACAAGGAGCAGAACCACATGGCTCTCTGGATGACCGGTAAGCGCGTTGAGGGCTCGTGGGCTCATCAGAACGAGGAAACACAGTATGCTGAACTCGCTGCACATGTCGAGAACATCCTGGCACGCATCGGGGTTCAGCCCGGTATGCTGGTTCGCAAGGCCTCTGAGAATCCGATTTTCTCGGCAGGCATGATGTTGGAGAATCGTGGTGGCAAGCAACTCATCGAGATGGGTGTGCTGACGAAGAAACTGCAGAAGAAGTTTGATATCGATACGCCTGTGTATTATGCCGAATTCAACTGGACCGCCTTGATGAAGGTCATCCGCAAGCAGAAGGTGCTCTATACGGAGATCCCCAAGTATCCCTCTGTCAGCCGCGACCTCGCATTACTGATTGACAAGAGTGTAGAGTTCCAGCAGATTGAGCAGATAGCCCGTCAGACTGAGAAGAAGTTCCTGAAGAAAGTCGAGCTGTTCGACGTCTATGAGGGCGACAAACTGCCTGCCGGCAAGAAGTCGTATGCCGTCAACTTCATCCTCCAGGATACTGAGAAGACCATGGGCGACAAGCAGATTGAGGCAATCATGCAGAAACTCATCGCTCAGCTGACCGCCAAACTTGGCGCCCAGCTTCGCTGAATTTGACCATTTGACCATTTACTATTTGACTATTGGTATGACTGAACTCGAATTGAAAGACCGATTTAAAAGGTTTTCAGTAAGGATTATCAAAATGGTCGATAGTATGCCGGATACTGTTTCTGGTAGAGCAATAGGAGCTCAAGTGGTCAGGTCTGGTACTTCACCAGCTGCCAATTATCGGGCTGCATGTTTAGGGAAATCTGAAAAAGATTTTCTAAATAAACTTAAGATGGTTGAAGAAGAGTTAGATGAGACAAGTCACTGGTTAGAGGTGATCATGGAAACAGGGATGTTGCCAGAGAATAGAGTGAAGCCTTTACATACAGAATGCGTGGAACTGCTTAAGATAATTATCAGTTCTGTTGTAAGCACTCGTAAGCATCTTGAGAGTATTAAATAGTAAAATTGTGAAATAGTAAAATAGTAAAATTAAACAATGGGAAGAGCATTTGAATATCGCAAAGCTGCGAAACTGAAGAGATGGGGCCACATGGCCAAGACATTTACCAAGATTGGCAAGCAGATTGCCATTGCCGTGAAGGCTGGCGGTCCGGAGCCCGACATGAACCCTGCATTGCGTGCTATCATCGCCAATGCCAAGCGCGAGAACATGCCGAAGGACAACATCGAGCGTGCCATCAAGAACGCAATGGGTAAAGACCAGAGCGACTACAAGGAGGTGACTTACGAGGGATACGGTCCTCACGGAATCGCCATCTTCGTCGACACGCTGACCGACAATACAACCCGTACCGTGGGCGATGTCCGTTCGGTGTTCAACAAGTTCAATGGTAACCTGGGTACTCAGGGCTCGCTGTCGTTCCTGTTCGACCACAAGTGTGTGTTCACCTTCAAGAAGACCGACAATCTGGATATGGACGAGATGATTCTCGACCTGATTGACTATGGCGTTGAGGACGAATACGACGAGGACGAAGAGGAGAACTCAATCACCATCTACGGTGATCCTCAGTCATTTGGTGCCATCCAGAAGCATCTGGAGGAAAACGGCTTCGAGGTGACTGGCGCTGAGTTCACTCGTATTCCTAACGACCTGAAAGACGTGACTCCCGAGGAGCGCGAGACCATCGACAAGATGGTTGAGAAGCTCGAGGACTTCGACGACGTGCAGACGGTTTACACCAATATGAAGCCCGAGGGCGTTGAAGAGTAACGGTTATTGGTTATAATCCGACTTACGGAACGTTGCTTCAAAGAGCTTCGTTCCTTTTTCTTTTGTCGAAAAGTAGGTATAGCGAAACGAAAAACCGGCGTCTTTATACAGCTTCATGTTCGTCGAGTTCTTCACCTCTTGTAGCAGTCGCTCACGCGGTTGGCTTTGGTTGATGACCGCTGTGTCGTCTACGACACCACTCAGCGTGTAGATATAGGCAATGGTGTGTGTCGCCTTGTCGAACGTCATGCTGTCCATTGCAATGCCTGGTGCCACCCGCAGGGGGCAGTTCTTCTCGGTGAAAGTCTTTGCCTCACGTTCACAACGCTCTTCCAGCGTTTCCTGACAGCTCGTCAGCACCACCATCATCATGGTTGTCAACAACAAAAAAGTCTTCTTCATATTTTTCTTCGCGTGTGCGTACATATTCATTAATTTCCTGCAAAATTACCCTTTTTTCCTGATACCGCCAAACTTTTCTCGCGATTTCATTAACGAAGTACATAAAGGGAATGCTTCTCTTTGTCTACTTTTGTGTCTTTGGATGTGCCACTTTCTGTCTTATTCCCAGCGTGGGAACAACTCGTTCCCAGCGTGGGAATAAAGCGTTCCCAACGTGGGAATAACAGACAAAGTTTAGGGTATGGTCAAATTGACACGAAGAACTGTTGGCAAAAAATGAGGACGTTTAGCAAAAAAGCCTCCATCTCTCCCGTCAACCCCTCGGAAGCCCCGTAAACAGGGACTTTCGCTGTTTTCATCTCTCCCGTCATCTCTCCCATGATCACTCCCGTCATCTCTCCTGTGACCACTCCCGACGCCACATTCCCACTTTCTTTTTCTGATTACTCGAAAAGCTTGATTTTTTTTGCAAAAAATCTGTGTATTTTTAGGGGAAAAACTTGCAAATCGCGATTTTTTTTTGTACCTTTGCAGTAATCTTGTGAAAGAGGAAAGCAAGCCGTGAAAAGCACGCTTATATTACGAAGGAAATAACCATAAGGAAAAAGTCCTAACTTAAAAATCCTAATCAATGAACGAAGGAAATCTTTTTCCTGCAGAGACTCAAGGAGTCTCTCAGGACGGAATGCTTGTTATCGAGCAGTTCCTCATGGCGAACTATCGTTTCCGTCGAAACATCCTGAACGGAAAGGTTGAGTTTGCGGAGCTTCCCAAGGCCGACAACAAGGCCGAAGGCAATACTGTCGAAGACGTCGACAGTCTCTCGCTCGCCTCAGAAAACGAGGCAGAATTGGAATATCGTGCGCTGACGACACCGGCACTGAACACCATCATCATTAAGGCCAAACGCGAACAGGTGATGGAGAAGGGTAGTCCCAAGACGGAAATCACAGAGTATGTCTCGTCGGAAGAGGTGCCTGAGTACAATCCTGTGCAGCAGTTTCTCAACAATCTGCCAACATGGGACGGCCAGAACCACATTGCCAAGGTGTTCGGACGACTGCCTGGCATCACCTCTGAACAGTTGAACTATCTCACCATCTGGCTGCGTTCTGCTGTGGCCCACTGGTTGCAGATGGACATGCTGCACGGAAACGAGTGCGTACCCACGTTCATCGGAGCTCAGGGCTGTGGCAAGACCACCTTTGTGCGTCGGCTGTTGCCTCGGCATCTGCGCGAGTACTACATGGACCACCTGAACCTGTCGAACAAGTTCGACAAGGAGATGGCGCTGACCAACAACCTCTTCGTCAACCTCGACGAGCTCGACGCCATACGGCCCAGCCAGCAGTCGTCGCTGAAGCAGACGCTGTCGGTCAGCAAGGTGAACAGTCGTCCCATCTTCGGACGAACACAGGAGGACCGACCCCGATTCGCATCGTTCGTGGCCACCACCAACAACCGCCATCCGCTGAAGGATGTCACAGGCACGCGCCGATACATCTGCATCCTGATTCCTGACGGGCTGCTGATCAACAATACGGGCGATATCAACTACGGCCAGCTTTATGCACAGGTCATGTATGAGCTGCTGGAGCAGAAGGCACCCTACTGGTTCAACAACGACGAGGTGGCGCGTATCCAGCAACTGAATCAGAACTTCATGGAGAAGAAAGACCTCGCCGAGATGTTCTGCGCCTGCTTCCGTCAGCCTCGAGAAGGCGAAGCGGTGAGGACGATGAACTGCGACGAGATGATCAGCATCATCCAGAAAGACTATCCTACGCTGGAGAACACCATTGGCAATCGTGTTCGACTGGGCAAGGCTATCGCCGCTATGGGATTCGAACGTAAGGAACACTCGCACGTGACCTACTACAAGGTAATGCCGCTACGGGCAGCATGAGGGTTGACGGGAGAGATGACGGGAGAGATGACGGGAGAGATCCTGGTCGTCTCTCCGCCCTCCGCCCCTTTGTACAAAGGCTTTTCCGGACATCGACGGGAGAGATGAGAGATTTTTTCAAAGAAACTATAAAATTATAAAAATATGGAAGAAAAGAAATTGACTTATCAGGATGTTCCTTTGGAATATCCGCTTTGCTTCAACCATGAATGCACTAACAAGGATTGTTGTATGCACTATCAGGCCAGCCTGCTGTTACCTGAAGGTTGCCATCATGGCCCTGCCGTCTATCCTACGGCGTGGCAGGATGGCGAGTGTAAGTGTTTCCGTGAAAAACGCCTCGTGCAGAAAGCATGGGGCTTCACAACGCTCTATGATAACGTTCCACACTACAGGCACGCAGAGGCCCGCCAGCGCGTCAGCAGTTATTTCAGTGGTGGCAATGGCCCATACTACCGTTACCATCATGGCGAGAATTTACTTTCGCCCAGGCAGCAGGCCGACATTCTAAACATCGTCGCCCAGTACGGCAGCATCGAGGGAATCGGCTTCGACCACTATGTCGAGGATTGGGACTTTAGGTAAAAAGTTGGGGAAAAGCGTTGCTTTCCTCCCTTTTTCTCATTTTGCTGCCACTCTGCCACTATCTGCCACCATGCCTCAACTTTCATATTCTCAGCACGTTATGAAACTTTGTGGCAGGTGGCAGCAAGATTTACGAAAAACTCGCGCGCGAAAAAGAAATGAGCCTTGTTACGAGTTGCTGTTTTTGCGTATATAAGTGGGTGTTTTTAGGCAAAAGAGTGAAACTTCCACTATCTTCCAATTACCATGCCCTATTGATCCCTCAATAACTCTTTAGACACCCCAGTACTATTAGACTTGGGCGATGGCACAGGTAGTATCAGCTCCACTTCGTCAACATCCAGTTTGTTCAGCAGTTGTGGTGCGCCCCAGTTAGTTTCTTTCCAAATAGAGTCCAAAGTTGTTAGCTATCGCAGCACGCTCAGGCAATTGGCTCTTCAGGTTCTTGTACATCTTCGATAGTGTGCCTATCTATAAAAAAGGTGACCCGCCAGCAGATCTACGGGATGCCGACGGGTTCTGTTATCGTTTGATTCGGACACTTTATCCGAGAATCTTCTTGTTTCTGGATGCAAGTATAATACTTTTATCTCAATTCTCCAAGTAAAACGCTAAGATTTTATAAGTTTTTTGCTAATTTGGAACGTTTTCTACATTTTATTCGTATATTTGCACTTGATTACAGACTTGTGGCTTTGATATCTGTTGAGATGGATGGAGCTGTGGGGCTGGTCACTACATAGCGGAAAAGCGTCACACGATGCTTTGTCGATTGGTCATCTGAAATTACCACAAAAGATTGAGTGCCAAAGACAACGCGGAGTTTGATGCCACGGGTATGCTGAAAACATATCCCGTCGTGTGCGTGAGGGCTAACATGCCTTCAACGCACACCTACGGGTTTTGTCAGCAATACGTTCGTGGGTATCACTCTGTTCGTCAGCACTCAAGGCTGTGGTAGGCCTCAGATGACAGACGGGCGGAAGGTGGATACCCACGTTTATTGTTATGTTGTTAACCAATAATTAAAGTAAAAAGGCTTCATTGGGTATCTGAGGTATGGAGAATATAGCTATGATTATGGACATTGAGAAATTTAAGAAGGTTATTAAGAGCAAAAAGCTGTCTGACAAATTCAGTTCCCAAGATTTTATTAAAGTGTACCGTGATATGTTCGAAGAAGATTATACTAAAAACATATCCGTGGGAAAGGGGAGCTTTCGTAAATTGCATGGTCCCATGGCATCATATCTAAGAAGAAAAGATGAGGAACTTGGAATTCGTAAGGTTGACGAAAAGCCAAATGAAAATGTCAAAGGGAACATGACCCGATGTGCATTATGGGAGAAGGTCAAGAAAGATTAACCACAATGAAATAAAAACTATCCATATGAGAAAATATATTCTTTTAAGTTTGCTATTAAGCGCTTGTTTATCTGTTCATTCTCAGAATGATTTTGCAACTATTACAAAACATGTTACTAATGACTATGTCTTTGTCGACTTAAACGCGGGAAAAGAGTTTACCGCTATTAAAGACGAAGTCAATAGTTGGAATAAAAAAATATTCAATAAGCAAAGCTTCTTTATTGAGAATAAAAATATTGATTTTACTGCACAGCATTATTTAATTAACGGCATTGTTTCTAAAGGAAAATTATTTGAAGGATCAATCGCCGAGTTCTATGACATGTCATCATTTACTCCTAATCTTTTATTGCAAGGTAGGGTTTCGTATCAAACTAACAGATTGGTCGTTGAAGGAATAAAATATGATAAGACCCCAACAGGAACAAATAGAATATACGGATTATTTTATGTTTATAACATGGATGATTACTCTATGAATTATAAACCCAAAAAGGCAGGAGCATTAAGGATAAAATGCGCTCAAGCATTGTATTTAGAAAGTAATTTTAATCAGAGTCCTGTGATAGTAAAATATAGTAACCCAAACTCATTTATTTATATATACGGGAAAGCAATTGGCAAGGAACGCTCTTTTTTATCAGCTGAAATTCCTAATTACGATCTTAATAATGATGAAACTTTTGATATAGTCAAAATAATTCTCCTTATAGGCGATAATGCAACATTACGCGATGGTGAAGAAATGGAATTTAAAGGTCGTATAAAGCCAATACAACAAGGTAGTGCATCCATTATATTCCAACTAATCGAAGGAGAACTTAATTATGGAAACGGAGATAGATTTGAGGGGAATTTGTCTACAAAGACAGTTGGACACTTTTTTGTTGACGGTACAACATTCTTTCGTGATGGGACCATAATTAAAGGTAATTGGTTAGAGAATTACAAATTATCGGACAGCCAATGGGCAAAAGTATATCAGTGTAGGAATCCTTCCCGTGCTAAGGAACTTATAACAGAATATGAGAAACAAAAGAAACAAGAACGATATCAACTTCTGGTTGATAGCGTAAAAGCCCTTGGAGAAACACCATATCAAAAAGCCCTTATTTCATGGCGTGATAGATACTATAAACAACTTGAGACAGAATGTGGGGTTTCTGGGAAAACAATCCTAGGTGGTTTTATGATTGAAGGATTAGGAGACCAGATTACTAATCAAACAACACTGGGATACTCAATGGCTGCCATAACATTCGAAGCCTGTTCCAAGAAGCCTATGGCTTTTAAATCTATTACCGAAAAAATGGCATTAGAAATAAAGCAAATCGAAAAACTGGCCTTGCCAATAGAGAAAGAACTTGAAAAGATACAGGCAGAAATAATGAAATCAAGAAATTCCACCAATCCAAATTAGAATCTGATTTCCTGTGACATTTAGACTTCAATAAAGGCAGGGAATTACGGGGGCTAAAAAGACCATGTACAAGAGATACTCTTATGTACTTGGTACAGGTTGAAAAGGATAGGGAAACTTTTGCATACCTGCTAAAAACAAATATAAAGGCGGGAAGCCGTACCGACATCCTCGGCATAGGCTTCCCGCTTTTCAATTCTCTATCTAAGAGAATCACGGGACTCTAATTTTGCGCTCTGATAGAATATATCAGTGAAGAATTTGCTTTATCACGGCCAAATCCTTACCTTTGTTGTCAGAAGGAGGAAG
>CACWFY010000018.1 GCA_902760345.1 uncultured Bacteroidales bacterium | reverse complement strand
CATGTGCTTTGCACAAGATCCGACTGTATCTGCACCCAAACCAACCATCAATGCCGATCAAGTGAAATCGGCTTTCTGTGATGACTACGAGGCATTTACCAAATGGGATCGTGGTCATGGTGCTACGATGGAAACCATCCAAATTAACGGTACAGACAATGTGCTGAAGTTTGAGGGTGACTATTGCGCTATCAACATCGGTGAGCGTAACGTAGCCGACATGGAGTATCTCCATGCCGATGTCTATTCACCTACGGCAAACGGTATCTCGCAGATCCGCTTCGGTTTCGCTGGATGGAGCGGTGGTGAGAAATATGCTGATGCCTACAACACCGACACACCTGCCGGACAGTGGACGAGCATTGATATTCCCCTGACTGCTTTTAACGGCTATGATTTTGCCCACATGCAGGTGATGCGTATGACGATGACCAAGACCAACGGTAACATCTTCTATATGGATAATGTGTATTTCTATACCAAGACTGTTGCTGAAAGTACAGTGCCTACTGTTGCTGCCCCGAAGCCTACCGCTGATGCCAGCAAAGTCCGTTCCATGTTCAGTGATGTCTATACGCCCTATTACAATTTTGACATGTATAACCACAGCGGAATACAGAAGAGTGTCAAGACCATTGGTGACGGTGAGACAGTATTGGAGCTGAAGGGTTTCCGCTGGGCTCACTTCGCACTGGGTGAGGTGGCTGGTACTTCAACCGTCGACCTGACGGCCATCCAAGATGGTTATCTGCATTTCGACGTGTATGTACCCGTCAATCCTGTGACGACCTCCGTGCAGCCGGGTATGTTCAAGGTATCCACAAAGAAGGAGGCATTTAGCGGCAAGCAGGAATTGACCGGTGGTCAGTGGAAGAGTGTCAACCTGAAAGTGAAGGACTTCCAGGCTGTAGGCCTTTCTGCCGTCAACAACCTGACCTTCAAAGACCCTGCCAACAAGACGGGTGTCATCTATCTGGACAATGTCTATTTCTATATGGATAGCGACATTCCTTCAGATGATCCGACTCCCGATCCTGACCCAGATCCAGATCCCGATCCTACTCCATCGTCCGGTCTGAAGAGTGCTCCAACACCTACGAATGCCGATAGCGATGCCTATGCACCCTTCTGCACCTTTACCAATGCCGGTGGTAATAATGGCATCGCTGAGGAAGAGATTGCCATTACCGAGACCGATAAGGCCAAGAAACTGACAGGTTACACGTGGGTGAAGTACAGCATCGGTACCGTCGATATTTCTGACATGGAATATCTCCATGTGGATGTCTATACGCCCACAGATGCTGCCTGTGCCACCATCCAGCCTATCCTGGTGAAAGGCAGCAGCTCCTACTACACTGGTAGTCCTACGCTGACCGCAGGCAAGTGGACCAGTATCAATGTCAAGATTGCAGACTATACTGCCAAAGGACTTGACGCTACAGCCGTCAACGAGATACGCTTCAAGCACAATGGTACTGGTACCATTATCCTGGATAACATCTACTTCAGCAAGACAGCTGGAGCCGACGGTACCTTCGACGGTGGTGAAGAAGGTGGTGGCGACAATCCTGGCGGTGGCGATACTCCCACTGGACTCAATATCCCATTGGCTCCTACTCCCACACAGCCTGCCAGCGACGTGAAGGCCTTCTTCTCTGATGAATATACCACCCTGTTTGGTAAGTTTGAACCGACCAGTTATTCACAGGCAACAGTAGAGGTTATTGACCACGATGCAACACACAAGGTATGCCGCATGACTAATCTCAACTGGTGTGCCGTCAACCTCGGCCAGCGTGACGTAAGCGACAAGGGATATGTACACTTCGACCTCTACACACCGTCTTCAGACGCTGTGAAGACCTTCAACTTTGCCTTCCAGCTGTGGGGTAACCCCACCACACCAGAGACCAGTGGTGAGGAAGAGGTATGGCATACATTGACACCTGACACATGGATGTCGTTCGACATTCCCCTGAATCACTTCGTTAACCGTGACTTCAAGGAGGGCATGGCTGGTTTCTTCCTGCGCAAGACAGGTATGAACACTCTCTATATGGATAATGTGTACTTCTGGGGAGAACCTGAAGGTGGTTCTGACGTTGATCCTGACAAGTATCCTCCTATCCAGGATAAGACCGATGGCGAGTTGCCTCCGATGACTCAGCCGATGCTGGGTGTCAACCTCTCCAGTGCTTCAGGCGGTAAGGTTCCCGGAACATTCGGTACCGACTATATGTACCCACGTATGGAAGACCTCTATTACTTCAAGGCCAAGGGTGTGCGCCTCATCCGCTTCCCGTTCCGTGCAGCACGTGTGGTAGAAGACCTGACGAATCCTGTCGTGGATGCTGATGCTGCCAAGAGCGATGTCGCTGCCATGAAGGCTGTTGTCGCTGAGGCCGAGCGCCTAGGTATGTGGGTGTTCCTCGATGCACACGACTATGCAGAGCGTACCATTGACGGTACACAGTACAAGATTGGCGAGGATGAATATACCATCGAGCGCTTTGCTAAGATGTGGGGAGCCATTGCCAATGAGTTCAAAGGCTATAGCAACATTTGGGGCTACGACCTGCAGAACGAGCCGAAGGTGTCGGCACCCGTGCTGGTGGAGGCTTATCAGGCTGCCATCAACGAAATCCGCAAGGTTGATCAGAACGCACAGATTATCGTCGAGGGTACCAACTGGGCATCAGCCTACGAGTGGATCTATGGCGACCGCTCAGACAAGCAGTATCCTGAATATTCTACCGAGGTGGCTTGGTCGTACAAGGGCAATAGTCCTTGGCTGCTGAAGAACCTCGTTGACCCGCAGGACAAGATTGTCTTCCAGGCTCACGGTTATTTCGACAAGGACAACTCCGGTACCTATCAGAAAGGCTTCGAGACCGTTGACTGGCGCAAGCGCTTCATGCCGTTCCTGGAATGGTGCAAGACCAACAACAAGCGCGGTCTGATTGGTGAGTTCGGTGTTCCCTACAACGAGCATAGCACAGGTGACGAGCGCTACATGACCGAGCTTGACGAGGCGCTGCAGTTCTTCAAGGAGTATCAGATCAACGCCACCTACTGGTGTGCTGGTGCCATGTACGAAGGCAACTCCTTGACCTGCCAGCCCGACAAGAGTTCCATCTACGGCAACTATGCCAAGGAGAAGTCGACCATGAAAGTGCTGGAGAAGTACTTCACAAACTGGGTTAAAGGTTCAGAGACAGGTATCAGCACGGTGAAGACCACTAATGACAACACCACTGGCATTATCTACAACATGCAAGGATTGCAGGTAGACTCCAGCTATCGTGGCATCGTCATCAAGAATGGCCGTAAGTATATGCAGAAATAACAAATGATTGTAAAAAGAAACAGATTCACCCGTTTATCGGTGGGTCTGTTTCTTTTTTTTATTACCTTTGCAACATGAGAAGAACACTTTTGCTACTGGGACTGTTGATTCCCCTGACAGTGATGGCTGACTTCGAGTCGTTACGCCAGCAGATACGGCACGACTATTTGTCGGCCATTCCCTCTGAGCAGACGGTACAGTGGAACAAGAGCATCCGTAAAGACGGAACGTGGAAAGACATCGACTATGCTGACCAGTCACGATCTCTTTGGCAGTTGGAGAAACACCTGGATCGTCTGGTAGAGATGTCGCTGGCCTACGAACAGTCAACGAAGAAAGACCGCCGGCTACTGGAAAATATTCTGAGCGGATTGCGCCATTGGTTCGATAAAGGCTATCGCAATGACAACTGGTGGTATCAGAAGATAGGTATTCCCCGCCGGATGTTAGCATTAGCCTGGATCTTAGACGATGACTTGACTCCTGAGTTACGCCGTGCCGTGAACGAGTCGTTGACAGTCATTAACGCTGACGACCATCCGGCACGCCCCGGTGGTGACCGCATCCAGGTCATCAGCAATCATGCCAAGGTACTTTTGTGGCGACGCGATGTCGAGGGGGCAGCGGAGATGTTCCGAAAGATTGAGGCAGAGGCACAGGTGGCTCCCATGGAGGAGGTGATGTATGATGCCGCAGGCGGCTTGGCGGTACGAAACACTTTCCGTCCATCAGGCCGTGGCGTACAGGCTGACATGACCTTCCATCACCGTGGCGACCGTGTGAACTCAACGCTCACCTACGGTATGGAACTGCCTGAGTTTTTCTGTTGGTGGGCATTGTTGCTGCGCGACACCCCATGGCGCTTCTCAGAGGAACACATACATTTTGTCATTGACTACTACCTGGATGCCGTATGCCGCCATCTGGTCAAAGGACGTTATAAGGAACCTGCAGCCTATAACCGCGAGCTGTCACGCCCCCATGAAGAGGTGGTGAATGCGTCGGTAGTAAAAAAACTGCTGCTACTGTCTGAGGGTTATCGTACCGGGGAACTGCAACGCTATGCTGCATGGCAGGATGGTCTTCAGGAATATGACGGGACGTATGCCCACCACTTCTGGCAGTCGGAATATTTTGTCTTCTCGCGTCCTCAGTATCAAACGGCAGTACGCTTGCATTCTGTGCGTAACGCCAACCAAGAGGCTGCACACAACCACGAGGGACTACGCAACCATTTCCGAGGCGACGGTGCTTGCCATCTGTCTGTCGACGGACAGGAATACAGTGGTTTGCAACCGGTGTTTGACTTCCGTATGATTCCCGGCGTAACATCACCCTTGCTACCCTATCAACCCTTGGAGGCCTGGGGCAGCGTGAACGTGCTGACATCTGACACACAGTTTGCCGGTGCCGTCTGCGACTCGCTCTATGGTGCCGTCGGTTTCGACTTCATCAGCGAACGAAGTGACCTGAAAGCCCGTAAGTCGTGGTTCTTCTTCGATGAAGGCTATGTCTGTCTGGGTAGCGACATCAGCTGTACGGCTACTGACAGTATTGTTACAACCGTCGAGCAGTGCCGCCAGCGTGGGGAGGTACGCCATGATGCTGACTGGTATTTCCATGCGGGCAATGCCTATCATATCTTAGAAGGTCAGGCGCAAGCAACGGCAACTCGTCGACAGGGCAGTTGGCGTAACTGTGTGGATGGGGTAGCCTATGCGAATGACACCTTGTCGGCAGAGGTCTTTTCGCTGAGCATTCAACATGGTGTGGCACCCCAGAACGGCAGCTATGCCTATGCTGTTATCCCTGGAGGCACGGCACCTGTCGCTTCCTGGTTCCGCATCCTGCAGAATGGAAAGGGCATTCAGGCCGTAGAACACCAGAATGGTACCATCATCTATGTGGTGTTCTATGAAGCTGGCAGTATACAGACCTCGGCAGGTATTATTGGCGCCGACCGCCCGTGCATGGTGATGATTCATCAGGGCACCATCTATGTCAGTGATGCGTCCCGAAAATCTGATATTTTAAGGTTAACCACCCCCTCAGGAATGCAAGAAATTTCTTTGCCAGATAATCTTTTTGCAGGTACTACCGTCAAAGTAGGAAGAATGTAGAATTATTGCATTCAATTAAAATATTCTCTTATCACAAAAAGCTACTTACTCGTAATTTTGCAGTAGAAAAACAAAGCAAAGAGTAAGTAAATATGAAGAGAATACTTCCACATCTCCATTCCTTGTTGACAGGCTGTATGCTGTTGTTGTCTGCGACAGCCTGTCATTCAAAAGTTTTGTCACTGTCATGGGTAGACAGGCAGCTGGCCTACTGTCATCATCAGATAGAGAGGACGCTGAGAGAGCTGCCCAACGACAGCGTGTTGCCCCGTAGCATCAATGCCGGTGATAACCAGTGGCACACTACTAATGTATATGACTGGACCAGTGGCTTCTGGCCAGGCATCCTATGGTATAATTATGAGAACACCCGGCAATTGTCCGACGAGCTCATCGCCATCAGCTATACCGAACGGCAGCGTCCGCTGGTAGGTGAGCAGCATCAGCCTGACCACGATATCGGCTTTCAGTTGTTCTGCAGCTTCGGACATGCCTGGCAGAACACCCGTCGTGGAGAGTATAAAGAGGTGCTTTTGGAGGGAGCAAAGAAACTGGCAGGTCTCTATAATCCTAAAGTGGGTACTATCTTGTCATGGCCCCATGCCGTCAAGGATAACGGGTGGCCGCATAATACCATCATGGATAATATGATGAACCTGCAACTGCTGTTCTTTGCTGCCAAAAACGGAGGATCCAAGGATTATTATAACATGGCTGTCAGCCATGCCCGTCAGACCATGCGCCACCAGTTCCGCAAAGACTATACCAGCTACCATGTCGCCCTATACGACAGCATCACAGGAGAGTTCCTGCGTGGCTGTACCAACCAAGGGCTTAACGATAATAGTTTCTGGGCCCGCGGACAGGCGTGGGGCATCTACGGCTTTACCTTCGTTTATCGTGAGACGGGTGACAAGGAATTCCTGCGTTTTGCAGAAAAGATCACCGATGCCTATCTCAGCCGGCTGCCGAAGGATATGATACCCTATTGGGACTTTGATGATCCGAAGATTCCTCATGCCACGCGTGATGCCTCCGCAGCAGCCATCGTAGCCTCTGCACTCATCGAGCTGGCAGGGCTGGAGGACAATCCAAAGCTGGCCAGGAAATATCAGAAGGCCGCTGAACAAATGCTTCTCATGTTGTCGTCTGAAAACTATCAGAGCCGGCAGAAGAACAGTGCCTTCCTGCTCCATACCACCGGTAACCTGCCGGCCGGCTACGAGATAGACGCATCCATCAACTATGCCGACTATTACTATATAGAGGCACTGACGAGATATCGTCAATTGGTATTGAATAAGCGTTAGTAATGATTCATAAGTTAGTTTTGTTAGTTAGTATTGAGTTAGTTAGTAATTAGCAAGTTAGTAAATTTTAGAAGTTTGTTTAACCATGCGAAGGACGGTCTGTGACTGATCATCCTTCGCTCCTTAAAAGACAGTATGATGAAAACAAAGATATTACTTTTTTACCTTTTAACTATTTTACCTTTTCCTGTCTGTGCGCAGTCAGCAGCACTTGCAGACGAAGTAAACATGTTCATGGGTGTCCGTGGCGGTAGCAACTGCGTCATCGGACCGCAGCTGCCTCACGGCTCAGTAAATCCTGCTCCGCAGACGCCGAAGGGCGGACAGAACGGTTATGACGAGCATGATGTCATCCGCGGGTTCGGACAACTACACGTATCGGGCATTGGCTGGTCGCGTTACGGCCAGTTGTTGCTGTCACCCCAGACGGGCTTCTCGGCCAAGGAAGACGGTCACGACTCACAGAAGTCGGAAGAGGTGGCTACTCCTTATTACTATAAGGTCAGGCTCAACCGCTATGACATCCTTACCGAACTGGCTCCCACACACCATGCGGTGGCCTACCGTCTGACCTATCCTGACAAGAAGAACAAGACGCTGCTGTTGGACATGCGTCACAGCATCCCACAGCATATCGTACCCATTGTGAAAGGCCGCTTCTTAGGTGGTCAACTGGATTATAATGCCGAACGGCATCTGCTGACGGGATGGGGCGAATATGCCGGCGGCTTTGGCAGCGAACAGCCTTACAAGGTGTACTTCGCCCTGCAATTGGATGATGCAGACGTGAAGGTCGCCATCACCAACCGTGGCACCAAGGAGCTCTATGCCCGCATGGATATCAGACGACCAGTGGTCAATGCCGCCATAGCCGTTTCCTTGCGTAGCATCAAGGATGCGGAGAAATACCTGCGTCTGGAAATCGGCAACAAGACCGTCGATGATATCAAGGCTGCTGCCCGTGAGGCTTGGAACGAGGCTTTGGGTAAGATACAGGTGAAAGGCGCCACACCCCATGAGCGCCAACTGTTTTATACCGCCTTGTATCACTCGCAGGTCATGCCGCGAGACCGTACAGCTGACAATCCCCATTGGCAGAGCACTCAGGCACATATTGACGACCACTACTGCATCTGGGACACCTGGCGCACATGCTATCCCTTGCTGACACTGATCAACGAGAGTTTTGTGGCCAAGACCGTCAACTCATTTATTGACCGGTTGGCCCACGACGGGAAGTGTACGCCGACCTTCACCGCTTCTATGGAGTGGGACAGCAAGCAGGGTGGCGACGATGTGGACAACGTCATTGCCGATGCTATCCTGAAAAACGTCAAGGGCTTCGATCGTCGCAAGGCCTACGAGGTGATGCGCCACAATGCCCTGCATGCCCGCGACACGGCTTACCTGCGCTATGGCTACATTCCTGGCGAGCATCAGATGATGTCGTGTTCCTATACCATGGAGTATGCCTATAACGACGACTGCTGTGCACGCATTGCCCGCCTGATGGGCGATGATGCCTTGGCAGACAACATGGAAAGGCGCTCACAACAGTGGACACAGCTGTTCAACAGCGACCTGGAGAGCCACGGCTTCAAAGGCTTCATCGCACCAAAGCGAGCAGACGGCAGTTGGATCACTATTGACCCTGCACATGTCTATGGCTCGTGGGTGGACTATTTCTACGAGGGCAACTCCTGGTGCTATACACTCTTCACACCGGCACAGACCGACCGTTTGATAAGCCTGTGTGGCGGCAAGCAGCAAATGGTACGCCGACTGCAATACGGTTTTGACCATGGACTCATCGACCTGTCCAACGAACCTGGTTTCCTCACGCCATTCCTCTTCACCCATTGCGACCGTCCCGACCTGACTGCCGACTATGTGGCACGGCTGCGCCAGACGGGTTTCTCTATAGAGCGCGGCTATCCTGACAATGAGGACAGTGGAGCCATGGGCTCGTGGTATGTCTTTACATCCATCGGCCTGTTCCCGAATGCAGGACAGGACTATTACTACCTGTTGCCGCCGACTTTTGACGAGGTGACGCTCACGATGGAAAACAAGAAGCAGATACGAATGCTCACCCGCAAGTCGTCACCCGATGCCCGCTATATCTCGAGGGTTACCCTGAATGGTCAGGTACTCGACAGGGCATGGATACGCCATACGGAGATAGCCGAAGGAGCTACCATCGTCTATGAGTTGACGGAACAGCCTGGTGCACTGCTGGGTGGTTTCGCCGCCCAGAAGCCACAATCCTTTGGTGTCAATCTGGCGGGAGCGGAGTTTTTCCATAAGAAGATGGAGGGTGTGGGTCGCTTCAACAAAGACTACCACTACCCCACCACCCGCGAGTTGGACTATTGGGCATCGAAAGATATGATGCTGATTCGCCTGCCGTTCAAGTGGGAGCGCCTGCAGCATGACATAGAAGGACCTTTGAGCAGCGACGAGCTGGAGTATATCCGCTTCCTGCTCCGTGAGGCTGACCGTCGCGGCATGAGCATCCTGTTGGATATGCACAACTACGGACGACGCAACTACATGGGCAAGAACCGTATCATTGGCGACACCTTGCAGCCTGCACACTTCGCTCAGGCGTGGGCAACCATTGCCCGAGCCTTGAAAGACGAGCCGGGACTCTATGGCTACGGCCTATGCAACGAGCCGCACGATATGCTGGACAGCTGTCCGTGGGTGGAGATTGCACAGGTGGCCATTGACTCCATCCGCAGCGTAGACCGTCAGACCGCCATCGTCGTGGCAGGAAACACATGGAGCTCAGCAGAGCGCTGGCCCTATATCAACCAAGGACTGGAGACATTACGTGACCCTTCGGACAACCTCATCTATGAGGCGCACTGCTATTTCGACAGCGATGCGTCGGGTATCTACCGCAAAGGCTACGATGAAGAAGAGGCCTACCCCACCGTGGGTGTGGACCGTGTGCGCCCCTTCGTGGAGTGGCTGAAACGCTACCATAAGCGTGGACTGGTGGGAGAATACGGTGTACCGGCTGATGATGCGCGGTGGCTGGAATGCCTGGATTTGTTCTTGGGCTATCTGGCAGACAACGGTGTCCAGGGAACCTACTGGGCAGCAGGTGCCCGATGGGGCAAATACATTCTGGGTGTCCACCCAGAGCAGGACTATACCGTAGACCGTCCGCAAGTGAACATCATGACAAAATACAAGACAACACGATGAAACTGAAGACACTGATTCTGATGATGATGCTGTGCATCAGCAAAACGCTGTGGGCACAGGATTACGACCTGGTGATTGTTGGCGGCACTCCTGGCGGCATCATGGCAGCCATTGAGGCGGCCCGCATGGGAAAGACCTCGGTCGTTCTGGAGCGCACGGCATATATCGGCGGACTGCCAGCCAACGGACTTGGTGCTACCGACATTGCCACCCGTGGCGCCACCACAGGACTGTTCAGCGAGTTCACACAGCGCATCAAAGCCTATTATAGCAAGACATACGGTAAAACATCACAACAGGTAAAAGATTGTAGCGACGGTTTCCACTTCGAACCGTCAGTGGCTGAGAAGATCTTTCAGGAGATGATTGCTGCAGAGGGGGCACGGATTACCGTGCTTACCCAGCGGCAATTTAACTTCTCGACGGGTGACATCGAGATGCAGGGGCAGCACGTCAGCCGAATCCGTGTCGTCAACCGACAGACAGGAGCGTATGAATACTACCAGGGACGCATCTTTGTCGATGCCACCTACGAGGGTGACCTCGGTGCTGCCGCCCGTGTACCCTACCGCGTAGGCCGTGAAGCGGCGTGGGAATACGATGAGCCCGGAGCCGGCAAGGCCTATGAATACTGGAAAAGTCTGCCTGCCGAGGGTACTACGGGAGAACCGGATAATGCCGTGCAGGCCTACAACTACCGTCTGACGCTGACGGATGACCCGCAGCAGAGGATGCCCATTGAGAAGCCTGCCACCTATCGCCGAGAGGATTACGTCTCACTCATCGATGATGTCTGGACGGGCCGTACCACCTGGAAAGCCGTGAAAGACCTGTCGGCTGATGTCTATGAGAAGAACCGCCAGCACCTTTTGAACGGCGGCGAGCGCAGCATCACTCCGTGGGATATGTGGGGCATCGAACGTCTGGTGAGCAACAACAAGGTGCCGAACGGTAAGGTCGATGCCAACAACCAGCATGCGGTCTTCATCTCTACCGACCTGCCGGAGGAGAACTGGCCGTGGCCGACCTCCTCATGGGAGTGGCGCGACAAGTTCGCCCAACGGCTGCGCGACTATACGGAGGGACTGTTCTGGTTTGCCCAGCACGACGAGGCACTGCCGCTTCAGTTCCGCCGTGAGATACAGAAGTGGGGATACGCCAAGACCGAATATCAGGACAACGGCTACTTCCCCCGCCAGGTATATGTCCGCGAGGGGCGGCGGTTTGAAGGTATGTACTTCTTCACCGCCAAGGATGCACTCCCCGTGGCTGAGGGACAACGCCCACCCGTCCATGCCACCAGTATCACCGCCAGCCACTATGCCCTCGACTCGCATGCTGCCCGCAAACGGGAGAGCGGCCGCGCCCATCTGGACGGCTTTATCAGCTATCCTACAGCCGTATATACCGTACCCTACGGTGTCATCGTACCCAAAGAAGTGGATAATCTGCTGTTGCCCGTTCCCGTGAGCGGGTCACACATCGGTTTCTCTACCCTGCGTATGGAGCCCTGCTGGATGGCACTCGGTCAGGCTGCCGGTGCTGCCGCCTCGATAGCCATTGACGACCGTTGCGGGGTACAGCAGGTAAACATCCCCAAGCTGCAAGAGCGTTTGCTCGACGAGGGGGCCACCTTATTCTATTATGAGGACATGACACCTGCCGACAAGGACTTCAAGCAAGCCCAACAACTCGGTCTTCAGGGTAAGATAACCAGTTGGAAAGCCAAAAGAGTTAAGAATGAAGAATAAAGAATAAAAAATGAAGAAAAGGATTTTTCTATTGCTGCTCGTTGCAGCCGCCAGCATCCATGTTTCGGCTGCAACACGTTTTGTAACAGCTGCTGACGAGCACGTCTCCTTTACGGGTCGTGTGTTACACAACAGCAACGGCAGTGTCAGCTTCGACTGGACGGGTGTCTATATGCAAGTTGCTTTCACAGGCAGGCTGATGAGTGTGCGGATTGCCGAGAGCGACACGGCATACTATAATGTCTTTATTGACGGACGCTGGAAACAGAAAGTCAAGATGTACGGCAAGGAAAGCCATGACGTGCTGTTGGCCGACGGGCTGCGCAAAGGGTGGCATACGCTCTGCCTGCAACGCTGTACGGAAGGAGAATACAGCCGTACCACCATTGACGGCATCAGCATAGACCAAAAGGCAGAACTCAAGAAAGTAGCACCCAAGAAGCGCTTCATTGAGGTCTATGGCGACAGCTATACCTGCGGCTTTGGCGTGGAGAGCAACCGCGCAGAAGACCCGTTCCGTCTGGAAACGGAGAACTGCAACGATGCCTACGCCTGTATCATAGCCCGCTACTTCAATGCCGACTATGCGCTGATAGCCCACTCAGGAAAGGGACTGGTCAGAAACTATGGCAAGGAGCAGCAGACGACAGAAAACCTCCTGACGCGCCACGACCGTCTGTTTGATGACCACGACACGCTGGCATACGACTTCAAGGCCTACCGCCCAGACCTGGTGATGATCAATCTGGGCACCAACGACTTCTCGCCTGTTGCCCTGCCCACCGTCAAGCAGTATGTGGGCAACTACCTGAAGCTCATCCGTTCCTTGCAACAGCACTATGGCGAGGTTCCGGTGCTATGCATCACGCCCCATTCTGCCAGTGAGTATCTGCTGGCAGCCCTGCAGGTGCTTCGCGACAGCGTGCAGCAGTTCAAGCATGTCCACATGGCACAGCCCATGCCCAATATCATCCACTATGGCTATGACTTAGGAGCTTCATGGCACCCCAACCGCCAGGGACAACGCAAGATAGCCATGACGCTGATACCGCAGGTGTCGGCTATCACCAAGTGGGATGTAGGTTCCATGGATGCGCTGCTCAACTATCAGGGTGACCGTGACTGGGCACAGATAGCCCGCTACAATGCCGACAACGAACGGATGAAAGCCATTGAAGACCCTGACCGTGTGGTATTCCTTGGCAATAGCATCACCGACTTCTGGCCTCGCCGCCATGCAGAGTTCTGGCAAAGTCATCCCCATTTCGTATGTCGTGGCATCTCCGGTCAGACCTCGTCACAGTTTGTGACGCGCTTCCGTGAGGATGTCATCAACCTAAAGCCTAAGACGGTGGTCATCAATGCCGGCACCAACGACATTGCAGAGAATACGGGCATGTATGACGAAGATGTCACCATGGGTAATATCATCACGATGGTGGAGTTGGCACAGCTGCATGGCATCCAGGTCATCCTCTCGTCCGTGTTGCCTGCCAAGCGTTTCAGTTGGCGCCCTGCCATTGAACCGGAAGACAAGATAGCCCATCTTAATGCCCGTATCAAACAGTACGCCAAGGAACACCACCTTCCCTATGCCGACTACTATTCGGCACTGGTGTCACGCAAAGACCGTTCGCTCAAGGAAGGTCACAGTGTCGACGGTGTCCATCCCAACGCCAAAGGCTATGAAGTGATGGAACGGGTTATCATGCCTTTGCTAAAATAACAACGGTTTTACAATATTCTTGCATCGGATTGTTGTATTGTGATAGCAGCTTAGGGAAAGTTGGGCTACCTTTGCAACAAAACAAAATAATGTCTAACAAAAAACAACAAAAACTATGAAAAAGAAAAGATTACTTACATTGATGGCTCTTGCCGTGATGGCCTTATCATTAAATGCGCAGATACTTGGCATCTCTGATACTGGTTATAGCCTGATGGATGACAAATGGACAATGTTGGGTTTTTTTCCTTCCACGGCTGAGGATGCTGAGGCCCAAACCACAACAAGGTATTTTTGCCAATATGCAGCGCCTACTACTGCACCAAATACTTATAAGACATGGAAACTTGGTACTGCTACACTAGCTTCAAAAAATTATGAAACTTCAAATACTGTTAAATATTTGACAGCTGGAGGTAAAGTTCTAGATCCGACATCTGACACTGGTAATTACACTAATGCGGGTATTGGTCTTATGAAAATGGTACTCCATTATAATGGAGAATCGGCTCCTGATATGAAGGAAATTTCTAGCATAACAGAGTTTCCTGTGGTATTTGGTTCTGCTAAAGTTAGTACACTCATGTTGCCAGTTGCTGCAACTATTCCTTCTGGTGTTAGGGCATATACACTTACATATGAAAATGAAGCTCTGAAAGCGACTCCTGTGAGTAGTCAGATTCCCGCACGCACACCGGTTCTTTTGAATGCAGATGAAGCACGTTCTTATATATTTTCTCTGTCTATCCCAGAAAATCCAGTTTTTGCTCCAGAAGAAATAATAACAGAAAATAATCATAGGCATGTTAGAGATGCTCAATACGGTGTGCTATATGGAGTATTCCAGCCTCATTTTGTACCTCTTAATTCTTATGTCCTTCAAAATGGTAAAGAAGGAGTTGGTTTTTATAAGATGACATCCTCTAATAACTATGGATCAAATTATTCAATTAATGCTTTCCGCTGCTATGTTACACTGCCTGTAGACCCTTCTTCAGCCCGCGCCCTCACCATTGTCTATGACGATGAAAACACCACAGGTGTGAAGAATGTAAAGAACACCATGGCTGAAGGAAGTAACGAGATTTACAACCTCTCTGGTCAGCGTGTCGGCAAGGACTATAAAGGCGTAGTGATCAAGAACGGCCGTAAGATGATTCAGAAATAAACATGTTGAACGAAAGAATGATGAAAGTTATGAAAAAATATAGCAAGCCACAGACTCTGGTAATTCCATTCAACATCCGTCAGTGTATTCTTACTGGCAGTGATCCCGTAGGTGCTACCCTGAAAGGTGATTTCGATTCTAGCAGTGAGGCTCTGAGCCGACAGGGCTTCTTTGGCGAAGACGACGAAGAATACGAATAAACGGAAATAGGTATGATGTCGAAAGTTCTTCCCGTACTGTTTGCTTTCTTCGTGATGGGATTCTGCGACATCGTCGGCATATCCAGCGACTATGCTGCACAAGCCTTTGGCTGGTCATCAACAATGGCCAGCCTTATTCCTTCTGTGGTCTTTGTGTGGTTTTTCCTGCTGGGTGTGCCGTCGGGTATCATGATGAACCATATCGGTCGCAAGAATACCGTGCTGCTGTCGATGCTCATCACGGTGGTAGGCATGGCACTGCCCCTTATCCACTACGACAGCACGACGACTCTCATCGCCTACGCCCTCTTGGGTATCGGCAATGCCATCCTGCAAGTGTCGGTGAATCCGCTGCTGCAGAATGTCGTTACTGACGAGAAGCTGCTCACCTCCAGCCTCACAGCTGGTCAGGTGGTGAAAGCCATCTCGTCGTTCTGCGGACCGTTTATCATGCTCTTTGCCGTGAACACCCTTGGCGGTGGCGACGAGCAACGTTGGTATATGGCATTCCCTGTACTGGGAGCCATCACCCTGCTGTCCGGTCTCTGGCTGCTGGCAACGCCCATTGAGCGCGAAGCCCAGCAGAACAGTAATGTGACGGTAGGACAAACCTTTGCCCTGCTGAAGAATCCCACCATCCTGCTGCTCTTCCTCGGCATCTTCTTTGTGGTCGCAATTGATGTGGGCATCAACTTCACCTCGTCGAAGGTGATGATACAGCGCTACGGCTGGGAAATCAGTGAGGCAGGCGTGGCACCGCAGGTGTACTTCATCTGCCGTACCATCGGAGCCTTCATTGGTGTGTTTCTGATGACGAAGATAGCTGACATGACCTACTTCCGCCTGAATATCGTGGCATGTATCGTCGTGATACTCTCACTCATCTTCCTGCAACTGCCTGCCATGTGGGCGCTGGCACAGATAGGAGCCATTGGCTTCCTCTGCTCCTGCATCTTCTCCATCATCTTCTCTATGGCAGTACAAGCAGAACCCCAGAAAGCCAACCTCATCAGCGGACTGATGATAACCGCCGTTGCCGGAGGTGGTGCCGCCACACCGTTCATCGGCTTTGCCACCGATGCTGCAGGCAGCATCACAGCAGGCATCGTCGTACTGCTTGTCTGCGCATGCTATCTCACATTCTGTGCCTTTGGCGTGAAACCCAACAAAAAAGTTTAGAAATATATTTATCATCATGAATGAACAGAATCAAACCGTCAAGCCCTACGTGATTGGCTTGGACTTAGGCGGTACAAACTCCGTATTCGGTATTGTCGATGCCCGTGGCAACATCAAGGCGACAACGGCCATGAAGACTGCCGGTTTTGAGAATGCAGAGGCGTATGTCGCAGCATCCATGAAAGTGTTGCAACCCATTATAGAAGAGGTGGGCGGCATAGAGAAGATCAAGGCCATGGGTATCGGTGCCCCCAACGGTAACTACTATCATGGCACCATTGAATATGCACCGAACCTGCCCTGGGCTCACGACGTGATAGTGCCGTTGGCCGACATGTTCAGCAAGGCGCTGGGTGTGCCCGTAGCGCTGACCAACGATGCCAATGCTGCCGCCATCGGTGAGATGATGTATGGCGTAGCACGTGGCATGAAGAACTTTATCATGCTGACGTTAGGAACGGGTGTCGGGTCAGGCATCGTGGTAGATGGTAAATTGCTGTATGGCTCCAACGGCTTTGCCGGTGAGTTGGGACATGTTGTCGTGATGCGGCAAGACGGACGCTCGTGTGGCTGTGGCCGTGCAGGATGCCTGGAAACCTACTGCTCGGCAACGGGTGTGGCACGCACAGCTCGTGAACTGTTGCAGACCGATGCCCGTCCTTCT
Source organism: uncultured Bacteroidales bacterium (assembly GCA_902760345.1). Classification (GTDB taxonomy): domain Bacteria; phylum Bacteroidota; class Bacteroidia; order Bacteroidales; family Bacteroidaceae; genus Prevotella. The sequence continues at coordinate 29,634 of CACWFY010000018.1, read as the reverse complement.
ATCCTGCGCGGACTGAACCCCGAAGACATCACCTCGCTTGACGTAAGTGTTGCTGCCGAACAAGGCGACGCACTGGCGAAGGAGATATACGAGTTTACAGGACATCTGTTAGGTGAGGCGTGCGCCAACTTCGCCGCATTCTCTGCCCCTGAGGCATTTATCTTCTTTGGCGGTATGACCAAGGCAGGTGACTTGCTGATGAATCCTATCAAGGAGAGCTATCAGAAGCATGTCCACGTATTATTCCGCGATACGCAGTTCCTCGTGAGCAGTCTCGATGGCAGCAATGCTGCGGTCTTGGGTGCTTCAGCAGTCGGTTGGGAGATAGGATAGATGTAAAATAAAAAACAGAACAGAACAACAGAGAGGCGTGACAGGTTGACTGCCACGCCTCTTTGTTTGGTTTACGAACGGATAATTACCTATTAAAATACTTCTTGCCATCCTTAACGACAACACCCTTGTAACCGTTGCTGACGCGCTGGCCGGCGAGATTGTAGAGTGATGTGCTGTTGTTGGCAGCAGCAGCCTTGACGTTGGAAATAGCTGTGACAACAGAAGCATCGTTGTGGCAGACGATATTGGTCATCCAAATGGTCTGTGCATAGGGATGCTGCTCTGCATCGACAGCTTCACCACCCAACTTAAAGACGTTGACGCTATGCTGGGGAATCTCGTTCTTCTTGCTCCAGGTGAAAGCCTCCTGATCCAGGTCGATGTCGATGACATTCCACTGACCAGCCTTCAGCTCATAGATGGGAGTGACAAACTTCTCACCGGGCCACCAGTTCTGGAAAGTCATGTCCAACTGCATGTCTGAGCTTACCCAGTACTCGATGTGGAAGAAACGATAGTCGTTGAGAATCATCGTGGACTTAAACTGCAGGGGCAGGTAGTCGAGGTTGTCGATACGGATAGCAGCGCCGTCGCCACACTCGTCATCACTGATGACACAGGACTGTCCCCAAGTTACAGGAGACCATGAACTGGCAGGATTGCCCGCACCGTCCTTCAGCACATCAAAGTAAGTGTCCTGATCGGCAGCATAGATGACACCAATCTCACCAGCATCCCACTTCAAGGTAGGAGGTGTGGTAGGTGTCTGGGCGTTAGCAACTGTTGCACTAACTGCAAGCGCAACGATAGAAAATAATTTTGTAAAGTGTCTCATAATACCTTTGTTTTAGATGAATAAATAATCTACTGCAAAGGTATTGATTTATGCGCTCACCGAATACGAGAATATGGTTTTAGGATGTAACCATCTTACATTTTTGTATTTAGTGTCAGAGCCCACGACAGTTTCCTGTTATCAGTATTAATTAGCAAATAACGTTTCGAAAAAATTTGGTCATTTGAATGGTTATTAGTACCTTTGCACGCAAAATGATGCAAAAATACGCGAAAAAAACAAGGGAAAGCAGTTATATAACAAAAAAAATGGGACTCCGCTGAGTCCCTAACCTTTGTTAACCTTAAATCTAATACTATGAAAAACACGTTGCAAAGATAAGGTATTAATTTATATTGTGCAAGAAAAGTGGCAAAAAATATTGTATCTTTTACACTTTCTTGACATAAATCAAGTGATTTTAGAAGTTTTTTGCAAAAAATTTTGGTAATTCCAAATTATTTGCTACCTTTGCAAACAGAAATAGAACATAGCTAAAAACAGGGATTCCAGCAGAAGCGAGAGCTGGGATTCTTTTATTTTTTGCATTAAGAAAAACTAAAATAAAAGAAAAGAATTATGGCTTATATGTCACAAGAGGGCTATGACAAGCTCATAGCCGAACTGCAGCATTTAGAAGCAGTAGAGCGCCCAAAGGCTTCGGCAGCCATTGCCGAGGCACGCGACAAGGGCGACCTGAGCGAGAACAGCGAGTACGACGCAGCCAAGGAAGCGCAAGCACACCTGGAAGACAAGATTAACCGTCTGAAGGCAACTATTGCCGAGGCAAAGATTGTAGACACCTCACGTCTGAGCACCGACTCTGTGCAGATATTGACGAAAGTGGAAATGACCAATCTGACCACAAAGACTAAGATGTCTTACACCATTGTCAGTGAGAACGAGGCAGACCTGCGTGCCGGTAAAATCAGCATCAAGACCCCGATTGCCCAGGGCTTGTTGGGCAAGAAGGTGGGCGACGAGGTAGAGATTACCATACCGCGCGGCACCATCAAGCTGCGCATCGAAAACATATCGATAGCATAAAGCCCCGAAATATCGAAACATTGAATCATCGAAATATCGAAACATCATGGACATATTTTCAAAGATTGCCGCTGGTGAGATTCCCAGCTACAAGTGTGCAGAGAATGAGGAGTTCTATGCCTTCCTCGACATCAACCCATTGGTGAAAGGTCATACACTGGTGATTCCGCGTCGCGAAGTCGACTATTTCTTTGACATGGACGACGAAGAGCTGGCTCGCTATCAGCAGTTTGCCAAGCATGTAGCCATCGCCATCAAGAAAGCCTTTCCCTGTAAGAAGGTGGCACAAGTGGTGCTGGGCCTTGAGGTTGCTCACGCTCACATCCACCTCATCCCCATGCAGAGTGAGGCTGATGCCGACTTCCGCCGTGAGAAGCTGAAGTTCAGCGAAGAAGAATTCAAGGAGATTGCCGCAAAGATACAGGCCGCATTCTAAATCAACACGTACGACATCCAACGTTTCCCCATTATGGACCTTTCAATTGTTTCCCCCGTATACCATGGCGAAAAGATGCTGGACGAGTTAGTGCAGCGTATTCATGCCGCCATCCGGCCGTTGACAGACGACTACGAGATTGTTCTTGTCAACGACTGTTCACCTGACAGCTCGTGGGAGAAGATTGCCGAAATCTGTGCTAAAGACCAACAAGTAAAAGGCATCAATCTCAGTCGCAATTTCGGACAGCCGTATGCTATTACAGCCGGACTGACTTATGCCAAAGGCAACTATGTGGCAGTGATTGATTGTGACTTGCAGAACAAGCCCGAAGACCTGCCGGCCATGTATCGGAAGGCCCTTGAAGGCTATGATGTAGTCAGTGCACGTCGTGTCGTACGAGAGGACACCTTCCTGAAACGGATGTCATCGCTGGTGTTCCACAAGACCTATGACTTCCTGAGCGGTTTTGAAACCGATAAGGCTGTTGCCGAGTTTGGTATATACAGCCAGAAAATCGTGAAGGTCTATTGCAGCATTCCTGAGTATTCACGATCTTTTGTCGAGCTTATCCACACGCTGGGATTCAAGAAAACCACCGTTGACGTGTTCCACGACCACCGCCTGGAGGGCAAGAGCTCATATAACCTGCGCCGTCTGCTGACCCTATCGTATAACTCGATTATCTCTAACAGCAACCGCCCCCTGCATCTGGCCGTCGGACTGGGACTGATCATGTCACTCCTCTCGTTCCTCATGGCTATCTACAACATCTTTGCCAAGTTCTACGGATTGAACGAAGTAGAAGGCTATACGTCGACCATCTTCTCTATATGGTTTGTCGGTGGTCTGTTACTGCTAATGATGGGTATCCTCGGACTGTATATCGGCAAGATCTTCGATCAGGTGAAAGGCCGTCCGGTATTTATTGTCAGTGAGACATTGAACATCTAACCCTTCCTATCCATTATGATTCCATTTAACAAGCCCTACTGTTCTGGCAGAGAACTCAGCTACATACAGGAAGTATGCCATTCGACTACCATGTCGGGCAACGGACAGTTTACCAAACTATGTCATGGCTTCTTCGAGAAACGCTACGGTTTCAGGAAGTGCCTGCTATGTACCTCTGGCACCGATGCCTTGGAGATGTGTGCCATGCTGTGCCAGTTGAAGCCTGGCGACGAGGTTATCGTACCGTCATACACCTTTGTCTCTACCGCTATTGCCTTCCTCCGCGAAGGTGCTTACATTCGTTTTGCCGACAGCGGAGCAGACAATCCAAACGTCACTGCTGAACAGATAGAACCGCTTATCAACGAGAAGACACGTGCTATCGTCGTCGTTCACTATGCCGGTGTTGCTTGCGACATGGACAGCATCATGGCAGTGGCCGAGAAGCACCACCTGTTGGTGGTAGAAGATGCCGCACACGCCATCGACTCCTATTACAAGGGACGTCCGCTGGGTAGCATTGGTCATGTGGCCGCTTTCTCGTTCCACGAAACAAAGAACATCAACTGCGGTGAGGGCGGCATGCTGGTTGTCAACGATGAACGTCTGGTCGGCCGTGCTGAGATACTCTGGGAGAAAGGAACCAACCGTGCTGAGTTCTATCGCGGCATGGTGAACAAATACGGCTGGTGCGATATGGGCTCATCATTCCTGCCCTCTGAGTTCAATGCAGCCTTCCTGTGGGCACAGCTGGAACAGTTGGACGACATACAAGGCAAGCGCGGACATATCTGGAAGAGTTACGACCAGGCCCTACGCGGACATCTGAACAATGGCATCATGCTGCCTGAAATTCCCGACTATGCTACGAACAACTATCACATGTATTATCTGCTCTGTCCGTCGCTGGCCTTCCGTACCGCACTAATGAACTACCTGAAGAACCACGGCGTACAGGCCACCTTCCATTATCTGCCGCTACACTCCAGCAAATATTATGAGGACAAGCACGATGGCCGTATACTGGCCAACTGCGACCGCTATGCTGACACGCTGGTGCGCCTGCCGCTGTTCTACGAACTCAACGACGACGACATCGCCAAGATTGTCAAACTGCTGTTGTCCTTCCGTTTCTAATCAGCGCATATGAAGAAGATTCTGCAAGCCATCCAGTGGTTTTTCTCCAACCCCTACTGCGTATTCTTCTTGGGATTGGCCATCACATTGCTGGCCACCACATTGGAAGTAGTACGCGGAAGAAACACCAACTATTTCGATTATCAGGACTCTACGCGCATGTTCTGGGAAGGACTCAGTCCATACAACTTGGAATACGCTCAGGCACACAGCATCTACTTCCTATATTCACCGGTTTTCAGTGTCATCTTCGCTCCTATTTTCTATCTACCCTGGTGGTTAGGTCCCTACGTATGGAACCTTTGCAACTATGGATTGTTCACGCTAGCCATCAAGACACTGCCCGAACGGCTGAATCCCTATAAGCACTGGATTTTCCTTTTTCTCCTGTCGGTGGTGTTGCAAACCATCTTCTGCTACCAGCACAACATCATTGTCGCCTATATTTACATTTTTGCTTTCTCGTTGTTAGAACGTGGCAAAGGTTTCTGGGCCGTACTGCTCATTATGATTTCTGCCACCACTAAAGTCTATGGTGCTGCAGAACTGGCTATTCTACTCTGTTATCCCCGCATGTGGCGCAATTTTGGTTATGCCATATTGTGCGGAACGGCACTGATACTGCTACCGGCCATCAACACCGCCTTTGACAACGTCTTTGTACTTTATCAGGAGATGTTCGACATGATTGCCTCGCACCACAGCGATTCCGACTTTATCGGCATCCTCTTCGCACGTGGCTTGAAACCGCTGCTATTACCCAACTACCGACTGGTACAGATGGTGGTCTTTGCAGGTTTGGCTATCGCCTTCTTCCTACGCTACCGCCGTTGGCAGTCCTTCGATTTCCGTGTACAGGCATTAGCCGTACTGACAGGATTTATGATTCTGTTCAGCGACTGTCCAGAGACACATACCTATATCATCACACTACCCTTCTACGCGATGGCTTTCTGGTTGCAGCCTCAGCGCAACTGGATAGACTGGACACTCTTCTGGCTATTGGTTGTCAACTTCGGCATCCTGCCTACCGACGTGCTCTGTCCCGCATGGTTGCACGAATACATCCATCAAACCTTCTGGCTTGACGTCTATACATACTTCATTTGTTGGCTACGTATTCTGTGGCGTGCCGTTGGCCCAATCAGCATGGACAAGGTTACGCCTCTGGCACGTCCGCTCGCCATCGTCCTTGCCCTACTTTGTGTCACAGGTTTGCAGGCACAGGACAAGCGATTTACCGTCCGTGGGGTCTCTTTCGTGATGAAGAAAGTTGAGGGAGGTACGTTTACGATGGGGGCACTGCCCAAAGACACCTTAGCCGATGCAGATGAGGTACGCCACCGTGTGACCCTCAAGGACTACTACATCGGCCAGACTGAAGTGACACAGGAGCTGTGGAGCGCCATCATGCCCAAGAACCGCTCACGTCATAAGTCGCCACAATTCCCCGTAGAATATGTCACCTATGACATGATTCAGGAGTTTATCGCCAAGCTCAACGCATTGACCGGACAACACTTCCGACTGCCGACAGAGGCTGAATGGGAATATGCCGCCCGTGGTGGGAAAAAGTCAAAAGGCTATCTGTATGCTGGTAGCAACAATATTGACGAGGTGGCTTATACCTTGTCAAACCGCAAAGCCCACGAACAGTTGCCCGTGGCCAGTCTCAAGCCTAATGAACTAGGCATCTATGATATGTCTGGAAATGTGTGGGAATGGTGTGAGGACTGGTATCGTAAGACGCCTGCTAGCAAGCCATCCTCCAATTTTATTGTCATCAAGGGTGGAGGTCACGATTGTAGTCCCCGCTACTGCCGTAGTACCAACCGTTTCATGTATGACCAGCGTCGCCGTCGCGACCTTGTTGGTTTCCGCTTGGCCCTAAGTGTACGATAATACGATTGTCAGCAGTATCTTATTTCATCGACTATCTAAATCGTCATATAATTTTTGTAGATAGGCTTTTGCCTTTCTGAGAAGGCCATCAGCATCCTTACCGATAGAAAGTTGTATCTGCTCTGACGTATTATCATAGACCACAGCACTACTATCTGTCACCATACCCATAGCATCCGGAAATGAGAAGAACGCAAAACGCGGCACCCGTACATCGAGCAAGTCCTTAGAATAGCAGAACTCGGAATGGTCGTATCCCAACAGCCCCAACAGTGTAGCGGGAATATCCATTTGTGAACCTAGCACTGTGCATTGTTTAGCTGGCATCTGAGCCCCCATGATGACAAACGGAATCTGGTAACGCCAAAGTTGATAGTTGTCCTGCGGGTCAGGATATGCTCCGAGATGGTCAGAGACAATAGCAACAAGCGTATTTTGCCAACATGGCAGTGTCTTGAGTTCCTCGACAAATTTACCTAAGCAATGGTCTGCATATGAGAAGGCATTCAACGTTTCATCGTCCTTTATCTTCAGATAATCAGGTACATCAAACGGTTCGTGACTACTAGCGGTCATCACACTGTAAAAGAATGGTTTTCCAGAATTGTCTGCTTTGATATCCGCCAGCATACGGTCATAGACAGGACCATCGGCTACACCCCACTTCCCAGTATGCAGCTTAGTAGGGAAATCAACATCCGAGACAACGCGTTGAAAACCTGTCCCCATAAAATAGGAGCGCATATTGCTGTAATTGATGTCGCCACCATAGTAAAATATCGTCTGATAGCCATGTTTAGCCAAAGTTCCAGCCAACGAAGGCAGTGACGTGCTTATCCGTGGAATATCCATCACACTCATGGAAGGCTGGGCAGGCAGACCACTATGAATCGACACGAGTGCTCTGTCTGTACGGAAGCTGTTGGCATAGAAATTCGAAAAATTCAGTCCTTCGCTGGTATACCGTAGTAAATTGGGAGTGACACCTTTGGCCTGCATAACGCTATCGGAAAAACTCTCCAAAACCACCAATACCACATTCGGGTGTTGGATAGTCACACTATCTGTACGCAACGGAGTGAATGTCAAAGGCTTAAACAAGGCCATAGCCTCTTCCTCAGACATGAAACGATACTTCGTTCCTATCTCTTCTTGGTGTAACACCGCTTCTATAAAACTAAAAACGGGGTTAACTGCTGCATGATTGAGACGGATGTTGCTGGAGAAATATACACTTCCCGTATGATTGGTGCCTGTACCTAATCCTCCACGGATAGGAAGTAGCAACAACAAATCTAGTACAAGAAGCATAACGGACTTGATTATTCGTATACCAGATTTCTTAGCATTTCTATCTGTAATGATAGGTAACAAGCGACATCCCAGCATATAGATTACCCCCGACACCAGAACAATAAGCAAAGGAAAGAGTAGCAACTGCCACCACTGCAAACTTGCCATCGCATCGGCAGGTGATGTCTTGACATATAGCAGAGGCGTATTATCTAAAGGAAATCCCCAATAGCCATACAATCCCAAATTGGCGATATACGCCAGAGTTGCCAACAATGCGGTAACAGCAAAATAGCATCGCCAAAACCAGCGTAACCGACTGTTTGACAGCCATAATGTTGCTATTAACAACAAACCAGGAATCAGAGTCAGATAACCAGCAACAGCGATGTCAAGGCGTAAACCATGAAAGACTACCTCCAGCTGACTAACAGCATTAGGGCCGTCTAACAGCGAGTAATAACTGAAGAGGAATGCAAATTTACTGAACATCCCTACCAGCGTCCACAAAAGGAAGACCAGAAAAAATGAGCGTATCTGTTTCATCAGTTCTTAGGCTTTATCCCTCCATGGGTTTTCTGCAACCATTCCTCCTTAGTGCGCTTCCACCGACGGTGGCTCCATAGCCAATACGACGGTGCCCGCTTAATGGTATGCTCCAGCATCTTGGCATACTGTTCGGTCAACCAGAACTGTTCCTGTCTCTGTGGCTCTGTGGTTATACGTTTATATTCCGCTACATAATAGCCACGACGACGGCGACGTACATCCAAATAGTACACATCCATGTCGAGTTTCTGCATGATACGTTCGGCACCTGTGAACCACGGCGTCTCATGATGAAGGAAGTTATTCCAATAATAGATATTATCCCAATAAGGTGCTTGGTCGGCAATGAATCCCACTAATACTGGTTTTCCTGCATTGCGGAGCCTGATAATATCCTTTACTGACTGGTTCACCTCAATATTCACCCCACCAAAGCGACGACGAGTATAGAGTATCAGCTGGTCGGTGACATAGTTTTCCAGTTGATGATACAACTGCGTACAGAGACACAGTTTGGGATCTATCCACAATGGCATGCTGCTAATCCACTCCCAATTGCCGTAATGTCCCAAGAACACGCCACAAGAGCGCCCCTTTCGGAATGATTCCTCAAGCAGTTCCACACCCTTGAACTTCATGCGCCGCTTCATGTTCCACTTACTGATAGAGAAAAACTTAACGCTCTCAAAAAGCAAGTCACAGAAATGGGTATAAAAACGGCGTTCAATCATCCACCGCTTACGGGGTGACAGACGCGGAAAAGAACTTTTGATATTATCGTGTACCACCTGGCGACGATAACGGACAACATAAAACAGGATAACAGAGATGATGAAGGACACCATATGCAAGAACCACATCGGCAATAATGAAGCCACATACCACACACCAAAAAGGATGTAGTAAGCAATATTCTTCAACGTTCTGTATCGCTCCTTATTATAGCCCATGGGTTTGTTGGTGTTTCTTGCTTAGTCCAAAGAATCGGCGTATTTTCTCCCAAGGAGTCAAGTGCCACGAGTGAGCACAGAGATGGATAGCATAACTCTTCTTCGTCACCTCATGCTTATTCCCAGCAAAGATTTCCGATGGATAGATATGAATGCGTCCAGGCAACTGCTGATCGACATCCTTGTAGACGAAACCCTTGCGCTCCGCCACACGGGCATAGATATACGGCGAAAGCACATCAGTGCGCAACGAACCGTCGTCTTTCACGAAGTGCTTGTCCTGATACCAGTCCATCACTTCCTTAACAAAGGGACAACCGGCTTCAGCACCCATCACGGCGGCTTGAATCTGAATACCCTGAATAAAGACATCAGCCGTTCGGTGTCCTTCTGCATCTATATACTGCATGGTGCCGCATTTCTCAATCTGTATCGGGTGATACTCCATGCTGGAGAAGAACGAGTTGTCGAGGAAGTCGTCGAACTTCTTCAGCAGCACCACATCAGAGTCCAGATAGATACCACCCTGCGTATAGAGGGCATACATACGGATATAGTCGGCTGCAAAAGCCCACTTGCGGGCTTCGAAAGCCTCTTTGACGTAAGGTACCGTATTGATATCGAAGTTGTGGGTATTCCAACAGATGATTTCATAGTCTGGATGAGTCTTATGCCACGTGTCCATACATTTCCGGATTTTCTTCGGAAACGGCTCGTCGCTCAGCCAGCAATAATGTATCTTCTTGGGTATCATCTTGTCGTTTTTAATAATTTCGAATTGAAAATTTATCGGAACCAGTAAAGCAGTAGCTTGTAGTTTTTCTGAAACAGCCAGCTGAGCTTTCTCAAGTGTTTTTTATTTGCCGACAAAGACGTTTCAAAGGCACCTGTAGCAGTTCCCTGTGTTGCCAGTGTCGGGTGGCACCAGAGATAGTCGATAATCTTTTCTTCAATAAGTTGATAATGATACAAGTCGATGGCCCGATCACACCGATTGGCCTGTAGATCATCAAGGATGGCCTTGGCGGCATGCTTGTTGATGAAATAAGCTCCAGATAAGCGATCCCGATGACCAGGATAGAGCATACGCCCTTTCTCACGCTGACTACGAGGGACAAACCAAAGAGGACTATCCTCATAGGAAATAATGATTTTTTGGTTTTGGTAGTTCCTCTGATATTCCTCGATACTCTGTTCAAATTTCATCTTGAAGTTTTTGTGCAACAAGATATCATCCTCCAGAACCAAGGCGCCCTCAAGGCCCTCAGACAGTATACGTTCATAAGCAAGGAAGTGGGATATTGTACAAAGCGAACGAGGCACTTTGCGCAACATCTCTTCTTGCCCATTCCGAAGATACTTTTTCAAGTATGCTTTTATCTTCGCTTCGTCACTGCCTTCATTGACGATGTCATATTCCAAGCCAATGTTGCGCAGCATGCGATCCAGATGTTCCCCACGTTCCTTCAAACGGGTTGGATGTATTACTAATGTTTTCATATTGCAAAGGTACAAAAATTAAATTTAAAATCTTTGATTTTTCTCACTATTTTTGTACCTTTGCGAGCAAAACAGGCAAATATCATGGATAAAAGAAAAATATATTACCTACTGCATAGCGGAAAGAACAATAATCTAAAGTATTACATCAGGAGTTACTTGCACGAGTTAACTCCACGCTGGTTCACCCGTTGGCAGGCTTCTCGAATCCTTGAAGAATTGAACAAAAGGGAAGACCGTGACGACATCCTCAGGCGGGTAGCCTATTACAACCGGCTGACAGCTGACAGCCCTATAGACGAGAGCCGATGGCTGTCTGAGGCTATCAAAGTGAAAGACCAGCCAATGACGGGCCAGTCTTCTTACTATCACGATGCCATGGAGATTGCGAGGTATTTCAGTACCGAATATAAGTGGGTACTCGTGCCAGGCGACACCATTCACGTACCTGCCGTGCCATCTATCGTCAAGAGCCGTCCGCTGGTAGATAACAATATTAACTCTATCGTGCTTAAGCTCGACAAGAATCGCCATTTCCTTTTTGTCAATGATTACAAATCTTGGCGCGAGAAGCGTGATATTGCTATCTTCCGTGGTGATCTGGGGTTCTACAAACCCAATCGTGATCTCTTCATGAAGCGCTGGGTAGGACACCCCATGGTAGATGCTGCCTCAACAAACCGCTCGGAGGAGCATCCCGAATGGCAAAAAGGTAAGCTCACTATCGGTGAGCATCTGGACTATAAGTTCATCATGTCGCTGGAAGGCAACGATGTGGCTTCGAACCTCAAATGGGTAATGTCCTCTAACTCTATTGCCGTCACTCCCAGACTGAGACGAGAGACTTGGTTTATGGAGGGGACACTCATACCCAATTATCACTATATTGAGGTACGTGAGGATTTTGAGGATTTGGAAGAACGGCTTACGTATTACATCAATCATCCTGACGAAGCCGAGGCCATTATCCGGCATGCTCACGAATACGTCAGGCAGTTCCAGGATGCCAAACGTGAACGATTAATATCACTATTGGTATTGAAACGCTACTTCGACGTAACCAACGGCTCGCATTGAGACCGTTCGCTATAGTCGCAAGTACACATCTCCCAAACCAGTTTCAGCCAAATGAGTACCACGGGTAGAGCTTTTAATGAAAAAGCTCTAATCCAATAGGTTCTAATATCGCCTGGGAAGAGGTCGGTGCTAGATAATGAGGTAAGTACGAAACAGAATATAAGCAGACACCAGTCGAAGCGACTGCGCTTCCAAGGTACAGCAATAAACCAAATAGCCACTCCCAGCATGGAAATAATATAACTGCTATTCTCTGCTCCAGTACTGAAAATATTGACGAATATCAGTACCAAGGCCAAACACATCAGTTGGAAAGCATGGTGTTTATACTGCTTGATACGTAGCCAAGGCAGCGCACTATAGATGATGGAGGGGATGATGAGCCATAAGTCATTCCAGGTGGACCACCACCAGTTGGTAACATCAGGATTCTTCCCTGCGCTTTCGAAAACCTCGTAATAAGCGGGTAACCCGGCAGAGATGGCATAACCTATCTTGCGTACCATGCCCAGCAAGCTGATATTTTGGAAATCAGAGAGCAGATTTTCTTGCCCTTTCTCGCTTAGACATTTGAACCACTCCACATACTGTCCCGCCACATAGTCGACGCCGAAGAAAGGCATTGGCAGTACTACCAGCACTATTGTCCAGGCCAATAGCCACATCACAAACTTAGGTTTGTTCTTGGAAAAGAAAAAAAAGGCCAGGCCGACAATACCGTAGATCTTTACCAGCGTACCTAGTACAATCCAAAAAGCGGCCCATATGTCTTTCCCGCGTCGAATGGCAGAATACGACAACAGAATCATTGCCGCTGTAGCGACATTGAACTGTGACATTCCCAAAGCATTAAGCAATTCATGGGCTGTCAGCCAAATCACCACGACCTTTTGTTCTGTTGTCAGCGTGCTTTGCCGGATGGCCCACCACAAGAACAGGCCAAGTGCCAGATGCCATAGGAGCACGCCTGCCCAGAGTGAGAAACTATCGAGCGAGGTAGAAGTTCCACTTACTAAAGCAAAAGGTGCAATGATAAGACTAAAGATAGGGCCGTAATGGTTTACATCACCATGGTCGCCAAAGTTTTCAAAGATGCTTTTACCATCTATCGCATGCCAGTACGTGAACTTATAGATGAGGAAGTTGTTGAAGTGATGCATATGGAGGCCCACGGAGATGAGCGCCATAAGTATCCACAACGAGAACAACGTCCAAGTGTTTTGAAAGAATGGCAGTTGCACAATCCTTTTTGCTTTTTCAAATACCTTTTCCACTTTTCAAATTTCCTTTAGACAATATGGCGGAACCAATAGTCGAACAACCTAAAGTCTGATAGTCTGAGGCGACCATCCAACACCTGATCCATGCGACAAAGGGGGATGTTACGATAAAGGGCGGCTACAAGTGAGTAGGTGCTTGGAGGGCCTATGATATAGTCACACTCCGAAAGCATGAAAAGATCCTCAACAGCATTGCCACCTAGCAGATGCAGGCGGATGCCTTTCGTGTTACTTAACAGTTCTTGGAACTTCCCTGTGCTGACCTGCGGATCATTGGTCGACAAAAACACATCGATTTCCTTTTCTGGCATCAAAGCTGAGAATTTCCCGATGAAATCGGCATAAACAGCGTCTTCGTAACAGTAGATACCGTCTTTCCACACAGCATAGTCCCCTCTACGGATATGCACACCTAACCGGATACCATTCCACGAATTCATTTTCTTCTTAACAGATTCGGTGTATTGTGGGTCTATTGTGAATAGATCGATTATTTCGTCGCGATATTTCAGGAAGAGGTCATAGAAACGGACATACCATCCGCTGACTACGATGTTCTTATGGCGCAGCATCATTTTTTCCAAAGCTACAGGGTCACAATCATCATGTTTAAAGCTGGCTGTGGGAAGCAACCTGATTGCAGCCAAAAGCTTTGCTATTACATACAGCGAAAAGCTAACCAGATTGGAATGAGTAATCTTGAAATAGGGATACTTGTAGCTAAAGCGCATAGACATCACCTTCCGTCCATGCTCCCTGCCCCAGGCATAAACATGGGCAAACTGCAACAAATTGTTGCACATCTGGCTCTTGTCTCTTGCAAAAATCATGATAATGAGTGAGTGCAAAGGTACATAATAATTCCGAATACACCATACAGACAAGCAAAAAATATAAGATTTCACAGCATATTCTTTGATAATTGCTTAGAAATCACTAATTTTGCAGAAAATAAAATACTGTGCACCATGAATATTGTCTATTTCGTAATTGGCGATAGCGCTGTTATCCACATACAGGTAGGGTTTTCTATTCGCACTATCCTTTCGCAAACTAGCGAAGAGGATACTGTCTATGTGGTAACAGATACCCCCACCATGTATTGTAACCTGCCTCACGTGGTGACCATTCCGATAACGCAGGAACGTATCAAGGAGTGGCGTGGCAAACACGACTTCTTCTGGAGGGTAAAGATTAAGGTACTCCAACAAATTGCACAGATGTCACCCGACAAAGCTATGATGTACCTGGATGGAGACACTTTTTTACATGGCAGTCTGACGGAAATCAAAGAACAACTGGGCAAAAATCGCGGAATGATGCATCTGGATGAAGGCTGTCCTTCAGAGATGAAAGAGCGATCCTTGAGCATGTGGCATACGGTAAGCGGCAAGACTTATGCCGGTATTACGATAGGGCCACAGCATCACATGTGGAATGCAGGTGTTGTAGCCATCCCTGCCGCCCTCGTCATCAAAGTAACAGATATGGCGCTATCTGTCTGCGATGGCATGCTGGACGATGGCTCGGAGCCAGTAACCGTGGAGCAATATGCATTGTCGATAGCCTTGTTTGAATGTGCCGACCAGTTGATTGCCGCTGACAAGTGGATAGGCCACTACTGGCACTACAAATACCACTGGTGTTCCTATATAGCCAAATTCTTTGTACGTTCGTACAGGAAAAATTATTCACTGGAGAAACAGTTGGACATCATCAGAAGCACAGACCTAAAGGGTGTACACCGATGGATTCTAACGAAACGCACCTTCGCTAAGCTGACAGGTCAACTATATTAATTGTTGATTACCCCACAACATGAAGCAATACGACTATCTAATAGTAGGCTCCGGTCTTTATGGCGCTACGTTTGCCTTTTTGGCTCATCAGAAAGGGAAACGGTGTCTGGTCATTGACAAACGTCCACATTTAGGTGGAAATATTTATTGTGAGAAGATAGAAGGAATCAATGTCCACAAATACGGTGCCCACATTTTCCATACCAACAACAAGAGCGTTTGGGACTTTGTGAATGGTATTGTACCTTTCAACCGCTATACAAACTCCCCTCTTGCCAACTATCATGGGAAGTTGTACAACCTCCCTTTTAACATGAACACCTTTTATCAGATGTGGGGTGTGACAACACCTGAACAAGCAAAGGATAAGATCAATGAGCAAAAGGCTGAAGCTGCAGAATTAATCAAAGGACGTCAGCCACAGAATCTGGAGGAGCAGGCCATATTGCTCGTAGGTAAAGATATCTATGAGAAACTGATTAAAGAGTATACTGAGAAACAGTGGGGACGAAAGTGTACAGAGCTTCCTGCCTTTATCATTAAACGGCTACCGATACGCTTTGTCTACGACAATAATTATTTTAACGACAAATATCAAGGCATTCCTATTGGAGGATATAACATTCTTATTGAAGGATTGCTGGCAGGTATTGAGACAAAGACCAAAGCAGACTTCTTTGCTGACAGATACCATTGGGAGTCTTTATGTGATACGATTGTTTACACGGGTAAGATGGATGAATACTTTGACTACAAACTAGGCCGTTTGGATTGGCGCACAGTCAGTTTCAAGACTCGAATAGAGCGGACTCCCAACTATCAAGGAAATGCAGTCGTGAATTTCACATCCCACGAGCAGCCTTTCACTCGCATTATTGAGCATAAGCATTTTGAAATGTTTGGACAAGACGTCTATGACTGTCCTAATACGGTCATCTCTGAAGAATACAGCACCGAGTACAAGGAAGGCCTAGAGCCCTATTATCCTGTGAATGATAATCGCAACAATGCTTTGGCAGACAACTATCGCTCACTTATTGGCCAAGAGAGAAATATTATTTTCGGTGGCCGATTGGCAGAATACCAATACTACGACATGGCTCCGATAATCGAAAAAGTTTTCAGTTTAAACATATAATCCGAATCATATGACAATAGCAGCTGTTGTAGTAACATACAATCGTCTATCCCTCCTTAAGGAGTGTTTAGAGGCCATTAGCCTGCAGACTTGCAAAGTCAATAGTATCATTGTGGTTAATAATGCATCGACGGATGGCACAACAGAATACCTTCAGCAGCTTGACGACAAGCAAATAGTCGTCAAATCGCTTGAGAAGAATATTGGAGGAGCTGGAGGCTTTGCTGAAGGAATAGCCATCGCGACGAAAATGAATGTCGACGCCATATGGATTATGGATGATGACACGATTCCCCAAACAGACGCATTGGAACACTTGGTTTATATATTGAACCAGCATGAAAATACCGGATTTGTAAATAGCAAGGTCGTTTGGACTGATGGAAACATACACCAGATGAACATACCAGGCTATGTCCACCATGACGACTTAGGAGGTGGTCTTTATGCCATTCGTTCTGCCTCTTTCGTGTCACTTCTTGTCCCTTCTAAAATTGTCAGAGAAGTGGGACTACCCTATAGAGAGTTCTTTATCTGGGTGGACGATGCTGAATTTACTGCTCGTATTGTCAAGGCGGGTCACAAAGGCTACCTGACGACCTCAAGTGTGGTTGTTCACAAAACAGCAACAAACTATGGTGCGAGCATCAAGACTGCCACTCCAGAGGCCGCATGGAAATTCTACTATTACATGCGCAACGGCATGTTTGCCTCACGAGGGGAGAAGCCTTGGATAATATGGTTCTTCAAAAATCTGAATCATCTGCGCCTTGACATTCACCGAACAAAGAACATGGCTCCTGAGCTAAGAAGTCTGCTGAAGAACAATCTCTGGAGAGGTTTTGTGGATGGCTTAACCTTTTCGCCAAGGAAAGAGTTTGTAGATTAGGGTTGAACAAACAATACATTTAAATATAGTAATATATGCCCAGGATTTCCATCATCATACCCGTCTATAACGCTGCTCAATATCTGACGCAATGCCTTGACAGTATCATCAGCCAAGAAGAAAAAGACTACGAGCTACTACTTATCGACGACGGCAGCGCAGACGGGAGCCGCAGGATTTGCGAGAAATACGCAAGCAGGAATAGCAATATTCACTATCTATACAAGAAGAACGGTGGTGTTAGCACGGCACGCAATCTGGGACTGGATCATGCTCAGGGGGAATATATTTGTTTCGTTGATGCCGACGACTGGGTGGAGCCGTCATATTTGCAGACACTAATATCGTGCACTCAACAAAAGAACCCGGCAGACATCATATATTTCGGTGTAAATTTCATCCATCAGGAGGGAACTGTTGAGTCCGCCACCCCAGTTCCCTGTAAGTGCGAAGGAAGAGCCTCAGCAGAAGAACGGCTTTACCAACTCCGCTATGTGGACAAACACGAACTGTTTGGGTTTACATGGGATAAAATGTTCAAAGCTGATATTATTCGTCAGCACAACCTGCGATTTGCCGAAAATATCAGTTTCCGCGAAGACGAGCTTTTCACTTTTTCATATTGTCAGTTCATCAACACATTGCAAGTGATAGCCACACCTTTATACAACTACCGCATGAACAGTGTTGGACTAACCAGTAGAGGAATGAAAGCCGGCGAATTTCTGCCCTCCTCCCTCTTGCTAGAGAAATATCTTTCCCACTATGAGCATCCTGGTATTAGAGACCAGATTATTTATACCACCACAAATTACCGTGCCTTACACATCTTCAAGAAAGTTCCTCTTCTTCAAATAAGGAAAGAACTAAAAGAGTACCGTCTCTTAATAGAGCGTCTGCCACAAACATCGAAAGAGAGTCGCGTGCCACACCTTACACATTACCTGCAAAAAGGCTTATGGACAGCATATCTCTATTGCCTGATACGAAAACTCTAATAATATTCCTATGCCCATATTTTCCATCATAACTGTCAGCTATAATGAGGTTGCGAGCATCAGACAGACACTCGACTCAATTGTCAACCAAACTTTCAAAGATTTTGAGCTCATTGTAGTAGATGGGGGCTCTACTGACGGAACCAAGGAGATAATTGCTCAGTACAACGGCCTTATTTCTTGGTGGTGTTCGGAACCCGACAAAGGCATCTATAACGCAATGAATAAAGGCATTGCTCATGCTACCGGCAAATACGTCAACTTTATGAATGCCGGTGACAGTTTCTTTAATAACGATGTCTTACAACATGTCTACGATAGTCGCTTATGCCCAGATGTCATAGAAGGTCATGTCGTGAGGACCGACTCAAAGACAAGACATAAAGATGTATACGAAGACCTATACGTACATCTTTTTTCTGACACATTAAGTCATCAAGGTACGTTCATCAGGCGGGAACTCCTTGTTAGCCATCCCTATGACGAGAAATATAAGATTGTATCTGACTGGAAATTCTGGATTGAGACACTTATCCTAGAAGAACGCAGCTATGCATTTCTCGACCTTGACATAGCCTATTACGACATTTCAGGAATTAGCAGCACTTACCCTCAAAAAATTGCCAAGGAACGTGAAGAGGTTATACAGGAGCTATTCACTCCGTATATGCAGAAATTTATCCATTCCTATAATAGTGCATACGAACTCCCACTTGTCAAATATGCTGTATACCTAGACAAGCATTGGCACAAAGGCTACGAGATTGTACGCAAAATAGCCAAACGAGTAGTAAAAGTCGCTAAATGGCGGCAAAAGCGTTCAGACAGTCAGTAACTATCTTAGCCTCTTCCATCGTTATCACCTGATTCATGGGGACTGACAGTTCCTGAGCATGAATCCTCTCGGTGATAGGGTATGAACGGCTGTTCCACTCCCTATAGCATTCCTGTTTGTGTGGCGGAATAGGATAATGTATCAGCGTCTGAATGCCATGTTCCGCCAAGAATGCCTGCAGCTCATCCCGTCGTTCACAGAATACAGGGAACTGATGATAGACATTATTCTCGTCGTCAATACGTTTAGGCAACACAATCTGCGGGTTACTGATGTGGGCATAATAGTAGGCAGCCAACTGCTGGCGCTTGCTGTTATCTTCGTCCAGATACTTCAGCTTGACATCCAGCACGGCGGCGTCAATCTCTGACATGCGACTGTTCATGCCTACATATTTGAACACATACTTCTTCTGACTGCCATAGTTGGCCAGTGCCCGAATGACGGAAGCCAACTCCTCGTCGTCTGTGGTCACCGCACCGGCATCACCCAAGGCACCCAAGTTCTTGCCCGGATAGAAGCTATGGGCGGCAGCGTCACCTAAGGCACCCGTTTTTCTGCCTTTCCACATACACCCATGACTCTGCGCACAGTCCTCCATCAGTATCAGTCTATGCTTTCCGCAGAGTTCTTTGAGCTTATCGTTATAGGCAATACGCCCATAGAGGTGTACCGTCATTACGCCCTTAGTCCTCGGAGTAATCGCTTCTTCTACCCTATTGATATCCATCTCCAAATGCTCCCACGTCGGCTCCACCAGCACTGGTGTCAGATGGTTGTCGGTGATAGCCAAGATAGTGGCGATATAGGTATTGGCAGGGACGATAATCTCGTCACCGTCATGAAACACGCCCAACTCCTTATAGCCGCGAATGATGAGCTTCAGCGCATCCAGCCCGTTGGCAACAGCCACGCAGTGTTCCGTCCCTATATAATGGGCATAATCTGCTTCGAATTGCTGGTTCTCCTTGCCTTGCAGGAACCATCCAGCATCCATCACCCTGCGAATGGCTGTATCATACTCCTCACGGTGCTGGGCCGTTATCTTCTGAAGGTCTAATAGCTTCACCATATTGTCAATGTTTCTGTTCTTTTAAATACGCTAAGTAGTCATCATAGTTACGGATATAATCATCCTCTATATATTCGTGACTGGCAAGCACCAGACAGATGCTACCAGAAGAGAAACCTTGCTCTGAGGCCCAGACACCTGGCGGCACGTGCAGTCCCCAAAATGGGCGGTTCAGTGTCACGGTACGCTTATTGGTACCATCATCCAACACCACCTCAAAAGCTCCTGAGGCAGCAATGATAAACTGGTGACACTTCTTGTGAGCATGTGCTCCACGGTCCTCACCGCCAGGGATGTCATAGCTGTAAAACACCCTGTTGATGGCAAACGGCACATGCACATTCTGATACATATACGTCAGATTTCCCTCGGCATCGTGCATCTTATTGAGTTCGCACAGCGAACAGTCAAACACACTCTTACCCTCTGTCATCAAGGACTTACTGACGGGATTGTTCATCTTTCGCGAGGTCTTCGCGTCTGGCGAATCAGGAATCGCCGTTCTATCATTGCGCCACTGCTTATACTCGTTATAGTCCATGATATAGTCGTGCTCGTCATAGTCGGTCGATGACAGCACCAATGCTAGCGAGTTAGTAGAGAAATTAGTCATAGTACGCCACATGCCTTTAGGCACATACAACCCATAGTACGACCGATTCAGCGCATAGGTTTTCTTCTCAGAACCATTATCTATCTCCACGTCAAAACTACCAGACAGCGCCACTATAAACTCCTCAGTATTCATAAAGGCATGACCTCCTCTATTCACACCTCCAGGCACATCATATATCCAGTGTACCCTACGAATTTCAAAAGGCACATGTTTGAACTGTTCGATGATTGAGAGGTTGCCTCTGGTATCAACAATCTTGGGCAACTCGATAATTCTACACATCGCTTTACTATTGTCGTCACTCATCGTAAATTACTTATTAACCCAAATACTATAGTACTGCTTTTTAGAACGATAGGAATGCTTAACAACAGCAGAAATCCATCCCATCATTGTCGTTTTCCTACCAGGTTTCGTCGCTAAGCCATCAATACTTTTATCGATACGTCGCATGTCCCTATAAGAACGTTTCAATAATGGGAGATAGCAGTTATACAATACATCTCGGACATTGCGTGACAAGTCATACACGTCTACTAATGTCACTACAAACTCCCTCAGACAGCCTTTCTTAAAGCAGTCCAGGGCATGAAAGTGGAAAAACACCACGGGAAACTCCTTCTGTGTCGCTGTCTCTGTTCCCCAGATTTGTCCTGATTCATTCCTGAACACATACTGTTGCATGTTCCACGGAGCGACGCCTCCACCAAGATGTTGCAGTTCATGGATACCTTTGAATCGTGTCGTCCAGTCGTCAAGGTATTTCTGGTCACCGAATTTTCCGTCTTCCATGCGGTTGTAACACCATTCAAGACAGGCATTACGCCACCAGCGCAACACATGCAAGCCATTCTCTGTATTTTTAAATGTCATGAATTGCACACAGTATTTGCCCGAGGTGGCGGTCTGGTCGTAGGCAGGAGTATAGCGATGAGCCGTAATGAGCACGTCATCATCAGCACCCATTTCGGCAATTAGCACAGACGGATCGGAAAAGAAGAACAGGTCTGCATCGATATAGGTACAACTATCTATGTTGAAGTGTTCAAGACAATACAGTATCGTTGATCCGGAACATGTCCAACAGTACTCACCTGCCGTCCGTGTAGGCTTGATGGCCAAGAGTTGTTCGTCTTCAAATTCCTTCAAGCTGATAACAGTCATATGCTCCAGCTGCATTTTGTTCAATGCTGCCACAAGTTTGTCATCGAAGGCAAAGACATACAAATGGAAGGACGGACAATGCCTGACTAACGAATAGTACATGGCAAGTCCTTTGGCAGCATAATTAGAATTATATAATGTACAGAAGTGTATCATAGACGGAGCGTTAAAAGTGTTTCTTGATTTTCTCGACGATATGTTTCCATTGTCGTTTCTTCCTGACGAGAAATGGCGGCCTTGGGGGATTAGCGGCGAAATTCTCTTTCAACCGCTTCGTGATAATACGGTGCTCACGAATATCCTTAACCAACTGAATATCATATACATCCTTATTGTAGTAAGGTGTAGAAACAGCGCCACTCGATTCCTCGACACTACAATTTACTCCCGTGCCGTCAAAGCCGATGTTTTTCACCAGCGTATATCTGGGTCTCAGGCACAACTTTCCGGCCTTGGTCATATTGTATTGCCAGCGAACAGCCCAGGAGTCCACCTTTCCACAGGCCTGATCCTGAAGCATCGGCCAGAAGTCGTCACCGCCCTTGCACAGACGAGCGATGTCTTCTTGATCGTTGTTGACCAACGCAGGATAGGTGGAAATATCCCATTCTGCCGACAACCATCTGTCAGCCCATGTGGCCCATCCCCACGACTCCACTCGGGGCACGACAAACACGTCGTCTTTATAGTCTTTCGGAAACTCCAGACTTTCCGTAAAGGCGCCTATGGAGAATATCTTCTTGTCGTCAGCATAGAAAGAGAGCGCCTCGTTCATAAAACGCAGGAAGTAAGGATGGGTCAGTATGTCGTCTTCCACGACAATAGCCTTGCCGTATTTCTTCATAACTTTGGTCACACCATAGATGACGTTGTTGGCAAGACCTCTGTTCTTGGGTGCCTTTTCCACAACGACTTCCTTGAAGCCGGTCACCGTATCAGCAAACTCCTGCACAGCCTGTACCTTGGCCTTCTGCTCGGAGGTGGCGTCAGGCTTCGGACCGTCACAGAAGATATAGACGACACTCTCCTGGGCCAGCTCGTTTTTCAAGAGTTCCCCGATAGTCTGCTGGGTATGACTTAAGCGGTTGTAAACAAATATAATGACAGGAGCCAAGTGAGTTTTCCTTTCCATGCTTAATCGTTTTAATTGTTTGTTTCCAATTAATACTTGCAAAGGTAAACAAATAGTTTCATATTGCCAAATTACAAACGAAATAATTATGTATAATGTTTTTGAATTGAGATTATTTTTGTACCTTTGCCAACAAAACATATATTTATGACAGAAAACTCATTGATAACGAAAGTATTGTATGATTATCAAGCCTTTGACATGCAAACACATGGAGGTATCTCAAGGTGCATCTGCGAATTGTACAAACAACTGCCAGACACGGTTCAGGCGACCTTCGGTATTGAAGAGACAGATAACGTCTATCTGAATCAGTTAGGTTTCCCCGCCCAAGGGACTGCTTATCGGCATTTCCTGTCAAAAAACAACTTTCCGTTAAAAAAAGCCATATATAAGGCCTATTACAATATCCGTCGCGGTCATCCGAGCAGATGGGATAAGAGTCCTCTATTAAATGAATTCAAGACAATGGACCTGTTGAATCAGGCCGATTACGACATCTTCCATCCTACGTTTTTCGATACTTATTTCTTGAACTATCTGAACGGGAAGCCCTTTGTGCTCACTATTCATGATATGACAGAAGAGCTTTTTCCACAGTATTACCCCGCCAACAGCAAACAGATTCTAGGCAAACAGATTCTGGCGCCATTGGCTGCTCATATTATTGCCGTCAGCGAACAGACCAGGAAAGACATCATACGCCTTCTGGGCGTTGCAGAAGAGAAAATCACGGTCATCTATCATGGGGTGGACGAAAGTCCCTATGTCCCTGGCAATAGTGTTGCTTACGACTTCGAGTATATTCTTTATGTTGGGGCAAGATGGCCATACAAGAATTTCAACACTTTTTGTAAGTATTGCAAACCCATTTTAGAGCGGCATCCCAACATAAAGATTGTTTGCACAAGCAGTCCTTTCACAAAAGAAGAGCAAAGCTTCTTAGACGCTCTTGGCATCGCCGACAAAGTGGTTCACAGGTTTGCAAAATCCGACCAGGAACTTGGTGACCTTTACCACCACGCTATAGCCTTTGTTTATCCCTCTGAATACGAAGGATTTGGAATCCCCATTCTGGAAGCATACAAGGCCGACTGCCCAGTTATGCTAAATAACACAAGTTGCTTTCCCGAGATTGCAGGTGATGCTGCCATTTATTTTAAAATGTCCAAAGAGTCCTCTGACTTTGAAGAACAATTCGAGACATTATATCATTTGAATACCAACGAACGGGAATCTTTACTCAATAAGCAGCGGCAACGCATGCAAATGTTTTCCTGGAAGAAAGCGGCTAAGCAACTTGCAGATGTATACCAAAATGTAATGAGCAGAAAATGAAAGTATCCGTCATAACAGTTGTCTACAATGATGTAGAAGGGTTAAAACGTACCATACCCTCTGTCTTAAACCAGAGGAGCAATGATTATGAATATATTATTCTTGACGGGGGATCGACAGACGGCACCTTAGAATACCTGTCGTCATTATCTATCAAGGGGAAAATCAAAAGCGAGCCTGACACAGGAATATACAACGCTATGAACAAAGCCGCAAATATGGCAGAAGGAGCGTATGTCCTGTTTATGAATGCTGGTGATACCTTTTATGATCATGATGTATTAAGTCGCGCTATACCGCTGTTAGGCGATGCCGACCTCTATGTTGGGCATACGATAGAAAGAGGAGGAGAACAAGATCTCATAGGCAAAGCGCCTGCCAGACTATCGGTGAGATATCTTGTAGAACATTCGATATATCACCAATCAACCTTCATCCGCACGTCACTGCTGCGACAACATCCTTATAACGAGGGGCTTAAAATCGTTTCTGATTGGGAATTCTTCTTCGAACAATGGCTGAAAGGCTGTACCTACAAACAGCTTAACTTTTTTATCTCAAACTATTATTTAGGTGGATTCAGCTTTCAACATAAGGAATTGTTGGAGCAGGAACGCAACGAGGTGATCAGCAGGCTGCTTCCCCAGCGGCTAATAGACGATTTCGTATATGAAGCTGAAAGCAAGACGAAGCTTGAGGAGAAAATCGAAATCGCCATGACCCTACCTCCCATACAGAGAGACTTGAAAATACTACGCAATGCCTTCAAGTGGCTTATGAGCGACATCTTCTAATGTTATAACAAGCGAAAAGACTATGACGTACAACTATCTGATAGTCCTGCGCCGACTATCAGATAATCATACTTTTTCATAAGCATTCCTATAGCTGCTGCATATCGTACAGACGCTTGTAGTAACCGTTCTTCGCGATTAGCTCCTCGTGCTGGCCTACTTCGACGATTTCACCTTCGTAGAGCACGTAGATCTCGTCGGCATTCTTGATGGTCGACAGGCGGTGGGCAATAGCAATGGTGGTGCGCGACTTCATCAGGCGTTCCAAAGCCTCCTGCACCAGACGCTCCGACTCGGTGTCAAGAGCACTGGTAGCCTCATCGAGGATGAGGATGGGCGGGTTCTTCAGAATGGCGCGGGCAATGCTGACGCGCTGGCGCTGACCACCGCTCAGTCGACCGCCACGGTCGCCAATCATTGTGTCATAACCATGTTCCGACTCCATGATGAAGTCGTGGGCATTGGCTATCTTGGCTGCCTCAATGACCTGTTCCATCGTGGCGTTCTCCACGCCAAAGGTAATATTGTTGTAGAACGTATCGTTGAAGAGGATAGCCTCCTGATTGACATTACCAATCAGTGCACGTAGCTCCGAGATGCGTACGTTCTTGATATTCTTGCCATCGATGAGCACCTCACCGTCTCTGACGTCGTGATAGCGCGGTATGAGGTCTACCAGCGTCGACTTGCCTGATCCTGACTGTCCGACGAGTGCAATGGTCTTTCCCTTGGGCACCGTCAGATTGATGTGCTTCAGCACAGGACGGCCCTCCGTATAGTGGAACGACACGTCGCGCAGCTCGATATCCTTTTCAAACGAGGGTATGGGCTGTGGCGCTACAGGTTCCTTGATAGGATTGTCGGCCTTGAGGATAAAGTCGATACGGTCCATAGAGGCCAGTCCCACCGGTATCTGATAGGTAGCCTTCGACAGATCCTTCAGCGGGTTGATGACGCTATAGAGAATCACCATGAAGAAGATAAACGTCGGGGCATCTATGAGGTTCGACTCACTCAGTATCAGATAGCCGCCAAACCACAGCACGACAACAATAATGATGGTGCCCAGGAATTCCGACATTGGGTGTGCGGCACTCTGGCGCATAGCCATCGAGTTCACCTCGTTACGATAGTCTTCGTTGATCTTCACAAAGCGCTGTAGCATCTTATGCTCAGCAATAAAGGCCTTGATGATACGCAGACCACCTAGCGTTTCGTCGAGCTGAGCCAGCATATCACCCCATTTTCCCTGTACCGCGGCCGACTGCGATTTCAGCTGACGACTGACGACACCCATAATCCAACCTGCAAAGGGGGCAACCACAATCACAAAGACCGTCAGCTGCCAACTGACCGTCAGCATTGTTGCAAAACATACTATGATGGCTATGGGCTGGCGTATCAGCATATCGATACTGCTGGTGATAGAGTTCTCCACAGCACCGACATCAGCAGACATACGGGCAATGATATCGCCCTTGCGCTCTTCAGAGAAGAAGCTCAGCGGCAGTCGCAGCACCTTTTCGTAGACCTCTATACGGATATCTCTCACGACACCCGTGCGCAGCGGTATCATAATGGCTGAAGAGGCAAAGTAGCCAAAGGTCTTCACTCCCGTCATAATGATAAGCGCCAGTCCCATATAGACCAGTGTCAGGAAGGCACCATGAGTCGTTACCAACTCCTGTACCCATGCATAGGCATTGTTGATGACGAGATCCTTGTCCAGCGTATCCCACGTCCACGGCTTGTAGGTATAGACGGCCTGGTCTATCTTAAACAGGATATTCAGGATAGGTATCAGCACGGCAAACGAGAAGACGTTCATCCACTGCGTGACAAAGTTGATAACCACCGACCAAGCCAGGTACTTACGGTACGGCTTGAGGTAGCGCGCCATGATGGAAAGAAACTGTTTCAGCATAACTTATCTATTTCTGCTGCAAAGATAAGCATTTCTTACCACACTTCCAAAAAATCACCGCTAAATGACACACATGAGCCAACAAAATAAAGGAGGACATGCCTTTCAAACATGTCCTCCTCATATCTTCAGTGTACCAAGATACTATACCTTGATTTCAACCTCAACACCACTGGGAAGTTCGAGCTTCATCAGCGCGTCAACAGTCTTAGCGGTAGAGCTATAGATGTCGATCAGACGCTTGTAGTCTGACAGCTGGAACTGCTCACGGCTCTTCTTGTTGACGAAGGTAGAGCGGTTAACGGTGTAGATACGCTTGTGAGTGGGAAGGGGAATTGGGCCGCTAATGATAGCGCCAGTAGCCTTTACAGCCTTCACGATCTTCTCTGCTGACTTGTCTACGAGTTTGTGGTCGTAGCTCTTCAGCTTGATACGAATTTTCTGACTCATTGTTTAATTTTACAATTTAATTATTTAACTATTTACTATTTGCCATCGCTAAAGAGTCATTTGCTCAACGACGGCGTTTTCGGGCTGCAAAGGTACACATATTTTATTATATACGCAATCTCTGCAGCCCGAAGCCTCGCATTATTTAAGATTTTTTAATAATCAAGGCCCTCTTCGTAACTACTCAGCACCCCATGTCATGAGTAGTTACTGTTTATGTTTTATCGTTGAGGGATATGGTTGACTGGTTCCTCATTTGTTATCCTTGATGTTGCGCCAGCAGGCGCGGATGAAGAGGAACGCACAGATGACGATGATTCCCAGGAGAATCATCGTCAAAGGGGGCGATAGTAGAAAATCGATCTTTTCAGTCATTTCAGAGATATAGGTGGTTAAGGTTTATGGTGACCTTGAACCCTATGGTTTTTATTTCACGGCGCAAAAGTAATAAAATAATGTGGAAGAGGACATAACAAATTGTACACGAAAGCATGTAAGAAATGCCAAAAACCGTCCATTTCATCGGGAAGCGAGCGATAACAATGGGAAAATAGCTGTAAGAAAGCAAATATCGCTCCAGCCCATACATGGGGCGGTATTTCTATGTGAAAAATCCTGCATTTCCTACACTTGGCGCTGAACATCAACGCGTTAGACTCAGATTTCCTACACTGAAAATGACACTTTTCCTACACTGAAGCAGTTCTGGTTCGTGTTATTCCAGTGTAACTTCAGTGTAGGAATCAGTGTAGGAAAATTTCGCATAAGTATCTGACTATCAAGTACAAGTGTGGGAAATGCAGGATTCAGGCAAGTGAAGTCGTGCATAGACAAAGCGGAGACTACACATTAACACTGTGAAAGCTATGCATTAACAGTGTTAAAACATAGTATTGACAGTGTTAAAGCATAGTATTGGCACTCCTTGGGCTCCCTGGCAAACGGATGATGGCAAACATCCAGCACGTGGTGATATAGTACAAAAAATCCCAGAATCGTTGTTCGATTCCGGGATTTCTATTTTTATGACGTTATAACGCCAGAAGTCAGCTTATACCAGGTCGGCACGGCCCTTGACCTCCTCGAGCACAGCCTTAGCGAGTGCTGAAGACAGAGGAGCGTGGTGGCTATACTCCATAGAGCTGGTAGCACGACCAGAAGTGATAGTACGCAGAGCGGTTACATAACCGAACATCTCTGACAGGGGCACCTTAGCCTTAACGACACGGGCACCGCTGCGAGCCTCTTCCATACCCTCGACCTGACCACGACGCTTGTTGAGGTCGCCGATAACATCACCCATGTTCTCCTCAGGTGTAACCACCTCGAGCTTCATGATGGGCTCCATCAGTACGGGCTTAGCCTGAGCGCAAACGGCCTTGTAAGCCATCTGGGCAGCGATTTCGAATGACAGCTGGTCAGAGTCAACGGGGTGGAACGAACCATCGACAACGACTACCTTCAGTGAGTCAACGGGATAGCCACCGAGGATACCATTCTTCATAGCGGCCTCAAAGCCCTTCTGGATAGAGGGGATGAATTCCTTAGGAATGTTACCACCCTTCACCTCGTTAACGAACTGCAAGCCACCGTTCTCCTTGATGTTCCAGTCGTCATCAACAGGACCAACGTTTACGATGATGTCAGCGAACTTACCGCGACCACCCGACTGCTTCTTGTAAACCTCACGATAACCCATAACGGTCTTCGTGATAGCCTCCTTGTAGTTAACCTGGGGCTTACCCTGGTTACACTCAACCTTGAACTCACGCTTCAAACGGTCGATGATGATGTCGAGGTGGAGCTCACCCATACCTGAGATAATGGTCTGACCACTCTGCTCATCGGTACGTACGGTGAAGGTGGGGTCTTCCTCAGCCAACTTAGCCAGACCGTTGTCCAGCTTGGCAACGTCAGCCTGAGACTTAGGCTCTACGGCGATAGAAATCACAGTGTCGGGGAAGGTCATAGACTCCAGCACGATGGGCTTCTCCTCGTCGCAGAGGGTATCACCAGTGCGGATATCCTTGAAACCTACACCTGCGCCGATATCACCAGCGTCGATAGACTCCATAGGAATTTCCTTGTTAGAGTTCATCTGGAACAGACGGCTGATACGCTCCTTCTTGCCCGAACGGGGGTTGTAAACGTAAGAACCGGCCTTCACGCTACCAGAGTAGACGCGGAAG
>CACWFY010000017.1 GCA_902760345.1 uncultured Bacteroidales bacterium | reverse complement strand
ATATTCGGCAAGGTAGGGAGCCTGCGTCATGGTAGTAATCAGTTCATCGTCAACATAAAGGTCAACCTTCTCGATAGTCTTGGTGGCCATACGAGCACGCACCATAATGGGAAGTACATCTTTTGCTGCAACTTTCAGGGAAGCTGGACGGATATAGATAGAGGCCTCTTTCTTTGTACCGGGGAAAGGACCCACGGCATTCTTGGCAGCATCGGTCTGCATATATTCGCGAAGCCAGGTCATGGCTGGACGTTCTACACCATCCTTGTATATACCAGAAATACCTGGGCCTATTAAATTGCCATTTTCATCCCTTGCATCTTGATATGGATTATCCTTTTCTTTCAGGTTAATCCAAGTCTTACCATATACATAGCCCCACAAGGTGACACCAGCACAATAAGGAGCCTCCCACATCACTGGAATATGTGCCTGAAAATTAGATTTTTGAGTATTACCATGGGTTTCAGGATCATAGTCGCCAATATCATATTCTGTAATAAACATGGGCATCTTCAGTGCGTCTTGTTGTTTCTTTAACGCACTTCTCAAATCACTCGCACTACACCCGCTTAACTCATGTGCCTGATTACCATAGGCATCAATAGGTGCTCCGGCATCACGCAGCGTACGTACCAAATCAATATAAGGGTCTATATCATACTGAATGGAATTATAATCATTGTAAATAAGAATAGCATCCGGCCAACGTTCATAAGCCATATCAAAGGCTTTTATAAGCCAATCATAGCCGGTCTTACCACCGCCGCCCAATGACTCTTTCACCATGGGATTGCCCTTTTGGTGCATCCCCACAGCTTCATTCACCACATCAATCATGGGTAACGTATTATACTTTTCCTTGGCGTGATCAAACCAATTTACATAAGCAGCAAAACGCTCCTTAGGCGATAGGTTCTCCAACCAGCCAGGATACTGAGCACCCCACACCAAGGCATGGAACTTATATGTAAAATTATGGCTCTTTGCATAGTTGAAGGCATTATCAGATCCATTCCAGTTGAAATTGCCTCTACTTCCTTCTACAGAAGACCACTTAGATTCGTTCTCACAGGTAATCTGATTCCAAAGCGTATAATACGATGGTACGCCACCACCCGCTTCAACACTACCACCAGTAGTGATATTACCAAGGAACTTGTAGGGATTGCTTGATATTTGGGCAACAGCAGGCATTACGCATAGGCCAGCCGCCATTATCAGTAAGCTTTGCTTTAGTTTATTATTCATCGTTCTAAAATTATGTTATATTTTCGGGTGCAAAGGTACGAAAGAAAAGTGGAACGCCCTTTGCAGTGCGTTCCACAGACTTTGTCATTCGTAACATCTTCATGTTACAACAGCATTAGTTAATCAAGAAAACTTTCTCCTTACCTTTATATATTGCCTTTATTGTAGCACGTCCAGCAACCACTGAGCTAATCTCAAACTTGACAGCATTAGGAGCCTGCTCACAGGTAGCCTGCAACTTTGAACCTGCCTTAATAGGAGCATAGAGTTGATAGTGGTTACACTCGGTATAGCCGTTGGCATTGGTCGACATAATAGGCTGTACGGGGATGTTCAGCTTTTTACCATCAACAGTGATGGTGACCTCAGGAACAAAAGCAGGCTGTGCGCCCTTATTCTCTTTAGCAAAACCAATGCCGTGAAGGTCGAAGAGACCCTGCGGACGCTGGGGTTCCTGACGACGACCCCACTGCGGACGCTGCTGGTCGTTCTGTTTCACTTCAGGACCTTCGACTACGAGGTAGATGGCGTGCTTACCTGTCAGGCCCTCCAATGCAGGAATAGAATGAGATACTGTGAGTGCCTTATTAGCAGTAAAATTAGCAGGAATATCAATCACTGCCACCTCTTCCCCCTTCCATGGATTATCCAGCAGTACATGAATCTTAAAGGCGCCCTTGCCACTGGCTGTCAGGTTGATATTCAGCTTGACATTGTCGCCCTTCTTGATACCCTCGAAAGCCTTCACGCCCTTCGTATCCTTGTCAAGGCCACCAAAGCCGAAATACTTAAAGCCGATGATGCCACCATTCTGAATGCCAGCCAGATCCATGGAGTTATTCCATACATCGTGATTGTCCTGCATATAGTTGTTGCTGTTAGGACCATACATAAAGCAGGCATAGCCAGCACTATAATAATTATAAGGTGGCAATCCAAAAATCTGGAAGCCCTCACTGGTCACCTCGGCGCCGGTATAGGTATTGCCGTCAGCGGCAGCAGCCACCCACTCATTATTCTTGGCATAGGGATCGTAACCGGTAATCTTCACGACACCACCCTTGGCAACGGGTTTCTTGTCCCATGTAATCTTTACAGGAGCCACCATAGCCTGACGGGCATTACCAAAGCCACGGGGAGGACGGTGATAGAACACATACCACTGACCATTGATTTCCTGCAGCGAGCCGTGGGTATTGTGACCAGCATTGGTGGTGATGAGTTTACCACCATCTTCGCCAACAACGACACCACGAGAGTCAACCAAGACGCCACCAGAGCGCCAAGGGCCGAGAGGAGAGTCGCCAAACGCATAGCGCAGAGCTGAGTTGGTATTGCCCAAGCCATACTCCTTACCAGAGTAGCCAGAGAATACCATCACGTACTTGTTGCCCACCTGACGAATGGACGAAGCTTCGAAGAAGTTGAAGTCGAGGGGATTCTGTCCCTGATAGAGTGCTTTATACTCACTACCGGCCTTGTCGAGCAGACGACCGTCGGCACTGCTGGCAGGAATGAACGGATCGATGAGTTCAGTACCTTCACGCTTCGAATACATGGTATTCTGGTCGAGTTCGCAAGCAGTAGAGTGCTGGAAGCCATAGAACACATAAGCACGATAGCCCTTATCGAAGTCCTTATCCTTCTTATTGGTAATGGTCTCAATAAACACTGACGGGTCGAAGTCGATGAGCGAACCTGGCAGACACTGTGTACCGTCAGCCGTCAAGTTTACTGGAGTGAAGGGGCCATCAGGACGGTCACCCTTACATACCATCGGCACACGACGCCAGCCGCGGCTGTGGGGATAAAGCCAATAAATTTTCTTACCTGTAGCCTTATCGACAGTCTCTACGAGGTCAGGAGCATACATCGTGTCCCACTGCCCGTTGACGAACCACGTAAAAATTGGTCCTTCATCACGCCACTGGCTCAGATCTTCAACGGGTGCCGACCACATGCGGATATCGGGCCCACAGTATGCAGTATAAGTCACATCATGCGAACCGATGATATAAGCACGATACTTACCAGGATTGTCTGGGTCTTCAAAAACGCGGGGTTCACCATCGGGCAGATGCTCCCACAATGGCAGATAGGGATTTTGCGCAGCTACGCTGCTAAATGATAAATGACAAATGATAAATGATAAACAAACAAGAAAACGTTTCATCACTCAAAAAATTATGTTATTTTGTTATTATGTCTATAATCATCACTTAAACTGCCACCAGTCAAGGCGCACGTCACCTTGGGTCTTGTCAAAGCAGATATACAGGTCATGGACACCCGTGGCATTCTTCACCTTGGTACTGAAAGCCTTGTACTTCTCTACCGACCCCGTACCCTTGATAACGGCAGTACCAACGACATCACCCTTGACACTATCAAGACGTAAGGTTACGGTAGCTGTTCCTGTAGCGGCAGCAGTGATGGCAAATGATTTAGCTCCCTGACCGAAGTCGACACCACGCAGACGAATGTACTCACCGTCATTCAGGTCAAAGATATACATATTGCGCTTACCGGTAGACTCCGGCATATCTTTTACTACACCCGTATTGGGAATACCCATCTTCGCCGACTTCAAGCCATATCCCCAGTTCATGGTCTCCGCCTCTACACGCTGGTAAGGATTCAGCCAGTGCAACTGCTTCATGGGCTTTTGGTCCATCCAGTAGGGAACCTCCTGGATAGTGCCATCAGCATTGTAGGTAATCTCCGTAGCAGAGACGGTACGACGCTCGTGATGCTCGTAGGTATCGAGGTGCATCAAGTCGTAGTTCTGACCAAAGACATACGAATGTCCCTTGAAGTCGCAGATGCCGGGGTGGTTACCACGGTCACGCTGGGTGGGCTTCATGATGTAGTTCTTCCACTCCCAAGGACCTGTGGGGCTGTCACTCATGGCATAGCCCAAAGCCTCTGGGCAGCAGGTCGTGGCATAGCTGAGGTAGTATTTGCCATTACGCTTATAAAGCCACGGACCTTCCTGATAGTTCTTCACAGTCCATATAGCCTTCTCGCTCCAAGGAGCGCGGAGGTTTGCCTTAGCACCCTCCTGCTTGACAGGACGCATGATGCCGTCCTTAGGATTCAGCACGAAGATGTCACCTTGGGTAGAGATCATGTCTTTATTCAACTTGGTGTAGTAGACATGGGGATTGCCCCAGTACATATAGGCCTGACCGTCATCATCCGTGAAGACGGTGGGATCGATATCATCCCAGTGCTCCTTCTGCCATACCAGCGGTTCACCGAGGGGATCTTTGAAGGGTCCGTAAGGAGAATCAGCCACCAAGACACCTATGCCATGACCATGCAGGGGAGCATAGAGGTAGTACTTACCATTACGCTCAACGGTCTGGATAGCCCAGGCACCGTTCTCACGACTGCGCCAAGAGAATTCCTTCAGCGATGCTACAGCACCATGCTCCGTCCAGTTCACCATATCGGTGGTTGACCACAGCAGCCAGTCGTACATATAGAATCCGGCATTGTTGCGCTCGTTAGGATCGGGGATATCCTCAGGAGAGGCGTCGTGTGACGTATATAAGAATAAGGTGTCGCCAATCACCAGTGGTGAGGGGTCAGCTGTGTACTTGGTCTGGAATAAAGGCATATTGACCTGCTCCATGCCACGCATCTCCCACCAGTCGAAGTTGAAGAGTTTCGGACCCTTACGACCCTTAAAGACCAGGTAGAGGTCACGGGTGTGCAGACGAGAGGGATAGCTGTCGAGGGCTGCCAAATCGGTAGTAATGGTCTGCCACTTCTCCCAGCCACCAGTGCCAGGAACATCCACAGTGCCGAGGAGTTTTCCTCCGAGGCTATCCAAGCGGATTTCAATCTGTCCACCACGCAGGCCACTAGCCACACGAGCCGTGAATGTGCGTGGGGTCTTGTAGCAGAAGTGTACATTCTGCAACTTAATATAGTCACCGTTATGGATGTCGGTGACATACACGCCCACCTCGTCATTTTGCTCGGTCTTCACGCCCTTCGAGAATGCCATGGTCTCAGCCTCCACCTTACGATAGGGGTCGAACTTAGCAATGGGCTTCACGCCCTCGTCAGTAGGCAGGATCGTGGGGAAGCTACCGTCGGCATTGTACTTGAACTCCTCGACAGCCACGCTACGACCGAAACCGCCACCACCAGGCAATTTGCCCGTATGATAGAAGAAATACGAGTGACCCTTGAAGTCAGCCACACCACAGTGGTTGGTAAACGACTTGGTGTCTGACAGCGGCATAATCTCGCCGGCATACTTCCAAGGACCTGTGGGGTGCGGTGCCGTACTATAAGAAATGTGTTCAGGAACACCACCAGCAGCATACAGCAACTGATAGGTACCGTTGCGCTTGGTCAGCCACGGACCTTCCACGTATGAGTCTTTATACTTCTTTCCTTTCTCGCGCTTACTCATGATAGGGCCGCCAAAGGCTTCCTCCGTCATGTCCAGACGCCCTAACTCACCGCTATACGATATCATATCGCGGTTGAGCTTCAGGTAATAGCACTGCGGATTACCCCACATCAGCCATGCCTGACCGTCGTCGTCAATCATCACTGTCGGATCGATATGGTCCCACGAGCCATTCTCAAAGAGCGGCTTACCAAGGGCATCACGGAACGGGCCTGTCGGGCTGTCGCTCACGGCCACACCAATGGCCATGCCGTTCGACAACTTGCTATGAGCACAGATATACCAATAGAACTTACCGTCACGCTCGATAGTCTGCGAAGCCCAAGCACGGTCGTCGGCCCACGAGAAGCTCTCCAAGGCCAGTGGACTGCCATGATCCTGCCAGTTCACCATGTCCTGCGTGGAGTAGACGCGCCACTCCTGCATCCAGAAAAAGTCGGCATTATCCTCGTCATGTCCCGTATAGACATACATCGTACCATTGTGTACCATCGGTGCAGGATCACTGGTAAACCAGGTCTGTACAAAAGGGTTCTGCGCAGCTACGCTGCTAAATGATATATGACAAATGATAAATGATAAAAATAAAAGGATTCGTTTCATCATATTGTTACTATTAATTATTCACTAGCGAAGCGCTTCAAGTTCCACTTAGAGTTATCGCTGCTAAAATCGTAGACGGCCAGCGTCGGTGTACTGTCAGCAGCCGAATAGAGGCAATAGCGTGTGTTGATACCCTCTATGCCAGGAATGTGCTTAGGCATGATACGATAAGTACCATCTGTCAACTGCTCGATGCGCCAGAGCTGCTCGTCGTTACTCTGATAGGCCATCGTCGCCAACTCCTTGTCGGCAGTAGCTGTCAGGGCACGGTCGGTACCGGCAATGGTAATCTTGAAATACGGTGCAGTCAAATAGCCACCAGCCTCTTCAACAGGAGTGAAGGTCCACAGCTGGTGAGGGCGGAACATATAATCGCTGCAACGAACTGCTACAGAAGCATCCGCAGCTGGCCAGGTGCTGATAACGTCTTCCAAACTTTGGTTGGGAATGGGTTTTGCAGGAGGCATCGGCTGGTTACGGTTACCAAAACCTCTCTGACGCTCTTGTTGGATGCGCACGAAGTCGACAGCCATCTCCAACGAATAGCCACGACGTTCCGACAAAATAGCACAAGTACCGCCACGGAAACGTTCTCCGGCATAGGGCCAGCCATTCTTCCACAGGACAGGACGAACGGCGAGCACACTACGACCACTCAGTTCGAAGTCTGCTTCCCAGTGGAACGACATCACTTCAACACCTTCGTCAATGATATAACGTCCAAAGTGACCAGCACCTGTGCAACGGTCACCGGCAGCAATGACCATTCGGCCACCGCCATGGAACATATCACGGCCAACATTATCCACATAAGGACCTTCTACGGAGCGGGAGCGACCAACCACTATATTATAGGTGCTGTTGACACCGTCACAGCAGGTGCCATGAGTTCCCAATAGGTAGTACCAGCCATCCTTATACATCAAAGCACTGGCCTCACAGTCAATGGCAACATCTTTCTCGACATTACCCTTGACGCGCTCGCCAGTCTTTGGGTCAAGCTCTATCAGACGGATATTTCCGAAATAGGTGCCATAGGTAGCCCAAAGGCGACCCGTGGTAGGATCAAGCAACAGACAAGGGTCGATAGCGTCGCAGTCCTCCATACCGTCGGACGAAGCCACCTCAATAGCTGTTGACCACTTAAAGTCGGGAGACTTCGGGTCGAGGGTTTTATTCCACATGGTCAGGATACGGCCATTATGGCCACCAAAGAGGCCACCGCCCGTAGCGCCATAGATGCAGAGGTAACGGTCACCAATCTTCAAGATATCAGGTGCTGCACCGCCACCGGGGCGCTCAGCACCACTATGCCATGACCAGCCATCATCAGTGATAATGCCTCCCCCACCCGTTCCAAAGGTGTACCACTTACCATCGCACTCTGCGAGTGTCGAGGGGTCGTGGATGTATGGCGCTCCGCTTTGCGCCCTTACAGGGCTAAATGATAAATGACAAATGATAAATGATAAGGTAAGCACCTTACCTATACTTTTATTTGCTTTCATTGTTCAATATTCTTTTTTGCTGTCTTTATTGTTGAAATTAAAATCCTTATAATTTCACCCAAATCCAATTTGACTGAATTATAAATCGTCTCTTCCAATGTCCCAGCCTTATAAAGAACTACAAGCCAATATGAAGTCTCGCTTGCTTCTTTTAGAGAGATTCCAAGTTTACTGACAAAGTCAGCTTTGCTCTGAGCTTGGATTCCTTCATGAATATTGGCTCCTATACTAGTTCCACTCCGAAACATTTGCTTCGACATGATAAACTCCTGCTTTTCGTCCATTAAATATTTATAGCATTTTGCCATTCTAATAGCAAAATTGATAGATTTATCTGCTAAAATATTATTTCTCGTCATCAGGTATCAGGTATCGTTTATCATTTATCATTTAACATTTAGGGCGTAGCCCGTGACTGGCTGACCGCTTTCGTCAATGAAACGGGCACACAAATCGCTTAGGCCGGGACCGTTGACCAGTGCAAAGCGCAGGATGTTACGGCCTTTCTTCAGTGTCAGGCGCTGTGATACACAGTCGTCTTCCACCATACGGCGGTCGCCGTCCAGTGTCAGCACACGCTCACCGTTGAGCCACCACATAGAGGCGCCATTCGAACCGATGGCCAGACGGACACCGTCCATGTCCTCAGGACAGTCGATGACAGTAACACCCCAGAAGAGGGAGTTGTAGGGCTGACAGCCATAAGACTCAGCGAAGCGGAACACCTTGACATTATAGGTATTGCTCTCCAGGGCATGCCAGCGCAGGGTCTGCTTAACCTCCTTAGTCTGGGCAGGACCCATCTGCATTCT
This sequence comes from uncultured Bacteroidales bacterium, assembly GCA_902760345.1. GTDB lineage: Bacteria > Bacteroidota > Bacteroidia > Bacteroidales > Bacteroidaceae > Prevotella. Next base: position 42,709 of record CACWFY010000017.1, on the reverse strand, counting down.
TGTATCTCTCGGTCCACCAGCCAGTGCGATACCTGTAGCGGTGACCTTCTCACCGTCGCGAGGCAGCTTCTTGTCGTCAAACTGTCCCTTGAAATACTGCTTGCTGAGGTTCTCATTGAGATAGCTATCTGTCAGGATGGTGTTAGAACGTACGTTATAGTCGATGGGCTCCAGCAACATCCAGCGACGGATAAAGCCGTTGGCATCGGGCTGTGCTGCTGCGGCATTGGCAGCAACAGGCTGGAAGTAGCTGTTACGGTTCTTGAACTGTACCCAGTTGATGCTGACTTCTGCATCCCCCTCACAAGTGACACACAGGTCGGTAACACCCTTCGGCACATACTCCAGATTGACGGTCTGTGTGAGCCATTGGTTACTCTGGTCACGACGGAACTGCCCCATCTGGGTGACGACATTCATCGTCACACGGGCAATAACCTTACCCTTGGCATTCTTCTCACGGATGCAGAATTCAGTATTACCACCAGCCTTGGCATTGACGATGAGGTAGGCATCGGTAATGGGGCTGAAGTCTACATCGGCATAGTGCAGCCAGCTGCCTTTCTTAGGCAGGGTGGCCTGATAGCTGCGGAAGGTATTGACAGTATCGATGAGCGCTGTCGTCACATCACTGCTGGCAGTGCTGTAGCGGTCTATCTCAATCTTCTCGGTAGCCTTGTTGATACCCACACCACGCATGGTCTGCTTGACTTCCTGGATAGTACCGTCGGCGTTGAAATAAAGCTTCTCGATACATGCGGAGCGACGCTTGTCATCACGCGGCGAGAAGTAGTTGTGGTGGTAGAACAAGTACCACTGGCCCTTGTAGTTGACGATGCTATGGTGATTAGTCCAACAGCCGTTAGGCTGCTCGGACATGATCAGCCCTTTATACTCATAAGGACCCATGGGGTTCTTACTCATCGCATAACCAAGCACCTCCGTATTCTCACGGACATACGGATAGGTCAGGTAATACCAACCGTTGGCCTCAAAGGCAAAGGGACCCTCGGCCTGACGGTTGGGCAGGTCTTTCAGACAGTTAACACCCAGCATCTCAAACTCACGGTTGCCCCACTTGACTTTCTCCTTGGGGGTATCGTCAGCCAGCTCCTTCATATTGGGCTTGAGCTTGGCACAACGGCCTGCACCCCAAAAGATGTAGGCATTGCCGTCAGAAGCCTGGAGCACACAGGGGTCGATACCATTGATGCCCTTGATGGGTTCGGGCTCACAGATGAACGGTCCCTCGGGACGGTCAGCAATAGCAACACCGACACCGAAACCACGACCATCTTTAGGAGCTGAGGGAAAATAGAAATAGTACTTGCCGTTACGCTCGATACAGTCGGGAGCCCACATGGAATAGGAGTCAGGACGTACCCAGGGTACTTTGTTCTGGGTGACAATGACTCCGTGATCTGTCCAGTCGGTGAGGTTCTCTGAAGAGAAGACATGATAGTCCTCCATGCAGAACCAATCCTGTCGCTGACCAGCAGGCGGCACGATGTCATGCGACGGGTACAGGTACACCTTATTATTAAATACGCGCGCCGTAGGGTCGGCAGTAAACTGGTCACGAATAATAGGATTCTGTGCGTTGGCAGCCGTAGCTGCCAAGCACAGAACAACAGTTGATAATAAAGTTTTATTCATTTACTCTTCACTTTTTACTTAAAAAGCTTCTGAGCCATCTGTCTCAAGCAACGACGCCAGGTCAGGAACTCATGGGCAGTACCTTCAGAAATCAGACCTTCAGCATTAAAGCCAGCAGCCTTCAGAGATTCAACGCTCTTGTTGATGCCATCAGGATTCTCCTTAGAGCCACAGCCTTCAAAGATGTACTTCACACACTTGGGATCCTTAATTTCCTCAGGAGCATACTGACCACCGCTCAGCAATCCCCAGTATCCGAATACCTCAGGACGACGCAGGGTGATGAGCTTGGTTGTCATACCACCCATTGACAAGCCTGCCATAGCACGGTTCCACTTGTCGGTCTTTGTCAGGAAGTTGGCATCAACATAAGGAATCAGTTCATCGATCAGCACCTTCTCAAACTCCTCAGCAGTGAACTTACCAATAGTACCGAACTTAAAGTCGTTAGTCAGACCGTATGCCATCACGATGATGAAAGGCTTGATCTTACCCTCGGCAATCAGGTTGTCCATAATCAGACCGGCCTTACCCTGTACGGGCCAGCTGGTTTCATTCTCACCCCAGCCATGCTGCAGGTACAGTACGGGATAGCGTTCCTGTGTGAGTTTACCACCCTTACCCTTTACGAGTTTGCCGTAACCGTTGGGCAGATAGACGGTAGCCTCCTGCATCTTACCCAGACTTGGAGAGTAGAACAATATCTTCTGCATGTTGCCATGAGGAATGTCTGTGCGCTCAGCATAGAAGTCCTGATCGGGAGCAGGAATTTCGATACCACTCTCCCAACGGCAGCTGCCAAAGTAGTTGTGTGTACCAGGATCGTTGAATACGCCACCGTCAATCGTCAGGTGATAGTAGTGGAAACCGGGATCCATCGGGCCTTCAGTTGTTCCTACCCATACACCATCCTTATCCTTACGCAGTACTGTACCGCCACGGCCACCAAGACCGAGGCTGACAATCACAGACTTAGCATCGGGAGCCTCTACACGGAAACGGGCATAGCCCTCGCTGTTCACCTGCGGATATTCCTGTCCGGGCTGGTTGCAGGGATTGGGCACAAAGTCCTCCTTAGGCTGAGCATTGTCAAGGGCTGCATTGAAGTTCTTAATAGCGTAATAAGCCTGCTTAGGCTTGTAGTTCTCGTCGAAAGGCAGTGGATGGTTGTTGACACCCAGCCATGAGTCACGGTCACCAAGGTTCCATAATGTCACACAATCGATCACATCCTTATGCTTACGGAACATCTTGAAGACACGATTGTACTGGTCAGTCAGCAGGGTGTTCATATAGCCAGCAACAGGCTTGGCCTCACCACGTGAGAAGCGTAGCTGACCACCCATCTCCGTATTCATACGAATATCGAGCTCAGTCACATGGATATGCTTTACGATGGTTGCATACTTGGTGATAGCAGCATCGATGTCCTCCTCTGTAGGACCATAGACATTGTAGTGACCCTGCATACCGATACCATCAATGGGTACACCGGCATCCTTCATCTTCTTCACCATGTCATAGATGCGGTCACGCTTGCCGGGGTCACACTCGTTGTAGTCGTTATAGAACAACAAGGCGTTGGGGTCAGCCTCGCGGGCAAATTCAAAAGCCTTGGCGATGAACTCATCACCACAGAGTTTGAAGTGGCGGCTCTGGCGATAGGGGCTGCCAGGGGTAAACTTACCGTTAGCAAAAGAAGGACGGGGATTGTCCTCGATGGCCTCGTTCACTACGTCCCAGCAATAGACGACATCCTTATAACGGTTTACCACGGTATGGATATGCTCACGCAGACGCTCATAGAACACCTCTTTCTTTACTTCCTTACCCTTCTTGTCGGTAAACATCCAGTCGGCGAACTGTGAATGCCAGCAGAGGCAGTGACCACGCAGCTTAATACCGTTCTGACGGCAGAAGTTGGCAATCTTGTCAGCTTTCTCAAAGTTCCACACGCCCTCTTTCGGATGCAATTCACCGGGCTTCATATCGTTTTCGGCAGTAATACTGCTAAATTCGCTCTTAACCAGAGCTATCTGGTCGTCATTACTTACGTTGCGCTGGTTAAGGGCAACGCCAATCAGGAAGTAATCCTTATAGGCATCCTTCAATTTTACGGTTGGATTAGGATCGGCGGGTGCGCCCCACTGTGCCCAAGAACCCAAGCAGTTCATGGTCATAACAATGGCCAATACAGTCTTCAAAGTCTGGTTCATTTTTTGTCTGGTTTTAAACGGTTATTCGTTAGATAGTTTTTTCACGTTTGCAAAGTTACAAAGAAATCTTTACAATAGCCCAAATTGATGTTACAAAGACTTTCCCTATTGTATCATATAGCCCGCACGGACAAAAACAGGGATATATGCCTTGGTGACTGTCGTCGTAACATACTGTCCTCCATCATAGTGCTGTCCGCTATGGTAGTCATACCAGCCCCCCTTGTTTTTAGGCAGATAGGTACGCCATGAGGTTACTCCCGGCTCTACGACCGGACTAACCAGCAGGGAGGGACCAAACATATATTCATAGGACTGCTTCAAGGCCTCCTCATCGTCGGAGAAGTCAAAGACCAGCGGACGCATCAGGGTATAGCCCTCGTCAGCGATGGCCTTGGCACAACGCTCAATATAAGGCAGCAAACGGTAGCGCTCTCGCAGACAGTCAGCAATCACGGCTTGTGCCTCTGGCCCGTAGTTCCACGGTTCGGTATCACTCATATAGCCATGGACACGCATCAACGGCAGGAAGACGCTGATTTCTATCCATCTGAGCATACGCTCTATGTACGCGGGATCATTATATTGGTTCTGTGGACGGAAGAAACCTCCGGCATCATAAGTCCACCAAGGAATTCCAGCGGCTTGCATACCCAGTCCGCCGGTAATCTGGCGGCGCAGGGTCTCCCAGTCATTGCCGACATCACCCGACCATAGGGCCACCCCATAGCGCTGGATACCGGGGAACCCGCTACGGGTAAGGATCATCGGCTCCTTGCCAGCCTGTAGCAATCCTTCATAGACGGTCTTGCATACCAGCAAGGGATAGACATTACGCACCTGTTCTCCTGCCCATTGACCACCATTGACACGGCGTCCCAGCAAATCGTCATTCTCCGGTTCCGTAGCGTCCTGCCACCAGGCATCAATGCCTAAAGGCAACAGTCGCTCCTTGAAATGCTTCCAATAGGTCGCGGCGGCCTCAGGGTTAAAGAAGTCTATCCAGTCGGTACCCGGTATATAATAGCCAGCCTGTTCCATCTGCCGGCCGACATCCGACTGCTTGTCGATTTTCGACCATACGCTGAGCATCAGGCGTAGGTTCATCTGATGCAAACTGTCGGTCAACGCCTTGGGATCAGGATAGAACTCCTCGTCGAAACGCATCGAGTTCCAACCATACTTACCCCAATACTGCCAGTCTTGCACCAACATGCTGACAGGCAACTGCTCACGTTGGAAGCGGTGTGCCGTAGCCAGAATCTCGGCCGACGAATGGAAACGTTCGCGGCAATGGATATAGCCCAATGCCCAAGAGGGCATGACAGGTGCATGGCCTGTCAGGTCGCGATAGGTACTGATGATTTCGTCGGGAGAACCGATGAACACCGTATAGTCGACAGCCTCCGAAACAGGGGAGCGCAACACCGTCTCGTTGGCTACTGCATGATAATAGAGCACGGGCTGGTCGCCATTCGACAACTCGGCCGTCACCGTGTGGCGTCCTTTGGTCAGCTTCACGATGGTCGATGCCGTCGGGGGCAGCCAAAGGTTATGCATGTCAATCACTGGCTGGCCGTCGACAGACAGTTGGTGACGGCGGGCCATCTTCTGTCCGACATCCAACAGCAGCGCATAGTCAGCGGTTTTGGCCACTTCCAGCGTGGCCGTAAAGACGTTACGCTTGCGTACTTCCTGCTTACCGCCTTCCGTCGAGGTCACGTTGACTACCTCGGTCTGTCCCCCACCCTCCTGACGGACGAGGGCGACGCAGCGGTCGCTGGGGTTATAGTCTGTCAACCCATAGTTGTTCCACAGCACGCCATAGCCCTTGCTGGACAGCAGCATCGGAATGCTAATCTGCGTATTTACCTGTGTCAACCGACGCGACAGTCCACGAATATCAGTATAACCGTCCTGAAACTGTCCGAGGCCATAGAGGTGTTCGCCCTTGGGGGAATCAAACACCAGCGTGGCCTGCCCGTCCTTCCATTCATGGCGGAGCGCCCGAAAGACGACACGGCCGGCTTTGTTGCGCACCGTCACGCCATTTCCTTTAACCGTAGCCGACAGCATAGGGGTCTTCACCTCCTCGTGCTTCACATAAACCCAGTCGGGCAATGACGGAGTCACCTCTGTCTTTCCTTCCGGCAGATACTGAATACGCACTGCCTGAGGCGCTACATAGCTGACCTTAAACCGCCCCTGTGAATACACGGGCAGCACGGCCAACCAAAAAACAATACTACCTATTATCTTACCCATTAATATTATCTTACCCATTAAACCCATTAGCCCCATTGGCCCCATTAGTCTCATTACCCTCATTTAATATTGATTGTCAGTTTCTTCAAGTCGTTGTCCAGCGAACTGTTGCCCACCAGCACCTCATATTCTCCTGGCTTGACACGCATGGTATTAGTCTCGCCATCCCAGCACTCAAAGCGTTCGCGGCTGAGATGTATCGTTGCCGTAGCCGTTTGTCCGGCCTTCACGCTGACTCGTTGGAAGCCACGGAGGGTCTTCAGCGGTCCCTCAGAATCAGCGACATTGCGAATATATACCTGCACAATCTCCGTACCGTCACACTTGCCTGTGTTCTTGACCGTACAGTTGATGGCAACGTCATCGCCATTCACAGAACTGCTGGCGTCACCTACTTCGAAGGTGGTATAGCTCAGTCCATAGCCGAAGGGGAACAGGGCATCGTTAAAGTAGCGATAGGTACGGCCCTTCATCGAGTAATCCTCATAGTCGGGCAGCTGGTTGCTATTCTTATAGAAGGTAATGGGCAGCTTACCGCTAGGGTTGACGTCACCGAAAAGGACGTCAGCCACGGCCGTACCGCCCTCCTGACCAGGATACCAGGCCTGTACGATGGCGTCGCAGCTCTGCGTTTCGGGCTCCAAAGCAATACAAGAACCGGAGCAGTTGACGAAGATGACCTGTTTGCCAGCAGCCTTCAGCGCCTTCAGGAACTCACGCTGCACCTTCGGCAGTTCAATATTGGTACGGTCACCACCCTTGAAACCTTCGATGTCTACAGGCATCTCCTCACCTTCCAGGCTGGGAGCGATACCTCCCACGAAGATAACCTTATCGATACCCTTTAGTTGGGCGATGGTCTCATTATAGTCGATGGGCAACTCACGGGCAATATTGATCTTCATGCCAGCGCCCCATGTCTTGACGGTATTGAAGCGTACCTCTATCTGGAACTTCTGGCCGGCGGTAGCAGTCAGTACGGTACGGGTAGGTGTAGAACGCCAGATATGATGGCTCTCCTTACGCTCGCCATTGACATATACCGAGAAATCTCCCGTGCCCTCTACGTTCAGCACATATTCACCAGCCTCCTTCGGGGCGAAGGTGGTCTCATACTTGGCTGAAAAGTCCTCGATAGGCAGATTGGCGGCAAAGACGTGCATGCCATTGGTCGTCACGGCCAGCGGCTTGGTGTAATATTCGGTTGTGAAAGGTTTACCCTTCCATTCGGTATTCGTCCAGAACGTTCCCTTCAGTCCTTTCTTACCATCGGGTGCCGTACACTCCATTGCCATGTGGCATTCCATCACCTTATCATACGTCAGGTCGCAGCCCTGGGCATAGAACAGCTTCTTCGTTTTAGCCTTGATACCGTCAAGGATGGTCACAGTCGTATTGGGCGTACCATTATAGTTACCCCACATCATGGGCTCGTTATTGGCATTAGGACCAATGACGGCAATTTTCTCCTTTTTACTGAGCGGCAGAATGTTGTCGTGGTTTTGCAACAGCACGATGCTCTGGCGTGCCATGTCTAAGGAAATCTTGGCCGATTCCTTGGTACTCATGGCCGAATAGGGAATCTTCGACCATTCCACCAGTGACGGGTCGTCCATCTCGCCAAGGTCGAAGCGGCCTTCCAACAGACGGATGACATGCTTGTCGACCTCTTCCTCAGTAATCAGGCCGCGGTGCACGGCTTCGGGAATACTGCGATAGGCATAGCCATAGCCACACTCCACATCGGTACCGGCTAGCGTAGCCTTGGCAGAAGCGGTAATGGGCGATGACGAACTCTTATGAGAGGTATAGAAGTCGCTGACAGCTCCACAGTCGCTGACCACCAGGTACTTAAAGCCCCAGTCATCGCGCAGGATGGTCTGCAACAGTCGGTTCGAACCACAGCAGGGGTCGTCGTCCAAACGCTGATAGGCACACATCACCTCACGCACATCACTCTTCGTCACCAGATGCTTAAAGGCAGGCATATAGGTCTCCCAGAAGTCTCGCACCGGTACATCGGTCAGGTTGGCCGAGTGACGGGTGTACTCCGGTCCGCTGTGTACGGCATAGTGTTTGGCACAGGCCCATAGCTTACGATACTTGTGCTGACCGGTTTTCCCTGTCAATGGGTCTCCCTGCAGTCCACGCACCACAGCATCACCCATCACACTGGTCAGATAGGGGTCCTCACCGTAGGTCTCCTGTCCCCTGCCCCATCGCGGATCACGGAAGATGTTGACATTCGGCGTCCATACCGACAGACTGCGCATCTTCATATCCTCACCGCCCAAGTCATAGAGGCGGTGGTTATACTGTGCACGAAACTCCGTAGAAGCAATATCGAAACACTTGTACAACAGGACAGGGTTGAACGACGACGCCATCGCCACAGGCTCCGGGAACACCGTGACATTGCCCATATTGGCAGCCCCATGCAGGGCCTCGCTCCACCAGAAGAACTTCTTGATGCCCAAGCGCGGAATAGCGGGACTCTCGTCGAGCATCAGCTGAGCTTTCTCTTCCAGCGTCAGACGACTACACAGGTCAACGGCACGCTCATGGGCCGACAACTGCGGATTTTTGTATGGCAGTTGCTGGGCACTAGCAGTTATGCCCATGCCTAGCAACGCCATGATTGAAATAAATATTTTCTTCATTTCTTTCACTTCTTAAAGAGATGCGGAATAAACTCGTGGAGACCGCGACGCCAGGTCAGGAACTCATGGCCGGTACCCTCAGAGACAGAAGAGTCTACCTTAATGCCGAGGCCGCGCAGACCGTCGACGATGGGCTGGCTCTTGATGAAGTCCTCAGAGCCCCAGTTCATATAGAAGTAGTGAATCTTCTTATTGAACTCGTCGGCATTGGCAAAGACACCGTTGTAGGCGGTCTTCACGTCGAGACCGAAGATAGCACCGCTGAACGTACCCATCCAAGCGAACTTATCGAGATTCTGCAGTACCACGTCAAAGGTCTGGTGACCACCCCACGACAAACCGGCCATAGCGCGGTTCTCGCGGTCAGCCTTGGTGCGGAAGTTCTGGTCGATATAAGGAATCAGGTCGTTCAACAATACGGGATAGAACGATGCGCCATAGTCGCTCTGACCTTGACGGTTCGAACCGCCACCGGCGAAGTTGAAGGGAGCCTTGATATCGCCGCTCTCCATCACCACAATCATCGGTACAGCCTCGCCCTTGGCAATGGCATTGTCCATGATGTGCTGCATCTTGCCCTGCAACATCCAACTGGTCTCACCCTCACCCATACCATGCTGCAAGTAGAGCACGGGATACTTCTTCTTACCCTTCTCGTACTCGGCAGGGGTGTAGACCAGGGCGTGACGCCATACTATTTGATTATTTGACAATTTACTATTTGCATCATGAGCAGCAGGATAGTAGATGCTGCGTACCTGGCCATGGTCGATGCCCAGCTGTGGACGGTAGTAGTCACCCTCGGGGCCCTCGGGAACTTCCAGACCGCCGGCCTCGCGGTTGCAGCCGAAGTAGGTCTCGCTGGCGGGATCGACGAAGTTCACCCCGTCAATGTTCATAAAGTAGTAGTGGAAGCCCACAGGTAGCGGATCAGTCACAGCCATGAAGCCACCCTTACCGTCGGGCAGCATCTCATATTTCTTGCTACAGATGTCGACAATGACCTTACGGGCCTCGGGAGCCTGAATGCGGAAGTAGGCACGGCGCTCCTTGTCGATCTTCGGGAACTCATTGCCTGGGATGGCATTCTCCACGGTCACGGCATCAGTAGGCACCTCAATCTTCTTGGCGACAGGCAGGTTGGCCGGACGCTTGGGTTCAAAGCCGAGATGGCGGGCTACGGCCTCAGCATAGCGGCAACCCAGCTCACGATAACCGGCAGCATCGAAGTGCAGGCGGTCAGGGCCGTTCGAACAGTCGTCAGAAGAGATGACCTGACAGGTATGAATCGTCTGTGGCAGTTCGTCAATCTGCTTCTTACAACCGATGCAGACACCCTTGCCGCCGGCCTGAACGATGTTTCCCACATAGAGGTTCACCTCTTCGGGTTTCAACTGCAGGTCACCGCAAAGGTTCTCATACACCTGCTTCACCATGCCGGCCCACTTCGGGTCGCCAGTATTAGTCTCGCCTTGGTGCATCAGAATACCCTTGATGACACCATCTTTCTGGGCCTTCTTGGCCAATTCCACCAGACGCTTGTAGGGATTGTTGTCGTAGGCGGCCAACATACCCTTCATCCAGCCCGGAGCCTTCTTCTCGGCATATTCCTTGATGCTGTCGGGCAGGAAGCCCTTGATGTCGATACCACCAATAGCCACATGGATGACGCCAATCTTGATGTTGTTGGGCAGCGAAGCCACCATCGTACGACCAAACCAGTCGGCAGGTGTCAGACCCGTATTTGGACGACAGAGCGGAGCCGAAGCCTCGCACCACTCACCCATCTTACGGGCCGAGCGCTGGTCGGTAGCGGGAAAGTCCACGGCAGGCATCAATAGGAAGCGCGGACCAGGACTCTGCAGGTCGGCAGCCTCCGGACGGGCATTACCCTCCATGTTCGACTGTCCGAAACACAGGAAGATGTAGAAGTTAGGGTCTACAGCGGCCTGCATCCTAAGTGCAGGCAAAATGGTTAATAACAGAGTTAGGATTACTGTCTTTTTCATTTCGTTAGTAATTGATTGGTTGTTATGATTCATTTACGTTGCAAAGATACACATATTATATATAATAGTTAGCGCTCGTTTGTCTCATATACTTTTTCTGATGTATCACCTCGATGAACTTCACTGTAAAAGGCACGAATCCGTTTTGGTCAACACTTTTTTTTTCGTACCTTTGCGCACGAATTAAAAGTACAGAAACTCTAACTTAATATAAATGCGAATGAAAAGAATTCTTACTTCTATCATGATGGTGCTGATAGCCACCACTGCTATCCAAGCTGCGAAGCCACGTACTTCGTTACAGATTTACGCCACCAAGAAGCAGACTGTCACTGGTTTTGGCGGTGCTTGCTGTGACGGTGCCATGAAGCCATTTGGTAGTGACTACACTCCTGTGAACAAACTTTATGGTAAAAGGTCGAAAGTTGCCTTGAACATTTTACGTATGGAGATTTCACCGAGTTTTGAGGGTGACAACTGGGGCGACTACGACTGGAATGGTTCACTTCCATCTGCTACGACTGTCAAAAACCGTGGAGGTATTGTCTTTGGAACCCCTTGGTCACCTCCTGGAAAATATAAGACCAATGATACTGCTGCAGGCGGCAATGCCGAAGACCAAGGTTACCAGGAAGGCAGGTTGCGCAAGGACTGCTATGAGTTGTTCTTCCCATGGTTTAACACCTTCCTAAAGTGGATGAAAGATCATGGTGTCGTCATGGATGCCGTCTCCATTCAAAACGAGCCCGACTGGTGGGTCAACTACTCTGGCTGTCTTTATGAACCACAGGAGCAGGTTGAACTGATTAAGAATTATGCCCACCTGCTTGACCGCGAGACATATAACAACGTACGTCTAATCAGTGCCGAGCCATTGGGATACAGAAAAGACTATTTTGATGCTTTATTGGCTGACGAGACCTGTCGCAAGGAAGTTGACATTTTTGCCGGACACATCTATGGCCACATGCCTCTCCAATACATCAAGCCCGTTGCCGATGCAGCGCTCCCACTTGGCAAAGAGGTCTGGATGACTGAGCACTCCGTTAGTAGTGATTTAAAAGACCGACTGCCCAACTGGAATGAGAACCTTATCTTCGCCGAAGAGCTCAACGAATGTATGCTGGCTGGCTGCACGGGTTACATTTACTGGTATCTGCGTGCCCATTGGTCTTTCTGCGGAACGGGTGAGTCCCAATATGGCACAGCCAACAAAAAGGACGAACTGCTGCCTCGTGCTTTCGTGATGTCCCACTTTTCGAAGAATGTCACGGGTTCCACCCGCTTATCAACGAACCAAGACGCGAATGCTGGGCGCACGAAAGAGGAAGTGTTGCAGAACGAACAATTCTCGGCTTACATCAAGGGCGACTCCATCATCGTCATGGCTATTAATGCAAGGGAGAACGCTCGTGACTTGATGATTACACTGCCAGAAAATGTTTATGCAAAGAACGCTGAATTATGGCTATCAACAGGCAACGAAAGTGAGAATCTCTGTCAAAAGTCAACACTTGACATTACAGAACCTGTCCACAAGTACCTACACGAGATGCCAGCTCAGAGTTTGAATACTTTCATCTTCACGATTGACAAAGGCAGTACGGCCATTGAGAACATGAAGTACAACTACGTTGACGGTCCGAAGACCTATTACGACCTGCAGGGCCGGAAACTGGATAAGCCCCAAGGGCTCTGTATCGAGCGCAGTGCCGATGGCAGCTCCAGAAAGGTCATGATGTATAATTAATAGGCTATATAAAAAGCTCACCTCACAACTGGTGAGCTTTTTTATAGGTCTCATTTTGAAAACTTGCTAACGTATTTTACAGGTACTGCCTCTTGCTTGACAACATCGGCAAACCGCTGAGGTTTAATAGTCACAGGCCCACGCATGAATTCAGGAACGTTGTAACATTTCAGAAACTGACGGTGATAATCCGGATCGGCACTGGGCAACTCAAAAGGCTTGGTGCCCTTTCCGTTTTTATCGATATGGGCGATGAACGGACGTGTATAGTTGCCGTCGTAGCGGCGACTGCTGAACACCACCCATCGGCCATTGCTCGACCAGGAGTGATAGCTCTCGGTATCTGGCGAATTAATCTCCTCCATGTTGCGTACTACTCCAGTCTGCAGGTCAAGCATCCACAGGTCAGCATCGTGGTGCCAGATATGGAAGACGCCATGTTTGGCGAGGGTGAACATCAGGAAGCGGCCATCGGGTGAGACACGCGGCAACGTGGCACTTTTGCCAAGAGAGTCAGCAGCGAATACCAGTTCACGAGGTCCGAACTGCAGCGTCTCCGGGTTGAAAAACTTCTTATAGAGGTTGTATTTCACCTCTTCTGTATGCATCAGGAACTCCTTGCCGTGGTCGATGGTGTCTTGATACTCGAAGTGGGCACTACAATAGTAGAGTGTCTTACCATCTGGCGCCCAGAAGGGGAAACACTCCAGCTCCGCAGGGTCGTTCTCGATATTCATCACCTCATCTTTCTCTACGTCATAGGCGATGAGGTCGCTCTCCGTGTCAAAGACCTCAATCTTGTTAAGATCGACAGAGTGGAATATCTGACCAGTCATATTCGAGGAGTAGACAATCAGTGGGAGCCACGGATGCCATGTCGGATAAACGCCTGCCGACAGAATGGAGTCGTTGCGCATGTTCACCTTCTTGATCTTTCCATCATAGGCAATGATGGTGCCACCCAGATTCTGACGGGCATGAAACTGCATGCGTTCAGGATTGTACTGCTGGTAGTTATGACAGTTGATGCACTGGCCATTGGCACCCTCCGAGCAGAGCATATTGTCGTAGATAACGCTTTCGTCGTAGTTCTCAAGACAACGCTGGCTGATGGTCAGCTCTTCATAAGTGACATACGAGGGCGGAATGAGTCGATAGCTGATATAGCTGTCGATGGAATCGGGCGACACATAGATATGGAAAGGCTTGAAGCGTGTCCAATGGTCGTATTTGTCGACAAAAACCTCTACCTGAATGGCAGCGGGCTTTTGGTTAAGGGCCGACTGAACGAGCTGTTTCCACTCGCTCATGCTGGGCTGTACCTTGTCACTATAAACCACCTCCTCGTCACCTGCCGATAGTCTGGCCACCATGCCGTCGGCCCGGTCGTCGAGCTGAAAGGTCAACGGAGCCATGTTGACAGGTATGGTTACGTCGATATAGTCAGGATAGATATTGGGCAGGTCGTCCGACTCCGTATATTCCTGGGGTATCTGATGGCCGCAGGCCACCAGTATCAAGGCTGCCGCGGCGAAAAGAATCAGTCTTTTCATATCAATAGTAGGTGATGTTTCTGAGGAAGAAGTATTCAAAATAGTAGGTATTACCGTAGTTGTTAAACAGGAATGCCCTGACATTACCATTGTTGGGTTGCTGGCGCAATTGCTCCATTCCTTTCATAAACTGGTAGAAGTTTTCCTTAACGCCAGGCGCCAGTTCCCACTCGTCCAGCCCTTCCTGACCTTCCAGATTGGCAAACATCCAGGCTGCTTCTTGGAAGATGCGGGGGATGTTTTCATTGTTTTTCAGTTGGACATAGTGTTCGAAGCGAGGCCAGAAAAGACTGGCGTCTCTGGTCCACAAGGCACCCAGCACTGCTTGTTCCTGAAAATAGAGGTCGTCAGCATCATGCTCTGCCAGATTGGTCATCACGCACTTCTCTATCCAGCCCTCGACGGCATCTATATGGTCAGTATAGTGCAGCATGTGGGTAATGGGCCCTGTCTCTGCATCGTCAGCCAGCAGTTTAGGATTGTTCATCAGCTGTTCCATATGGTCAGCCCAAGAGCCATAGTAGCACGTCTGCCTAAGGAGGTCCAGAAATTTCCTGGCCGCCTGCGTTTCCTTATTTAGGATGGCACAGCGCGCCAAATATTGCAGCACGTCTACATTCCATCCGTATTCCACACCATCTTCCATGCAGACGCGGTGACACTCGTTCATCATGCCGTATTGATAGAGCATCAGACGTCCAGCCACATGGTACATATAGACAGGCAGCGGCGTATTGATTTTGCTGGAACCTTTACGGAAGCTATACATCTCGTCACATTGGCGGCCCAGTCTGCTCAGCGCCAGGTTGTGCAACACCACGATGGCTCGTGTGGGCTCGCAGTCCTGTTTCGTTCCTTCTTTAATAACGCCTTCCCAGTCAGCCTGCTCCACACAACGCAGCATTCGCAACTCATGGTGGAAGTTGGCATCCTTATACCAGAAATGGTTGACACCAGCGACGACAGCTGCCAACAGGCAGAGTTGCAAGAGGTGAGTGGTGAGAGGTGAGAGGCGAGAGGATAGACATGAGCAGTTAGTGCAGACATTCAAAGCCAGCAACACATAACACAGGGCCAACGCATAGTAAGAATAGTAGTACTGCGGATGACTCTCGCGTACGATGAAGACGGGAAGACCAGCCCAATAGATATCTGCCAGATTGGTCTCGTAATAAACGAAACGATAGTAGAGCAATGGTATGGCAATCATGCTCACCAAAGCAAAGACACCCACCAGCCACTTACGCCACACCAGTATAGCCATCAAGATGACGGCTGCCAAAGCATAGACACCCATCAGGGGATAGCCCACCAACGTTGCCACCACGATGAAAGCGGCACGAATCCACAGCTTTTCAGGCAACTTACGGAATGCCCATATCAAGGCAGTAGCGAATATTACGCCAAGGGTTGGCACAAAGAAATAGCCGCGCAGTTTGATGACGTATACCCAGTAGCCCAGACTCATATTGGCCACCAACAGGATAGCCACAGGCACCAGCGTCACCACCATCCATTGCCCAGGGATGTTGAAAGTCCGTTTTGTGAGCCACATCATCAACAGCCACAAGGCACATAGCATAATGACGCCCACCCAGGGATAGTAGAAATGCTGAGTCAGGAAGGCGCCCAGATACGACAGCATGCCACCAGGCACCACCATCTGCTGCTTGAAAAACAACGCCGTGTTCAGGAATACGTTGTGCTGCTGCACCTTCCATAGCAGGTCGGCCTCTACATACAACAAAACACAGGCCACTGCCACCAAGGCCCCTATCCACAGGACCACAGGCATCAGGGCCTTATAGCATTTAGTCAGTGTCATACGACAAGGGTTTTATTATTCTTTGCAAGACACTACTTTGCGGCTGTGCTTCACGCCATTCTCGTCAGTATATTGCTCGATGACGATGCCACGATGGTTATTGGCATCAGACAACTTGCGACCAGAGAGGTCGTAGCGCTGCTGTTTTACCTTTTGGCTGCTGACCACCTCCTCAATACCGGTAGGATCATATGCAGTAAACTGCCAAGCATCCACATAGAAATCGGTAGCTTCAGTAACGGCAATAAGAATGTTGCTTTTTACTCCCTTAAATTTGGCTGCATCAACCTCAAACGTCTGGTCACCCATCTCTGTCGATGAGAATTCGACAGTGGTCAATGGACGACCAGCCCTTGCTGTGCGAAGCTCTATCTTTGCTGTACCCTTTCCGCGTAGCGTAAACTTCGCTGCACCATTTGTGCCGAAGTCCACCTTACGTACGCAAATCCATGAGCCTGCCTTCATGTTTACCTGTAGGTTCTCTGAGGCATCATTGCCCAATTGACTGATCTTGGTATTTTTCTTAATATTGGTAAAAGCCTCGTACTCTACCCCACCACAGCTGACCATGGTCTCTGCCTGCTGCCACTCGTACGGGTTCAGGTTCTTGATTTGTGTGACACCTTCAGTATTTAGGGTAACAGGATTGACAGTAGCCGTCTGCTCGTTCACATCAGCTTGGTTAACACAGATGCTGCGGTAGTCTCCAGCACTGGCATCTACTGCACCAGATTTTTTCATTGCATTCAACAGAATGTCTCCGTGGTTGTGGTAGATATGGTAGTATTTCCCCTGGAACTTCTGCAGGTGCGAGTGGTTGTTACCTCCGACACCCGGGCCATAATAGCCTTTGAATTCCCAAGAGTCGGGATCCAAAGGATTGTCGCTGACCATATAGCACATGGTGCCGCCACCAGGTGCGTTGGCGCTAGTCGGATGCTCGCTCTTATAGTTATTCCATTCGGTGGCATCGCGACCTGCCCAGTTCGAGCAGT
Source organism: uncultured Bacteroidales bacterium (assembly GCA_902760345.1). Classification (GTDB taxonomy): domain Bacteria; phylum Bacteroidota; class Bacteroidia; order Bacteroidales; family Bacteroidaceae; genus Prevotella. Next base: position 25,780 of record CACWFY010000017.1, on the reverse strand, counting down.
AGGTGTACACGTACTTTCCACCGATGACATTCAGTTCGTTGGCCTCGAAATGATAGGGCGCATGTATCTTCACCGCCGAACCGTCGACCTCGGTCATATTGGGCTTTAATTTAATAATACGGGCTGCTTCGGGCATAATCTGGCTCGGGCCGAGGCCACCAAAAGAAATCCAACCCACGCCATTGTCGTCGATGGTTACGCCTGGGTCAAAATTGGCATTACTGTTTAAAGGGTTGGCACCTGGCGTGTCATAAGCAATCATCAACTCTTTATTGGGAGATTTCCAAGGACCGACAGGCGACTCAGCTGTCAACACGCCAACACCATGACTGCTGTTGCAGAAGTAGAGGAAAAACTCGTCCTTATCAGTGGTCTCGTTATGACGCCAAGTAACAGATGGTGCCCAAGAGACGCCATAACCTCTGTACCATGCACTTGGATTCCAGCCTGAGCAGAGTTTCTTCGTATCAATGGTGCCGTGAAAGGTCCAGTTCACCATATCATCGGTTGAGAACACCACAATCGACTTGATGGAGCCATAAGTATTGTCACCTTTCTTACCATTAGCAACAAACTCCTGATGGTCGTTCGACCCATAGACATACAGGCGCCCATTATATTCCAAAGCCGTTGGGTCGGCACAGAAGATGTTGGCACTGATCGGGTTGTTCCTGGTTCCCTTGTAGTCGTCAGCCAATTTTGTCTGTGCATTCGTTGATATACAATTCGCCATAACAGCGACACTCAGTAATAGTTTCTTGTACATGATATATTAGTAAGTTTTTTATTTCAGAGTGCAAAGGTAAGAAAAAGAAGTCACATTAGCGGCTTCCTTTTGTCACACATACTTTTTCTGGTGTATCAGACACACCAAAATGATAAACGGGTCACCCGCATATCACTGTGTTCCAGATTTTGAAACAAAAACATTAATAACCCCTTGATGAGATAGACACTCTTGACAGAGTGCCTAACGCTATTTGCAGCAAGTCTGCTTGTATGCAGGGCATCCAGACAGCCTTACAACAAATACCGTTACCCCGTCGGGGATTCTATCTCATCAAGGCCAAAACAACGCTTTTCAAAAAGCTGAAAAACAAATTTCAGAAGACAAACATATTGCCAGTCTTGTCATCCAGATAGTAACGTTCACATTGATCGCGTGTCGGAGCGAAGTTGTACAAGATGCCAATACTTATTTTTGTCAGCCTCATATAGTTCCATAGCTGCTGGCGCTGCTCAGGTCCGATACAGTCTACAGCCTTGCATTCTACCAAGACCTCGTTATTGACAAGAAAATCAACGTAATGCTTATGCTTTATTTGTCGCCCATGAAAAGTTACAGAGAAATAATATTCCCTCACCTTCTCTATATGATTCTCTTCGAATAGTATATCCAAGGCTTCTTGATACATGTATTCGTTCAGGAATGGGCCCATTTCACGATGCACTTGCTGGCACAAACCGATAATGGTATAGCACTGATTTCTAAGGTCGGTTACAAGTGAAGGATTAATATCGGATAGTTTTGCAATATGATAGCTCATAGATCAGAAAGATGATTTCCTTTAGAACGCAGCACAGTATTGTTTATTGTTGAAGAATTCAACTTTGTCGTCAGGGGACAATGGTAACATCTGTTTTTCAAGCTTTGACAAAAGCTGGTGTTTTTGCCCATGCCAGTATGTGAGGTCTCCATCGGAGACTAAGATGTGAGGCAGGGATTTTTGGCTGTAAACTTGTTTGCAAGGAAAAATCCCTGGCTTGCATCTTATAAGGGCTTGAAGCACTTCATACTGGCATGGGGGTTATTAATGTTTTTTTCAAAAATCTGGAATACAGGGATTTACTGGTGAGCGTTTTTTCGTAGTAAATCGTTGTGTTCTCAGAAAGATTTTGTAACTTTGTAGCGATATTGCGACTTAGAACATTGGATATGACAAACAATCAGCATACGCAGACTCTGCTCGACGTACTCCGCGAACAGAAGGTAATGAAGATGAAGGGCGGCATCTATCACAAGACACAGATAGACCTGACCTACAACTCGAACCATATAGAAGGCAGCCGGCTGACGCACGAACAGACCCGCTATATCTTCGAGACAAACACCATTAGCGTGACTGCCGACGAGACGGTGAACGTGAACGACATCGTGGAGACCGTCAACCACTTTCGCTGCATCGACCTGATTATCGACAAGGCCGAGGAGCCGCTTACGGAAGAACTGACCAAGCAGCTACATGGCATCCTGAAGACCGGAACCAGCGACAGCCGCAAGGACTGGTTTGCTGTAGGTGACTATAAGCGTCTGCCTAATGAGGTGGGTGGTGAACAGACCTGTGAGCCGGAAAAGGTACAGGAAAGTATGCAGCGCCTCTTGGGATGGTACAACGCTAAGCCGGAGCGCACGCTGGAGGATATCCTCGACTTGCACGTCCGCTTCGAAAAGATACATCCGTTCCAGGACGGCAATGGTCGTGTGGGCCGTCTCATCATGTTCAAGGAATGCCTGCATAGCGCCATCGTACCGTTTATCATCACCGACGAGCTGAAGATGTTCTACTATAGAGGGCTTCGTGAATGGGGCCACATCGACGGCTACCTGACCGACACCTGCCTGACAGCACAAGACCAGTATAAGGCGGCACTCGACTATTTCAGAATCAAATACTGACTCTGCTGTGTCGATTAGTAACAATTGCCGAAATCCCGCATTTCCTACACTTGGCACTGACAGTCAGATACTTACATGGAAATTTCCTACACTGAAAGTGACACTGAAGTTGCACTTGTGGGGATATACCTCCGCGAAAACGCCGTTTTCACCACACCAACACTATGCATTAACAGTGTGAAAACTATGTATTGACAGTGTGAAAACTATGTATTGACAGTGTGAAAACATAGTTTTCACGCAGAGACTATGAGCACAACGGTTTTCTATGTGTTTCTAGCACCATTTTAGCCTAAGTGTAGGATTTCCTACACTGCGCAGTGTAGGAAATTGGAAGCTAACTCGTTGACACTCAACAGCAAGTGTAGGAAATGCAGGTTTTTATATCTTTTCAATCGCACTGTGTCTATTACAAAAAAGTAATCGGGAGCCAGAGGGTTCCCGATTACCATTAGGATATGTAATCAATCAGCGAATTACTTGTTAACATTGAACAAACTATTTTTGAAGTACTCAATCGCATTTTTCAATGGCTCGATATCATTACTAATAATATCAAATACAGCATCAGGGTCAACTTCGAAATAATGATGCGCAATAACATCTCTCACCCCCATAACACCTTTCCATTCTATGGAAGGATATGTTGGAAGGAGTTTCTTATCCGTCAACTTATCTAATGTTTTGACGCTTTCCCCAATAGCAATCAACACCATACAAGCCGCATCCAACTTTTCCATTCCCCATGGAGATAACCTAAAATCATCAGCAGAATGGACTTGATTAGTACGCTCTTGAAGTCGAGTAATAGCGAGTTCTATATTGCTAAGCGTTTCATAGAGCATTTCTATAGTATCATCAGAAAACTCGTATTCCATATTTTATGATTTGACGTTTGAACACACCATTCATATCATCTCTCATCCTAACAACATCAACATCACAACCCAACAGCTCTTGCAGATGAGCCTTTACAGCAGCCTGTCTAAAGAGATTGGGTTTCATCTCGACACAGACATCAACATCACTATCCTCTCTCTGCTCATTCTTTGCTAAAGAACCAAAAAGAAGCATCGAGTTCACACCAAAGTGCTCATTTAGATATTCTTTGGATGACTTAAGCTTGTCTATTGTCAACGATCTGTCTAACATAAGCGTCTACTTTTCTCGCTGCAAATATACACAATGTTTGGGGAACTTCCAAACATTTCAACAAAAAAGTAATCGGGAACACCCGAGGCGCTCCCGATTACCTATTAGAGTATGTAATCTAAGATTACTTCTTGAATTACTTCACGTACTTCTTACCGTCCTTAACAACGATACCCTTGAAGCCGTTAGATACGCGCTGACCAGCGAGGTTGTAGATAACAGCAGAACCAACGTTCTTCTTGCTAGCTACTGTGCTGATGCCAGTTGCACCTGTATACTGATAAGGACTTGTACCTGCACCAATCTTCACCCAGAAGTTGTCAGTACCGGTTGCATTGATCAGATTCTCCGAAGTCTTACCCTCAGCATTCTCATCACCTTTCAGATACCACTGAACCTCCGTGATTTCATAGTCACAAGCCTCCTTGATTTCTGCCATATTGAAAGCGATAGTCTGCATACCGTCTGCTTCATTAGGAACAGTGAAATCCTTACTGAATTCTTGCCACTCAGTTCCGAAGGTTACATCACCGATAGCAGCCCAGTGCATGTAACCACCAGGATTGCCGTGGCACTGTGTGGTGGTATTAGCAGCCTTGTTAGCCTTATACTTGAACTTCAGAACAGTTGCCTCACCCTTAGCAAGAGTGCGGTTAGCCTTGAACCAGAACTGGTTGTCCCAACTCTGACCATTGTGACCATCACCGCCTACATTTTCACCAGCAGGATCATCTTGATCTTCTCTTACGGTAATCTTACCTTCATTGTCCTTGGTGTCAATCAGGTCTTCGCGCTCTACGCCATTTACAACAATCTCAGTGTTGTTAGTAACGATATTGGCATATACAATTTCCTCACCCTCTAAACATACGAATACCATAGCCTTGTAGTCAGCGTCAAGATAAATGCTCCAAACACCAGCCATTGGAAGCTTAGTCTTAGCAAGGCTTCCTGGGGCATAGTTGTTCCAAGCATCTTCATCGCTTGTAACAGGGCTCTCAAGCTTCAGTGTATTAGCCTTGAAGGCTGCGTCGTTACCGCGAACGGTAGAAATCATAATCTCAGAAACGTAAGACTCCTTATTTCCTACCTCACCGATAGTAGCAGTATAGAGATTTAATTCAGCATCATATTCGAAAGGAATAGCATTGGCGAAGTCATAGTCAAGACCTGCCTGAGAGTTAGAACCTGCTACGAAGAAGCCCTCTTCAAGCTTCATGCTCTGCCAAGAAAGATCATCAAAGTAGAAATCAATAGCAGCCTTATCGTTCTGGTTCAACTGGAAAGCGACTGACCACATACCGTCCATATCATCTCCTACAGTTGTGATTGCGCTGTAAGTCTGCCACTCCTTAGTAAAGGCGATATCACCGATAGCATGCCAAATCAGGTAATCAGAGGGGTTCTGTTTATGGCACTGAGTTGCTACCGTAACCTCCTTAGAGGCCTTATAACGGAATGAAATCTTAACCTGTTCACCAGACTTCCAAGACTTCGGAGACTGAATCCAGAACTGGTTGTCCCATGCAGCAGGATCACCCTCAGTGATAGCTTCCTGACCATGAACAACAAATACGTGGTTCTTTGCATCATCAGGATCTACTTCAATGGGAGCAGGATATGGATCCCAGCCACCATCATCATTCATCAGTTTTGCTCTCTCTTTAGTCCATGCGCAAATCAGATTATTCTGAGTCTGATCGTTAAATTTTACGTTAGCGAGTTCACCCCAAGGAGTCTCGGCATCACCCATATACTTATTGGTATGTTCTACATCAGGAAGGATAGACTTACCATCATCGGTGAGCCACTCCTGCCAAATAGTTACAGCCTGAGGCTTAGCATTGTGAGAAACCTTCACCCATTTCCATTCAATGGTAGCAGTAGAAGAAGCTGGCTGAGCAACGAGGTTACAAGAAGTGCCACCGATACCAGAATAGCTCCATTCTACCTCGGCCCATTCTGTGCCAATCTTAACAGAGGCCTTAGCGGGATCTGCCGACCAACTCCAGCCCATGTTGACATCAATTGTAACTTCCTCTGAAGCCTTCACCATTGCTACCACTTTGTACGAGCCATCAAGTTCTGTAGGGATACCGTCAGCAATGAAATACTGGTGCCAATATGGGCCAGCACCTGTTACCTTCTGATACTCTGCAGAACCAGCCATAGCTGTACCAACAATAGATTCTTCAGCTGTCAATTTGCCATTACCATTAGTATCACCATTGTCAAGAACATCTTGAGTTGCATACCTGTAGTTTGCACCGTAGTCGGTCATGACACCGTCAACCCATTCAGGGACGTAACCCATTACATAGAACGGGAAATTGGACTTTGTGGAGTAGTCGATGGAGTAATCTTCTACCCACTCTGCCTTTGCTCCCAGGAAACATGCCAAGAGAGCAACCAGTGTAAATAATTTCTTCATAATAGAAATAATTTAGATTAATAATAAAAAGAGTTAGTTAAATAAAATAATTAATAATAATGTGATTCAGAGGTTATTTGAAAGATAACTGCCAGGAGGAACAAAGATTCCTTTTGCCCACTGGCAATTATCTTCCAGTTAGTTCATTATTCTCCACTAAGCGCATCGCAGAATGCCTTGTAGTTAGCATTGCGTACCCAGTCTGACACCTTCTTGGTGGCTGCAGGATTTAGGACCTTACTCGTCCAGAGACCTACAGGATCAGACGCTGTATCAACCAAGTTGGTCTTGCAGAGACCAGCCTGCTTGTCTGGAGCAATCTTAGCCATATAGCGCTTAATGACATGGACATAGAAGTTTGCAAGCTGCTGGCGCTGGTCATCGGTGATAGCTGTTACCGAGACCTTGGAGCCTGTTGCGTCTTTATAAACGATGTCGAGGTTAGAGAGACGGATGAGCTTGCCAGTAGCAGCCAGGTTGTCGAGGAGAGCGTCCAAAGCGTCCTCAGTTGCTTTCTGCGTGGCGGCATCTTCACTGTAAGAAAGATTCAGCTTAGCATTGATACCGTCGATTTTAGCACCCTTACCATCCCAGATGCCCATCCAGTACTTCAGACTCTCCATCTTCTTGGAGTCTTCCAGACCACTCTCACTGATAAAGAACTTCAGGTCAGCAGCGTTACCACCATACTTCGTAAAGGCTTCATTGGCTACCTTAGATACTGTCGGCGCATAGTTCTCACTACCGAAGACATCTTGCCAGAAAATCTTATCAGCAGTAGATGTTTCGTCTGCAGCATGCTTGAGGTCATAATAGTTGGTACCTTCAAGAGTCTTCTTGCCAATAGCCTCGTCAATCAGGTCGAACGACTTGATGCGGCCTTTGTTGATCTTCATAAAGCCGTCGCACCATGCATTGAGTGCATAATGAATCGTATCGTTAACTTCCTGGTCGGTCTGTGGACGGTGATTGTCGGGCTCGTGTGTAACCGTTACATTTTTAACATAGATGTCAGAGTTTCTGTTACCACTAATCATTACATAACCAGCCTGAGCATCAGCAGCAGTCATGGTTTCAACGACCATCTTGGTCCATTTGCCAGCCTTAAGGCTAAACTTTTTGGCATCGGCCCCCTCTTCATTCTTCTCCATAATCAAACTATCAGAGAAAGTGACGTTAAACGACACTTCCTTGTCAGCTTTGGCATTGAAAGTAATCGTATATTTACCCAGTACATCAGGCTCAAAACCTTCAGCGATATAAACCTTGGTATACTTTTTCGTTATCACCGACTCTTTAGGAAGCTTAAGAGCATTCTGACCACTACTTTCATAATTCTTAACAATGACAGGCTTCGTCTGGCCAAGATTGGTACCTGTAAACGTCTCCATGGTGGTATAGTCTACTTCCTTATCCTTGATGACATCAACAGGAATCTCAATAGGAGCCGTCAACAATTTAAACCATCCGTCAGGCTGATTGGCATTGGCTGCCAGAGGGCTGCCGTATACCTCGCCACCAATTTCGTCGACATGGTCTAACAAATCAATCATGTCCAAGAAGTTCATGGTTCCTTTGTCGTTGATAATTTTTCCAGCCATCAAGCTCTTGCCAAAGGCAACATTGTTAAAATTGGTCTGGACAGCGCAGTGAGCCAGTTCCTGTTTGTTATATTCATTCACATCCAGCGTTGCGCTAAGAGACATGTTAGGATACTTAGCCCTATTGATGTATGACTTAACAGGATTCAAGTCACCATAGGGTTGTACCACTGTGGGATCAGGCTCGGCCGTGAAATTATTGGTCTCATTATAGTCGGCGCAAGAAACAGCCAAGGCTCCTGCAGCTACCATCAGAGAGATGTTTCTAAAAATATTATTCATATACTCAGCCTCCTAATTATTGTTTTACGTATTTGGTAGTAAAGGTTACTTTCTTGTTTGAATCACGGTCACGAACAACCAATGTATCATTGGTAGACACCTGGATGTTCTTGTCTTTGAAATCAATCGTATACTTCAAACGGAGAATGTCACGATGGACTTGCTCGCCATTGTTATGTCCCCAGATGTAATCCTTGTATTCTGGCAGTGTCGTGCCCTTGGTGATATATTCGCCTTCACCCGTAACTTCCACATTCGCATCGTCAGTAGAGATAGTACACTTGTTACCATTGAAGGTAAGAAGAAGGTTACAAGGAATAGAAACGCCAGAAGTCTGGAAAGAAGGACTAAAGCGAGCCACTTTTTCACTTACAGTGTAAAGGGTTACTCTCTCATCTTTTGCATTAACGGGATTCTCGGTATAATGCTCAAGATCAGAATTGACCAACGAGAAATCCTTGCGGACAACCTTTGTGGTCGTTCCGTTTTCAGTGACCTCATCAGCACCACGACGAATATAGTTAGCATCCCATGGGTTCTTATACTTCACGCAGTATAGCACATAGTCCTTGGCCAGCGTCTCCCAACTTTCCAAATCAGTACGGACAGGATCGAGACCTTCACGGGGTTTACCCGTGAGAATATGGTCAATACCTGTAACACTGATCATGCGCAGAGGAATCACATAGGTATTCTCAATAGATTTGGGATCGTCGAAGAAAGCCTGTTTCAACTGAACCTCTACATAGCCACGAGTATCACCATTGTAAGGAATGGTATTACCCAGGAGCTCATAATGAGTGCTGGGCATTGGAAGCACATCAGCTCCAGCGTTACCGCCAGCATCCTCAAAATGGAGATTTTTGCACAAAGACTCATCAACGATAAAATCTACCACCGCATTACGTCCGCTGTATGCACCACCCATCGTCGACCAGATCTGACACTTATGAGCATTGTCGAGCGAATTGTCATAGATGTCGTTACCCAGAATGATTGTACGTACCGGGAACTGATAGGCGAAATAGGCAGTAGTACCCCCTTCATAGTCCGGGAACTCTTTATCTGCATTATAGCAGGATGCCAATGTGAGAGAGAGCGCTCCCACAGCTACACCATATATATATTTCTTCAGTTTCATAATAATTGTTTTAACTATTCACTTTTCTCTATTCTCTTTTCATTTACGAAGCGCTTATTACCAGCCTTTGTTTTGCTTCAGCTGATCCCATTTAAGCACCTCTTCCTTTGGAATAGGTCCATAGCATTGGTATGAGTTATTAAACTCACGCTTTTCGACTTCGATACGGGTATATGTGAGGTTACTGGGATCAGCAGGTTTATCAGCATCTATCTTTTCAATCTTCATACCCATAACAGGCTCGTCCAAAGCCATCTTCCAACGACGGAGGTCCCAGAAGCGTTTGTTCTCAAAGCAGAGTTCAATACGGCGCTCATTGCGAATCAACTCTCTCATCTCATCCTTGCTCTCAGCACAAGCATCCAAATAAGGATCGCCCTGATAGATGCCAATCTCGTTCTTACCAATACCACCACGCTGACGAATCTTCTTGATTACATCATAAGCAGTAAAGCCATAACCCTTCGGATCTTTCTTCGGTCCCCATGCTTCGTTGGCAGCCTCAGCAAAAGCGAGGTAGATTTCTGTATAACGAATGCGAGGATAAATATGCTGCTGTTCAAGCGGACTACTTGACTGCACACTACAATCTTCACGAAGAAGCTTCTTCAGGTAATAGCCGGTACGTGTAGAAGTACTGGTTCTTTCTAAGTTGTCATCCGTCTCATCCTTGTTATTGGCATAAGTACCTGAAATAATTTCAGACTGTCTGTATTTCATGCCATTGTAGATCACCGTATTGGCAAGACGCGGGTCACGGCCAGCATAGGGATCATTCTTGTCGTAACCAGAGTTCACATCATCACTGATGGGATAACCATTGCGCATGGGGAAGGCATCCACCAGATTCTGGGAAGGATTGACACGACCGCTACCAAACAATGTTGGCGGGAAGTTGGTACCCTCCTGGCTATTATTCTTGACACGGTCGGCACGCCAAAGAATTTCCTTAATATCCGAAGTACCTTCTATCACGGTTTTATAAGAAGACATATACCAGTCAACATTACCCGTTTCGTCAAAACCATCTAAGCCATCATTATGCTTAAGCACATTAGCACAGTACTCGGCTGCCTTTTCTGGAGTTACACCGCTCTTGTCGCGGAAAGCAGGACTTGCTGCGAGCAAAGCTGCCTGTGCCTTGATTGCCTCGGCAACCCTGGCAGAAACCAGGTTCTTTGCTTTATCACCCAACACGAGGTTGAAACCTGCCACTTGAGCATTTTCCCTGTATTTTTCCGGTATCTCGGCAATAGTGCTTACATCCTTATAATCATAGGGCAACAATTCGATAGCCTGATCACAATCAGCAAAAATCTGATTGATGCAATCTGCAAATGAAGCACGAGGTACATTGTAGTTAGAACTACCATCCTCAGGAGCTGTCAGCAAAGGAACACCAAGGAGCTCACCATCATTGGTATAGCCACCATGAGCCATCAGCAGATAGTAATACAGAAGTGCGCGCAGGCCATAGGCCTCACCTTTCAAGCGGTCAACGAACATCTGCTGCTTGGAAGCTGAACTAGGAGCCCATTTCACCTTGTCTACAATAGTAAGGAAAAGATTGATATACTGAATGCCATCCTTACAGTTTTTCCACTGAGACATCGGATCGTTGTCAGAACGCCACCACTTCTCCGTTGTAGCCATATTCCAATATGAACCACTCTTCGAGTTGATCACGGCATCATCTGTGGCGACATCGGTCTCAGTGGTTGTCAGATATGGAAGACGGTCATAGCCATATATCAACAAACCATATGCATAAGCAGACTCTTCGGTCAAATCATTCAGCTGTCGTCTGTTGAGATCTGCAGGCTCAAACATGTCCTGACAGGAGCTGAAAGCAAGGAGACCAATCAAAAATAATATAATATTTCTTGTCTTCATAATTATCAATTTTCTATTTTCAATTGTCAATTAGAATTAGAGGGTTACTTTAGCACCGATATTATAGAAACGAGTCTGTGGTGCATAGCCGATACTGGTCTCCAAGATCTTACGATTCTTTGCAATAGTAAGGAGATCGTTGCCGTTGATGTATACAGAGAGTGCCTTGACCCACTTGCCTTTGAACATTTCTGACGGGAAGTCGTAGGTCAGCTGTATCTTGCGGAGATTGAAACGGTCCGTGCTATAAATCCAGAAAGTAGAAGCTGCGGCGTTGTTTCCATGACTTGATGTTGTCAGACGTGGATGCGAAGCATTAGGATTCACGAAACCATTGGGAATGCCGTTTTCATCATAGGTGTACTGGATGTGATCACGAACATTGACAGAATACTTAGCATCTCCATTCATATAGTAGTAGCTGGTACTACCATTGGCCTTCATTGCCTTAGCACCGAACTGACCATTACCCAACATAAAGAGCGTCCAGTTCTTATACTTCAATGTGAGGTTGATACCCAATGTAAAGGGAGAACCATAAGTTCCCCATTTACCGAGAACGACCTGGTCTTTATCACTGATGGTGCCGTCACCATTCACATCCTCGTACTTCAAGTCACCAGGCTGGATAGCGCCACCGAGTGCTGATTTCTGAACACCATCCTTCAAAGTATATTTCAACTTACCGTCAGTGGTTTTGGTGATATTAAAATCATCTACCGTATAGAAGCCTACGCAGTTGTAGCCCCACATGGCATCAAGAGCCTGACCCTGAGTATGCTTGTGAGGAGCAGCCGGATCAATCGTCTCATCGTATGTCTTCCACTCGGTCTTGAGATAGGTACCTACCAGACCCAGCTGTGCATGTACCTTGCCAAACTGCTTCTGAGCAGTGATACTGAAGTCAAGACCCTTACGATTCTGGACGTTGTTGTTGATAGCTGACATGAACTTACTACCGCTAAGACCTCCCTGCAAGTGCGACGGGAATTGAGAAGGAGTCTGGATAATCAGACCGTCTATGTCTGTATTAAAATAGGTCAGTTCTGCACTTATCAACTTATTGAAGAACGATCCACGCAGCGAGAAAGAGAATTCCTTACGATGAACATAGTCGAGGGACGGGTTATTACCCACTGTAGAATAAGAGGCGTTTGCTTTACCCTCGGTATCATTCCAAGTGAACTGGGGACCATTATTCTGCCACTGTGAAGAATAAAGGTAAAAATACGTATCATCCAAATAGACATCAATATCCTCGTTCAGATTACTGAACGAAGCGCTAACCATTAAATCGTCGACAAAACTACCCTTCAGGAACTTCTCCTTAGCAATATTCCAGCCAAAGGTGAAAGAATGCGAGAGCGCCTCACGGTTTCCTTCAGGAAGACGTGCTGAATGTACACCGGCCAATCCGATTTCAGCAAAGTAACGGCCCATATAGTCGTAACCAGCCTGGAGACCTAAGTTGGCATTGGCATAGCGATGGTATTCACCACTGGTGGTAGTTGTAAACATATTGGCCAACAAGACACCAGTAACATGATGCTTACCGGCAAAAGTATGGTCATAGTCGAAATGACCATTCCAGCTAATCGTCTGACGATATTTCTGACCGGACATACTCATCGTACCCGTTACGACCTCATCGTTATACTGTTTAAGACCGACAATGACATCCTGGCCGTTATAGTTACTCCACGTTGGCTCATAAATGGCATAGTCATTATTATACGAAAGACTGTAGCTGGCAGCATAGTCAATCGAGAACAAGGTCTTGAACGATAAACCTTTCACAAACTTGTTCATGTCATAGATGATACCGGCATCGAACTGGAACTGACGACTAATATCTTGGGTCTTACCACCAAAATAGCAGGCAGCAATGGCATTTTTCTGATTCTGTTGTGTACCACTGAGGAAATATCTTCCGTCAAGAATATTGAGCGACTTACCCAACGTAGCGAGTGCCATGGTAGCATTGGGGTCAATCACACTCATGTCAATCAGTGGGGCCGCATTTTCCGGGAAATTAGGACGCATGGTTGATGCCTCACTCCAGAAATCGCCCTTGTTCTTATGAGCATTATAGAAGGTAGCACTGGCATTCGCCCAACCCTTGATAACCTTATTGACCACAAGGTCTACATTACCACGAACGCTGAAGCGATCGGTGTAGTTGTCCTCGGCATTACCGAAGTTCAGGAGATCTTCGGTACGATAGTAGTTAATATTCGTATAGAAGTGGGCACGCTGACCGCCCCCCTGAATCTCCAACGTTGCATCCGAGCGATTATAGGCCTTGCGGACATACTCGTCAGAATAGTAGTTGACGTTCGGGTAGCGATAAGGGTTAGCACCAGAAGCATGATTATAGATGTCTTGCTGAGAGTACCTTGCACCCGTGACGAGCTGGTCGTTAAGACAAGCTTCGTTATAGAGCGTCATATACTCAGCAGAACCCAGATACTCGGGGAACTCCTTGGCAAAGTGGAAACCAGTATTGGCATTGGCGTTGATCTGCAGGCCGTCGACATGACTACGCTTCGTGGTAATCAGGATAGCACCCTTGGCGGCTTTGGAACCATAAAGTATAACAGCCTGAGCACCCTTGAGGAAAGTAATCTGCTCGATTTCCGAAGGCAACACATTGTTGGACGGACGCTTCACGCCATCGATAATTACGAGAGGCATGTTGCTGTTGTCGTTATTGTCCAAACGGTCATTGTCCATACCCCAGAGGTTGTTGCCGTTCCAACCACCGACAAGTCCTAACATGTCTTCCAAGCTGCTCTGAGTATAGTCCTTCTTAGACAGTTCTTCCATGTCTACATAAGAGATACCTCCGAGCAGATGTTCAGCATCTACGTCGCGGAACGCAACATGGACTTTCTTTTTGGCCACGGTAGAATCAGCATCGGCAGTAGTCTGAGCATTGACCGTCATAGGCGATGCTGCCAGCATGGCAAAAAGAAATATATTTGTTTTTATCTTTTTCATATGATCTTTCAATTATGCATTATGAATTATGAATTATGCATTGTCATTACCATCCTGGATTCTGATTAAATCCATAGTACAGATAAGTATCCTTGTCAGGAAGCGGGAACCAGTAATGCTTAGACTCCAAAGGACGAGTAATCAGTTCTTTTTTACGGAAGTTAGCAACTTTTGCATCCTTCGGATCATTATTCTCTTCGTAAGTGGTGGGATTAAAGTACCAACTATCTGGCTCAACACGCTCAAACTCATGAGAGTATTTCACCGTATAAGGAGGTTCAGTCAAAAGCAGCCAACGCTGAAGATCGTTCCAACGGAAACCTTCGAAAGCCAACTCCACGGCACGCTCGCGACGTACTACATCCATAAAGTCCTTGGCAGTATTCAAGAACTGCTCAGGTACGTGTTCCAAAGGCCAATCGGAAGAACTCACACGATCGTGGAGTGCATTGATGGCTTCTACGGGAGACATTAATGGACAATAGGCAAGTCTTTGCTTATAGTCTTTATTGTTGTTCGCAATAGAGATGGCTGCACAAGCCTCTGCATACATCAGATAGATATCAGCCAAGCGCATGTAGGGAAGATAGCAGTGAATGCCATTGTTATATAGATCATACCATTTATCTCCTTTGTTACACTGGTGAGGAATCAGTTTCTGGATGAAATAGCCTGTGCTGCTACCATTGGCAACATCACGCTCTGCACCTCCAGTATACAAAGGACAATAGATCAGTGCCTTCTGCGCATCGGAAAATCCTTCAAATTGGAGAACATAATGGAAGCCATCGAACACGATATCATGATAGAAACGCGGGTCACGATTCTTGTACGGGTGCTCGGGATCCCAACCAGAGGCCTCATTAAGTACATATTCACCATTCTTTACCAGATAGATAGGCTGACCATTGGCCATTCCGTACTGGTCAATCAGATTAGCCGTCGGGTGATGAATGATATTGTCATGGTCGACAAGACCAGCCACCTTAGGACCAAAAATCTTTGAACAGTTCCAGTTGGAAGTATTTGGATCGGGAGAAAGACCGCGGAAGATAGCCTCGCGTACACCAGGCTGTTTCCAATTCTGTTTGTAGGTATAGAAAATGTTAGAAAAGTTGTTGTCGGGATCCGCATTTTCGTCTGCCGTATGATTGTAGATATCAGAATACTTATACTCTGCAAGCTTGTAACTGACAGTTCCTTTGAGAACCATATCAAGTGCCTTGCCAAGATACTCAGCAGCTAACTTACAATATTTAACATCATAATCATAGGTCTTGCCATTGGCACTGGCTCCCAACAGTTGAGCAGCTCCACCGTTCTTCGTCTTCTCAAACTCCTTCATAAGAGGAGAACCGGCATAGAGGTAGCATTTACCAAGATAGCAGAGCGCCATAAACTTATTGACACGCAGGTCGTTTTCTCCAGAAGTCTGCATACCTGCAGTCGTCGCATCCCAACCTTCTGGATCATTAGGAAGAAGGTTGGCTGCCATCTCAAAGTCTGCAGCACAGCGCTCAGCACACTCCTGGAAAGACAAACGAGGAAGCTTGGGAATATCTGAAGCCTCAAAGGCCTTGTCAATGTAAGGAAGACCGCCAAAATAGGTCATTATTTCGAAATGCCACCAAGCACGGAAGAAATACAACTGTCCGAGCAACAGGTTACGTTCCTCATCAGTACCTACAAGCGACTTAATATTCTCAATACCTAAGTTACACTTACGGATACAATACCAAGAGTTATTCCACAAGGAACTCCTATTACCATTAACATACCACGTTCCGTTACTCCAGACACTACGGTAGTTACCGAGGTCAACCTGGTGATCCATGTGTCGATAGCCATCCGTAGTAGCATTGTGGACAGCGTCATCACCTAAATTCCAGGAAGTACACCAGTCAATCTTCTCTTTGTCAGGAATACGGTCATATATTTCCTCAATGAATCCCTGGAAGTTACGGTAGTTCTTGAATGCCTCATCCTCTGCTACGATAGATTCCGGATCCTTGTCAAGCCAGTCTTTGCAAGAAGTGAAGGATGCACTGCCAACGATCAAGAGCAATGAACCGAGCAAAAGGGATTTTATGTTATTCATATATTTCATAACGTTCTATTTTCAATTTTCAATGTTCAACGTTAAATGTTAAGCTTAATACCGAGATTATAACGTCTAACTGTAGGATAGGCACCACCGCCGCCGCTCCAGCCATAGTTACTCTCACGGTCATCAGGCATCTTAGTAATCAGGAAGAGGTTGTTACCATTGAGGTAAATCTTCAGACTGGAGAAACCAAGTTTCTTAATCCAGCCCTTCGTCCAAGTGTAGGCAACTTCCACGTTCTTCAGACGAAAATAAGAGCCATCATAGAGGAACTGTGTACCATCGTTATAGGAAACCTGAGTCGTGTAGCGCGGAACAACGACCTCGCCAGTGCCATCAACAGGATTCCACCATGTACCATTGTCATAAACCGTAAGCAGACCGTTATTGAAAGAACCGAGACCTACATCACGTGTAACACCCGTTACGCCATAGAGCTGGGCAAACATGCTGAATCCCTTCCATTCCCAACCGATGGTGGCATTGTAAGTGTGCTCTGGGGTTCCCGTGTAGCCATAAGGTGCCTGGTCGTTGGTTTCGTCAACGATACCGTCACCATTAAAGTCTACGATATAATGGTCACCAATCAGAACCTGGGCATCATTACTCTGACGCTCAGGCGTACTATAGAGCTCATCATAATTACTAATAAAACCATTGTCGATGAAAGAGACGTATTGTCCATGTGCATAGCCTTGAGCCTTGCGATATGCAGGTATCAGTTCAGGGTCATCCTTCTCTATAATAGTATTATGCGCATACGTGTAGTTGGCATTGACCCAGAAACGCATGCCATTCTTCAATACCTTATTAAAACGAAGCTCGAATTCGAAACCAGAGTTTCTGATCTTACCTTTATTAATATCCGGGGTCTTTGCTGCACCATAGTAGGAAGGTACAGTACGATCACGACCGCTGATAAAGATGTCATAGCGGTCGTCGCGGAACCAGTCGAAGCTACCAGCGAACATACCACCGAGGAAGGCATAGTCGAAACCGAGGTTCTTCTTCAATACGGTTGCCCACTTCAGGTCAGGATTGGCAATGGAAGCCTCCTGATAGCTAACGAACGGACTTTTTGTATTATTATTAAGAGACACTCTGTAGCCATTACCATCATTTAACACAGCCCATCTGGTGAGGTAAGCCCAACGCTCACCGGCATTGTCATCACCGATTTCACCAAGAGATCCGCGAATCTTGAACATGTCGACAATTCTCTTCTCCTTCAGTTTCTTCATGAATGGCTCTTCAGACACCATCCAACCGATAGCTCCAGAGCAGAAGAAAGCGAAACGAAGATCTGGAGAGAACTTCTGTGAACCGTTGTAAGCACCATTGAATTCGGCAAAGTACTTGCTCTTATAATCATAGGTAGTACGGAACACCCAGTCCTCACGACGATTCTCGAGCTCAGAATTATAAGCATTGATACGACGTTTCCAGTTACCCATCAAAGAAACGTTATGGTCACCGAACTGACGCTGCCAGAAGAGCTGGAGCGACATTTCCGTAGCACGGCTGGTAGAAGTTACACTACCACCGCTCGTACCCCATGTACGTTGCTCATAGAAATCGAAACCTGTGTTCTTATCAACAACGCAATTGGCATCCCAAGTCATTTTACCTTCTTCAGGTTTGATATATGCGATCTTAGCCTGGTGGCCGTCAGTAACACCACGACCCGTCTCGTCGAACTGGTTATCCCAAGAAATGGTACCGCGTGCGACAAGGCCCTTGGTAATAAAATCAAGATTCTGTTCGAGTGCGAAGTCAGTAAATATGCGAGTATTGGTTGTAATCGAATAACCAGATGTCGCAATATTTTTGGGGGAGTTTGCAACATTAGAAATATCTGGATAATAACCCCAAGAACCATCAGAGAACTGTACCGGGAAAAGGTTTGGTGCCATGGTGTACGCACTGGCCCACATCTGCTGCTGGAACCATTCACCAGTATTAACACCGTACAAGCGAGGAGACTGCTTCTGAGAATTAGAACCAGCCAAGTTCACCTTGAACTGCGTAGTCTTCGTGATCTGGAAGTCCAAGTTTGAACGGACATTCAAACGATTGTAAGAATAACCGCCATCGTAGCCCTGATGGTTATCCCAAATTTTGGTCATATCACCTTCGTTCTGGAAGTCGAAAGCTACGAAATACTTTACGAACTTGGTACCACCAGAGATGTTCAGATTCGTGTTATAAGAGAAAGTTGTGCTCTTGAACATCTCATCCTGCCAATCAACATTGGCATAGCGCTCTGCCTGACTGTAGTCACCAAGATATTCGCCATTCGCATCATAATTAGGCTTGACCGTATGATCCTGATTACGGAAATTATTGATGAAGGTCTGCGGACGATAGTAGGCCCATGAAGCATCGCCGCCAATAGCTAGTTCATGCTCAATAGCCTGGTTGCGATAAATATAACCATCGTAAGAGTCATACTTGCGAGGAAGTTTTGACACAGCTTTCAACGTAGCGTTGAAGCCCACATCGATGCGAGCCTTACCCTCCTGACCACGCTTAGTGGTAATCAGGATAACACCGTTAGCACCTTCCACACCGTAAACGGCAGTAGCAGAGGCATCCTTCAGCACTGATACAGTAGCGACAGACGTGATGTCCACGGACTTAATCTCACGTTTTACACCATCGACGAGGATCAGCGGCTGGGCATCCAAGTTCCAAGCTGCTGCACCACGAATGTAAATACGAGGATCCTCTTCACCGGGCTGACCGGTAGAAGCAATAGTTGCCACACCGGGGAGGTTACCTGTTAAGGCTGCACCCACACTACCGATACCGGCTGCACGTTCCAGCACTTCACCCGTGGTTTGGGTGATAGCACCCACCACAGAGGCTTTCTTCTGCTGGCCGTAACCAACAACGACGACTTCCTCCAGTTGGGTGTCATCTTTAAGCGTCACTTTAAAAGAGCGCTGTTTTCCGACTTTCACCTCCTTTGAGGTCATACCCACATAGGAGATTACCAGCGTTGTCTGTTCTGATGGCACCTTCAATTGGAAGTTACCATCGAAATCGGTCACAGTTCCCAGAGAAGAATTTCCCTTTACGATTACTGAAGCACCAATCAAGGGTTCCCCAGCCTCATCCGAAACTGTACCACTCACCGTGACGCCGTTCTGGGCCTGCATGGTCGTGCAGAATGCCATCAACATAAGAATCGCCGAAACAGTTTGTCTGATCAATTGTTTTAGATTCTTCATTTTGTCAGAATTTGATTCATAGTTGTTCGTTATTTATTCATGTTAGTTTTTTCACGCTACAAAATTAATATATATATATCTTATACCTTTTATAATTTGTAACACGGACTTTGTGAAATGTAACGCTGTACAAAAAAGGCTTAAGAAAATATAAAATTATGAGCCACCCACCCCCCTAAGGAGCTGGCAGCCAACTGGGCTTTCCTTGTTTTTTGTTCATATCTGTTTTTTATTAAAATTGTTATTCATTCTTTTTCTTTTGAGGGAAGTAAGAGGATGACATCACGTCATCCTCTCCCCTACTAATACATACCAAAACTACTAAATTAAGTAACTTACAAATGAAGTACTTATAAAAGCTATTGTTTGAAGTTTCAACGCTTTTTCGGTTGCAAAAGTAGCTATTATCGCGCATACATACAAATAAATCTATTACACCAACTTTATTTTTTGTAACATTTCTTTGGTTAATAAAAGAAAAAGTAATATCTTTGCATGGTTTTTGTAACTCAAAACAAACTATGAAGCAAAAAATACTAACGACATTCATATGCTTACTGGGCACTTTCTGCGCGGAAGCCCAGACGGGCAGACACTTCGATGCCAACAAGAATCTGTCGAGCAGCTACACCACCCAGTTATATATCGACCGTGATGGATTTCTGTGGGTAGCCACCCGCAATGGACTCAACCGTTATGATGGCTACCAAACACTCGTTTTCAAAAAAGAGAAGGGTAACGACCTCGGAATGGCCAGCAACTACGTCAACTGTATATTACAAGACCGCAACGGCCTATTTTATATAGGTATGTATGGAGCTTTTCAGACCTACGACGGCGAACGTTTCAACAATATCAAGACATACGACTTGGAGGGACGCCACATGCCCAGCTATATCACCTGCCTGCTGGAGAGGAAGAACGGTGACATCCTTATAGGCACCTCCGGACGTGGACTGATGCGCTTGACCAACAAGCAGGAAGCCCATCAGATGGGAGGTATATTAAAAGACCTGATCACCATCCGCCACATGATAGAAGACAATCGGCAAAATATTTGGATTGTCACAGATAATAAAGGTTTGCTTCGTTATGACGGCAAATCCCTTCGTCATTACTTTGACCAACCGGAACAGCGAGAGACGGTGCAAGACGTCTGCCAGGATCATCAGGGACGAATCTATGTAGGAACCTCAAATGCAGGTTTGTTCCGCATCGACGGCAAAGTGCCCGTACATATTGAAAGCACTGGCAACAAACACATCTCCTCCCTCTATGTAAACAGTGAAGGAGAAATTATGATTGGCTACGACGGCTTAGGCCTGGCCATCTACGACCCCAAAACCAACACACTGAAAGACAACCCCTACTATAGCCGAGAGGTAGACCTCAGTACGGCCAAGGTTTACAGCATCTGCGAAGACACGAACGGCAACATCTGGCTGGGTCTGCTCCAGAAAGGAGTGTTTATGCAACCAGGCAAAACCACCGGATTCCAGTACATGGGCTATAAGCTTGGCACACACAATATCATCGGTACAGCCTGTGTGACCAGTGTTATGGTGGGCACCAACGGCTATACCTGGGTTGGCACCGACAAGGACGGTCTCTATTGTCTGGACCAGAACATGAAGGTCGTCAAACATTTCAAAGAGGGTTTCCCTTCTACCATCTTAAGTCTTACTGAAGACAATACGGGACGCGTCTGGTTAGGAACCTATAAGGAGGGATGTGGCTGGATTGACACGAAATCATTGACATATCACTCCCAAGATCTGCCACAAGGTACACGTCTCAGCGTCTTCGACCTCACCTGTTCCGATGACGGCACCGTCTGGATAGCCACCATGGGCCAAGGCCTGCTACGTTACAACACCAACACAGGCGATGTCAAGCAGTATGTGATGGCAGAGGAAGCGAGCATCGACCGAAAGGTAAACAGTATCACCAACAACTACATCTCACAGATAGCCCTTTCACCCGACAAAAAACGGATATATGTCGCCACATCTATGGGTGTCTGCGCCATGGACATCAAGAAAGAAGACTGGCTCTCTACCTTTAATGGTAAGAACACACCGAACTATGGTGTTCCCACGCGCATCGCACGAGAGTTTGGAGGGAAGCTGCGCATCGGCACCAACGACGGTCTGTTCTGCTATGACCTGAAAACCCACAAGACAGACCATCACAGCATTGAGAGCGGACTGGCAGACAACGGCATCTCGAGCATAGAGGAAGACAAGCAGGGAAACCTTTGGATAGCTACCGACCACGGGCTCTGCCGCGTGAACAGACAGAACCATGCCGTCAGCAACTTTTTTGTAGACAATGGACTGCAGTCGAACGAGTTCAGCGACGGAGCTTCATGGCTAGCCCCCGATGGAAAACTGATTTTCGGAGGATTGGGAGGCATCACGTGGTTTGATCCTCGCGAAATCAAGGAAAGAGGATGGAAAGCAGAAGTGAAGCTGACGGGATTCTCCGTCAATGGCGAGGCCGTCACCCCAGCCACCATGTCAGGCTTTTGGAGAATCACCAACACGGCAGTCATCTCCTCTAACCGTTTCGTGCTGAGCCCTAGTGACAACACTTTTGCCATCCAACTCTCTACGCTGACCTATGATAACCCAGAACACATCACCTACCGCTATCGCATCAATCACGAAGAATGGGTTCGCATGCAACCTGGGGTCAACGAAATTACCTTCAGCCATCTGTCGCCAGGCAGCTACGATTTCAGCGTAGTAGCAGAGCAGAACGGTATCTCGACACCCGAGCGCCATTTTACCGTGACAATCCATGCCCCATGGTATCGGACACCGCTGGCATACCTTATATATATAATAATACTCGCAGTGCTCTTCTTGATGTACCGGAGGCAACATCGTAAAAAGGAGCAAGACCGTCTGCGCCTGCAAGAACACATCCATGCAGAAGAAATTGCTGACGCAAAGTTGCGGTTCTTTATGAATATCTCGCACGAGATTCGCACGCCTATGACGCTGATAGTCACGCCGTTGCTGTCACTCATCAAACACGATGACGACCCACGCCGACGCAGCACCTATGAGATCATCCGACGCAATGCGGAACGCATTCTCGGCCTCATCAACCAAATGATGGACCTGCGAAAGATTGACAAAGGGCAGATGCAGATGCATATGTGCAAAACGGACCTGATTAGCTTTATTGGCGACATTCATGCGCTCTTCACCCAACAGGCCAAAGCCAAGAGCATCCAGCTCAACTACGAACACGACGCCACGGAACTGCCAATATGGATTGACCGCGGCAACTTCGACAAGATTATCGTTAATCTTCTCTCCAATGCCTTTAAGTTTACGCCAACAGGTGGAGCAATCGATATCCGCGTGACACATAACGACCAGCAGGCTACTATCAGCATCCGAGATAACGGCGAAGGTATTCCCGAAGACAAGCTAGAACGTATCTTTGAACGTTTCTACCAGTCACCGTCAAGCATTAACGACCGTAATACTGGCACAGGAATAGGCCTTGACCTGACACGTTCGCTGGTAGAACTGCACCACGGCACCATCATAGCCCGAAATAACAATGGCGAAAAGGGGTGTGAATTCGTGGTTACTATTCCGTTAGGCAACAGTCACCTGAAACCAGAAGAGATTGTCCTGGAAGTTCCTCCCACGATTGAGAATGACAATATGGAAGAGGAAGCAGAAGTAGAAGTGCTTGAAAATAAAGAACTTCCAAAAGTCAACAAACGTCAGAAGATAGTCGTCGCTGAGGACGACTCGGAGATTCGTGACTATCTGAAGACAGAACTGAGCTCTGACTATGACGTTATCTGCTGCGCCAACGGCAAAGAAGGCCTCAGCGCTATCTTGAAGCACCTGCCCGACCTGGTCATCTCAGACATCATGATGCCCGAGATGGACGGTAACACGCTATGTTCGAAAATCAAGTCGAACGCAGCCACCAACCACATCCCAGTCATTCTGCTGACAGCCAAGAGCCGTGAAGAGGATCAGTTGGAGGGCTTGGAGATGGGAGCAGACAGCTATATTGTCAAGCCTTTCAACATGGATATCCTGCGTCGTACCATCATTAACCTGATACACACTCACCAGACGCTACAGCTCAAATTCGGCCGTAACGACCAGTTAGAGGAGTTGGTCGACGATATCAAGATGAAGTCTCCCGACGACAAATTGCTGGAACGTGTCATGAGTGTCATCAACAAAAACCTTGGCAACGCTGACCTTAATGTCAATATTATTGCCGACGAGGTGGGCATCAGCCGCGTACACCTACATAGAAAGATGAAAGAACTGACTGGGCAGACGCCGCACGACTTTATTCGCAATATCCGCATGAAAAAAGCCGCCAACTTGTTGTCGGGCGGCAATATGAACGTTTCGGAAGTGATGTACGCCTGCGGCTTCTCAAACGCAGCATCGTTCTCGACCGTCTTCAAGAAAATGTACGGTATGTCACCACGTGACTATATGAACGAGCACCAGGCTCGAGGAGCCAAGGAATAGGACTACTTACTTGTCGGCTATCTTGCGGAAACTCTGCAGCTTCTCACCAAAGCAGAGATCGCCGCAGTCACCAAAACCGGGAACAATATACTTCTGTTCGTTCATGCCCTGGTCAATAGCGGCACACCATATAGTACTGTTCTCGGGCAAGGCTTCCTTGACGACCTCAATGCCCTCAGGAGCAGCAATGACACAGCACACATGAACCTGCTTGGGCTTGCCGGCCTGAAGCAATGCCTCTATAGCTGCTGCCAGACTGCCACCCGTAGCCAACATGGGGTCGACAATAAGCAGGGTCTTGCCCTTAACGCTGGGGGTGGCAATATATTCCGTATGAACACCAACCTCAGTATGCTCACGGTTCAAATACATGCGGAACGCTGACACAAAGGCATTGTCTGCCCCATCAAAGACATTGAGGAAACCCTGATGGAAAGGAAGACCGGCACGTAGCACCGTGGCAATCACCATATCCTCCTGCTTGATCAGAGGAATATCAAGGGAACCCAACGGGGTCTTGACGGTTTTGGGTTTATACTCGAGGGTCTTCGACAATTCGAAAGCCATCATTTCGCCAATCCGTTCCACATTATGGCGGAAGGTCAGGCGGTTCTTCTGATAATTCTTGTCGCGCAACTCAGCCATATAGTGGTTGATGATGCTGTTCTGCTCTGAGAAATTGATTACTTTCATAGTTTTGTAGGCTATTATTTAATGATGCAAAGATAAACATTTTTGTCAACTCCGTGTTACAAAAGTGTCCAAGTTATGTAACTTTTTGTATACTTTAACGGAAAAAGTACAATTAAAAAGCAAATAATTGTGAATTATGAATTACGAATTATGAATTATTTCGTACCTTTGCACCCGGTTTTAAGTAATAAATAGGTATAAGTAAATTCACACAATAAAGTTATTAACAATTATGGCAAAGTTAGATTTGACACAGTATGGCATCACCGGTTCCACCGTGATTGCTCACAATCCGTCGTATGAGTTCCTCTTTGAGGAAGAAACCAAGGCTGGTCTGACCGGTTTCGATAAGGGTCAGAACACAGAGCTGAACGCTGTTAACGTGATGACTGGTATCTACACCGGCCGTTCTCCTAAGGACAAGTACATCGTGAAGGATGCACAGAGCCAGGACAAGGTATGGTGGACTTCTGAGGAGTACAAAAACGACAACCACCCCATGTCTGAGGAGGTTTGGAAGACCGTTAAGGAGATTGCCATCAAGGAGCTCTGCAACAAGGACCTGTATGTCGTTGATGCTTTCTGTGGTGCTAACGAGGCTACCCGTCTGCGTGTCCGCTTCATCGTTGAGGTGGCTTGGCAGGCACACTTCGTGAAGAACATGTTCATTCAGCCCACCGCTGAGGAGCTGGAGAGCTTCGAGCCTAACTTCGTGATTTACAACGCTTCTAAGGCTAAGGTTGAGAACTACAAAGAGCTGGGTCTGAACTCAGAGACCTGCGTAGCCTTCAACACTACCAGCCGTGAGCAGTGCATCATCAACACCTGGTATGGTGGTGAGATGAAGAAGGGTATGTTCTCAATGATGAACTACTATCTGCCCCTGCAGGGTATCGCTTCAATGCACTGCTCTGCCAACACCGATATGGAGGGTAAGAACACCGCTATCTTCTTCGGTCTGTCTGGTACTGGTAAGACCACGCTGTCAACCGATCCTAAGCGTCTGCTGATTGGTGACGACGAGCACGGATGGGACGACGAGGGCGT
>CACWFY010000016.1 GCA_902760345.1 uncultured Bacteroidales bacterium | reverse complement strand
GTCAGCGTCAAGTGTAGGAAATGCGGGATTTTGACAACCAAAGTCACGTATAGTAATCTTCAAAGTTAAGCATGGTGACAAAAGAGAGGCGACAGCGTCTTTATTATAAATAAGGAGAAACATGAAAAAGACGATACTGAACCTCATAGCCCTTACGATGGTGGTGAGTGCTTTCGCCAATGGCGAGCACCACGACTGGGAGGACCACCACGTGCTGCAAATCAATCGCGAGCCGGCAAGGGCATACTTCATTCCCTATGGCGAGAAGCAGGGCGACAGGATACTCAGCCTCAACGGCGACTGGCAGTTTCGTTGGACGAAGACACCTGAAGGACGCATCAAGGACTTCTGGCATACCGACTTCGACGCTTCAGGCTGGAAGACGCTGGCGGTGCCTGCCAACTGGGAAGTAAACGGCTACGGCACACCTATCTACGTCTCTGCCGGCTATCCGTTCAAGATTGACCCGCCCTATGTGACGCGCGACCTACGAGGAGCGCAACCCTACGGGGCAGTATCGCCGTACGTTCACGGTGCCCGTTGGTTGGCAAGAGGGTCAGACCTTCCTGCGCTTCGAGGGCGTAATGTCTGCATTCTACGTCTGGGTGAACGGACAACAGGCAGGCTACAGCCAGGGCTCGATGGAACCATCGGAATTCAACGTCACACGCTATATCAAGACGGGTGAAAACCAGATAGCCGTCGAGGTGTATAAATATAGCGACGGCTCCTATCTGGAAGACCAGGACTTCTGGCGCTTTGGCGGCATCCATCGCGACGTATTGCTCTATCATACGCCCGACGTCCGTCTACGTGATGTGGCCGTGCGCGCCTCGATGGACGGCACGCTGCAAATCAATCCGCAGTTCTCGGTCTATCAGGGTGAGACGGGCGAGGGCTATCGTCTTGTAGCCACCCTCACGGACGGACTGCGTCTCTTGTGTAGCGATTCCATCGCTGCCGATGAGGTGCTCGACCTCGACCATAAGGCCAAGCGCATGAACGAGTGGTACCCCCAGCGTGGCCACCGCAAGTTCAACCGCATGGATATGAAGGTTGCCAATCCTAAGTTGTGGAGTTGCGAACAGCCCAACCTCTACACCCTACTATTAGAGCTGAACGACGCAAAGGGGCAGACCGTTGAGCGCGTGACACAGCAGGTAGGCTTCCGCGATATCAACATCAGAAACGGACAGTTGCTCATCAACGGACAGCCCATCAAGATTCGTGGTGTCAACCGCCACGAGCACGACCCCTATACGGCTCGCGTGATGACCGAAGAGCGCATGCTTCAGGATTTGCGACTGATGAAGGAGGCCAATATCAATGCCGTGCGACTGGCCCACTACCCCAACTGTCCGCGGTGGTACGAATTGTGCGACAGCATGGGTATGTACCTCATGGACGAGGCCGACTGCGAGACGCACGGACTGCGAGGCACGCTGGCCTCAACGTCCGACTGGGGTGAAGCTTTCTTGGATAGAGCCATCCGTATGGCCGAGCGCGACAAGAACCACCCCTCGATTATCTTCTGGAGCTTAGGCAACGAGAGCGGCTATGGCCCCAACCACGCCGCTATGTCGGCCTGGCTCCACGAGTTCGACCCCACACGTCCCGTACACTATGAAGGTGCACAGGGCGACCCCGACCCTTCGACGGTCGACGTCATCTCGCGCTTCTATCCTCGTGTCAAACAAGAGTACCTGAATCCCGGCATCCCAGAGGGTAGCGACGCCGAGCGTGCAGAGAACGCCCGTTGGGAGCGACTGCTCGAAATCGCCGAGCGCCCTGGTGACCGCTGTACGTGGGTAGGTTCCGATGGCGGTCCACGTCCCGTGCTGACCAGCGAATATGCTCACTCAATGGGTAATGCCCTCGGCAACTTTAAGGAATACTGGGACGAAATCAACTCGAACCCGCGCATGCTGGGCGGCTTCATCTGGGACTGGGTAGACCAAGGAATCATCCGTGATGGAAAAGTGCTTTATGGCGGCGACTTCGGCGACAAGCCCAACCTGCATGCTTTCTGCATGAACGGTATCGTGCTGAGCGACCGCACGCTCACGCCCAAGTACTACGAGGTACAGGCTGTCTACGGCAATGGGCCGAAAGCATTCGCCGAGACCAAAGCACCCAAGCCCAAGGCTTCGAAAACGAAAGCGCCAACATCTTACATCTTACATCTTACATCTTCCATCAAACCGCAGGTTTATCGCGCACCGACAGACAACGACAAGAGCTTTGGCAACTGGTTGGCAAAGGACTGGAAACGCTGTGGACTCGACACGCTCACCATCCCCATGACGACAGAGCAAGACGGCAACGAGTTTGTCTTTACCTTTGAGATTCCCGACACGTTGCCCCCACTGCCGCGCCTCGGCATTCTCATCGAACTGCCCCGCGAATACGAGCAGTTGACGTGGTACGGCCGTGGACCTTGGGACAACTACCCTGACCGTAAGGTGTCTTGCCCCATTGGCCTGTGGAAATCGACAGTCAGCGAGCAGTACGTCCACTACCCCCGTCCGCAAGACTCTGGAAACCACGAGGACTGTACGATGATAGAACTGAAGACGAAGAAAGGCAAGCGGCTCCGCATCGAGGCTGTCGACGAGCCCTTCTCGTTCAGCGCTCTGCCCTACTCTGCCCAGTATCTGGCCAGCAAGACCCACGACTACGAACTGGAAGACCAGGGGAATACCTATCTCAGCATCGACTGCGCTGTGATGGGCTTGGGCAACAGCTCGTGCGGACCCGGCGTATTGAAGAAATACACCATCGACAAAAACAAAAAGCATCAGCTGCGCATCCGCATCCTACCGTAAACGACGGAACAAGGCCCTGACGACAAACCATATATGCAGGCATAGCGTCTGCAGATAGCCGTAGTGGACCGCCATCACGCGGAAGCGCTCCAAAAGTGAGGCACGATGGTTTTGTGTGGTATTGCCACCCTCCTCGAAATTGGCGAGGACGGTATGTGTGTTGACAAGTGCCAACGACTGCCGTTCTGCCTCTTTCATCACGCGGATGCACCAGTCGACATCAGCAGAATGGCGGTAGCCGAGGTTGTATGGTTGCTGACGGGCAATGTCTGTCCGCACGTAAAAGGCCTGATGACAGACCAGCATACCCTTTTTAAATGATTTCCACGAAAGATGTTCGGGTGGACGGTGTGTGCGTAAATGCAAAAAGCGGCCCTCGCCATCGGTAATGGCCGTATCGCCATAAATGACAGCCACCTCGTCGGCAGTATGCCTGACCACAATGTCGATGGTGTCTGATGCATAGAGCGAATCACCGGCATTCAGGAATACAACATAGTCGCCTGTAGCTTTCTGCAGACCTTTATTCATCGCATCATACAGTCCACGGTCGGGCTCCGACTGTATGACGATCTCGTGAGGACTCTGTGCACGATACTTCTCGGCAATGGCCAGCGTCGCGTCCTTCGAGGCACCGTCGACAATCAGGTGTTCGATGTGCGGATAGGACTGATGGAGAACGCTGTCCAGCGTACGCTGCAAGGTACGCTCGGCATTATACGTGATGGTGACGATGGAGATGCGTTTCATAAACTTCAAGATAACGTTTGGCAACACTCTGTTGCGAATACTCATGGGCCACCTTCTGCAAGCAGGCCTGACGTATCTGTTCCTGGTCAGCCTCGAAGAGCGTCCACCAGATGCCCCGCGCCAGATCTTCACTGTCGCGGTAGTCGGCCACATAACCATTCTGCCGATGGTTTATCTCTTCAGGAATGCCTCCCACACGGAACCCTACGCTGGGTACGCCACAGGCCATTGCCTCCATAATGGTGTTGGGCAGATTTTCTGACAACGACGGCAACACAAAGACATCTGCGGCACGATAGACCTGAACAATGCGGCGCTCGTCGCTGACATAGCCTAACGGACAGGCAGAGAACGGCAGTTGCGCGACGACCTCCTCGGCATGACCGCCCAACACGGCAACAGTGATCTGGTCGGCCATATCAAGATGGCGGTTGGCCAACAGTCGGCAAGCCTCTATCAGATAGTTCATACCCTTGTTGACATTCGTCACCCGTTGGGAGGCAAACAGGATGATGCGACCATCAAGTGGCAGTCCCAAGGCTTCGCGTGCCGCCTTCTTGTTGCCAGGCGAATAGATATGTGTATCTATCGGATTGGGGATGCTGACAACGTCCTGCCCCTGAAGCAAAGCACTCTTACGAGCCTCTCCTGCCAGCCACTGGCTACAGGCTACAAAGGTGATATGGCGTCCGTCGAGCATCTGCTGCTTGCGGCGCCAGACCTGTGCAGCAAGATCGTGAGCCGAACCACCTCCAGGCAACAAACGACAATAGTCGCAATGCTGCTCGAAGCGGCGACAGTCAAGTGTCAGGTGACAGATAGCAGTTGCCGGCCAGATGTCGTGCATGGTCCATACCACCGTCTTGCCCGTATCCAGTATCATACGGATGTCGCGCAACGACAACATTCCTTGGTTGACCCAATGCAGATGGATGATGTCGGCCTCACGAAACTCCTGCAACTGCGTGATGTCCGTACCGCAGCTGGCGGTATCAATATCAAAGAGATGCTGTCGACTGAAGTGCAGACGCAGCCAGATGAGAAAGCGTTCCCATAGGAAATGCAGACGAGCGCGACGCTGGCCCGGCAGTGCACAGACCGTCAAGCGGTCAGTCTCCTTGTCGCGCACCAGCATCTTAGCCTTCACACCGTTGTTGATCAATGATTCCAATAGGCGGCCGGCAGCTACTGCTGCCCCTCCTGCACGCTCACTGGTATTGACTATCAGTATTCTCATCGTTTCGCTTTCTGTTATTTCGACTGCAAAAATACGAATAAAAAACGAGCCAACCAAAGGGTCTGTGTGTTTTTTATTAACAGATTATTGATTAAAATCAAGAATAAGCGTTAATTTACACTAAAAATATGTCCAAACTCTTGCACGAATAAAAAAAAGTTATTACCTTTGCATCGTCAAAAACAAAAAATGGGTCACACACCCGCTTTGACTAAGCGAAGTTAAAGTTGACATTTGGTTATAGATTGTTTTAGGTTAGTAGTAATATTTATAGTTTTAGGTTTTTAGTTATTGGTAAAAAGAAAGTTTTAAATGTGTTATGCGACAGTGATCGCTGTGAAGCGCTCATAACTTTCTTTTCTTTAGAAAAATAGGTTAGTATTAGTATTATATTCCTGTTAAAAAACAGGCTTCCGGTGAGAGCCGGAATTCTTTAAGAAAAGGATTTTTAGTTAAACATAGGCTTTTGGACGCCACTGCTCGTTGATGAGTAGTGGCGTTTTTCATTTCTCTATCAGTGCCACGGCATATGCCGAGATGCCCTCCTGACGTCCGGTAAATCCCAACTTCTCAGTAGTTGTGGCCTTGATGCTGATCTGGTCAGGGTCACAGCCTATGACCTGAGCCATACACTGTTGCATGGCGGGAATGTGCGGATTCATCTTTGGGCGCTCAGCACAGATGGTGGCATCAATATTCCCCAGCCGATAGCCCTTGTCGGCTATCAGCTCGATGGTCTTGCGCAGAATAATCTTACTGTCCATACCTTCCGTTTCATCCGATGTATCGGGGAAATGATAGCCTATATCGCGCATATTGGCTGCACCGAGGATAGCGTCACAGATGGCATGTATCAGCACATCGGCATCACTGTGTCCCAGCAATCCCAGTTCATAGTCCAACTTGATGCCACCCATCCACAGCTCACGGCCGGGAACAAGCCGGTGGACATCATATCCCATACCTACACGTATCATCTTTTGAACAAGTCTTTAATGCCATCCATGTCGAAGGCAAGGGTGAAACGTAGGGTCTGGTCGAGCGGATTGCTCTTGGCCGTAGAGATTACATAACCCACATCGAGCGAGAAAACATTCATGCGGAAACCACCACCAACGGTAAAATACTTGCGGTTACCTTTGTTCTCCGACTCGTGGTGGTAACCGGCACGCAGCGTGAACTGGTCGTGATAGACATATTCCGCACCGACGCTCCACTGTATCTCCTGCAATTCCTCCTTGAAGCCACCAGGAGCATCACTGAAACTTCTGAAGATACCACTGATAGAACTCACGTCGTTGTACTGTTCCATCACACGACGTTCATAGGCCTCTGTTGACTCGTCATCGTTCTGCTTGGGAACAGTAGGAACCAGCAGCTTGTTAGCATCAGCAGCAATAGAAAAGCGGTTGTATTCGTCGACAGGCACCATAAGCGAGGCACCCAGTCGCATGTTGGCTGGCAAGAACTGCGAGCGGTCATCACCAAAATACTTGATCTTTGAACCAACATTCTGTACAACCAGACCCAAGCCAAGCTGACATTCACGCTGTCCGATATTTATATAATTATTATAATAGGTATGAATATCGGCAGCAAAAGCTGATGCCGGCTGTGCATCCTCCGTATAGTCGTAACGTAGGTCACTGTATATCCATCGCAAGGCCACACCCAGCGAGAACTTCTCACTCAGCATCAGGGCTGCACCGACATCAAGAGACATCTCGTAAGGTTTAACCGTCATGGCATTTTCATCCAATGAAGTCATCACCTCACCAAGAGAGAAGTAGCGTAGTGAACCACTCAGCGAGGCGTAATCGCCCAAACGGTAATAACCTGCCACATATGCCAGATCGATATCGTTGACCAATTGACGCAACCATGGTGTATAGTTCAGTGCAACACCTGCCCTACTAATACAGAACGGATACTTGGCCAGATTCCAGTACTGTGAGTTGACATCAGGGTCGGTAGCCACACCAACGTCACCCATAGCACCTGCTCGGGCATCTGGAGCAATGGTCTGCGAGATGACAGCATGCTCAATAGGATTGAATTGGCTCTTGGTGTCCTGTGCTTTTGCTATAGAAACAGCCAACAGGCACACAGCCGATAAAAATATCTTTACGCTTGTCTTCATAGTCATTTATTATTGTGTTAAAACTATCAATTTCTTAGCCTTTGTCGCATACGTGCTTCCGTCACAACTGATACTGAGGCGGTAGAGATACAAACCAGTGCGCAAGCGACTACCGCTATTGACGGTCAGATCCCAGTCAACAGTATAGGTATTGTTAGCCGGCACCCCACTCTCTCCATACGTCCACAAGTGGCGTCCCGACGTATCAAAGACGTCCAGACGGACTTCGAGTTCACTACCACTACGGTCATGAATAATACGGAAAGAAGTCTGTGTCTTTGCAGGATTGGGCGTACATTCTACATCATAGAACAACGGTTCCAATCCCTTTACCACATTGAATGTCAGTTCGGAAATGGAAGAGTTGTTGAGCACGTCCCAAGCACGGAACTGCAACTTATGCTGCCCATACGACAGGGCGGGAATGCTAAAGCCTACCTGTCCCTTTGTATAACTACCAAAATCATATTGGAAGTAATTGTTCAATGTATACATCTTTGTGGCATCACCGTCAATCACCAATAGTAGGTCATGACCAATACCGCCTCCAGAGGCATTGATACCGTCCTCATCATTCAGGTGGGCAACAAAATAGGGTGTCGTGTTCACTTCGTCACCATTGGTGAATGTCTCGCTATTCAGGTAGCAATAGATGTCTGGTCCCTGCATACTGCCAGTATGTTCACTGGTACCATTTAACACCAGATGATTATTCACACCGTGAGCCTCCTCCGTTTTATCATTATTGACAGCATAAAACGTCATTTGAGCATCCAAATCACTATATTTGATGTCGCGCGGTACTGCAAAGGAAATGGTAAACACACCGTCTGTCACCTGGTTGCTACCACTATAGATAGTGTTGATGCGGTCTTCATAGACAAACGGTGTCGAGGCCTCGCCAGTATCGTTTAACCTGCAAGTCACCTTCTCCTTGACATCGCGAATGACAGCCGTCACGGTACCATTGAAATTGGAATCCATCGTACCATCAAGACCAACGATGTGACCTTTCACCTTTGCGGTCTCACCAGCTTTGAGGGTCACCATGGTCTCGTCAGTCAGTGCCACATCGTTCACTGCCTCTATCTTCACACCTTTTGTAGGTACAGCCAACCGCAGGGCAGGGTCGCCCAACAACGAGTATTGCATACGGTTGGTCGAACGATCAGTAGTATACGTATTGCCGCTACTGTTATATCCAGTCACCACACCAGTGGTAATAAGCTCATTTTTTGTCTGTCGCGCTGCCTCACCGATGGGCAAAGGCAATCCTTCCTCATCCTTACTCAGTACATGACGCATGAAAGAAAGGTTCATCAGACGGTTTTGTGGCTGATAGACCGTACGCGTAGTACCATAGAATGCAATCGCGCCACCCTTTTTATTAAACAAGGCTGTCTCACCAATATTATCTTCAGCTCCATCAAAAGGCATAATATCACAAGAAGCTGTCACCCATAGGGGCAGTCGCATCGATGTGGCCTGCTGGAAATCCGTCAGTCGTAACACGTACTCATGTGAAATGGCATCAGCACGTCCATGTCCCGAATAGTCCATAATCAAAGTACCCTGCTGCATCTGCTGCTTAATCAGGCGTTCTACATCGGGATAGCTATTGCCCGTTGATGAAGTAACACGGTTATAGGCATCCCACATGATTCGTTTAGCAACCATAGCAGGATAGTACTTCTCTATCAGACTAGCCACCGCATCAGCATCTTGCATATGCGCATTCTCATTACCATCATCACCCATCACACAGATGGTATTCTGCCAGAATCCTGCCTCCTGGTTGTTTATATAACTTTCTATCTTATCAACAGCAATTGTAGCATCGCCAGTGTCTCGTGCCGTGATACGCCCCACAGCCGCATCGGTCTGGTCGCTGGTCAGGATAGCGCCTCCTTCACCATCGTCTAACAGACAGAAATAATCGTCCGAGACATAGCAGGATGTATGACTGTATGAATTCTCACTCTCATAGCAGAGCAGAAAATCGTCAGGCGACTTGCCGCTCCACTCCGATGTCACCATACGGTTGTCCCATGCACAGTCGCCAAAAAGCAATAGATAACGTGGCATATCAGCCTCCGTCTCGGCACGGTCGTAAAGCATCTTCAGATAGCGGCGATAGGCATTGGCGTCGGGCGTGCCACTTGAGAACTCATTGAATAGTTCATCAGCAGGCACGATGGTAACACGCAGACCGTCCTTTTGCTCATGTAGGGTTTTCAGACGTTCAGCCTGAGCGCGTGTCTTCTGACTGGTAGGAAGGATGATAACCATATCAGCAGCACCGTCAGCATGATGGTTCTGGTTCGTGATATGGTACAGATATTCAGGCGAGGGGAACGCCTGTGAAACGTCGGGAGCCTCTACAGGTGCATTAGCATAGGTGGAGATATAGTCCAAACGCACTGTGCCACTATTGGTATTGGGGGTCAGCGTAATCTGGTTTGAAGCCTGCAGATTGCTGACAGAAAAAGTTTTCGAGGAAGGAATCATGGCATCATAAGAGCCATGCTTAGAGGTACTGATACTACCCACCAACACATCATTTACGCGTACTTCGACCAGTCCACCGCTGTTAGAGGTCTCTGCCGTCAGCGCCACCGTCACAGTGCCCTGCGATGATGTACCTGTCGAGCTCACCGTATAGCTGTTGGCACTATTGGTTGTCAGAATTTTAGAGTCGTAGAGATTACGGCCGCCATGATACCAGGCATAGTTGTCCACTTCGTACAGCGAACAGTAATGCTCTTCGAGCGGATAATACGTAGCAAGGAAATCTTCCCAGCTAATGGTCTGCGGGGCCTCGCCACCCTCTGTCAGAAAATAATAGCCATAATTAGAATAAGGATTGCGCACGCGTAGGTGGTTACTGTTCCAACTAACAGGACCAACGGCATAGAACAGGCGGCGTCCGTCAACGGCACATGTTGGCAACTCCTGCAAGTCATCGGTAGCCGCTATATAGTCACCCGTCAAAAGTTCGGGCTGCAAAGCGCCACCATAACCAAATATTTTCACCTTATTAATATCTGAGAAGCCTGCCTGCCGAACCACGTCAGACGTCAACTCATAAATACCTGATGACGGAACGCGAATCTTCGCCCATGTCCCAGAAGCTAACACAGAGTTAGAGACATAACGTGAAGAGGTCGTTATCGTAGACCTCCGAGTACGTATAGGCTGTTTCTTACCCTTGATATCCAGCATAAAACTCACCAGTTTCTGATAACGCCCGTCACGCCATACCACAGGAATAAAGGCCACATGCAACGACCCTTCTTTGCGTGAGACTGCCGTCACCTGATGTATCTCAGGTAATGTGCCTGGTTTTTGCCCAAGCATTAATTGTTCATAGCGCTCCACATCGGGTGCACTCATATCAATAAATTCAGGATAGAGGATGCGAACAGTAAAGACAGAGTCTGCATAACGACTGCCTATCGGGTAAGTATAGTTGAATACTGGCAATACGGAGTCTATCCTGACTTCATCAGCGGTCAAGTTAAAGAACCGTTGCGCACTGAGCGTCAAACACGTCAGCAGCAAGAGGGTGCCAGTAATCAGTCGTCTCATTTACTTACAATTAAACTCCAATACTTTATAGTCTTCCAACCATCCTTCCAAATGGTCGTCTATCTGAACAGGCCCCACACCCACCGGCGTACCGGTATAGATTAAGTCGCCTGTCTTCAGTGTAAAGAACCGTGAGATGTAGCTCACCAGTTCGTCCACCGTATAGAGCATATCACTCGAACAGCCCTCCTGAACAGTTTTACTGTTAATGTCCAGATGGAAGTGTAAAGCCTGAATGTCGCGGAATTTCTCAATTCCCATCCACTGGCCAATCACCGCCGAGCCGTCGAAACCCTTGCAAATCTCCCATGGCAGTCCTTTCGTTCGGGCATCCCGCTGCAGGTCACGAGCCGTAAAGTCGATACCCACTGTTACTGCATCATAGTAGCGATGAGCAAAACGTTCAGGAATGCTCTTTCCCAAACGGCAGATACGCACCACCAACTCCGTCTCGTAATCCACCTGTTGCGACCAGTCGGGAATAAAGAAGGGTTTATGATCCTTCAATAGTGCCGAGTCAGCTTTAGTGAAGATGACGGGGGCGTCTGGTTTATATAACGTACCGTCCAGCTCTTTATTGTGTTGGAGGTAATTCATTCCTACGGCAAAAATCTTCATAGATGTCTTTTTTAAAAAACAACAAAAAGGGCTTCCTGCCATGCGGAAAGCCCTTTGTAATTTTTGTTTACAAAATTTATTTATTCACAGCCTCAGCGAGTTCAGCGCCAGCTTTGAACTTAGCTACCTTCTTAGCAGCAATCTTAATCTTCTGCTTAGTAGCGGGGTTGATACCCTCACGAGCGGGTTTCTTAACTACGTCGAACGTACCGAAACCTACGAGCTGAACCTTGTCACCCTTCTTCAGAGCACCCTTTACAGCCTCGATAGTAGCGTCAAGAGCCTTCTTAGCATCAACTTTGGTCAAACCAGCACCAGCTGCAATCTTCTCAATTAATTCTGTCTTGTTCATAATTTTGTTGTTTTAAAGTGAATGTTTAATAGTTTAAGTCGCTATTTTTACCGCAAATATAGGAGAAACTTAGGAAAAAACAAACAAAAATTTAAAAAAAAATGCTTTTTTAGCCAAAAAAAGTGTGTATTGGCCCATTTTAGTGCTATAAAACAGATATTTTTCGTAATTTTGCCGCAGAATTAGTGACATGAAACACCATTGAGTTTATTGCAAAAAACATACATTATGAACAATATACCTTCTACGACTAGGCACCTGCTTATCGTTAACATCCTAGCGTTTATAGCGACGTGGGTCTTTCAACGCAGCGGTATTGACCTGACAGCGCTCTGTGGCCTACATTTCTTTATGGCCAGTGACTTTCACGTCTATCAGTTTCTGACCTACATGTTCCTACATGGTAGCTTCACGCATATTCTGTTCAACATGTTTGCCTTATGGATGTTCGGTAGTATCATCGAGCGTGTGTGGGGCCCGAAGAAATTCCTTTTTTATTACATTATTTGCGGTTTTGGTGCAGGTATCGTACAGGAATTGGTTCAATTTGCCGACTACACCATGCAAGGACTGGCTGCATATCAATATGTGAGTGTCAACGGTGTTCAGATAACGACAGAAAACTATATCAACCTCTGGACGACCATCGGTGCTTCTGGTGCAGTATATGGCATTCTGCTGGCTTTCGGCATGCTTTTTCCCAACGAACGTATGTTTATCATTCCCATTCCAATCCCCATCAAGGCCAAATGGCTCATCATTGGATACTTCGTTATCGAACTGGTATCAGCCATGAGTGGGCCTGGAGATGGTATAGCACACATGGCTCACCTGGGCGGTATGATATTTGGTTTCCTGTTGATACGCTATTGGCGCAAGCATCCAGGCCAGAATCAAGCGTACGGTCAGGACTTTTTTAACCACATGAAGCAGACGTTCAACAACCGTCAGCAGACCAAACAGCGTCAATGGGTTGACGATCCGGAGCCACAGCGTGAAACTGACGAAGAGTATAATGCCCGTATGCATAAGAAGCAGGAAGAGATTGATGCCATCCTCGACAAAATACGCAAAAGCGGCTACGACAGTCTGAGCAAAGAAGAGAAAAAGAAGTTGTTTGACCAAAGTCGGCCGTCGTGATTAAGAAACTTAAGAAATTGACCATACAGATGATGATGGGCTCCAACGTCTTCACCATCATCTTGATGCTACTCACTGGCTATAGCGACCACCTGCATCCTGCCCAGCATCCGCTACTATCCACTACAGGTATGGCTTTTCCCCTTTTCCTGTTAGCAAACATGGCATTTCTGGTGTTCTGGCTATTGTTTAAATGGACAAAGGCATGGATTCCTGTCGTCGGCTTTCTGCTCGCGTACGTACCTATACGTATATATATACCTTTTCATCCATCACAAACGGTACCTGACCAAGCCATTAAACTTGTGTCGTACAACGTTTGCGGCTATCCCCAAAACAATGAGGGGAAACAAAACGGGTTAGAAGACATCATCAACTATTTGTCTGACAGCAAAGCAGATATCATCTGTATACAAGAAGATAATGACACTTGGCGAAAGAATATTTTTGACAACTATCACAAAAGAGGATATATCTATAATGACACGCTAGTGCTCAGCAACAGCGAACTCAACTTCAACTGTCTGGGCATCCATACCCGCTATCCTATTATCCGACGTGAACGC
Source organism: uncultured Bacteroidales bacterium (assembly GCA_902760345.1). Classification (GTDB taxonomy): domain Bacteria; phylum Bacteroidota; class Bacteroidia; order Bacteroidales; family Bacteroidaceae; genus Prevotella. The sequence continues at coordinate 56,603 of CACWFY010000016.1, read as the reverse complement.
ATCAACTATTCTACAACCGTCAATAACGGCAGTTGTGCCTGGTGGCTGAAGGTCGGGAATGATACTGTCATTGTCATCAACAATCACTTTGAGAGTTGTCATCTCAGCGAAAAAGACCGTGCCCAATATCGACAGATGATAAGAGGAGAGATGGACCGTGACTCAGTGCGCACTGAATCGAAGCTACTGATGGTTAAGTTAGCTGAGGCCAATGCCAAACGCTCCCTGCAGATAGATTGTGTCTGCGAGTATGTCTGTCAGTACATAGATCATTACCCTATCATCGTCTGTGGCGACTTCAACGACAATCCTCTATCTTACTCTCATCATGCGATGTCACAACTGCTCACTGACTGTTTCGGAACGACAGGAAAGGGCATCGGTTTGTCATATAATCAGAAGGCATTTTCTTTCCGTATCGACCATATTTTTTGCTCCCCCAACATACAACCATATAATACCCAAATTGACACAAAAATTGACGTCAGCGACCATTATCCTATAGTCTGTTGGCTAAAAATAGACAGAAAACCTATATAAAAAACGTGAAATTCGCTGAATAATTTCGGTAAGTGAAGAAAAATAAGTATATTTGCAGGCTTAAATAGCGAAATCTATAAATTAATAACATAATAAACAAAATGCAAAACAAAGGAATTGTAAAATTTATCGCAATCATTTTGGTGCTTGTTTGCTGCTTCTACCTTTCCTTCTCGTTTGTGACAAGCCATTATGAAAAGAAGGCTGCTGCCATGGGCGAAGAGGCCGGTCAGGAGTATCTCGACTCCATTATGAACGAGAAAGTGTACTGCGGAATCTATTCTTTCAAGCAGTGCCGCGAGATGGAGATTGGCCTTGGCCTTGACCTGAAAGGTGGTATGAACGTTATTCTTGAGGTTTCAGTACCTGACGTCATTGACGTGCTGGCTGACCACAAGACTGACGCCGCTTACAAGAAGTCTATGGAAGAGGCTAAGAAGGAAGAAGAGACTAGTCAGGACGACTTTATCTCCCTGTTTATCAAGTATTGGAAGCAGAATTCCAACGGACGCCCCTTGGCAGCAGTTTTCGCTACTCAGCAGATGAAGGGCAAGGTGAGCACACAGTCTACCGACTCAGAGGTTGAGAGTGCGCTGCGCGCTGAAGTACAGTCTGCTGTTGACAACTCGTTCAACGTTGTCCGTAACCGTATTGATAAGTTTGGTGTCGTACAGCCGAATATCCAGAAGTTGGAGGGCCAGTCAGGCCGTATCATGGTCGAGATGCCTGGTATCAAGGAGCCCGAGCGTGTTCGCAAGCTCCTTCAGGGTTCAGCCAATCTGGAGTTCTGGGAGACTTACAACTCACAGGAAATCGTTCCCCTGTTGGCTCAGCTGAACCAGAAGTATGCCGCTACTGGCGGTGCTGCTGAGGAAGAGGTTGTTGCTGACAGTGCTGCTACAGAAGTTGCTGCTGCTGACACTGTTGCCAGCAAGGCTACTGATCTCGCTGCCAAACTGGCTAAGAAAGACGATAAAGCTGATGCCAAAGCCATTGCAGAAGCAAAGAAGCAGAATCCGTTATTCAGCGTCTTCCAGCCTGTTCAGGGTCAGGGTCTCGCTATTGTCGGTTATGCTAACGCTCGCGATACCGCTCAAGTCAACAAGGTGATTTACTCAGACATTGCCGCACAGGTACTGCCTGCTGAATGTAAGCTGCGCTGGGGTGCCAAAGCCGAGGATTTCGGTGGCGAGAACACCCGTGGCGACATCTTTGCACTCTATGCTCTGAAGATTACCGAGCCTAACGGCCGTGCTCCGCTGGAGGGTGATGTTATCACCAGCTCTAAGGACGACTTCGACCAGATGGGTCACCCCTCTGTTTCTATGCAGATGAATAGCGACGGTGCACGCCGCTGGAGCCAAATCACCAAGCAGAACATCGGTCGTGGCGTAGCTATCGTGCTTGACGACGCAGTCTACTCTGCTCCCCGTATCCTGACTCAGATTGATGGTGGTAACTCTCAGATTACTGGTAACTTCACCATTGAAGACACCAAAGACTTGGCTAACACGCTGAACTCTGGTAAGATGCCAGCTCCTACCCGTATTGTACAGGAAGAGGTGGTAGGTCCGTCACTCGGTGCACAGTCTATCAAGCAGGGTGTCATCTCATTCATCGTAGCCTTCGTGCTGCTGATGATCTACATGATTATGCTGTATGGTTTCATCCCTGGTATTCTCTCAGATATTGCCTTGCTGTTCAACCTGTTCTTCACACTGGGTATTCTGACCTCGTTCCAAGCAGCGCTAACTATGCCGGGTATTGCCGGTATCGTGCTGACGCTGGGTACTGCCGTGGATGCCAACGTGCTGATCTACGAGCGTATCAAGGAGGAACTGAAGCGTGGCCTGGGCATGAAGGAGGCTGTACAGAAGGGTTACTCAAATGCCTTCTCTGCTATCTTCGACTCAAACGTTACCTCTCTGATTACTGGTGCCATCCTGTTGTTCTTCGGTACAGGTCCTGTCAAGGGCTTCGCTACCACATGGATCATCGGTATCTTCTGCTCGTTCTTCACCGCAGTATTCCTGACCCGTCTGGTTTATGAGAACCGTCTGGCTAAAGACAAGTGGCTCAACCTGACATTCGTTACTGCTTACTCGAAGAACCTGATGCAGAACGCCAAGTACAACTTCATGGGTATGTACAAGAAGAGCTTCACCATCTGGGGCGTTGCTGCCATCTTCTTCATTGGCTGCTTCTTTGTTCGTGGCCTGAGCCAGAGCATTGACTTCACAGGTGGTCGCAACTACGTGGTAACCCTCGACAAGGAGACTCCCGTTGAGCAGGTTCGTCAGGCTCTCGCCGGTGCATTCATCAACACCGTTGGTGAGAATGCCGGTAAGGAGGCTAACACCAGCGTTATTGCACTGGGTACCGACGGCAAGACCATCCGCGTATCAACCAACTGGGATATCGAGTCAAACAACCCGAACGTTGACGATGAGGCAGAGACAATCCTCTACAAAGCATTGAAGAAGGGCGGTTTCGTTAGCCAGGAGAACGTAGAGTCGTTCAAGAATCCCGATGATCGCCAGGGCGGCTCTATCATCAGCTCGGCTAAGGTCGGTCCTGCTGTTGCCAAGGACATCACTCACGGCGCCATCATTAGCGTACTCATTGCTTTGGTAGCCATCTTCGTATATATTCTGATTCGTTTCCGCAACATCGCCTACTCTACTGGCGCCACCATCGCACTGGCTCTCGACGCTTTGGTAGTTATTGGTATGTACTCAGCACTGTGGGGCTTTGTTCCCATGTCACTGGAGATTGACCAGGTATTCATTGGTGCTATCCTGACGGTGATTGGTTACGGTATTCGACCGTATCCGTGAGAACTTCCAGCTCTATGGCAAGCGCGACCGTCAGCAGCTGTTCAACGACTCGCTGAACCAGACGCTGGCTCGTACCATCAACACCTCTGTAACCACGCTGATCGTGTTGCTGTGTATCTTCATCCTCGGTGGCGACTCTATTCGCAGCTTCTCGTTCGCTATGATTCTAGGTGTCATCTTCGGTACCCTGTCATCACTGTTCATCGCAGCTCCTACGGCCTTCATCGTGATGGGTCGTAACATCCGCGAAGACAACGTAGAGGCCTAAGTCCACTACACATCATACAAACAGCCCGCTTTCGCATTTGAAAGCGGGCTGTTTTTTCTATCATCAAACTAGTTATCCTAGTCGAAACAGTATCACTAATTAAAATAGTACAGGAAGGCTGCGATACCTTCAAGCGCTGGTTTGCGCTGTCCCTCAATCTCAATGACAAACTTAATTTCTGCCTTACAGATGCCACGCAGGTTCTGAATGTTGTGCAGTTTGGTTACCAGGCGCACACGACTGCCAGTAATTACCGGCTGTCCGAAGCGCATGTCGTTCATGCCGTAGTTCACCAGCATCTTGATATTGTTCACTTCAATGATCTGGTCCCACATATAGGGCAGCAGACTCAGTGTCAGATAGCCGTGGGCGATTGTCGACTTGTAGGGACTCTCCTGCTTGGCGCGCTCTACGTCAACATGTATCCACTGGTGGTCCAGCGTAGCGTCTGCAAACAGGTTGATACGGTCTTGGTCAACCTCCAACCACTCTGAATGTCCTAATTCCTCGCCCAGATGGGCGGCAAACTCGTCGTACGAGTTGATGACTAATTTTCCCATTTACTTATGTTTATAATGATAATTGCTGCACAAAGGTACGAAAAAAACATGGTGGCAGCAAATTTTTCACATTTCACTTTTCACTATTTCCTTTTTTTTCGTACCTTTGCATGCGCAAAACGCAATAATAGTGGTTGCCCTGATAGTTAAATGGATATAACAAGGTCCTCCTAAGACTTAGTTCCCAGTTCGATTCTGGGTCGGGGTACTAAGTGAACTACGAAGTTCCCCCGCAGGGAACTGCCAGTTCCCTCGTAAGAAACTCACAGTTTCCCTATGGGGAACTGATAGTTTCACATAGGGAAACTGAATTCAAAACGTAGTAATAACAAAAGAAATTCTGCCTTTTTACGAGAAAAAGACAGAATTTCTTTATTTCTTTTATCTATTGGTATTGTCTACCCGATGGAATAGGCCAAGAAGACTAATATAGCCATAATAACGGCCAGAGCTATAAGGCCATACATCAAGAGCTTCTCCAGCAACTTGCGGCGCTCTATACCACGTAGTGTCTTTTCTCTGAAAATACTAGCTGAATCGCGATGATGCTTATGGTGATGATGGTGTTGTTCTGACATGAGCATTGATTTCCGTTTATTTTTTCAGAATGTTATACAGCAATGAGGTCAACGATATCAGGATGCTCGTTGCCGAGAACCACAGGGTAGTCATCGAACCCACACTTGAGTTTTGTGACTTTACCTTGTTGGGTTCAACATAGATAATGTCGTTCTGCTGAAGATAATAATAAGGTGAATTGATGATGTTGGCATCGTTGAGGTTCAATATATGGATTTCCTTCTTGCCGGTGGCATCCTCACGAATAAGCTGAACCTTATCACGAACACCATAGATGGTCAGGTCGCCTGCCTGTGCCAAAGCCTCGAGGATATTAATCTTCTCGTTGGCCACGGTAAACATACCAGGACGATTCACCTCACCAATGACTGAAATCTTATAGTTAATCATGCGAACAGTGACAATAGGAATCTCCGTGTCGCTCAAGAACGGCTTGATTTTCGAAAGGACAAGCTGCTCGGCTTCGTTCTTGGTCAGGCCCGCAACATGCAACTTTCCAACGAGTGGGAAGTCAATGTTTCCCTCGTTATCAACAATATAGCTCTGAAGGGCAGCCTGAGTGGTAGATGTCGTCCTTATCGAGACACTCTGAGCAGTTGCCACTGTCAGGTTAAAGGGCACAGCAGCCTCAGGGTCAGAGGTGTTTACCGTGATGCTCAGTACATCTTTCGGCATAATGCGGGCATCGTAGAGCACCTTTGAGGCGTCCAAATTAACTGTCTGAGCATTTTGGAAGTAAGCAACATTCTTCGTACTGCCGCATCCTGTCAGCAGGACAACAGCCGTTGCAAGTACAAACAATAATTTTATTGGTTTCATATTACTGCTATTTTCGTGTTTCTAAAAATTCCACCAATGTTTTTTGCGTGGTCTGTGATACATATTACTGTTGGCCTCATCGTCAATCATATGGCGCCACTTGCGGTGATGCTTAATCATGCTATACAATGTACCCCAGTCTGCCAAACCACCGAGATTACGGTCGTCGATGAACATGTCTGCCTTCAGTTTGCGAGAGAAGTGGGGATTATTGTCCACTGTCTCCTCTGGATAGTCGCGATTGACGGCCCAGAACACCAGGCCACGTTCACGGCACCATTCTACAGCTTCATCCAGCAATTCCCCCTCACGAACAGTCCACAATATCAGCTGGTGCTGATCTTGTTGCAGCATCTTGAGCGTCTCGACAGCAAAGGGAATCTCTTCACCAATCTTCGGGTACTTATGCTCGACGATTGTCCCGTCAAAATCAACTGCTATTGTCACAATTTATTTCTTAATAGAGTCGTCGTTTTTATTGCCATAGTGACTATTGGCATAATTGCCATAGTTTCCGTAGTTACCATAGCCATAACGGCCGTAGCCATAGCGACCATAACCGTATCGGCCGTACTTACCGTACTTGCCATAGCCATAGTAGTAGCCATACTTCTTCTTCGACATATCCACACCATTGAGGACAAGTCCAGTGTTGGGCAGTTTACCTTCGGCAGATAGTGTATTCAGCAGTTCAATGTTCGACTTCGGTGTATAGTCGGCACGACAGATATAGCAGCAAACATTGGCATATTTAGTCAGCTGCATGGTATCACTTACCAGACCAACAGGTGCTGTATCCAAAATGATATAATCATAACGCTGCTTCAGCAGTTCAATGATCTGTCTCATATTGTCGCGAGCCAGCAACTCCGTGGGGTTAGGAGGCGTAGGACCAGCTAACAACAAGTCGAGGTTATCATTAACAGCCGATGGTGACAGCTGATCCATAAGATCTTCCTCTGTTACCCTATTCTTGCTCAGCAGTGTAGTAACACCTTGCTGACGATCTTTCACATCAAACAGACGACCCAGTGCTGGCTTACGAATATCAAGACCGCAGAGCACCACCTTCTTTCCAAGCAGTGCAAACGACATTGCAAGGTTGGCGGCGATAAAGGTCTTACCCTCTCCACTGATACTTGATGTAAAGAGGATAATCTTTTCGTCTTCCTTCATCATAAACTGCACATTGGTTCGCAGTGAGCGGAACACTTCGTCTATCTGGTTGTTCTTGTTGGCCTGCACCACAATGCCTGCAGCCGACTTTACACTATCACTGGCAACGGGTACGTCGGAGATAATGGGCAACCTGGTCATCTTAACCAAATCATCATGTCCACCGATACGGAACTGCAACAGTTGCAGCAGATAGAGGATAGCGAAAGGAATAGCCAATCCAAGCACAAGAGCAGCCAGCATGATGATAGCGCTCTTAGGACTAACCTTACCATTGAATTCAGGTTCGTCAATCATCTTACCCTTGTTGGCAGTAGCGGCCAGTGAGATACTATTCTCCTCACGCTTCTGCAACAACAGCAGATAGAGACCAGACTTCACCTCCTGCTGACGACCTATCTGGTTCAGAACGCGCTCTTGTTCAGGACTATTTCCGATGCGATTCTGATATTTGTTATACTGGTTCTGCACACCCTGGCGCTGAATGTCTGCTGAACGGCGAGCCTGCAACAAAGCCTGGCGAATGCTGGCCTGCAGGTCGTCCAGAATAGCGGTCTGTGTCTGAACCTGAGGAGCCTGCTCGCTGGCAGCCTTCAACAACCTGTTACGATCTTGCACCGTTTTGTTGTAGCTGTCAATGAGTCGCACAGATGCAGCATCGGTCATTCCGACGTTCGACGGAATGGTCTTGTACATATTCTCGGGCTTATCAATATATTCACGCAGATAGTCCAACAGATGAATCTGCGTATTTGCCTCAGCCAATTTGGTCTCATACTGGGTCGACATCTGCAGCGTTTGCGTAGCATCCATCTGAAGCTGAGTCAGTGCATTACGCTTTTTATAATTCTCCAACTTATCCTCGGTAGAGCCCAGCTCTGCATCAATCTTTGCCAAACGCTCGTTGATGAACTCCTCTGTACGCAAGGCTATTTCATTCTTGTCTTCGTTAGCCTGACGGTTATAGCACTCAGTCAACTGATTGAGGAAGTCAATACCACGATTAGGGTCACGATCGGTCAACGTCAACTGCGCGATAGAAGTCATCTTCGAGGTCGGCGCAACATTCAACCCTCTGGCATAGCTTGTGGCCACAATCATTGGCGGCACAATAGTGACATAATACTCACTGCCATTCTCTACTTCCTTTTCTTCCGCATCTAGTTCGTGACGTATATTCTTCGTTAACGTCAGCGTACCATATTTCGTCTTAATAATAGTCGGGAAAGTGTTGACCGTCTGCTCAAATTCACTACTAGGCCTGCCGTTGAGCAGGGTCTGTCCTTTCAGTTCATATTGGCCATCCCGATACACCATCGTCAACTTGATATTCTTTGTTCCAACAGTCATCAAGTCCTTGTCCATCTGTGCAAGATGCAGACTGTCGATGTCTACATTGACGGGTTGGTTCTTATACAACAGAGTCTTCTTGATACGGCCCTTGCTCTTATAGTCGGTATATAACTTCAAATCAATAACGGCGTCACGCGCCAAAATGCGCGACTGCAGGATTTCTACCTCGTTCTCAATACCGTTCGAATTGGTCATAAAGCCCAGTTCCTGCATGTTAGCCAACATATTGGCATTACTGCGACGGCGTGTATTATCATCTTTGATAAGTATCTTGGCCGACACCTGATAAACTGGTGACGCATAACGCAGATAGATAAGCGCTGTACACAGGCAGATAAACATCGACAAAAGGAACCACTGCCAGTTCAAAATGAACATGGCCATAATGGTCCGAAAGCTAAACGCTGACTCCGCCTCGGAGTTCTGCATTTCCTGCAGGTTTTCTGTATTCATGGACGTATTAACTGACATTTCTAATCTATAAATATGTTGTAGTTATTTCATAAACCGCTGCAAAGGTACTAAGAATTTTTCAATTACAGCTACTATTTATCCGACTTTTTTGTCAAGCCAAGTGTAAGAACACTAATTTGGAGGTTTTCAACATCTTTCAAAGCCTTGATGCAAGCTAATAGCGTTGCTCCTGTAGTACAGATATCATCGACTAACAACACATGCCGACCATTCAGTCTGATAGCCTGTTTCTGTACGAAGACGCCCTCGACGTTTTCCTGTCTTTCGCGACGTCCTAACGCTGTCTGGCTCTGTTCAAAACGCTCACGTCTTAGCACATCAACAGCTATGGGCAAATGGGTCACCTCGCTGATGCCGCGCGCCAACATCTCGCTCTGGTTATAACCTCTCTGACGAAGTCGCTTACGAGCCAAAGGTACCGGAAACAACACATCTATACCATCAAAGAAACCACTTGGAGCTAATTCACGAGCCATCAGCCGGCCCATATCTTCCCCAATATCAGGCCGTTGGCGATATTTCAACGCATACACCAAACGGGCCACCTCTGAATGAGGCTCGTAATGAAAGTAGGCTGCAGCACGTTCCACGCGCTCTAAGCCCCAAAAGAGGCGGTTCATCGCATTGTCATAGGCATTCAGGTGGTAATTGGTACGTGGCAGATGCAACAGGCAAACGGTACATAGGCTACGCTCAGAAGGCATCAGCCGTCTGCCACACACCACACACTGTCGCGGCGAAATGATGTCTAACAGCCTAGTCCACCAGTTCATCGTCATCAGTAACATCCAAGCATTGGCGAATAATATCGAAGGTAAAGCCGCGACTCAGCGCAAAGCGTACAAGTTTGCGGTTCTTCTCATAGTCGTCGACAGCCTTAATAGTACGCCGTTTCTGCTGAACAAGAGGGCGCAACACACGCAGATATTCTTCATCATCAACCTCGTCGAGCACTCGCTGGCGAATGTCGTCGGCAATATGCTTCAGCCATAGGGCCTGTTCTACCTTGCGACGGCCCCACTTGTTGTATCGCACCTTATCTTTTACGAAGGCACGCGCAAAGCGTTCGTCATCGATATAGCGACCAGCGACCAGTTTCTGCATCACACGAGCCTTGACTGTTTCGTCGACTTCCCATCTGCGCATCTTCTCCAACATTTCGTATTGGCAGTGCTCTCCCTGTGCACAGAGGGCTGCCAGCGTCAGAAAGACATCTTGTTCGGTTCTTTGTTTCATCGTTGTGCTCTAATCATTCGTTGCTTACCGTATTGGTCGGTTTTTATTTCGACGTGACAAAACCGCATCGCGCAAAGCATATCGCAAAGGGGCTCTGCATAGAGAGGATTGATTTCGAAATAGAGCCAACCACCATCTTTCAATGCCTCCCTACCATATTGGGCAATAGCACGATAGAATAATAGTGGATCATCGTCAGGTACGAACAATGCCGTATGAGGCTCATGTTCTAAAACATTAGCGTCCATCGCATCGCGCTCTTTAAGGCATATATAGGGAGGATTGCTGACTAGAATAGAAAAATGAGGAACGAGGGATGAAGAATGAGGAATGTGTAGAGCATCTACCTGTTCAAACGACACGTGAACATGGGAACGCCGTGCATTCTCTTCAGCAACCCTCAAGGCCTCAGCAGAGATGTCCCACGCTGTCACCTGTGCTTGAGACAGTTCTGCAGCCAACGTGATAGCGATACACCCACTACCCGTCCCGATGTCCAAAACAGAACAATTTTCACCATTCACCTTTCGATTTTCACTTTCTACAATCCATCGGCACAGCTCTTCAGTTTCCGGACGAGGAATCAGCACATGCCTGTTGACAAAGAAGTCATGTCCACAGAACGTTGCTTGCCCCAAAACATACTGGACAGGCTCCGCTTGCAGAAGGCGCTGAGCGATTTCTTCCAGTTGTGCTTGGTCATCTGCAGATAATTGTGTATCTTTGCCGAGCAAAAGGTCAGACAGCGATAGTCCAAAACGTACCTCATAGACCATACGGGCGACAGCCTTTGCCTCGCCGTCACCATAAAGTGGCACTAAGAGCCGATATAGTTGATGGTACGTCATCGTTGGAAGATTTATAATGCAAAGGTACAAAGAAAAGTGAAAAGTAAAAAGTGAAAAGTGAAAAATTATATGAAAAGCGATGAAATATACATGCAGCGTTGTTTGCAACTAGCGGCAAACGGCATACAAGGCGCACGGCCAAACCCCATGGTTGGTTGTGTGATTGTAGCAGAAGGTCGAATCATTGGCGAAGGCTATCATGTACGTTGTGGTCAAGGGCATGCTGAGGTAAATGCCTTTGCTTCTGTACGTACTGAGGACGAGGGACTGCTGAAAGATTCCACTGTCTACGTATCACTGGAGCCCTGCTCACATTATGGAAAGACCCCACCCTGTGCCGACTTGATTATCAAAAAAGGAGTGAAACGCGTGGTTGTAGGAACTATCGATCCATTTGCCGAGGTGCAGGGCAAGGGTATAGAGAAGTTGCGGAAGGCTGGTATAGATGTCACTGTCGGCATACTCGAGCGGGAGTGCCAGTGGCTGAACCGCCGTTTCTTTACCTACCACGCCAAGCATCGGCCATACATCATTTTAAAATGGGCACAGACTTCCAATGGCTTCATCGACAACCACGGCAAGGCGCTGCAGATATCCAACGAGCAGACACAGATGCTATCACATCAGCTACGAGCTGAAGAGGATGCCATCCTTGTGGGGCACACCACCGATATACACGAACACCCACAACTGACGGTACGTCACTGGCACGGACCAAATCCAAAGCGTGTGGTGCTGACGCACCAGCGCCCATTACCCCAGCTCATAGACGACCTTTACCAACAAGGTGTCCAATCGCTCATCGTTGAAGGTGGACGCCAAACCCACGAATCGTTTATCAAAGCGAATTTGTGGGACGAACTACGTATAGAAACGGGTACCATTACTATTGATAATGGCACATCAGCTCCACAGATTCCTACAGATGCTGTATTTGTTTCGAGAAAAGAATATGGTGGAAATGTGATTACTTCCTTCCGAAATCCGCAGGGACTTCACCCCACTGACTCGTCTCCCATTTAATGATGGGATTGCGGAAATTGTGTGTGCGCAACCAGTTTTCGGCACGCTGAATAATCTGATAGAGCGGCTCCGTTTCAGGAGTGCGCTCTAATTTTGTCTTACATTGACGTTTGTTTACCCAAAGGATAGCATTATAAGAGTCGCTATAAATGGTCTTGTCGTGAAATCCCTTCTGCCAACAAAGCGCCAAAGCGTGGACTATGGCCAGAAACTCTCCGATGTTATTGGTACCTTTGACGGGGCCGAAGTGAAACACCTGAGCACCTGTCTGCAAATCAATGGCCTGATACTCCATAGGGCCAGGGTTGCCGCTGCATGCTGCGTCTACGGCCCATGCGTCTGCCCTTACCTCCATGGGCAAGGGCAGAACGGTGTCGTGTCTATAATCAGGAGGGTTCTGAATCATAATTACATTATTGTTGTCGCGACAAAAATCGCGACATACATTACATGCGCTCGGGCACTTCGATACCCAGCAGGGCCATACCGCTCTTGATAATCTTGGCAACGTTCTTGGCCAGCATCAGGCGTACAGCCTTCTTCTGCTCATCAGACTCGTTGAGAATCGAGAAATCATGGTAGAACTGGTTGAACACCTTCGTCAGCTCGTAGCAGTAGTTAGCGATGCCAGAGGGACTGTAGTCCTTGCCGGCCTGTTCTACGGCTGCACCGAACTCGCTCATCTTCTGGATGAGTTCGATTTCCTTCTCACTAAGGCTAGTCGTACTAGCCAGACTAGTTGTACTAGTTAAACTTGCTGCCTTGCGCAGAATGCTGCGGATACGGGCGTAGGTGTACTGGATGAAGGGACCGGTGTTACCGTTGAAGTCGATACTCTCCTCAGGGTTGAACAGCATGTTTTTACGAGCATCCACCTTCAGAATGAAGTACTTCAGGGCGCCCATACCCACGATGCGGGCAATCTCGCGGCGCTCCTCTTCAGTCATATCGTCGAACTTGCCCAGCTCCATCGAGGTCTTGTAGGCATCCTCTACCATCAGTTCCATCAGGTCGTCAGCGTCAACAACGGTTCCTTCGCGGCTCTTCATCTTACCATTAGGAAGCTCTACCATACCGTAAGAGAAGTGAACCAGTTCCTTGCCCCACTTGAATCCTAAGCGGTCCAGCAGGATAGAGAGTACCTGGAAGTGGTAGTTCTGCTCGTTGCCCACTACATAAATCATCTTGTCGATGGGGTAGTCTTGGAAACGCATTTCGGCAGTACCGATATCCTGTGTCATATATACAGAGGTGCCGTCAGAACGCAACAGCAGTTTCTGGTCCAGACCCTCGTTGGTCAGGTCAGCCCAAACCGAGTTGTCCTCATGGCGCTCAAAGAGACCCTTGGCGAGACCTTCTTCTACCTTAGCCTTACCTTTCAGATAGGTCTGGCTCTCGTAGTAAATCTTATCGAAGCCAACGCCCATCTTCTTGTATGTCTCGTCGAAGCCGGCATATACCCAGTTGTTCATCTTTTCCCACAAGGCGCGTACCTCGGGATCGTTGTTCTCCCATTTTACCAGCATCTCGTGAGCCTCCTTGATGAGCGGAGCCTCCTGCTTAGCCTTTTCTTCATCCATGCCCTGAGCCATGAGTTCCTTAATCTCCTCACGGTAGTGCTTATCGAAGGCCACGTAGTAGTCACCAATCAGGTGGTCTCCCTTCTTGCCAGATGACTCGGGTGTTTCGCCGTTGCCGTATTTCAGCCAGGCCAGCATTGACTTACAGATATGGATACCGCGGTCGTTCACGATGTTCGTCTTCACCACCTTGTTGCCGTTGGCTTCCATAATCTGCGCCAAGCTCCATCCTAAGAGGTTGTTGCGGACATGACCCAGGTGCAGGGGTTTGTTGGTGTTGGGTGAAGAGTATTCGATCATCACGAGAGGAGACTTCTCGTCAGCAATCTTTTTGCCAAAATTGTCGTCCTGATCAATGTCGGCCAACAGATTGAGCCATGCAGCATCAGCGATACTCAAGTTAAGGAAACCTTTCACCACATTGAACTTGCTGATGGCATCACAGTTGTCAACCAAATACTGACCAATCTCTTGACCAGTTTGTTCGGGACCCTTGCGTGCCATCTTGACAAAGGGGAATACCACGAGGGTCAGATTGCCCTCAAATTCACTACGCGTCTTCTGCAACTGCACCATTTTCTCAGGCACGTCCTGCTCGTACAATGCCTTTACAGCTGCCTGTGCAGCAGCCATTATCTGTTGTTCAATCTTCATACTCTTATTATTAAGTGGCTGCAAAGGTACGAATAAGTGAGAGAAATTCCAAATTTATTTGAGAAATTCCGAACGGAAGAACCTTCACCAAGGGTGAAAGGTACAAAAGAGAGGGGGAAAAGCCAAATAAATTTAAGCTTTTCCCTCTATATCGCACTATTTACTTCCTATCTTAACATACTCTGCTCTGGCTTTCTTAACCAGTTCCCGGAAGGAAGAATCGGCATGTAAGCGAGCTACCACGCCACAGGCCAACAACCGGCCTGCATCTACATCACTAGCCCAGTGGTAGCCAACGATAACGCGGTCATATCCGTAGTTATAGCCAATACGCAACACTTCGTCCTGCCATTCAGGAGCCACCTCTGCCAACACCAATGCCAAACACCAGCCTAAATTAGCATGTGCCGAGGCATAACTGCTTGAAGTGCGCGAATAGTCCTCCCATTCGGGAATAGGCGTCGCATCACCCAACTGCACATATGGACGCTTACGGAAATAAACATCCTTCAAGGCCTTAGCGGCAGACCGACTCCGTTTAAACACCACCTGAATCAGTTCAGTAATTGCAGGGGTACCATCCTTTGTCAGTTTGATACCCATAGCTTTGCCGAAGATGCTCATCAAATATTCATCACTCAGGTCGGCATTCTGTACGGCTAACTTACGACGATGACCATAACACAAAGACTTAGCCTTCCAATATCTGAACAAGTCGCCTTCATAGCGATAGCTCGTCGTATCTACAGGAGCATTGAGGATTTTCACGCCCATAGGAAGTCCGGCCTTTGCTGCCGGATCATAATTAGCTGGCAGTCCTTTTAGCTTTCTATATTCTGCACGTGCAGCTTCAATATCCTGCAAATATTCCGGATGCTGGTGAGCACGTGCAACTGCAGCTGCTGCACAGAGATAGCCTGCAGTGACATCACTCTGATAATGAGCACCAGTGATTATACGATTCTCACCGAATTGGAAGCCACGGCGCAGGATGGTGTCCTGCAGTTCTGGCCACATCTCGGCAAAGGCCAATGCCGTACCCCACCCTAGAGAAGTATGTCCAGAAGGATAGCTACCATTGGTGCGTAAGAAGTCCGTATCATACGTTGCCCATGTATCTTCACCCATCTGCACAAAAGGACGAGTGCGCATATACAGTGCCTTGGCTGCGGCCGTACTCTTGTTACCCGTGTTGTATGCCCGCTTCAGGAATCGTGCCAATGCAGGAGTCTTCTCAGCACAAATGGTATCAAGTCCTAAGCACTGTGACATTACCGACTCCATGATATAGGGTTCCCATGGCGACTCTCTATCTGCCTGTTTGCCACGTGGGGTATTACGTTGAGTCTTACCCCACTGCCATTGAATCATATCGTCAACGAAATCCATACTAGCAGTATCAGGCGGTGCCGGCAGGAAATAGCCCGCATTGGGCATCTCATTGTTCTTTACATATACCGTATCACTACTGACAATCGTTTTTTTTGCCTTTTGCGCCTGTAACGAACCACACAACAGCAGTCCAACAGACAGTAACATCAATGGTTTCTGATACATTTTCATAGTTATTCTGTGTTTTAAGTTTTAGCTTCTGACTGCAAAGATAGCACAAATTAGGCAAAAAGCCAAACAAAAGAGGAAAAAGTAAATCTAAATTGAAGATTATGTATTACTTAACGTTATAAGTCTGATAGACTAGATAGTAGCCATCAGCACTGAATGAGAAGCTTTCACCAAGAGTTTCGTTAAGGGTTCCTTGCCACCATTCGTCGTAGGCATAACTATTCCAGCGCAGTCCTTCTGACTTGAGATGCTGACATCCAAAATTAAAGATACTGACCTGCTGGCCTTTCATGCTGTGGAAGACATGGTCTCCGAATACTGGCGTAAAAAAGCCGTGGTCGGTATACATGATGCCGTTGACTCCAAACTTACGGAAGTAGCGCATTAACAGACCTATATTGCCTAAGGTATGGTCTTCGCGTTTACCTGTACATCCAAGGTATGCTATTTTACACCATTCCCGTTGGAGACAATAGCGCGTGGCTTTTGTCAGGTCATTATCTTCTTGCTCGTCTATTTGAATAAGACGATCTCGAAAGGAAGCAGGCACACTATCGCCGTCGCCGATGATAATTTCAGCAAAGGGAACATAACGAATGGCACCATCACAACACACGATATGACGAGCATTACTTAGAATATCCAATGGAATAGTATGGTTTGGAAACTGACCATTGGCCACAATAACGGCATCAAACTTTTCCCTCATCATTCTTCATTTAACTTCTTTAGCTACGCTTCTCCACTTCTGATAGCCGGCAATGGCGATAACTACATAGAGTCCGTAAAGGCCGGCTTTGAAGGGAATACCTTTATATATATATAGGGCTGTGCAGACAAGGTCGACGACCATCCAGAAGAGCCACTGTTCTACATATTTTCGTGCCAATGCCCACATACCCACAAACGACAGCGCGTTGGTGAAAGAGTCGAGCACAGGAACGGTGGAGTCGGTCCACGTAATCAACACATAATAGATGGCACCCCATGAGACAAAGAAGAATGCGATAGCAGGAATATACTTGCTGCGTGGCATATAGACGATGGAGAGCGGTTCTTTCTTCTTGCGTGTCTTCACAAATTTCCACACGAAGAGACCATAGAAGGCTGCCAGCGTATAGTAGCAAGCCATACCAGCATCGCCATATAGGCCATGCTGCCAATAGAGAATGACATCGAGTGCTGGCATGATAATACCTATCACCCAAAGGGCAATATGAGCACGATACTCCAGCCAGATATATATCAGGCCGAGTATCGTGGTCAATATGTCAAGCCAGTCTAGTGTCATTTGTTTAGAAGTTGATTGACAGGTGCGCCATCATGTTGAACGGAGCAGAGGGGGCAAAGCCTGCTGCCCACTGGTCGCGCAGTGCGCCATCAGTAGCATAGCTGCCGTTATAGGCAACGACCTGGCCATTCTCCATCATATACTTGGGGGCTGCCCAACCATTGTTGTCGAACTTGGCGCTGAACAGGTTGTACATGGTGACGCCAACGGTCATCTCCTTCAGACCCAATGACTTCGCGTTGAAGGTATAGCTCAAATCGACGTTGGTAGAGAAGTGACCATCAAGAGCGATAGACTCTGTGGTCTTGTTGCCATCGGCATCCCAGCCAATCATTGTGTCGAAGCCAGAGTTGGTCATATACTGTTTGCCAATATACTGGCTTTGCAGCGAAGCCTTCAGACCACGATAGTTGAACGAGAAGATGTTGTTGAAGATGACATCGGGTGAAAACGACAGGGGTGCATCGCCTACAGAGACTGTAGTTTTCTCTTTGTCGCTAAGCGTTACCTTAGAATCCTTTACACGGTTCTTTGAGAACGTGGCGTTGGCATCCCAACGGAACCAGTCGACAGGTTGCCAAGCGGCTTCCAACTCTACGCCCAGACGGTAACTCTTAGGCACGTTGAGGGCAACAGCTTCGCCAATCTCGTTGAGGGCACCAGTCAATACGAACTGGTCCTTATAGTCCATCCAGTAGAAGTTGACACCTGCCGAGAAGCGGGGAGAGAGGAACTTATAACCTAACTCTAAATCGTTCAGACGCTCAGCACTCAGGGGCAGTCCTTGGTTGTCCTCATAGTTGTTGCGTACAGGCTCTTTATGGGCGATGGCATAAGAGGCATATACTTTATGCTGCGTGTTGATGTCGTAGTTCAGACCGAACTTGGGGTTAAAGAAGTTGTAGCTGTCGTCGATGACATACTCGCCAGTAGTGTTATAGCCCCAACTGTCTGTAGGGTCTTGCATGCGATAGTTGACATAGCGATACTGCAGGTCAACATATCCGTTCAGGCCGCGCAGAAAGGTGTAGTTAGCCTTTGCATAGATGTTGGCATCAGTCTTCTGGGCGTTGTTACGATAGTATTCGAAGTCGGCCTTTGCATTGGGGTCGTTGACATAGCCGTAAACGGTCTTGCCATTCTCTTTGTACTTCTTGTCAAGATCCTTGTTATAATAATAGAGGTAGGGCTGACCAGACTGCCAGATGACACGACCAAAGTGGTCGCCATCATACTTGTTCCAGCCGCCACCAAGAACGGCCTCCAAGTTGTTATGGTTGTTATAGATGAACGAGGCAACAGCACCATAGAAGTCGTTGGCCATCTTCTTCTGACGTACCAAATCGCCCTTAACGACGGGCTTAAATACCGTTCCTGATGCGTCAGTCTTGAAATCGTCGGGGTTGGCTGTCCACAGACCATAGCCAGCCCACTTGGCATCAATCTTATATTGCTCGTAGTAACCGTCACCACGGGTATAGTGCAGACCTGCGTTAAGGCTTAAATGGCGCGTAATGTTCTGGTTCAGCAACAGCTGATAGTTCTGCTGGTGGTAATTATCAGTCTGGTTGTCATAGAACACATCGTTGTCCCATGTCATAGCACCGCAAGAGTTGAAACGACGGCCATAGACAGACTGCTCGTATTTTGACGTGTAGTCCCAAGCGTGGTAGGTCTCTTCCACACCATTGAAGGTGATGAACTTCACCATGGTGTTCTCATCAAAGTAGCCTGCCTGCAAGAAGTAGGAGTTCAGTTTGGTAGAGGCACGCTCCAGATAACCCTTTGAGCCGATGTTGCTGAGACGGCCCTGTATGCCCCAGTGCTCACCCAACAGACCAGTGCCAAAACGCAGCGTCTGCTTATGGCTGTAATAGCTGCCACCGCTCAGGTCCAGACCGATTAATGGCTCAACGCCTATGTTTTCTGTCTGCATGTTCAATGTAGCACCAAAGGCACCAGCACCGTTGGTTGATGTTCCTACACCACGCTGAATCTGCATCGACTGAACTGAAGATGCGAAGTCGCCCATATTCACCCAGTAGAGCTGGCCACTCTCAGCATCGTTCATGGGAATGCCATTGGCAGTAATATTGATGCGCTCAGGAGCAGTACCACGCACACGCAGCGACGTATAACCGATACCGTTACCGGCATCCGAGGTCATCGTCACACTGGGTGTCAGCGACAACAGATAGGGAACATCCTGGCCGAAGTTGACAGCCTTTAGCTGCTCCTTGCTCATATTTGTAAATGCCACTGGCGTCTTCTTTGTGGCGCGTGTCGCCACCACCTGTACATCCTGTAACTCAACGCTCTTCAGCGTGTCTAACTCGACGGCATGGGCAGTCACTACTCCCATCAATGCCACCATAAAAAACTTTCTCATTCTTTTTACCTTATTTATTAAAATAACAATAAGGGGTTGTTCAGTTACTCTATCATCCCTACGCCGGCATTATCCGTATCAGGTTTGGAGGGTATCATCTCAGCCCACACCCGTGAGCACCCCTTGACAAGCACTTTGCTAAATCGGGTGCAAAATTACTAAAAAATCCCTTTATACGCCACACTTTTCTCATTTTTTTTGTACCTTTGCGCCAAAATTGTAGAAAAATGGATACGATTAAGAAGCAATTTGCAAAGAAGCTGATGGACATCAAGGCCATCAAACTGCAGCCTAACGACCCGTTTACATGGGCATCGGGTTGGCATTCACCCATATATACCGACAACCGCAAGACACTGGGGTATGCCGATGTCCGTTCGTTTGTGAAGTTAGAACTATGTCACCTCATTCAGGCAAACTTCCCTGAGGCTGAGGCTGTGGCTGGTGTAGCTACAGGAGCCATCGCGCAAGGGGCCTTGGTTGCCGACCAATTAGGTTTGCCTTATGTCTACGTTCGTCCGAAGCCGAAAGACCATGGTATGGGCAACCAGGTAGAAGGTGAGCTCAAGAAGGGTGCTAAAGTCATCGTCGTCGAAGACCTGATTTCTACAGGTGGCTCTAGTCTGAAGGCTGTTGAGGCCTTGCGCCAATATGGTGTCGAGGTCATTGGCATGGTAGCCTCGTTCACCTATGGCTTCCCTGTTGCCGAGGAGGCTTTCCGTGAGGCTGGTGTCAAACTCATCACGTTGAGCGACTATAATGCAGTTCTTGAGCAGGCCGCCGAAACGGGCTATATCAAGACTGAAGACCTTGAAGTATTAAAAGAGTGGCGTAAGGACCCCGCAAATTGGAAGAAATGACAAAGTTTGAAAGCAGCATTAAGCAGATACCCTATCCCGTAGAGGATGTGTATCGCAACATCAGTGACCTGAGCAATCTGGAGCGAGTACGCGACCGCGTTCCACAGGAGAAGTTGCAGGACTTTCAGTTCGATAGCGACTCTGTACAGGTTAGTGTATCACCCGTGGGTACGATCAAATTGCGTATCTGCGAACGCGAAGAGAACAAGTGTGTGAAGTTCGAGACAGAACAGTCGCCTATGCCTTTCAACCTGTGGATTCAGGTATTGCCTGTCGATGCTGCTAATAGCAAAATGAAGGTCACGGTAAAGGCCGACATTCCCTTCATGCTAAAAGGTATGGTCAGCGGTCCCCTGCAGGACGGCGTAGAGAAGATTGCCGAGGCACTGTCACAGATTCCTTTTGTATAACGAAATAACGTTATAACGACATAACGAAAAAGATTATGGCAAACAAACTTTGGGAAAAGAACTTTGAGGTGAATGCCGAGATAGAGCGCTTCACCGTAGGACGCGACCGTGAGATGGACCTTTATCTCGCCAAGTATGATGTACTAGGCTCTATGGCACATATCACCATGCTAGAGTCGATAGGGCTCATTGGTAAAGAAGAGCTGCCGCTATTGCTGGCTGAACTAAAAAACATCTATACGGTCTGCGAACGCGGAGAGTTTGTCATTGAAGAAGGTGTTGAAGACGTTCATTCACAGGTAGAGTTAATGCTTACCCGCAAGTTGGGCGACATGGGCAAGAAAATCCATTCTGGCCGTTCACGCAATGACCAGGTATTGGTAGACCTGAAACTCTTTACGCGCCATGAGCTGATGGAAGTGGCCGATGGTGTCAAGGTGCTTTTCGATGAACTTATTCAGAAGAGCGAGCAGTACAAGCACGTGCTGATGCCTGGCTATACCCATTTACAGGTGGCTATGCCCAGCAGTTTCGGCCTCTGGTTTGGCGCCTATGCCGAGTCGCTGTGCGACGACATGCTGTTCCTGCAGGCTGCCTACAAGATGACCAACCGCAACCCGTTGGGCTCTGCTGCCGGCTACGGTTCTTCATTCCCGTTAAACCGTCAGATGACGACCGACCTGTTGGGCTTCGACTCGATGGACTATAATGTCGTCTATGCACAGATGGGACGTGGCAAGATGGAGCGCAACGTAGGCTTTGCACTAGCCACCATCGCCGGAACACTGGCTAAAATGGCTTTCGATGCCTGCTTGTTCAACTCACAGAATTTCTCATTTGTAAAATTGCCAAAGGAGTGCACCACAGGCTCAAGCATCATGCCACACAAGAAAAACCCAGATGTCTTTGAACTTATTCGTGCCAAGTGCAATAAGATTCAAGCACTGCCCCAACAGGTGACACTCATCATGAACAATTTGCCCGTAGGGTACTTCCGCGATTTGCAAATTATCAAGGAGGTTTTCCTGCCTGCCTTTGACGAGTTGAAAGACTGTCTGCAGATGGCTGCCTATATAATAAATAAAATAGAGGTACGCGAGGATATCCTCGACAACCCAATGTACGACCCCATGTTCTCGGTAGAGGAAGTCAATCGCCTTGCCGCAGAAGGCATGCCCTTCCGCGACGCCTACAAGAAAGTGGGACTAGACATTGAGGCCGGTACATTCCGCCCCAACAAGGACATTCACCATACCCATGAAGGAAGTATCGGCAACTTATGTAATGACCACATCACCCAACTAATGCAACAGGTGTTTGGTGGTTTTGGTTTTGAGCGAATGATAGAGGCAGAAAAACGACTCTTAGCATGAAACATCATCAGTTTCTCTTAGCATCACTCCTGCTCCTGACTGGCTGTTCTGCCGATAAGGAGTTTAGCGAATGGCCATGCCGTTTTGAATACGACAACAGTATACACAGCGATGCTACACTGGCTTCAGCTCTGGATGGTGCCTCACGCGGTGTGTTTTGTTTGATTACGGAGTCTACAAGAGGCGGTGTAAAATATCTGAACTTCCAAAACAGTAGTGGACTAATATCTGAACCTGTTGCAGAATCATACGAAGAAGCGCAGAAACAATTCATCTTAGGATTAAACAACGGCATCATTGTAGGTTTCCAGACACTGAACACAGATAGCCCCAATGGTGGATTTATGGCTTACGACCAACAGTGTCCGAATTGCGTACGCAACGAAAACAACACCGTGAATCCTAACTATCGTATACAGATGTCAGACAACGGTATTGCCACGTGTGGCAAATGTGGCAAGAAATACGACTTGAATAATGGCGGTATTATTCTGAATGGAAATAAAGATGATACTGGTCTGGAGAAATATGTTGCCAACACGTTAGGACCTTTCAGCTGGGTATCGGTACGCCGCAGATAAACAATAAACAATAAACAATAGACAACAAAAAAAGTAAACCAGGCGAACTCACCTGGTTTACTTTTTATATTCAAACGTATCAATTAGTCTTCTACGACAATAGGCTTATACTTCGGAACAAGTGCCTTCATAATGCACCAACCGATGAGATAAGCTACAGCACAGATGCAGAACACCACCATATAGGCCGCAGGCTTGCCTTCAAAACCAAAGAAAGTGAAGGCAGCACCCTGCTCGGCAGCCCAGTCAAAGAACTTACCAGAGCCCAGATTGATAGACATAGAGCCAAAGCCTCCGGCCATAGTGCCCAGACCAACAATAGTACCAATGGTTGACTTGGGGAACATATCACCAATGGTTGAGAACAAGTTGGCTGACCATGCCTGATGACCAGCCCCCAGCAGACCAATCAGAATGGCAGGCCACCAAGCGCTATAAGCACCAAGGGGCTGTGCAAACAAACCAAGTACGGGGAAGCAGGCAAAGATAAACATAGCACGCATACGACCCAGATAGGGATTCATGCCCTTCTTGTCAACGAAATAGGTAGGCAGATAGCCACCACCAATCGACAGGATGGTCACAATGGCATAAAGCGTGAAGATCAGTGCGATACCCATGGCAGAGTCAGAGGTATAGCCATATTGGTCAGAGAAGTAAGCAGGTGCCCAAAACAGGAAGAACCACCACACACCGTCAGTCATAAACTTACCAACGAGGAACGACCATGTCTGCTTGTAAGTAAAGCACTTGAAGAACGGAATAGCCTTTTCTTCCTTCATATTGTCACGATCCTGAGCCTCAGCCAAGTCGTTGTCCTGCTCAATGTAGTTCAACTCAGCCTGATTGACGCGCTTGTTTTTGGCAGGCTTCTCATAGAGCCATATCCACAAAGCCATCCACACGAAACCTAAGCAACCGATGATGATGAAAGCCATCTCCCAGCCCCAAGCACGGGCCAACAGGGGAATTGTGGCAGGAGCGGCCAAAGCGCCAACAGAAGCGCCACTATTGAAGATAGAGGTAGAAAAAGCACGGTCTTTCTTCGGAAAGTACTCGGCAGTAGCTTTAATGGCTGCAGGGAAGTTGCCAGCCTCGCCAACGGCGAGAATTAGACGGCACGACAGGAACAGCCATACGGAGATGGTAGCAATGGCCACAGCGGCATCACCCGTCAATTGTCCCAACTGAGCGACTGAGTCGTAACCCTCAATAGTCATAGCCATCCAACCGCAACCAGCGTGGAGCACAGCGCCCAACGACCAGACGAAGATAGCAATGAGATAGCCTTTCTTGGTGCCCATCCAGTCGATAAACTTTCCAGCAAAGAGGTTGGCAATGGCATAGAACAGAGAGAACATACCGGTAATCGTTCCGTAGTCTCCATCCGTCCAGTGAAACTCTGGAGCGATAAAATCTTTCCAAGTGAGAGACAGAACCTGACGGTCCATGTAGTTGATTGTCGTTGCTAAGAACAGCAACGCACAGATAACCCAACGAAAATTGGACATCTTAGTTGTTCGAACTGCATTCATCTTGTTTTAGTATTGAGTTTTTGTATTAAGTTACTTTATCGGATATCAATGACGGGAATATTATCCTTGTCGTTATAATACAGGTTCTCGCCTGCCATACCCCAGATAAAGGTATAGTAATAGGTTCCTGCGGCAGCATGCATACTCCACTCAGGACTCATAATAGCCTGATCATTGTGGAGCCATACTACGCGGCTTTCCTCTGGCTGTCCCATGACATGAGCAATGGTCTGCTCCTGAGGCAGGTTGAAGTAATAGTAGGCCTCGATACGGCGACCGTGAGTATGAGGAGGCATCGTGTTCCAAGCGGCACCTGGGTTCAACTGGGTCAGACCGAGCTGCAACTGACAGGGACCCTCTTCGAGTACGTCATTGACGATGAGTTTATAAACGGTACGGTTATTGCACTCCTCCAGCGAGCCAACAGGTCCCCAAACGGCAGCCTTCAGAGAACCCTTACGTCCATCAAGGGTAATCCACTGTGTCTTGTAGTGCTGATGAGCAGTAGCTGAGTTCAGGTAGAACTTGGCAGGCTTCTTCGCATCCTTCGAGCGGAAAAGCACCTCTTTGTTCACATCCTTATCCTTTCCAATATGACCACGACCCACATAGAGGGCCTCCTTTGGAGAAAGGGCATACTCCTTACCATCCACGATAACGACACCATCGCCCTCACCGCAGTTCACAATACCAATCTCACGATTATAAAGGAAATACTTCTCCTTGATGTTCTTGTCTACATCAAGACCCAGTTCCCAGAAATTCTCCAGTTTCAATGTCTTCGTCACAGGCATAGCACCACCAAAGATGAAGCGGTCGTAGTGACTATAGGTCAGCAGAATTGAGTCTGCCTCCATCACTTTTTCCATTACAAAACGCTCACGAAGCATCTTCGTGTCGTAATGCTTCACATCCTCAGGATGACAAGCCGTCTGGAACTTCACGTGTTGCGAACCTACATATCGGTCAGCTTCCTGTGCGTTAACATTCAGCCCTGCAGTCACAAGAGCCAGTGCAATAATAGTCTTTTTCATATCTTTTGTGTTATTTATTATTCTTTTCCTCACGAACGATACGCATACGGTTCCATGCTACCATACCAATGGTAACAAGCGAAATAACGCCCATGCCTATCCACTGGAGATATTTTACACAGGCATAGATTACATAGCCAAAGAGCGAAGAGGCAAAGTCCATAGCACCAGCCTGGAATCCTTCGGGAATTTGGGCAGCCTTATCCTGAGTTGCTTCAAACACTGTATTTGCAGCATTTGTGAAAGCAGGCGCCATATCAGTTACAAAGTAAAGGCCGATAGTCACAGCCACTAAACCAATGACGAATGTCTTCACCACATTACCCTTGGTATAAGGCAACACCATCACAAACACATAGAACATACCTGCCAATGATGCCAATGGCAAGAACTGATTGCCAGCCTTCGACAAAGCAATAGCTAGAACCAAAGTCACAGGGATAAGGAGCAGCGAAACAACCAGTGTTGTGGGATGACCGATTACAAGGGCTGGCGACATACCAATGTACACCTTCTTACCCTTGAACTTACGCTTCACTACCTCCTGCGTTTTTTCCGAGATAGGCATCAAGCCATCAATAAACAAGCGGGTGATACGGGGAATCAGTTCCATCACAGCACCCATCGTCACGCCCAGGAAGAGCACCGACTTCACAATGCTCATCACTGCATCCGACGTAGAGTCAAAACCTGCAGCATAGGCAGCGAAATCTGTAAAGTGATCAAAATGAGCGGCAGCACCAATCAGGGCACCGACAATGACACCCAGCACAAGTGGCTCACCCAATACGCCAAACTTCTTTTTCAGTCCCTCGGCATCGATATCTAATTTCGAGAAACCCGGAATACGGTCGAGCAACCAATTGATTGCAATGGCAAACGCCGTAAAACTCTGACAGAAAGGCTGCGGAATACTGATACCATCCATGTTTTCATAATAGCCTTGGAAACGGTCAGCAGTCAGGTCAGCCATCACCAGTGTCACGATATAACAGCTAATAGCAGCGAAATAGCCCCACAGCAAACTCTGGTCCATTACGAAATATGCCACAGCACCGATAAAGGCGAAATGCCAGTAGTTCCACAAGTCAATATTCACTGTACGTGTGCACTTCGTAATCAGTAGCAGGAAGTTGACACCCAAACAGACAGGGATAATCAGCGCACCCACCGCCGTATTATAAGCCACTGCAGCAGCTGCAGGCCAACCCATATCAAACACTGCCAGATTAAGGTTGAAAATCTTAGAGACAGCATCAAGGGGCGTATTAAAATTGGTAGTCAGCAGGGCGGTAACGATACCGAGACCCACGAAACCGACACCCACATAGAGTCCGCTCTTGAGCGACTTGCCAAACTTCATGCCTATGCACAGGCCAATAATGGTGAAGAGTATCGGCATCATGACCGACGCTCCCAACTGGATGATGTAGCTGAATACTTGCTCCATGAAAGATTTGTTTAATATTCTATTTTAGCGTAGTTTGCGTGCAAAGGTATAAAAAATAATTGAGAATGTAGAATTGGTTATGCAGAAATTTTCATGCAAACGTTTACTAATCCTGAAAATATACCTTCTTCACACGTCCGCTGATGCCTGTCAACACCTCATAAGGTATCGTATCCAACACGTCGGACAATACCGTTACGGGCAGATGGGTTCCAAAGATTTCAACGCTGTCACCTTCCTGACATGGAATGTCGGTTACGTCAATCATGGCGACATCCATGCAGATATTACCTACGTAGGGAGCCTTCTGCCCATTTACCAGACAATAGCAGGCACCACGTCCTAAATGACGGTTCAGACCGTCGGCATAGCCAATAGGGATAGCAGCTATCACGCTGTCACGCTGCAGCACGCCTTTACGACTGTAGCCTACCGTCTCGTCTTTGGGCACATGACGCAACTGCAGAATAGTGGTCTTCAGCGTGGAGACGGTAGACAGCATGCGGTTCTCTGACCGACGGTCAGAGTGTGGCGCTGCATTGTCGCGCGGGTCAACGCCATAAAGTCCCAATCCCAGGCGGCACATGTCAAGCTGACGCTCAGGGAAGTGCTCGATAGCGGCAGAGTTATCCATGTGACGCAGTATTCTATGACTGAAGGCGGCCTGTAAACGACGGCTACCTTTGTCAAAACGTTCAAACTGCATGGCTGAAAAGCCATCAAAATCGTCGCTATCAGAACCCACAAAGTGGCTGAACACCGACCGTGGGATGATGGCGTTCTGATGCTTCAGACGGTTGATGACCTCGTCGAGATCTTTTTCTGGATCGAAACCCAAGCGGTGCATGCCCGTATCGAGTTTGATGTGCACAGGCCAACCAGTAATTCCCTGCTTTTCAGCAGCGCGTATCAGAGCATCCATCAGACGGAACGAATAGACCTCCGGCTCCAGGTCGTAGTCAAACATCGTTTTGAAGGCAGTCATCTCAGGATTCATAATCATAATATTGGCCGTAATGCCTGCCTTGCGCAATGTCACGCCCTCATCGGCCACGGCTACAGCAAGATAGTCGACACGGTGATCCTGAAGTGTCTTTGCTACCTCCACGGCACCTGCGCCATAAGCATCAGCCTTTACCATACAAACGAGTTTCGTTTCAGGGTTGAGGAAGGACCGATAGTAGTTCAGATTACTGACAATCGCATTCAGGTCGACTTCCAATATTGTCTCGTGGACCTTCTGTTCCAAACGCTCGGTGATACGGTCAAACCCAAAAGAACGAGCTCCCTTGATAAGTACCAGTTCGTCATGCAGGGAACGAATCATATCACTCTGCAGAAATGCCTCAGTAGTAGGAAAGAACGCCTTCTCCTCTATCGTAAAGGCTGCTGCCGAGGCAGAGATATCCGGACCGATGCCTATCAAACGGCTAACGCCACGCTTGACACACAGTCCATTCACTTCACGATACAATTCTTCTGCGTTCCTTCCGCTTTGGGCGATGTCACTGAGTATCAGACTACGACGACTCTTGGACTCGCGGCGCGCCATGAAGTCAAGGGCGATGTCCAACGCATTGATGTCACTATTATACGAGTCGTTGATCAGCTGACAGCCATGGCGGCCCTCTTTTACCTCAAGACGCATAGCCACAGGTTCCAGCAACGGCATGCGCTCAGACAGCTGTTCAGTAGACAGGCCAAGGGCAAGAGCGGTGGCTACACAGGCAAATGAGCACTGCAGCGAGGCCTCGTCGCAGAAGGGCAATTCGTAGCTGCCACGTGTCCCTTTATACACATAACAGACAAGCGTCTGACTCTGTTTGCTGGTTACAGACTCAATATACAACGGTGCAGAACTGATCTCACGACTCCATCCTATCTTCTCACCCCGATATCCGCAACGGCGGATGCAACGGCTAATGACATCATCGTCGCTGTTATACACCAACTGACGGGCATCGGCAAACAATCGCAACTTCTCCATACATTTCTCTTCCATCGACCGGAAATTTTCCTGATGGGCAGCACCTAATGATGTCAGCACACCAAGCGTAGGCTGTATAATATCGCAGAGGGCAGCCATCTCGTCTGGCTGGCTGATGCCTGCCTCAAAAAGTCCCACCTGCGTCTGTTCATTCAACAACCAAATACTGAGTGGCACACCAATTTGCGAATTATAGCTCTTGGGAGACCGCGTAACCGTCAATGACGGCGACAGCAACTGGTATAGCCACTCTTTTACCATGGTTTTTCCGTTCGACCCCGTAATTCCCACAATAGGGATATTAAACTCGTCACGGTGGCGTTCGGCCAACCTTTGCAGGGCTGCCTGCGGCGAAGGAACAACAAGGTAGTTAGCGTCGGAATAAGTGGTGAGAGGAGAGAGATGAGAGGTAAGGGCGTTAGCTTCTACCACAAAGTTCCTGACCCCACGGCGATACAAGTCTTCTATATAGCGGTGACCGTCGTTGCGAGCGGTCTTCAGGGCGAAAAACAACGTTTCCTCTGGGAAACACAACGAGCGACTGTCAGTCAGCAGCCACCCTATCTGCGCATCAGCCGTGCCGATGCGGCGCGCTCCAATGAGCGTCGTCATCTTCTCTATCGGATAGTTCATCATGTATACATGTTTTTATCCTGCGAAGGTAACCATTTTTTAGCGATGTACCAAATATTTCGACAGTTTATTTTGTCTTCTTCCAGCTTTTCATTATCTTTGCACTCGTCAAAACGCTTTAATCAGATGAAACAAGAGAATCACTCATTCGACCAGAAGCGACACATCGCAGGTGCCATCCTGGGACCTCTGTGCGCCATCATGCTATGGTTGCTACCCATAGAAGGAATCAACAGCGAGGCCCATCACCTGCTCGCCATCATGGCCTTGGTTGCCATCTGGTGGATTACGGAGCCTGTTCCTATTGCCGTAACATCGCTGTTGGGACCAACACTCTGTGTATTGCTGGGTGTAGCCAAGATGGGTGATGCCTTTGCCAACTTTGCTAACCCAATGATATTCCTGTTTATGGGTGGTTTCCTGCTAGCTAAGGCAATGATGGTTAATGGTTTGGACAAGCGCATTGCCTATGGCATCATGTCAATGCGGTGGGTGGGAGATTCTCCGCGTCGAATCTTCCTTGCCATCGGACTAGTATGTATCATTTGCTCAGGATGGGTAAGTAATACAGCTACATGTGCCATGATGTTCCCCATATCATTGGGACTTTTAGAGACCATACGCGAAATGATGGCACAAAACGGTAAAAACATCGACCTAAAAAACTATAAATACGCTACAGGCCTGATGCTTATGACGGCCTATGCCTGTTCTATTGGTGGTGTAATGACCCCTATCGGCACACCACCCAACTTGATGATGATGGGATTCCTTGAGCAGCTGGCACCTAATGACCCGTCAATATCATTCTTTGACTGGATGACATGGGGTATATTGGCAATGGTTATCTATTTTGTGGTTGCTTACCTGGTGCTGATATGGATGTTCCCCGCCGATGTATCGCACATCGAGGGAGCACAAGAGATGATACGCCAGAGAGCACAATCACTAGGCCGATGGACACGTGCACAGAAAAATACCATACTGGCTTTCTGCGTCGCCATCGTGCTATGGATACTACCCAGCATATTGAGTCTTATCTATGGCCCTCAGTCGGACATTATCAAGCTTTATGACAGCCACGTACCCGAAGGACTTGCCGCCATGATTGGCGCACTATTGCTATTCTTCCTTCCTGCCAACAGCAAGAAAGGCGAGATGACGATGACGTGGAAAGAAGGACTGGAAGGTATTGACTGGAGTACGCTGATACTCTTTGGCGGTGGACTAGCGCTGGGCAACCTCATCTACACCACCGGTCTGTCCGATTGGGTAGGCGGTGGCATCAAGGAATTACTGGGTAGCACACCCTCCGAATGGTTCTTTGTGAGTATCTTCTGTATCATCACCCTGATATTGGCAGAGTTTACCTCGCATACGGCAGCCATCAACCTGATGGGCTCCATTGCTATCAGCACAGCTGTCTCGATGGGGTTCAGCCCCATACCTGTGGCCGTAGGTATCGCCCTGTCATCATCGCTGGGCTTTATGATGCCAGTGTCCACCCCACCCAACGCCATTGTCTATGCCTCGGGGATGGTACCTATTACGAAGATGATGAAATCTGGCATTATCATTGATATCATTGGCATTTTAGCCATCACAGTCCCCATCGTCATGTGGGTAGTCAAGACGGTAATGGGGTATAAGGTATAGCACAAAGACATGGAGTTTAGGACTAAAGTAGAGATAGGGAAGGCGGGATTCCAGATAGGAGCCTGCGAAGAAGTACTGCTGGTGGGGTCGTGCTTTGCCGGTGAGATGGGACAACGGTTCAAGGACAATGGCTACCCTACAATGGTGAATCCCTATGGCACAATGTACAACCCTGCGAGTATTCTGCATACCTTAGGGCGACTCATAGACGAAGGACGGCGTTTACCACGTGTCGTATTCCTGACGCTTGGCACCAATCATGTGTATCGGCTAAAGGAAACCGGAGAGATTGTGGACAACTGTGAGAAACGCCCTTCCGCCTTATTTCAAGAGGAAGAACTGACTATTGACGAATGTACCGAATATCTTAACAAGGCCGTTGAGTTGCTGAGAGCACACCAACCAAAGGTACAGATAGTGATGACGGTAAGTCCCATTCGCTATCGCAAATACGGCTATCACGAGAGCCAATTGTCGAAGGCAACATTATTATTCGCCATCGAACAACTCATATATCAGACATCAGGCATCAGACATCTTCATTACTTTCCCGTCTACGAAATTCTAATGGATGAGTTGCGCGATTATCGATTCTATGCTGCCGACATGCTACACCCCTCAGAACAGGCTGTAGAGTACATTTGGGAACAGCTCGTTACATGGTGTTTCAGCCACGAGGCAAAGATGTTCATGGACGAGTGGCGTCCTATCCGAGAAGCCCTACAACACCGTCCTTTCCATCCTGAATCGGAGGAATACCAGCAGTTTTTGGAAAAGACACAGGAACGCCTCACGGCATTCCGAAAGAAATACCCAGCCTTTAGCTGCGACTGATCTGCAAGCCCTGTTTCGACAACGTCATGTCCACGAAACGGGCATTTGGATTAAGCTGGGCGGTATTGATGATCTGCTTGATGCGGGCAGCAGCCTCAGGATCCTTAGCCACCATGTAAAGGAAACCGCCACCTCCAGCTCCCGGAAGTTTGTAGCCCAGACAGAGGTCATCAATCAATTCGGTGATGCGGCGCACACCATCAGGGTTCGTACCACTGTCAATGAGTTGGTTCTGTTGCCAAGTCTTACGCACCAGTTGTCCGTAGGTAGCATAGTCCTGTCGCTGGATGGCCTCATACATATCGGCAGCATGGGCTTTCATGGCCCGCAACTGCTGTAGTTCACCGCCGTGATTCAAGAACATACGGCGCACTATCTCTGCTAGAATCGTCTTGGCAGTACGCGTGATGCCAGTATAATATAAAAGATGACACTGGGCATATTCTGGTTGCGTAAACAAGTTGTCGGGTAGCCAGCGTACCAGCAGATCCTGGTCAAAGCCACGCTGCGTCTGTAGGAGTTTCACACCTCCTAACACTCCGCCAAACTGATCCTGCCAGCCGCCACCGGTAGTCAACAGCTGTTCAAGCACCAACGTACGACGGCCTATCTCGTTCTTACCCCATGCCAGTGAACAGAAGTCGCTGACAGCTCCAAGCACCGTCGAAGCCAAAATACTGCTGGTACCCAGACCACTACCAGCAGGAACGGCCGACAACAGCGTCAGTTCTATACCACAGCCAAAGGCTTCTAACTGTGCTTTCAGCGACGGATAGTGTTCCTGCGAGAATCCCGGCTGAAAACCCGCCAGCACCAATGCAGCCTTCGGGATGGAGAAAGGTGAGCCCACCTTATTATATGCTGCCAGTTGTTCATAGGTTTCTATGCACTCCATCGCCCCCAGGTCGATGCTCCTCAACACAATATGCGGTTCCTTACAAGGTTTGACATAGGCCTGCAAAGGCGGCTGTCCATTCAGTTCAATGGCAATATTCACCACCGAGCCGCCTTCCATCAAACAATAGGGCGGTGTGTCCGTCCATCCACCAGCCAGGTCAATACGTACTGGGGATCGTCCCCACACAATCTGGTCAGGATACACAGACAATCTCGGCGTCTGTTTCTCGGCCAGCGCACTGGTCGTCAGTCCGTTGCGCAACAGCGAGAAAGCCTGTTGGCTATCTCCTCGGAACATTGCATCATGGATGCGTGTCATCATGGGTGCTGCATCGCCAATAGGTTCAGGCATAGGCAGCTGCAGCTCTTGAAACTCGCGGGCAGCATCATCCAGGTCGAGCTGATAGAATACGCTGTGCTGCCAGTTCTTGGCCAATGCCGGCCAATTCCGTTTACGGAAGTCACGACGCTGGGCAAACAGCCGGCGCAGATTAGCCCGTTCAGCAACCTCATTGCTGTTCACAGCCTCATCAATTCGGTAGCGGCGCACCTCATAGTCGCTGTCGCCTACAGGCACCACATCGATACACTCGCTAGGCTGTAGGGTAATCTCCCAGTCATTCTCAGGCACACCAGTAATCACATGGTCGTGTGTCAGCGTCCATTTGGGGCCGACATGACTGTTCTCTATCCAAATATTATAGTTCTGCTCAGTAAATGAATAATCCACCAAGGCGTTCTGCACAAAGATGCTCGGATGTGGCTTTCGGTCGTTATGCATGATGTCGCGCTGGTCGTTGACGATATTCTGGATAGCAACCGTCGATGAAATCATCTCGCCCGACGTACCGAAATGGTAGAACTCACCACCCGGTAGGGGCACTATAGCTACAGATAACTGGCTCAGTTCCTCATCGGCAACGGTTGGGTCAGTACCCAACGCACAACCAAACTCAGAGTACAAATCGTACTCTTTGAGCGTACCATCAGCGTTCTGTGAACGTTTCTTCAATAGCTCGATAGCTTTGTCGCTGAGCAGCCAGATGCCGATATCCGTCAGATAGAAGTGATCCTTCAACAGTGCCGCTAACCGTTCTACGCTGGGTTTCTGCACCATCTGCTTCAACACGCCAGGGGTTTGGCGGTCACTGACAAAGACACCATGATTTTTGGCAATAGACGCATCAAGCCACAGACCATAGCACACCACGTCGGCATCGGGAATGCGGCCAATACGCTCGGCAGCACGGATATACACGTCGCCACTGACAATCATCGTACGAAGCCGTTCAGGGGCTTGTGCCATCATTCGCTCATAGAGTGGCAACTGCAAATCCAGCAGGGTCTGCGACAAGCGCTGGCCACGTTCCCAGCGGAACACAGGAATAGGCGTCAGCACCTTACCACTGACAGCGTAGGCAGGCAGTCGCTTACTCTGTCCGCCAGCATGCAGCACAATGCTTCGCTCACCTTTCAGCCAGTCTTGAGCCTGTTGCAACAGCCAGGTGGTTCCTCCACCCGACCCTAGGCGGTGTCCAATAGGATCGCAGGTACAAAAATACTCATCACGCGACAATTCTGTCACTTCGTGAAAGCAGTCCACCAGATTTGGCGGCAACGACAGCAGCTTTTTCATACGTTTATGAGGTCACTTGTTTTTATGATTAGTCGTGCAAAGGTACGAAAAAAAAATCGAATTCTCATTTCTAATTCATAATTAATTTGTATCTTTGTCCCCATAATTACTAGATACCAATGATGACTAGAGACCTGAAATCCCTTTATCTGGGGAACAAACAATTATTCACGGCGTGGATTCTCATCACCGTCTGCTTTGTATTGTGGGGTTTTGCCAACAACGTTACGGCCCCCATGGTAAACACTTTCTCGAAATTATTCCGCATCAGCACTACCGAGGCGTCGTTGGTGCAGGTAGCCTATAATTTAGGATATTTCTGCATGGCTTTTCCTGCCGCTATCTTCATCCAGCGCTACTCTTACAAAAAAGGTATTATCTGCGGATTGGCCATCTTCGCCATCGGCGCGTTGTTTTTTCTCCCCGCACGCCTAATTGGTGCGTTCTATCCATTCCTCTCAGCATACTTCGTGCTGACCTGCGGACTGTCGTTCCTTGAAACGAGTTGTAATCCTTATATATATAGTTTAGGTAGTCGCGAGACAGCCACCCAGCGTCTCAATGGAGCGCAAGCATTCAACGCACTTGGAGCACTGGCTGGAATGCTAGTGGCAATATACCTGCAAAAACGCCTGATAACAGCCAGCGCCAGCGAACGAATGACCATGCCCCTCAAGCAGTTTGAGACCATTCTCGACCACGACCTAAACGTACTTATCCAGCCGTATATTCTGATTACCTCACTATTGGCCATCCTCATTGTGCTCTTCCTTATACTTAGACTGCCTGCCGACAATAACGTCAGTCAGACATCCGACACGTTCGCCCGTCTCAATGCGCTGCTGCACAACCGGGGCTATCGCGAAGGCGTCATAGCCGAATTCTTCTATATTGCCACACAGGTCGCTTGCTGGACATTCATCATTCAACACGGGGTGCGAATATTCATGGCTGAAGGAATGACGGAACAGGCTGCAGAGTCGCTGGCAGAAAAGTTTAACATAGCCGCCATCGTGTGCTTTGCTGCTTGTCGTTTCCTCTGTACATGGCTGATGCGATGGTTTTTGCCCAGCCGCATGCTATCGACGCTGGGCATCATAGCAATGACTGCCCTGCTGGGTGTCGTACTCTTTACCGACCGCAATGGCATGTACTGTCTGGTGTTGGCCAACGCCTGTCTGTCTATGATGTTTCCTACCATCTATGGTATCGCACTAAAGGACGTAGGCGACAATATCAAGATAGCAGGTGCAGGACTGACGATGGCCTTGCTAAGCGGTGCTTTCTTTCCCCCCATTCAGGCGGCAATCATCGAAAGCGGATACACCATCTGGGGATTGTCCAGCAGTAACCTGTCGTTCCTCCTCCCACTACTCTGCATGGCGGTAGTCGTTTGGTATGGCCACCGCTCATGGATACGTTTCCACGTCAAGCCTGATGCTCAGGTGCCTGTGGCTGACGCTGACGACGACGATATGCTTGATACCCCAATAATATTAGAATAAGCGCCAGTATGCCATAGGCTGAATAGGCCACCGTCTCTGTGCGGTCGATACTCTTGGGGAAGAAGCTTAAGACGACTTCGTGCTTGCCGGGTGTTACCTGCAGGGCACGTAATACGTAGTTCACGCGTCCCAAAGGTTGCTCAACACCATCGACGGTTGCCGTCCAACCGGGATAATAGATTTCCGAGAACACCACGACGCCACCCTTGCCAGAGTTCACCTCATAGGTGAGCTGGTTGGGTTCGTAGGCAGTAATGCGCACACGGCTCAGCGTGTCCTGCTCGACAGCCTTGCCCAGCACCTCTTCAAACTGCTTGTCGGCCACAGCCTCATGGCGTAAAGCCAGACGCCCGATCATGTCGAGTTCTTCGTTGGCATTGTCAACATATTGCAGCTTGTCAACAAACCACGCGTTGCCATAGGTGTACGGATTGTTCAAAGGCACCGTCTGTCCACCCTGCAGGGGCAGGATGAAGTATTTGGTATTCAACATATTGAGCACGGGGAAGATGCTGTCGCCATTGACCAAAGTCATATCGCCAGCAGCCTCGCTGACGCCTTTGCCCAGACCATTCATCTCCGGACGGATATAGGCGTCCGACAGTTCCTGATAACGGCGCAGTTTGGCAGCATGGTAGCCACCAATGCTCTTGACGTAGAACGATGTCTCGTTTTCGTTGAACGTATCAGAGGCGAGGTTCAGCACGCGGTAGTCAAGCGACTGGTCCTGCAGGATGTGGTCGATGGTCGACGACTTGGGCATAGGCTCCTCGCGGACTGTCTTCGACACAAACATCGAATCGTTCAGATAGCGCTTGTTAACAGTCCACATATCAACCAGACAGAGCACCAGAATAATGCCCACGGCATACTCCTTCTTCAGTTTACCGTAAATCACCGACAGCAAAATGCCCGTACCCACCAGAATGATGAGGAACGAACGCCAGCAGTCAGCAGTAAACACGGCACAGCGTACCTTCGACAGATTATCCATGAACACCGACAAATACTCCTCAGGGAGCATGCGCTTCAACTGTGCCACATCGTTGTACGACGTAAAGTCGAAGAATGCTGTAGGCATCAGGGCAAACAGGGCGGCAACACCTGCCGTCAGCGCAAAGGCCACGCCGATAGCCCAACGCTTGCGGCGAACGGTTTCCTTGTCTGCGCTCAGCAATTCCTTCAGCGTCAACATGGCCAGCAGGGGTATGGTAAACTCAGCTATGACGAGTATCGACGATACGGTGCGGAACTTAGCATACATCGGTACATAGTCGATAAAGAAGTCGGTCAACGGCATGAAGTACTTACCCCACGACAACAGCACCGACAGGATGGTCACTACCAACAATGCCCACTTTAGCGGACCTTTCACGATAAACAGACCCAACACGAAGAGCATCAGCACGAAGGCACCCACATAGACGGGACCTGCCGTAAAGGGCTGGTCGCCCCAATACAGATACCACTGGCCTACATACTCAGCCAGTTCGGGGTCACACTTCTTCATGGCCGACTTCTCGTCGCTCAGGTGGATATGGTGCGAGCCACCCTTGGCATTGGGCACCAGCAACGTCCACGTCTCGTCAATGCCGTAGCTCCACTGGGTAATGTAGTCGCGGTCCAGTCCGCTGGATGTCTGGTTCTCCGTATGCTGCTTTACCAACTCACTCTTGCCACGCATAGACTCCTGACCATACGACCACGTATGATAGAGGTTCGACAGGTTCAGCGCTATACCAATGGCGGCACCAGCGGCACAGGCAGCTGTAGCCTTCAGCAGATGCTGGTATTGCTTGCGGCGCAGGCCATCAATGAGGAACGCAATCACCATAGCAATGATGACAAACAGATAGTAGTAGGTCATCTGCACGTGATTGGCCAGCACCTCAAGGGCGGCAAAGAACGCTGTCACCAGCAGTCCCCACAGGTATTTACCTCGATAGGCCAGCACCACACCGGCCATCATGGGCGGCAGATAGGCCAGGGCCATCACCTTCCAGATGTGTCCTGCGGCAATAATGATAAAGAAATAGCTCGAGAATGCCCACACAATGGCACCCAGCGCCGCCAGATACTGACGGAAGTCAAAGGCACGCAGCAAGATATAGAAGCCCAGCAAATAGACAAACACATACCACACATTCTCTGGCAAGCCCAGATGATAGGCAGTTTCCGCCTTCGACAGCAACTCCGTCGAGTGGTACGACGGCGACAGCTGATAGGTAGGCATACCGCCAAACAGGGCGTTGGTCCATCGCGTACGTTCTCCCGTCCGCTGGTAGTATTCCATTGCTTCCTGACCTGCGCCGCGACCGGCCGACGAGTCATGGCGATACAACACCTTACCCTCTATATCGGCAGGGAAGAAGTAGGCAAACGATATGACGATGAACAACAGCACGACGAGCACGTCGGGCAGCCAAAGTTTCCAGTTTTTCATAACATTTTTCATTTTGTGTGCAAAGTTACAAAATAATTCTTAATTCTTAATTCTTAATTCTTAATAAATTCGTACCTTTGTCGGCAGAAATAACAAAAAAGGTATGAAAATAGGTATCATAGTAGCAATGGACAAGGAATTGCGCCAGTTGCAGGAAGTCTTTCGCGACAGCGACGTATTAGTGCAGAAGTGTGGCATTGGCAAGGTAAACGCCGCTCTCGGCGCCCAGCGCATGATCAACGAGTTCCACCCCGACATCATCATTTCCAGCGGCTGTGCCGGCGGCAATGGCGACGATGTCAACGTTCAGGATGTGGTGGTCAGCAGCGAACTGTGCTACCACGACGTCTACTGTGGTACGGCTATCGACAACACGACGCAGTACGGACAAGTGCAGGGTCTGCCCGCCCGCTATCAGGCAGACTCCTACCTGCTCGACAAAGCTATCAGCCTTCATCCGTCAGACATCACACTTCATCCCGGTCTCATCGTCACTGGCGACTGGTTCGTGGACTCGAAGGAGAAGATGCGCGAAATCATTGGCCACTTCCCTGAAGCTCGTGCCGTCGATATGGAGTCGTGCGCCATTGCCCAGACGTGCTACATCAATCACGTGCCGTTTATCTCGTTCCGCGTCATCAGCGACATCCCCCTGCGTGACACCGACGCCTCGCAGTATCACAACTTCTGGGACACCATCGCCGACCACTCTTTTCAGGTAACACGCACCTTCGTAGAGTCGCTGTAGAAAGAAAAAAACATTCCCAAAGCAATATTTTTCTGCGATTATTGCTTGTATTTCATTTTTTCTTTGTACCTTTGCATCCGCAAATGCAAAACCTGTCGGCATAGCTCAGCTGGTTAGAGTATCACCTTGACATGGTGGGGGTCCTTGGTTCGAGTCCAAGTGTCGACACATTATATTAACAATCTAATACTCAATGAGGCCGGACTTTCACGAGTCTGGTTTTTTGTTTTTCTAATGCACAACGAAAAATCGTTGCGCACTTATCAAAGAATCAATATCGTTTTGTTAAAATAGTTGTCGAAAAACTTGGAAGATTGAGATAATTGAGCTATCTTTGCGGAAGAAACAATGTTGAACCCTAAAAACAACTGATGCATATGGGCTGAAAGAAATAATTGAAAAGGACATATAGGATGAACATCCACTTTTGATTCTTGTTTCCGAAATTCGCCAAATTTCAAGAAATACTGCAAGGACTAAAGTAGATTGTTCACGCCATTTGGCGTGGGCATTTACTCGTTTAAGCAGTAAGGGCGTTTGGCGATGCCTCGGAAACGTAGACGAAGTAACTTGTCCACGTTTTCTTTTTGTGTGTATTCATATAAACAATAATAATGAACTTAAAACAAACGATAATGAAAAAACAATTACTTTTAATCGTGATGCTACTGTCTACAGCAGCCAGTGCTTTTGCCGTAGAAGAAGTAGAAATCGACGGGCTGTGGTATGAAGTGGTGGCAAAAGCCAAGGAAGCCAAGGTTATCCAGCACAAGAACAATGTCAAGTATAATGGCGACATTGTGATTCCTGAAACTGTGGTGTATGAAGGTGTAACCTATAGTGTGACAAGCATAGGGGATTATGCGTTCTGGGATTGCTCTGATCTGACCTCCGTCACCATTCCCAATAGTGTGACGAGCATAGGAGACCGTGCGTTCTGGGATTGCTCTGGTCTAAAAAAAGTGATAGTCAAGGACATTGCTGCGTGGTGTGGAATTAGCTTTAGTGATAATCCATTATCTCATTCACATCACCTTTACAGTGATGAGAATACGGAAATAACAGAATTAATCATCCCCAACAGTGTGACGAGCATAGGAGAGTATGCGTTCGAATATTGCTATGGTCTGACTTCCGTCACCATCGGCAACAGTGTGACGAGCATAGGAGATGCTGCGTTCTGTGGTTGCTCAGGTCTAACCTCCGTCACCATCCCCAATAGTGTGACGAGCATAGGAGATTATGCGTTCCAAAACTGCTCTAGCCTAACCTCCGTCACCATCCCCAATAGTGTGACGAGCATAGAAAATAGTGCGTTCTCTGGTTGTGATGACCTAAAAAAAGTGGTGGTCAAAGACATTGCAGCATGGTGTAGAATTAGCTTTAGTAATACTTATTCAAATCCACTATATTACGCACATCGCCTTTATATTGATGAGAATACGGAAATAACAGAATTAATCATCCCCAACAGTGTGGAGAGCATAGGAGATCGGGCGTTCTTTAATTGCTCTGGCCTGACCTCCGTCACAATCAGCAACAGTGTGACGAGCATAGGAAGTTCTGCGTTCAACAATTGCTATAGCCTAACCTCCGTTACAATTGGCAATAGTGTGACGAGCATAGGAGAAGCTACGTTCTGTGGTTGCTCAGGTCTGACCTCCGTCACTTTCCCCTATAGTGTGACGAGCATAGGAAATTGGGCGTTTTCTTATTGCTCTGGCCTAACCTCCGTCACCATTCCCAACAGCGTGACGAGCATAGGAAGGGGTGCGTTCCTTCTGTGCTCTGGCCTAACCTCCGTCACCCTTCCCAATAGTGTGACGAGCATAGGAGGGGATGCGTTCCAGGATTGCTCTGGCCTAACCTCCGTCACCATTCCCAATAGCGTGACAATCATAGGAGATGGCGCGTTCCGGGATTGCTCTGGCCTGACCTCCGTCACCATTGGCAATAGTGTGACAATCATAGGAATGGCTGCGTTCTTTAAGTGCTCTGGTCTGACCTCCGTCACCATTCCCAATAGTGTGACGAGCATAGAACGTTCTGCGTTCTCTGGTTGTACTGGCTTGACCTCCGTCACCATTCCCAATAGCGTGACGTATATAGGAGATTATGCGTTCCAAAACTGCTCTGGCCTGACCTCCGTTGCTATCGGCGGTGGCGTAAAATCAATCAGAAGTGGGGCCTTTGCCAATTGCGAAGAACTGACTGATGTTACCTGCTATGCTAAAATTATTCCATCGACAGAAAGCAATGTTTTCAATGACTCCTATATAGAATACGCAACGCTGCATGTACCCACGGGGGCTATCAATGCCTATAAGGCGACGGAGCCCTGGAAGAATTTCAAAAAAATTGTGGCTCTGACTGATCAGGAACTGAGTGTTGATGCCATCACAAATGACAGCAATGAAGCTGTAGCCCGCTACACAATAGGGGGGCAACGTGCTAATCGTCAAACTAAGGGCTTGAACATCGTTCGTATGAGCAACGGAACATCAAAAAAGGTCGTTGCGAAGTAAGAGATTAACGTCTAATATTAAAATCGGGCAGGTTCTCCATTCGAGAGTCCTGCCCGATATTTCTTTTAAAAAGGAAAAGACACGCAGATCGGTCACGGTCACAGCTGTGACCATGTGACCGTTGAGGATTAAAGACAGTCCAAGTTTGGATATAACTCGCTGATTACAAAGAATATATAATCATCCAAAAGTTAATTCCCTGTTAAGTTGGTCACATGGTCACAGCTGTGACCGTGACCGTTTCTTCTGCGAGACATCTGTACTTCTGAGGCCACCCCCTCTTATATCTGATTTATCCACTACAACGAGGTGAAAGGCTTCGATAAGTGTCGTAGCCGCCTGTATCGGATGGATAAATAATAGTATCGATAAAAAAGAAATGTCCCTCATCGTCTACCAAAACATTACCATCTACAGCATCAAAAATATCATGTTGCCCGTTTGTGTAATAAGCGCCTCCATCTTCAGCATGAAAACCGAGGTGAAGAAACTCTTCATGTATTTCCTCTTTTGTTGCTAAACGAGCATCAGCAATATATGGTT
Organism: uncultured Bacteroidales bacterium; assembly: GCA_902760345.1. GTDB lineage: Bacteria > Bacteroidota > Bacteroidia > Bacteroidales > Bacteroidaceae > Prevotella. The sequence continues at coordinate 14,763 of CACWFY010000016.1, read as the reverse complement.
GAACAAGTACAGCACAAATACAACCATCACGATTTTCCGCCATACCTATCATACGATATGGGCATGCATCAAAGTATTTGTTGTGTGCTTTTATGCGTTCAAAAAAGGAGGTTAGATTGTCGTCAGAATAACGAAAATCGTTCAGTTTAATGATTTCAGTGCCTTTAGGAGAAAGGTATACTTCGTTCTCAGAACCTCTATCAAAGAAGTCGCCAAACTGACTATGGTCACTAAACCAGCATCCTTGCTCTTGTGCCCATTTTTTCAACCTTGCCAGTTGGACAGGCTTGCAAGACGTTGTTCCCGCAAGAGCTTCAATCTCTTCAAGGACTCGCTGCGCGACTGCGGATGCGCTTTCCAAAATGCCACCTTCTGTTTCATTTCCGCATTCACCTTCTTGTGATATTCGTTCAGTATTATCTCCATTCATTGAGTCTTTTGGTTTGATGTTGCAAAGATAGGAATTATTTTTCAAACTAAAAAGGAATCAGCGAGATATTTTCAGAATACAGCTCGCTGAGGCGTCAAGAAAAAAACAGAGACAACGCAAAAAAGACCTAACTGTTAACTGAATCTCTTGTAACACCTTTATAGAAAGGGAATGCGGCCAGGTAACTCTCAGAAAAGACCTACCTGAGAGTTACCTGACACCTACCTTTGACATAAAACAAAACAAGAAAGAAGCAATTATATGACAATTACATGGGCCATTAATGGGAATTATATGTTTGACACGAATGACCACGAATTGAACATGAATTACATGTTTTCTTTTATCTCATTCAATAGATTTGAGGTAACCCCCAGGTAAGTCTCAGTTAAGTCTTTACGAAGAGTTACCTGTCCGCAAAACCTTTGTACACCAGGGTTTGATGGCTGTTCAGGTAAGAGGTAACACTTTTTCGTCGATCATGTGCCACATAGACGGTCATCAAGTCCCACATCGAAGGTCAACAAGTCCCACATCGACGGGCAACAAGTCCCACATCGACGCCGTCAAAGTTACGTTTTCACAGTGTTAAAACATAGTTTTGACGATGTGAAAACGTAGTTTTGACGATGTGAAAACGTAGTATTCACGACGCGAAAACATAGTTATTGCAAGGGGGGGGATTGGATTTACTAGCGCCTTATGTGCCGCGAGCGGGACTCGAACCCGCACAGCTGCAATAGCCAAGGGATTTTAAGTCCCTCGTGTCTACCATTCCACCATCGCGGCAACGTTTGCGGCTGCAAAGTTAGTCAAAAAAATAGATACTGCCAAAATTTTCTGCTAAAAATAATGCCGATGGGGCACTTGGCACTTAATAAAACATAAAAAATAGAGGCAAAGCGCGGCTGAAAGGAAATAGATGAGTATCTTTGCATTTTAAAGACATCATAACATTTTTAAAAGACATAATAACAGAATAACAGATATGAGAAAAACAATGATTCTGTCAGCTATAGCTATTGCTGTGCTGACTTCGTGCTCAGGAAAGATGGGCCAGTTGACGAGTGACTATTTCAAGGCAAACCCCAATCCGCTGGAGGCTGAGGCCGGACAAGTGGAGGCCACCATCAACGGTGTGTTCCCTGAGAAATACATGCAGAAGAAGGCCGTAGTAACCGTAACGCCCGAGTTGCGCTACACGAAGAACGGCGAACTGCAGGCTCTGAAGGGCCAGCCCGCCACGTTCCAGGGTGAAAAGGTGCTGGGTAACAACCAGACCATCAGCTACCTCATTGGCGGTCACTACACGATGAAGACCACATTCCCCTACGAGCAGGCCATGCAGAAGAGTGAGCTCTACCTGACGTTCGACGCAAAGGTGGGCAACAAGCAGGTGGAGATTCCTGCCGTGAAGGTGGCCGATGGTGTGGTAGCGACCAGCGAACTGTATCACCAGACGCTGACCACCGCCAAGGCCTGTGTGGCTCCCGACGCTTTCCAGCGTGTGGTTGAGCAGAAGCTCGAGGCCAACATCAAGTTTCTGATCCAGCAGGCCGAACTGCGTAAGAGCGAACTGAAGAGCAACTCGGTAGAAGAGTTCGTAAATATGCTGAAGCGCATCAATGCCGACCGCGAGGGTCTGAACCTCAACAACGTCGAGGTGTCGGCCTACGCTTCGCCCGATGGTGGTTTCGCCCTGAACGAGAAACTGGCCAACAAGCGTCAGCAGAACGCTGAGGGCTACGTGCGCCAGCAGATGAAGCAGACCGGTATGGAGGGTGACGTGGAAGCCAACTACACCGCTCAGGACTGGGAAGGTTTCCAGCAGTTGGTACAGGCCAGCGACATTCAGGACAAGGACGTCATCCTGCGCGTATTGTCAATGTATAAGGACCCGCAGGAGCGCGAACAGCAGATTAAGAATATGAGTCACGGCTTCAAGGAGCTGGCTGACGGCATCCTGCCTGAACTGCGCCGTGCCCGTCTGACCATCAACTACGAGACCATCGGCCGCGACGACGAGCAGATAGCCGAGCAGTATAAGAGCGACCCCTCGAAGCTAAGCCTCGAAGAACTGATTTATGCCGCCAGCATTGCCGACACCGACGCTGAGAAAGAGGATATTCTGAAGACCACCACACGCCTGTATCCACAGGACGGACGTGCCTATAACAACCTCGCTGCTCTGGCCTATGCCAAGGGCAACTACGACGAGGCCCAGCGCTATCTGGCAGAGGCAGCCAAGACCGCTAACGGTTGCGCAGAGGCACAGGCTAACCAAGGACTGATAGCCCTGCTGCAGGGCAACCAACAGGCCGCCGAGAACTACATCGGCAAGGCCGGCAACGCCAAAGGACTGGCTGAGACGCTGGGTAACCTGCACCTGGCACAGGGCAACTACGCTCTGGCCGAGCAAGACTTCGCAGGCATTGACTCGAACAGCGCTGCTTTGGCACAGATTATGAACAAGAACTACGCCAAGGCTGCCACAACGTTGAAGAACGTGCCACAGCCCGACGGAATGACCGACTATCTGCAGGCTGTGGTCAACGCCCGTCAGGGTAACCGCGAGGCCGCTCAGGCCTTCCTGCGCTCAGCCTTGCAGAAAGACCCGTCACTCAAGCAGTATGCTGACAACGATCTGGAGCTGAAATGAAGAAAACGCTCATACTCTTCGCAGCGTTTCTAACCCTGCTGCTGGGTTCCTGTGGCACAAAAAGCGGTAAATTCCGACTGGAAGGTCGCCTACGCCACATGAACCAAGCAGAGTTGTGGGTATACAGTCCGACGAATGCCTTCGCCGGCTTCGACACCATCAGGGTTCGCGACGGCCGATTCTCGTACGAGATTGACCTGGAGGAAGACGCCACGCTGGTCATTGTGTTCCCCAACTACTCCGAGCAGCCCGTCTTTGCCGAACCTGGCGAGAAAGTCAGCATCAAGGGCGACGCCTCGCACATGAAGGAGATGATTATCCAGGGAACGACGGACAACGAGGACATGACCTCGCTGCGCATGAAGCTGAACGACTTGACGCCACCAGACATCCCTGAAGCTGTCAGCACATTCATCAAGGAGAACCGTAAGTCGCAAGCCAGCATTTACCTATTGCAGCGCTACTTCCTGCTGACACCAGACCCCGACTATCGTCAGGCACGCATCCTGACGGAGATGCTGCTCGAGGAACGGCCTAACGACGAACAGCTGACGCGGCTGAGAAACCAGTTGCGCCAACTGGAGAACTGTGCCGTCAAGGCGCGTATGCCCAAATTCAGCGCCACCGATGTGAAAGGGCGCCGCGTGACAGAGCAGTCGCTGAAGGGCAAAGTGAACGTGGTGACGACATGGGCCTCGTGGAGCTATGCCAGCACCAATCTGCTGCAACGCCTCGAGAAGCTAAAGGAGACGTATGGCGACGAGCTGGGCCTGCTGGCCATCGGAGTGGACGGTTCACCCAACGAATGCCGACAACGCGTCAAGCGTGACTCCATCACGTGGCCGATGGTGTGCGACGGCCGCATGTGGGCTTCCCCGCTGTTGGGCACATTCGGCATGGCCGACGTACCCAGTAACGTCGTGATAGACAAGAAGGGCGTGGTCATTGCCCGCAACCTGACGGAACAGGCGCTGGAGGAGCGCATCAAGAAGATACTGAAGTAAGAAACCTAAACTAGAAACTATAAATATAACAAATAAGAGGCAAGAGACATGAAGGCTATTCGGATTATATTGAAAGTGTTGGCGGGTATCGTCGCTACAGTTGTGGTGCTAGCAGTTGTTGCCTTGGGTATCTTCCATACCGACTACGTCCAGCAACAAATGTTGAAACAGGCTACGCAACTGTTACAAGAGCAACTTGGCACAAAGGTAAACATCGATCACATCAGCATCAGCCTGTTTGGCGAGGACATGACCCTCAAGGGCGTGGAAGTCGAGGATCTGCAGCAACGCAAGATGTTCCAGATGCGCGAACTGGGCGTAGAACTCAAGCTGATGCCCCTACTCCACCAAGAACTGAACATCAACGAGGCACATATCAAGGGCCTGGAGGCGAGAATCTTCAAGCCGGCTACCGACAGCGACTCGGTGGCCAACTACCAGTTTGTCATTGATGCCTTCAAAAAGCCGAAAGCACCCAAAACGACAGAGAAAGGCAAGCCCAAACACTCGCTGACCGTTAACGTCGAGAAAGTGACACTTGAACAGATTGACGTCACGATGAACGACACACTAAAGGCCCACCTGGGACACCTACTATACAAACAGGCGAAGAACGGCCGTAAGACGGGGGTGATAGAAGACCTGTCGACCGCCTTCGTGCAACACCGCAAGAAAGGTCCGGTAGACACGAAGGTACGTATCGGCATGCTGACGCTCAACGAGCAGAAAGACCACTGGCTGGCAGACATCATCGACCTGGGCTACGCCACCGATAACCACAAGCCCCACAAGCGGACGGGTAAGCCCAAGCGCGGCTACTTTGACGACGGCCACTTCGATGTCATTGGCAAGATGCGCCTGCGCGTCGACTATATCGCCAAAGACTCTGTTGCCTTCGCGCTGACCAACAGTCAGATAACAGACCGCATGTCGGGCCTCGACATCAAGAACCTGACCCTGCAAGCCACCACCAATATGAAGCGTCTCTGGCTGAAGAAGGTGAACGTAAAGCTGGCGAACACCACGCTGGCGTTCGACAATGCCAGTGTAGTGCTACCCAGCAAGAAACAAGGACGCACACTGGCGTTCCAAACCTCAGTCATCAAGGGACGCACCCTGCTGAAAGACATTTCACGGCCCTTTGCACCCGTACTGGGCAAATTCAGCATTCCGCTGAACCTCCAGACGCAGATGAGCGGTGGCCCCGACGGTTTGTACTTCAGCGGCGTCAAAGTATTCACCGACAAGAATGAACTGACCATTGCGGCCAAGGGACAGATTACGGGTCTGAAGAACAAATACCAGTTACACGTCCACTTCGATGTCAGCAACATGTCGACGACAGGCCGCTATGCCGAACACGTCATCAACCAGTTTGCTGTCAAAAAATTTATGATGAAGCAGCTGAATGCCCTGGGACGTATCGGCTATCAGGGCCGCTTCGACGTGTTATGGAAAAAAGAACAGTTTGCCGGACGCCTGACGACCATCCCAGGAAATATCAACTTCCAGTTCGCGCTGGACGAGCTGCAAAAGTACGTGTACGGAACGACACAAACTACCGATTTCCAACTGGGCAAGGCGATGGATATGCCTGACTTGGGCAATGTCACCTGTCAGGCCAACTTCAAATTCGACATCTCGAAGCCTCGTACAGCACAGATGCGCAGAAAGTTGGGCGGCAAACTGCCTATCGGACACATAGATGCCCAGGTGGACGAGGCACAATACAAGAAGATTACCTTCCGTCATATTGAAGCGGAGATCAATAGTAACGGTGCCATTGCCGAAGGTAATGTCTCAATAAGGGGCGGACGCATTGACGTGCTTTGCGACTTCTCGTTTACAAACACCAACGAGATGCAGAAGACGAAGATCAAGCCTCGTTTGAAGTTCCACAAGAAGTCTGACGAATATAAAGCCGAAAAAGCAGAACGAGATGCACAAAAAGCTGCCGTAAAAGCAGAGCGTAAAGCACAGAAGGCTGCTGATAAGGCAGAACGTAAGGCACAGAAGGCTGCTGATAAGGCTGAGCGTAAAGCCCAGAAGGAAGAAGAAAAAGCCTTGCGCAAAGCTGAAAAAGCCAAGCGCAAGGCACAAAAAGCAGCAGAGAAGGCTGCTACATCAGAAGAATAGCGATGAAAGCAAATATGCTACCAGCGTGCTGACTGACACACAGATCAGACCTGGCATCATGAACGAGTGGTTCAGCAGATACTTACCAATCACCGTTGTGCCTGAACGGTCGAAGTTCACTGTAGCGATATCCGAGGGATAGTTGGGGATGAAGAAGTAACCGTAGACGGCAGGAAGTACTCCAAGCAATACTGGGCCGGGGATGCCCAGCTTATAGGCCAATGGCAACATGGCGACAACGACAGCTCCCTGGGAGTTGATAAGCACAGAAACCATGAAGAACACAAAGGCAATGCTCCAAGGATAGGCCTTCACAACACCTGCCAGCATGTCCTGCATCTCGTCCATGTAGTTCGAGAAATAGGTATCTGCAAGCCAGGCGATACCATAGATGGCTACGACGGCGACCATACCTGACTGCCATACCGGACCAGCAACGGCCTTCTTGGGAGCAGCCTTACAGAAGATAATCATCAATGCTGCAGCAGAAATCATCACAATCTGGATGACGAGGTTCATCTTCAGGGCGATGGTACCTGTCTCTGTCAAGCCAGTAGCGACAATGCCTGCTTTTGCGAGTGCAGCTGCGGAAATCTTCGTTCCGCCAACAATCATCACATCACCAGCACCTTTCACCACTTTCACGGTAGTATAAGAGGGTAACAGCTGGGGCAGGGCAGCGAACAGTACGATAACAGCCAGTGCACCAAGGAAGATGAATACGGCATTCTTGGCCGACTGTGGAATCTCCTTGTCCAACGTGGTTGCTCCACCACCATAGATATAATCACGCTGTGCGGGGTCGGCAATCTTCTTCAGGAACTCTGGATCCTTGTCAAGGTCAAGACCGCGACGATAGGATGCCGTAGCTGCGGCCATCAGGCCACAGATACAGGCAGGAATGGAAATCATCAGCACGCGTGGAATGGTGATGTCGAAACCATTGGCGTTAGAAATACTGACGAAAGCCACAACGGCAGCAGCGATAGGTGAACACGTGATACCCACCTGCGAGGCGATACTGGCCACACCACAAGGACGCTCAGGACGGATGCCCTTCTTCAGTGCGATATCACAGATGATAGGCATCAGCGTGTAAACCACGTGACCAGTACCTACCAGCACTGTCAGGAAGAAAGTGGTGAGTGGTGCCAGGAACGTGATGCGGTCTGGATGTTTGCGGAGCAACTTCTCTGCAATCTGGATTAACCAGTCCATACCGCCCGAAGCCTGCATAATACCTGCACAGGTCACGGCAGCAATGATGATGTAGATCACATCGGTAGGGGGCGTACCTGGCATCAGGCCAAATCCGAAGACCAGCAGGGCCAGTCCGATACCAGAGATGGCACCCAGAGCGAGAGAACCGTAGCGTGATCCCACCCACAACGCTCCCAACACAATGAGGAGCTGAAGAACCATTAATACCATAGTTTATTACTATTTTAGATAAAGTTATTGTCTATTTTGTTTGCAAATATAACTATTTTTTTTGAAAACAAAAACCTTTTAGGGGAAAAATGTTAAGTATTAATCTATTTTAAATCGTCATATAGAAAGATGGCTTTTTGAAAATTAATTGCTATCTTTGCATGGTGTAAACAACAAAACAAGACAAGAAGGCACAACAAATTACTTATACAAACAATTTTATTATGACAAACATCTTTTCATTGGAAGGTAAGAACGCATGGATTACAGGTGCATCTTACGGTATTGGTTTCAACATTGCTAAGGCTTTCGTAGCTGCAGGCATTAAGACCATCATCTTTAACGACATTAACGAGGCTGCTCTGGAGCGTGGTCTGGCCAACTACAAAGAGGCCGGCATTAAGAACGTGAAGGGCTATGTGTGCGACGTAACTGACGAGAACGCCGTAAAGGCACTGGTCGAGAAGATTCACGCTGAGGTAGGTCAGATTGACATCCTTGTGAACAATGCCGGTATCATCAAGCGCATCCCCATGCACGAGATGAAGCGTGCTGAGTTCCAGCAGGTGATTGACGTTGACCTGGTGGCTCCCTATATCGTTAGTGCTGCCGTGCTGCCCGAGATGATGGAGCGCCGCGAGGGTAAGATCATCAATATCTGCTCGATGATGTCGGAGCTGGGTCGTGAGACCGTCAGCGCATACGCTGCTGCCAAGGGGGGTCTGAAGATGCTGACCCGCAATATCTGCTCGGAGTATGGTGAGTACAATATCCAGTGTAACGGTATCGGCCCGGGCTACATCGCTACGCCACAGACCGCTCCACTGCGTGAGCGTCAGCCAGACGGAAGCCGTCATCCGTTCGACTCGTTCATCTGTGCCAAGACACCTGCAGGCCGTTGGCTCGATCCGTCAGAGCTCGGTGGTCCTGCCGTATTCCTGGCTTCACACGCTTCTGATGCTGTCAACGGCCACGTGCTGTATGTTGACGGTGGTATCCTGGCCTATATCGGCAAACAGCCGAAGTAAGGAATGAAAAGAGCTCTCTTCATCGTTTGCCTCTGGCTGACCACGATGGGTATGCTGGCTCAGGGCGACCCGCGAGCTTTAGCCTTGCAGAAGGTAATGCTGGAAGGTCCGATAGACAGCATGCGCGTCATGCTCACAGCTGACGGCTGGACAGAGTGGGGAGGTTCTGATGATGGGGAGGACTATTACTTCCGAGGTACATACTATGGCATTCGTGCCAAACTAATGGTTTCAGTAGAGCCGAAGACCCGTTTGGTGTCTTCGGCCTACGTGACTATTGGCCCCTATAGTACGGCGAAGATGCTCGAGCGCAACAGCCAGTACTTCCTGTACAAGTTGAAACAGGAACATGGCGACCTCCTGCAGCGCGACGACGCATGGGTGTATATGGACGAGTTCGGCAGCATCAAGCTGTCGGTAGTCGACAACGGCAACGGCTCGAGCGATATCCGCATACTGTACTATGTGGGAGGGCCATACTATAAGGATGCGCTGACCATGGGACTGCATGGACCGGTGCAGGAGGTGGTGACAGAGAATGCCATCAGCGAAGAGCAGTTTCTGCACTTCTCAGAAAGCGGCCAAATAGACAACCCGGACCTAACAAACCGCCAATATGACCGCTACGGCTATCTGCGGCGGGCAGAGATGGCGGAGAAAGAGGGCAAAACCGTCGTAGAGTATGAGTATGACGACCAATACCGACTGGTACACCGCACGCTGATCAACGAACAGGCAGGCGTCAGCTATACCCACGAATATACCTACAACGACCAAGGAGAGATACTCTCGCAGCACCAGAAGGTCTTTGAACAGCAGGGCAACAACCGTGAGTGCGTGATGACTATCAACATCCGCAACAACTACCTGACGCGCGACGACGAGGGAAACTGGACCAGCAACTCGGTGCTGTTGACCTATTGGGAGAAAGGCCGCCAAAGCCAGCAGTCGACTGTCCTGCAGAAACGCACCTATGCCTATTGGGAATAACCCATAAGTCCTATGAGCCCCATATGCCCTATGAAAGAAAAAATAAAAGTTATAGCTTTCGACGCCGATGATACCCTGTGGGACTGCCAGTCGTGGTTCGACGAGGTGGAACACAAATGCTGTGAACTGCTCAGTCCGTGGGCCACGGCCCGTGAGGTAAGCGAAGGTCTCTTTGCCACAGAGCGTAAGAACCTGAGTCTGACGGGCTATGGCACGAAAGCATTCACGCTGTCGCTCATCGAGAATGCCGTACGAGTCAGTAAGGAACAGTTGACAGGCGATATCGTTATGCGACTGATAGAACTGGGACAGGGACTGCTGAAGTTTCCTACGACACCGTTGCCTGAGGTAGAAGAGACGCTGTGCACGCTGGCAGAACGGCGTCACTACCGTTTGGTGGTATTCACAAAAGGTGAGCTGATGGATCAGGAAGGCAAACTGGCACGATCAGGACTGGAGCAGTATTTCTCTCACGTAGAAACAGTTTCAAACAAGACGGAACAGGAGTATCGCCAGTTGTGTGAGAATCTGGACGTAGCACCAGAGCAGACACTGATGGTCGGCAACTCATTTCGCTCAGACATTGCGCCAGCCTTGGCCGCTGGCGCCTATGCTATACACATCCCCTACCATGTGGTATGGGAATTGGAGAAGTCAGAGGAATTTCCGCACGACAAGCTACGCAAGATCACGCATTTTGGCGAAATTCTCGATATTTTAGGCTGACGGCGACATAGGTGCTACCTATAAAGACGTACAGAAGGAATACTTGCAGCGTAGACAGACTGATGCCGTCGATGCTGCTATAAGGCAGTGTGGCTATCCACGCCAACAGCTGATTCATAGTACGTACCAGCAACGACAGACAGGTAGCCATCAGCGCCACACCCCATGGCCACCAGCTGACAACCAGTAGCATGGTCGTCAGGTAGAGAATAAGAGTTGTCAGCGGAATGACGATATAGTTGGTGAGTAGGAATACGCTAGAGAAATAGCCAAAATAATAAGCAACTAGCGGGGCGGTACCTATTTGGGCAGAAATGCTAACTGTTGCCAACCCCCATATTGCCTTCAGGACCCGATGGTGCATCAGGATGTGTGGAGGGATGAGTCCAAAGAGTAGAGGGTTTATCAAGACGATGGCCAAAACAGCAGTGAACGACAGTTGGAAACCAAAATCGTAGAGTGCAAGCGGATTGACGGCCAACATCACGACGGCAACAAATGCCAAGGTGTTAACAGACATCTTTTCACGATGGCCCAATGCCAGCAGGGCATAGACGGTAATCATGGTTGATGCCCGCACAATGCTGGGCGACAGTCCGGTGAGCAGGGCAAAGGCCCAGATGGCCAGGACAATGAGCACCTGTGACAGCATGTGTATACGTCGCCAGCTAACCAACAGGGTGATAACACCATAGATGATCATCAGGTGCAGACCACTCAGCGCGAGGATGTGCGACGCCCCCACCTCACGGTAGGTCTTGCGGATCTCTTGGTCGATAGATGTTTTCTCGCCCAGCGTCATAGCGGCCAACACGCCATAGGCATCACCGCTGATGCCCCACAAATGGTAGCGTTCCAGCAGTTGGTGGCGCCAGCAGAGGAAGCGTAGGCGACAGCGTTCAATGAGCGAAAGCCCTTTCTTAGACACTTGGTGCCAATGCCAATAATCATGCCAGACAAAGGCTTCGCCCATGTAACCGTGACACTGCATGTATCGGCGGTAGTCGAAGTGGTCTCTTTCTCCTTTTTGAACTGAATCGCGCGTCCATACGCGTACCTTATTAATATATGCAGAGACAACCAGTCCGTCGCCAACTGTTATGCGTTTGCTGTCTTCGTCTTTCTGTAAGTGTAGCCTCAGCTTCCTATGGCCGGTGGCCGTCAGTACGTTCACCGTTACCCAACGCTCCTTGAGAATGGGCTCTTCTATGACCACCACCTCCTGTACGACTTGCTCCTTAGGCCACTCCACCTCTAACTGCTGGCGGTGTCTGGAAGTCAGCGTCATACCAATCAGCAGACTGCAAATCCACAGGCCTATCGTCTGACAGCGGGGCCAACGGGAAAGCAGAACGGTACAAGCTGCGCAGACAACGAGCACAGCCAGACCTGTAGTCCAATCGGGTAGCCTATCGGCGACAGCGACACCCAGCATTAAACATACTGCTAACGGAAAGAGTGGTGCATGCATCTTCATGGATGCAAATTTCGTGGTTTTATACTTACTATAGAACAATATTTAGTTAAATAATCATAAATAACACCCTAAAGAAAACATTTCTCATCACTCCTCACTCATTTTTCACAGAAAAGCAGTACCTTTGCAGTCCGATTATGGGGGAGAGACTTAGAATCCCCGTGGATTAGTGCGGAATAGCGGTGTCTTTGGCCGGGCACAGCGGTTCGTGAAAGTACTGATTCAGCGTACGTTAGACTGCTTGCGGAGAGTTAGACCTCTGCTAGTGGTATTTGTGCGCATAATAGAGATAAAGAATTAAATGTTTTTTAGTAGAAAATTTTAAAAGTAAAAATGAACACTTTAAGTTACAAGACCGTTTCCGTATCTAAGGAAGCTGCTCGCGAACAGAAGGAATGGGTGGTTATCGACGCTACCGATCAGGTAGTTGGCCGCCTCGCTTCTAAAGTAGCTAAGATCATTCGCGGTAAGTACAAGCCCACCTTCACTCCTAACCAGGACTGTGGTGACAACGTAATCATCATCAACGCACAGAAGGTGGTATTCACTGGTAAGAAAGAGACCGACAAGGTGTACACACGTTACACCGGCTATCCTGGTGGTCAGCGTTTCAACACTCCCGCAGAGCTCCGCAAGAAGCCCTTCGGTGTAGAGCGCATCATCAAGCATGCCGTCAAGGGTATGCTCCCCAAGGGTCCCCTCGGCCGTGCACTGCTGAACAACCTTTACATCTATGAGGGTACAGAGCACAAGCACGAAGCCCAGAAGCCCAAGGCAATCGACATCAACCAGTACAAGTAAATTAAAGATTAAAGATAAAAGATTAATAAGATGGAATACATCAACGCAATAGGTCGTCGTAAGAGCTCGGTAGCTCGCGTATATCTGTCAGAGGGTACTGGCAAGATCACGATCAACAAGAAAGACTTAGAGGTATACTTCCCCTCAGCTATCCTGCAGTATGTGGTTAAGCAGCCGCTGAACCTGTTGGAGGTTGCTGAAAAGTATGATATCAAGGCCAACCTCGATGGTGGTGGTTTCACCGGTCAGAGTCAGGCTCTGCGTCTGGCTATCGCCCGTGCACTGGTCAAGGTAAATGCCGAGGACAAGAAGGTCTTGAAAGACCAAGGTTTCCTGACCCGCGATGCTCGTGAGGTTGAGCGTAAGAAGCCCGGTCAGCCCAAGGCACGTCGTCGCTTCCAGTTCAGTAAACGTTAATCATACTGGACTACGTTTAGTATCTAAACTGATGGGACTCTGGCTAGTACTGCTAGTAAGACTAGTACAACTAGACTACCCATTGGTTGATTCTAACAATAAGAATTAAAAAGAAAGTAAACAACAAAAAAAAGACATCAAACAAAATGGCAAGAACAAATTTTGACCAACGCAGATTGCCAAGAGCGGCAAGAAGGTGCTGTTCGTCGCTACTAAAAAACAGACTAAGGAAATCATCGCCGAGAAGGCTCAGAGCGTTGGTATGCCTTACGTTACAGAGCGCTGGCCGGGTGGTATGTTGACCAACTTCCCGACTATCCGCAAGGCCGTAAAGAAAATGGCGAACATCGACAAGCTGATGCAGGATGGTACTTTCTCTAACCTGTCAAAGCGTGAGCTGTTGCAGGTAACCCGTCAGCGCGCCAAGTTGGAAAAGAACCTCGGTTCTATCGCCGACCTGACTCGTCTGCCTAGCGCACTCTTCGTTGTTGACGTGCTGAAGGAGCAGATTGCCGTTCGCGAGGCTAACCGTCTGGGCATCCCCGTATTCGGTATCGTTGACACCAACTCTGACCCGAAGAACATCGACTTCATCATCCCTGCTAACGACGACGCTAAGGATTCTGTAGAAGTAATCCTCTCTGCCTGTTGCGCTGCCATCAACGAGGGTATCGAGGAGCGTAAGGTCGAGAAGGCTGACGAGAAGGCTGCTGACGCACAGGCTGAGGCTGAGACCGAAGAGAAGGCTCCCAAGCGTCAGGCCCGTCGCACCCGTAAGGCTGCTGAAGAGGCTCCCGCTGAGGCTCCTGTAGCTGAGGAGGCTGCCCCCGCTGAAGAGACTGCTGAGTAAATCTAGGCGTAATAACGAAATAACGTAATAACGAATAATATTTAAAGAAACAATGGCTATTTCAATTGACGATATCAAGAAGCTTCGCGCAATGACTGGCGCTGGTCTGGCTGACGTAAAGAAGGCGCTGACCGAGGCTGAGGGCGACTTCGACAAGGCTAAGGAGCTGCTCCGTGAGCGTGGCCTGGCTATCGCTGCTAAGCGTAGCGACCGTGAGACATCAAATGGTTGTGTACTCGTAAAGAGCGTTGACGGCTTCGCTGCTATGCTCGCTCTGAAGTGTGAGACCGACTTCGTTGCCAACGGTGCCGACTTCATCGCTCTGACTCAGAGCATCCTCGACGCTGCTATCGCTGCTAAGGCTGCTGACCTCGAGGCTGTGAAGAATCTGACTGTTAACGGTCAGACCGCTCAGGAGGCTGTTACTCAGCGTTCTGGTATCACCGGTGAGAAGATGGAGCTGGACGGCTACCTGACTCTCGAGGGTGAGAACATCGAGGTTTACGACCACATGGGCAAGCACACTCTGTGCACCATGGTACAGACCAACAAGCCCGCTGCTGAGCAGGGTCACCTCGTAGCTATGCAGGTTGCTGCTATGAAGCCCGTTGCTCTTGACGCTGCCAGCGTTGACCAGAAGATTCTCGACGAGGAGTACAAGACCGCTGTTGAGAAGACCAAGCTGGAGCAGGTAGAGAAGTTCGTTGAGATGAAGCTCAAGAAGGCTGGCCTGAACCCCAACCTCGTTGACTCTGAGGATCACATCGAGAGCAACATGGCTAAGGGTTGGCTGACTCAGGAGCAGGCTGACGAG
>CACWFY010000015.1 GCA_902760345.1 uncultured Bacteroidales bacterium | reverse complement strand
ATGTATGATAAGATAAAGACCTGGAGAGCCTCCCCAAGCCCCTCCCAAGGAGGGGATGTTAAGATACATGATTCCGATGCTTTATCTAATCAGACATCCCCTCCCTCGGAGGGGCTTGGGGAGGCCCTGTCTGGTTGGTCTCTGACGCCGACCCTCAACCCCGGCTTCGAGATTAATTCCAGGAACCGCCGCTTCTACCTGAGTGCAGGCATCGGGGCAGCGCTGAAGGGGCTGTACTATAATAAACTGAACTACACCAAGCCCGTGCTCAATCCCTCGATGGGCATCAATTATACCTTCTCGGCCAACAGCAAACTGTCGTTCTCGACGGGCTACACGACCTCGATTGGCGACATGATGACGCTGCTGACCGAGCCGATGCAGGTGGACTACCGCACGGTGCGCACTTCGTCGGGCATCATCGGCGAGTCGAACACGTGGCACACGTCGGGCGACTGGAAGTGGCAGCTTCCCATGCAGTACTTCACGTTGAGCCTCGCCGCTAGCCACAGCGAGGGCAAGCAGAACACGCTCACGTCGCAGTCGGTCAGCGGCATCGACGTCAGCAGCACGGCCCTGCTCCGCGACTCACGTAGCCGCTCCACCAGTTTCTCCGTAGCCGCCACGAAGAACATCCCCACGCTCTTCGCCAAACTCGGGAATTTCCTCCTCTATGGGGGGAGGTCAGGAGGGGGCCACCGTCATCGACACCCGCACGAACAGCTACGCCCTGCACGGCAACGCCACCATCACCCCCGTCCCCTGGCTCGAACTGCGGTACGACATCAACTACGGGTGGTCGCGCTCGCGCTATTCCGAAGAGAGCAACACTACGACCTCCCTCACCCACAGCGGCGCCGTCCACATCTTCCCCATCGCCGCCCTTGACCTCTCCTTGGACTATGACCATGTGCGTCGCCAACTCACCGCCGACCAGTACAAGCGCATGTCCCTCTTCAACGCCTCCGCCCAGTACAAGTGGAAGCGCCTCGTCCTCCGCCTCGAACTCGACAACCTCCTGAACCAGCGCCACTACGCCTACACCCTCTTCAACGGCATCAACACCTACACCTACGACTACACCCTCTGCGGCCGCACCGCTATGCTGAGAGCGACGTTTAAGCTGTAATACGTCGGTAAAGGATGTAGGATGACGAAAGATTTCAGCCCCATTCGCAGCAATGACGAGTGGGGCTGATTCTTGCGGGCTATGCCGTCTGCAGGTTCTTGAACGATGCGTTGAGTTTATTGCCGAGCATCGTCAGGTCGTTGTCGAGTTTCTGGCTTGTGATGCGGGCGTAAATCTGGGTGGTTACAATGTTGGTGTGTCCCAATACACGGCTCACACTCTCAATGGGCATACCCTTTGAAAGTGCCAAGGTCGCGAACGAGTGCCGGCCACAATGGTAGGATATGGTTTTCTCTATGCCACAGGCTGTCATCACCGTTTTCAGCTTCTTGCACATCGACCAGTAGTTCATCTTGCCGAACACCAGCTTGTCTTCCTGTAGGTGCTTGTAGCGGTCGATAATCTGCAAGGGTACGTCCATCAGTTTCACTTGGAAGGGGATGTTGGTCTTGTGTCGCTTACTGATAATCCACTTGTCACCGTTGATGTCCACGATGTTGTCCGTCGTCAGGTTCTTCACGTCGATGAATGATAGGGCGGTGAAGCACACGAATACAAAGATGTCACGCACAAAGGCGAGATTGTCGTCCTCGAACTCATGGGTTACGACTGCCTTTAGTTCTTCTTCGGTCAAGAACTCCCTTTCCTTGCAGTTTGGGCTGATGTGGAACTGCGCGAACGGGTTACGGGGAATCTTGCCGTTGTAGTGCGCTCTCAGCACAACGCCTTTCAGCCACATGCAGCGTTGCCAGATTGTGCCATTAGCCAATCCTCGGTCTGTGCTGAGATAGGCGGCAAAGTCCTTGATGAATTCTGGCGTCAGTTCCTGCATCGACATATCAGTGCGACGGTAGTGCGACTGGATGAACTCAGCCACATCCTTACGCGAACGCTCCATAGCCCAGAGTGTGCTTGCCGCCCTGTCCTTGCCCACACGTTTCTTCTGGTTGGCAATGTCCTTGTCGAAAGCACTCAGCAGCGTCTCGTACTCGCTGCCAAAACCCTGATAGGAATTGCGCACCATCTCTGCCGTCACGAAAGCCTCGCGGTCTGACAGATGCTGATAGTGCTTGATGATCTGAGCCTTGATGTTATCCAGTTCGCGATTAATCTGCAAAGCCTCCTTACTACGGCCTTTGGCACAATTGCCTTTCACGTCCCACATGTCAAGCGGAATTGTCTTCTTACAACTGAACTGGCTCTGCGTGCCGTTAATCGTCACCCTGCCCATCACAGGCACCATCCCATTCTTCTCCTTACTCTTGTTCACATAGAACAGAATGTTAAAAGTACTTCTCATGTTTCTTACTCCTTTTTTAATTTTGGCTGCAAAACTACTTTCTTTTTAGGCATCCATCGCTATGCAAAATATAGCAGTTTGCGGAATAAGAAACGGACGGTGAACAGGCGGTGAAAAGTGCGCCATTTTGCCCATATCTGCTTAGTCGATTAACCTGCATCAGGACCCTGTTTTTGGGTTACGATTTGGCAACCTAACTCCTTCACCAATCTTCCCCAATTTGCTTTCAGCCCCAAATTGAGCTTCCTCGTTCTTCCCCGTCTTGCCTTTATTTCAGGCCGAATTGCGTTAATCTTCCAAAATCGCTTCGCTTTTACAAGCTTTTTTTGTAACTTTGCAACATCAATTTCGAAATTATGGGTATTTTTGGCTTTTTTAATAAGGAAAAGAAAGAGACACTGGACAAAGGTTTGGAGAAAACCAAGACCAGCGTGTTCGACAAACTGGCACGTGCCGTAGCCGGAAAGTCGAAGGTGGATGACGATGTGCTGGACAACCTCGAGGAAGTGCTGATTACGTCGGATGTAGGCGTGGAGACCACGCTGAAGATCATCGAGCGTATCGAGGAGCGTGTAGCTCGCGACAAATATGTGTCGACCAGCGAGCTGAACGCCATTCTGCGCGACGAGATTGCCTCGCTGTTGGCAGAGAATAATACGGAGGATAGCGACAATTGGGACTTGCCCAGCGACCATCAGCCCTACGTGATACTCGTAGTGGGCGTCAACGGCGTCGGCAAGACCACTACCATCGGCAAGCTGGCCTGGCAGTTCAAACAGGCAGGTAAGAAAGTCTATCTGGGTGCTGCCGACACGTTCCGTGCTGCTGCCGTAGAACAGCTCTGCATTTGGGGTGAGCGGGTAGGAGTGCCCGTGGTGAAGCAGCAGATGGGTTCAGACCCAGCCTCTGTCGCTTTCGATACCCTGCAGAGTGCGAAGGCCAATGGTGCCGACGTGGTGCTGATAGATACGGCAGGCCGTCTGCACAATAAGGTGGGCCTGATGAACGAGTTGAAGAAAATCAAAGATGTCATGAAGAAGGTGTTGCCCGAGGCTCCCGACGAGGTACTGTTGGTGCTCGACGGCTCTACGGGACAGAACGCCTTTGAACAGGCTAAGCAGTTTGCTGCCGTGACCCAGATTACCTCGCTGGCCATCACCAAGCTCGACGGAACGGCCAAAGGTGGCGTCGTCATTGGTATCTCAGACCAGTTGAAGGTGCCCGTGAAGTATATCGGACTGGGTGAGGGTATGCAGGACCTGCAGTTGTTTAACAGACAGCAGTTTGTTGATTCACTTTTTAAGAATGAATAAGCCGACCATAGAATTCATTAACCTGGGTTGTTCGAAAAACCTGGTGGACTCGGAGAAGCTGATGGGCCTCTTCGAGGCTAACGGCTATCAGGTGAGCCACGACTCGGACGATATTACGGCTGATATTGCCGTTGTCAACACCTGCGGCTTTATCGAAGATGCCAAACAGGAAAGCATCGACACCATACTGGAACTCGCGCAAGCCAAGGAAGAGGGCCGGTTGCAGAAGCTCTACGTCATGGGTTGTCTGTCAGAGCGCTATCTGGCCGACCTCGAAGCTGAGATTCCTGAGGTCGACGGGTGGTATGGAAAGTTCAACTATAAGCAGCTGCTGGTAGATCTGGAGAAACTAGAAGAACAAGAGAAACTAGATACACCAGAAGATTTCCACCGCCACCTCACTACTCCGCGCCACTATGCCTACTTGAAGATTGCAGAAGGCTGCGACCGCCATTGTGCCTACTGTGCCATTCCCATCATCACGGGTAAGCATCAAAGCCGTCCGATGGATGAGATTCTCGACGAGGTGCGCTGGTTGGTCAGTCAGGGTGTCAAGGAGTTTAATGTGATTGCTCAGGAGCTGACCTACTATGGTGTCGACCTCAACGGTAAGCAGCAGATAGCTGAACTCGTTGAGCGTATGGCCGATATTGAAGGTGTAGAGTGGATTCGCCTGCACTATGCCTATCCGGCACACTTCCCGTGGGACCTGCTGAGAGTGATGCGCGAGAAGAAGAACGTCTGCAAGTATTTGGATATAGCCCTGCAGCATATCAGCGACCACATGCTGAGTCGTATGTTGCGACATGTGACCAAGGAGGAAACCTACGAGCTGATACGTCGTATGCGTCGCGAAGTGCCAGGCATCCATATCCGTACTACGCTGATGGTAGGATTTCCAGGTGAGACGGACGACGACTTCCGTGAGTTGCTGGAGTTTGTCAAGTGGGCCCGTTTCGAACGTATGGGCGCCTTTGCCTATAGTGAGGAAGAAGGTACCTATAGTGCCAAGCACTATGAGGACGACGTGCCTGCAGAGGTGAAGCAACAGCGACTGGACAAGCTGATGCGCGTACAGCAGAATATCAGCGCTGAGCTGGAGGCCGAGAAGGTGGGACGTCAGATGCGTGTCATCATTGACCGCCAGGAGGGCGACTGGTTTGTGGGACGTACGGAGTTCTGTTCTCCTGAGGTAGACCCCGAGGTGCTCATTCCTGCCGACGAGCTGCTGACCATTGGTGCGTTCTATGATGTTCGCATTACTGATGCCGAAGAGTTTGACTTATATGCCACAACAAAAATATGAACAACAAGGAATTTATAGCTGAACTGGCTGAGCGCACGGGTTATACCGCAAAAGATACCCAGACGCTGGCAACCAACCTGATTAATGCAATGGCTGATGCATTCCAGGAGGACAATACCGTGCTGGTGCCTAACTTTGGACTTTTTGAGACGAAGAAGAAGATGGAGCGCATCATGGTCAATCCTTCAACGGGGCAGCGTATGCTCGTTCCACCTAAATTGGTGCTGAACTTCAAACCTAACCAGACATTGAAAACACAACTGAAAGGAGGCGGACAGTAGTTATGGGAAAACAGACGATACAGGAAGTTGCCAAAATACTGGTCGAGAAAAACGGGCTGGCACCTAAAGATGCCAACCGCTTTGCTACGGAGTTCTTTAACCTGATCATGCAGCGTCTGCAACAAGGTGACCAGGTGAAGGTGAAGGGACTGGGCACGTTTAAGATTATCAACGTCGAAGCCCGCGAGAGTGTCAGCGTAAGAACGGGAGAACGTGTGGTGATAGACAGCCACTCGAAGGTGACGTTTACGCCAGATGCGGTGATGAAGGAGCTGGTGAACAGACCCTTCTCGCAGTTTGAAACCGTAGTGCTGAACGATGGTGTGGAGTTTGCCGATATGCCTGACGAGGCCAGCGAGGAAGAGCAGGAAGTGGTTAATGAGGGCAATGAGCCTAATGTGGCCAATGAGCCTAATGAGCCTAATGAGCCCAATGAGCCTAATGAGGGCAATGAGCCTAATGAGACCAATGAGGGCAATGAGCCCAATGAGCCCGAGCACGAAGAGCTCTATGAGCCTGAAGAGCCCGACGAGCCTCGCCCTTGGGGTCGCTGGCTGGCGCTGGCTGCGCTGGTACTCGTGCTGATGGCCCTGTCAGCCTTTGGCGGTTATGAGTATGGTCGTCGCCAACAGCCTGTAGCTGTGGCAGATACCGTATGGGTGAAGGATACCATCAGGGTTGCTGAACAGCCTGTTGATACGCCAGATGTCAAGGCGGAAGTCAAAGAGGAGATTAAGGCTGTCGTCAAAGAAGAAGCAAAGGAAAACCTCAAGGTAGAAGTTAAGGAAAAGCCCAAGGCTGAAGAACAAACAGCAGACCGCTATGCCGCCAAGGATGAGCGTGTACGGTTGGGTGCCTATCGTATCGTGGGTACCGCTGAGGAAATCACCATTCAGCCTGGCCAGACCTTCTACAGCATCTGTCGTGCCCATCTGGGGCCGGATATGGAGTGCTACATAGAAGTGTATAACGATCTGCCGCGTAATCCGCAAATCAAGGCCGGTCAGAAGTTGAAGATTCCCAAGCTGGAGCTGAAGAAGCGACGCAAGTAGGGTAGAATGATATGAAAAGTTTCTTAAAATGTAAGTTTTAGGAAACTTTTTTAATATTATTTAGGTATGTGTGTGCGCGTAATGAGGGCAGAAATGCGTACTTTTGCATTTTGAAATTAGAAGAACAGAAAGAAACAAAAAATAGAAAACTATGGCAGAAGCTATTGATATCCGTGAGTTGAATCAGCGGATTGAACAACAAAGCAGTTTCGTTACCAATCTGGTGACGGGTATGGATCGTGTGATTGTGGGTCAGAAACACTTGGTAGACTCCTTGCTGATTGGTTTGCTGAGCGACGGCAACATTCTCCTGGAGGGTGTTCCTGGTCTGGCTAAGACGTTGGCCATCAAGACATTGTCACAGCTGATTGATGCTACCTACAGTCGTATACAGTTTACCCCCGACTTGTTGCCTGCTGACGTGACGGGTACGATGATCTATTCACAGAAGGACGAGAAGTTCCAGGTTAAGAAAGGCCCGGTATTCGCAAACTTTGTGTTGGCAGACGAAATTAACCGTGCTCCGGCAAAGGTGCAGAGTGCTTTGCTCGAGGCCATGCAGGAGAAGCAGGTAACCATTGGTGCTGAGACCTTCGACCTGCCGAACCCTTTCCTTGTGATGGCTACACAGAACCCCATCGAGCAGGAAGGTACCTATCCGTTGCCTGAGGCTCAGGTAGACCGTTTCATGCTGAAAGTGGTCATTGGCTATCCGACCATTGAGGAAGAAAAGAAGATTATTCGCGAGAATATCGGTGAGTCGTTGCCAAAGGTGACACCAGTGACGACGTCTGAAGAGATTCTGAAGGCCCGCTCGGTGGTTCGCGAGGTGTATATTGACGAGAAAATCGAGCAGTATATTGCTGATATCGTCTTTGCTACGCGCTATCCTGACCGCTATGGACTGAAAGATATGAAGGACATGATCTCGTTTGGCGGTTCACCCCGTGCCTCCATCAATTTAGCCAAGGCTGCCCGTGCCTACGCCTTCATCAAGCGTCGCGGCTATGTGGTGCCTGAGGATGTGCGTGCCGTTGTCTACGATGTGTTGCGCCACCGTATTGGCCTGACCTATGAGGCTGAGGCCAGCAATATCACCAGCGAGGAGATTATCTCGAAGATTGTTAATAAGGTTGAGGTGCCCTAAAGACTAGTAGCACTAGTTGGACTAGTATAACTAGAATATGGAGACTTCTGAAATCCTCAAGAAAGTACGGAAGATTGAGATCAAGGCACGCGGCCTGAGTTCGAACGTCTTCGCAGGGCAATACCATTCTGCCTTCAAGGGTAGGGGTATGGCCTTCAGCGAGGTGCGCGAATATCAGTATGGTGACGACGTGCGCGATATTGACTGGAATGTGACGGCGCGCTTCCATCGTCCTTATGTCAAGGTGTTTGAGGAGGAGCGAGAGCTGACGGTGATGCTGATGATAGACGTCAGTGGTTCGCTGGACTTTGGTACGCAACGTCAGATGAAGCGCGACATGGTGACGGAGATTGCCGCTACCATCGCCTTCTCAGCTATCCAGAACAACGACAAGATTGGTGTGGTGTTCTTCTCTGACCGAATAGAGAAGTACATACCGCCCAAGAAGGGTCGTAAGCATATCCTCTATATCATCCGCGAGATGCTCGACTTCCATCCGGAGTCAAAGCGTACGGACGTCAAGCAGGCTCTGGAGTTCCTGACGAGTGTAGCCAAACGACGCTGCACAGCATTCGTGCTGAGCGACTTCTATGCGAATCAGGATTTCCTGCAGCCACTACAGATTGCCAACCGTAAGCACGATGTCGTAGCCTTGCAGGTGTACGACCTTCGTGCCCGAGAGCTACCCGACGTGGGATTGATGCGCGTGGTGGATGCTGAGACTGGTTTCGAGCAGTATATTGATACCAGCAGTCGTCGACTGCGTCAGGCCCATGAGCGCTATTGGAACAATCGCCAGCAGCAATTGCGTGAGGCTATGACGAAAAGCAATGTAGATTTGGTGTCGATAGCTACTAATGAAGACTATGTGAAAGCGCTGCTAATGCTATTTAAAAGACGTAGTTAGATGAATAGATTTTTACTCACAATAATCCTCATAATCAGTTCGTTATACACATTTGCTCAAGCGAGTGTGCAAGCTAAGATTACGCCTATCGAAATGCTGATTGGCGAACAGGCTCAGGTGACGCTGACGGTTGAGGCTAACGATGATGCAAAGGTAGAGTTTCCGACATTCCAGCCGCGTCAGATGTTGGTTCCTGGCGTAGAAGTGATTGCCACCCAGCAGTCTGTCGTGGACGGCAAACAGACACTTGCCATTGTGCTGACAGCTTTCGACGGCAACCTTTATCACTTGCCTCCGTTCAAGGTCAAGGTGAATGGTAAGGAGTATGCTTCTAGTGACCTGGCCCTGAAAGTGGTGGAAGTGGAAGTCGACACGACCAAGATGGACCAGTTCTTCGGACCTAAGGACGTGCAGGACAATCCTTTCCTATGGGCTGACTGGTCGCTGCCTTTCTGGTTGAGCGTGCTGATGCTGCTGGTGATGGTTGTCGGTTATTATCTCTATCTACGTCTGCGTGACAATAAGCCCATCATTACGCATATAAAGATTGTCAAGCGTCTGCTGCCTCATCAGAAAGCCATGAAGGAGATTGAAGAGATCAAGGCAAACCGAATGCTGACGACTGAGGACTCTAAGGAGTACTATACGAAGCTAACGGATACGTTGCGACGCTATATCGAAGAACGTTACGGCTTCTCCGCTATGGAGATGACCAGTAGTGAGATCATAGATCGTCTGATGAGTACCGACCAGCAGTCGTTAGACGAGTTGCGCCAGTTGTTTACGACAGCTGACCTCGTGAAGTTTGCCAAGTATTCTACGCAGATTAATGAGAATGACGCCAACCTGGTTAGTGCTATTGACTTCATCAACCAGACGAAGCAAGAGAACCAACCTACCGAGGAGGTCGTCAAACCGCAGCTGTCGGCAGAAGACCAGCGCTCTCGCAAGGAACGTCGTGTGCTGAAGAGCATCATCGGCGTGCTGGTGACGTCGGCCGTCCTGCTGTTCAGCTATGTATTATACATTGTTTATCAACTGTTGAAGTAACACATGGAATTTGCCAATCAAGAATATTTGTTCCTGCTACTGCTGATTATACCATATCTGATTTGGTATCTGCTGTACAGAAAGAAGACGGAGCCCACGCTACGGATGAGCGACACGTCGGTGTACCGCTATGCACCCCGCTCGTGGAAAGTCACGCTGATGCCTATACAGCTGCTGCTGCGTCTGGCTGTCTTTGTGCTGTTGGTCGTCATTCTTGCGCGCCCACAGACCCAGAACTCCTGGAAAAACGAGACGATGGAAGGTATCGATATCATGCTGGCAATGGACGTTTCGACATCTATGTTGGCAGAGGATCTAAAGCCTAACCGCATAGAGGCTGCCAAGCAGGTTGCTGCTGAATTTGTCGTAGGACGTCCCAATGACAATATCGGTCTGACCATCTTTGCCGGCGAGGCTTTCACCCAGTGTCCGATGACCACTGACCATGCGTCGCTGTTGTCGTTGTTACAGAATGTGCGTACTGATATTGCCCAGCGTGGTTTGATAGAAGACGGTACAGCTATCGGTATGGGACTGGCTAATGCTGTCTCGCGTCTGAAGGACTCGAAGGCCAAGAGCCGTGTGGTCATCTTGCTGACGGATGGTTCGAACAACCGTGGTGACTTGTCGCCGCTGACCGCTGCAGAGATTGCCAAGAGTTTGGGCATACGCGTCTATACCATTGGTGTGGGTACTAACAAGGTTGCTCCCTATCCCATGTCTGTGGCTGGGGGGGTGCAATATGTGAATATCCCTGTCGAGATCGATACCAAGACGCTGAGTGATATTGCGGCAGCTACCGATGGCGACTTCTATCGCGCTACAAACAATCGTGAGTTGCAGCAAATTTATAAAGAGATTGACAAGTTAGAGAAGTCAAAGCTCAATGTCAAGAGATTCAGCAAACGCTATGAAGCCTACCAGCCCTATGCGCTGGCTGCTATGCTGTTGTTGTTGCTGGAGATGCTGTTGAGAATAACTGTATTCAGAAAATTACCATAAGTGCCATGTTTAGATTCGAAGACCCAATATACCTCTATTTATTAGTGCTGATACCTTTGTTGGCACTATTACGTTTCTTCATGGTGCACCAGCAAAAGAAACGTTTGCGCCGTTTTGGTGATCCGGAGCTTGTACGCCAGTTGATGCCCGATGTATCACGCTTCCGTCCTTTGGTCAAGTTCTGCCTGCTTTTGGCAGCGTTGGCGTTGCTCATCGTTACGCTGGCTCGTCCACAGTTTGGTACGAAGATCAGCCATGAGAAGCGTACAGGTATTGAGACCATTATCGCTATGGATATCAGCAACTCTATGCTGGCAGAGGATGTGACACCCAGTCGTTTGGACCGTTCGAAGATGATGGTCGAGAATCTGGTAGACCATTTTACGAACGATAAGATTGGACTGATTGTCTTTGCCGGAGATGCATTCATCCAGCTCCCTATTACGAGCGACTATGTGTCTGCGAAGATGTTCCTCTCGAATATCGACCCGTCGATGATTTCCGTACAGGGAACCGATATTGCTAAAGCCATTGATATGGCCTCTCATAGTTTCACCCAACAGGAGGGTATCGGCAAGGCCATTATCGTCATTACTGATGGTGAAGACCATGAAGGTGGAGCGCTTGAGGCTGCCAAGAATGCCAAAGAGAAAGGCTTACGCGTTTATGTGTTGGGCGTAGGTTCTCCTCAAGGTGCTCCTATTCCGACGGGTGACGGCAACTATATGAAAGACCAAACTGGTCAGACCGTGATGACGGGGCTTAACGAGGAGATGTGTCGCCAGATTGCGGAAGCAGGTGGTGGCGCCTATATCCATGTGGAAAACAATAGTAGTGCGCAGGATCAGTTGGATGCCGAACTCGACAAGTTGGCGAAGAAGGAGACAGAATCGACCATCTACAGCGACTATGACGAGCAATTCCAGGCTGTGGCCATTATCGTTCTGCTGTTGCTGATTCTTGAGACTTGCCTGTTGGAGGCCAAGAACCCTGTGCTGAAAAATATTTCGCTGTTTAAGCGCAAGAAAGTGGCTACTGTCATCTGTCTGCTACTGACTGCCACAACTCTGATGGCCCAAGGTGACCGTCAACTAGTGCGTCAGGGGAACAAGCAGTTCCGTGCCGGCAACAATAAGGAGGCAGAAGTATCATACCGGAAGGCGGTGGAGAAGAATCCTCGTAATCCGCAGGCTTGCTATAATTTGGGCAATGCTTTGATGCAACAGCAGAAAGACTCGGCAGCTGTTGCGCAATTCGAGACAGCAGCAAAACTCGAGACGAACCCGATTCGTCGTGCTCAGGCATACCATAATATGGGTGTTGTTTGTCAGGGAAAACGCATGTATGGCGAGGCGATTGAGGCCTATAAGGAAGCCCTGCGCAACAATCCCACTGACGATGAGACCCGTTATAATCTGACACTCTGTAAGCGTCAGCAGAAACAACAGCAGGACCAGCAGAAACAGCAGCAGGACAAGAACCAGCAAAACAAACAAGACAAGCAGCAAGAGCAGCAGAAGCAGCAACAGCAAAAACAACAACAGAAGAAGCAAGAACAACAACAGCAGCAAATGAGTCGCGAGAATGCTGAGCAGATGTTGAATGCCGCTATGCAAGAAGAGAAACAGACCCAGCAGCGCATGAAGAAGGCGCAGCAGCAACCCAACCGTCGTCAGCTGGAGAAAAACTGGTAAGAAGGAACATGAAGAAATATCTAATACTCATTATCTGTTTGGCGACTGTCGTTGCCGCTAAGGCTCAACAGATTGTCGGTCGTGCTCCCTCACAGGTCGCTGTGGGTGAGCAGTTCCGTCTGTCATATACTGTCAATACGCAAGACGTGAAGGGCTTCCGGGCAGGAATGATTCCTGGTGAACTGGATGTCTTGATGGGACCAAGCACGTCTACGCAGTCGAGTTTCCAGATGGTTAACGGACATACCTCCAGCACCTCATCTGTCACCTATACCTACATTGTCGTCGCCACCAAGCAGGGCAACTTTACCATTGGTCCAGCACAGGCTACCATCGACGGCAAGAACGTTCGTTCTAACGAGGTACATATCAAAGTGTCAGGACAGGCCTCTTCTGGTGGACAGTCGTCTGCACGCCAACAGGGTGGAGGCGGAACGGGTGAGTTGCGTCCTGCTGGTAGTGCCATCTCTGGTAGCGACCTGTTTATCAAGGTCAGCGCCTCTAAACAGCGTGTACGTGAGCAGGAACCTATTTTGTTAACCTATAAGGTATATACACTTGTCGGACTGACCCAGCTGAGTGGAAAGATGCCTGACCTGAAGAGCTTCTATACCCGCGAAGTTCCTCTTCCTCAGGAGAAAAGCTTTAAGATTGAGACCTTTAATGGTCGTCAGTATCGTACCGTCACGTGGCAACAGTATGTGATGTTCCCACAGGCTACGGGAAAACTGGAGATTCCCAGCATTACCTATGATGGTATTGTCGTACAGCAGAACAGGTCTGTCGATCCGTTTGAGGCCTTCTTCAATGGTGGTAGCGGATATGTAGAGGTTAAAAAACAGATTAAGGCTCCTGCGGTGACTATTCAGGTAGACCCTCTTCCTCAGCGCCCTGCGGGTTTCTCGGGTGGTGTGGGTAAGTTCCAGATCTCCGCCCAACTTGACAAGACAGAGGTCAAGGCTAACGATCCTGTAAACCTGCGTGTGACGGTTACTGGCGTGGGTAACATGAAACTGTTGAGGCAGCCTGTTGTCAAGATGCCGAAGGACTTTGACTGCTATGATGCCAAAGTTACTGATAAGACCCATCTGACGACTAATGGTCTGGAGGGAACAATCACCTACGACTTCCTGGCTGTACCACGTCATCAGGGCGACTATGAGATTCCTCCTGTGGAATATATTTATTTCGATACGTCGACGAACAATTACCAGACGCTGAAGACAGAAGGGTTCGAGCTTCATGTGGCTAAGGGTGACGGACAGACTACAGTTGCATCGTTTACGAATCAGGAAGACATCAAGCAGTTGGCTCGTGACATTCGTTATATCCATACTGGCGGTACCCGTCAGAGGGCGCGAGGCGATTACTTCTTCGCATCTAAGGCCTATTGGTCGTGGCTGGGTGCATTACTGGCTATCTTCGTTTCGTTGTTCGTGGTCTTCCGTCGTCGCGCTATCGAGAATGCCAATATCGTCAAGCAGCGTGCAGGAAGAGCCAACAAGGTGGCTGTCAAGCGTCTGAAGAAAGCCCGCAAGCTGATGCAGGCAAACCGTCTGTCAGAATTCTATGACGAGGTGTTACGCGCTTTGTGGGGTTATGTGGGCGACAAGCTTAGCATGCCTGTTGACCAACTGTCGCGCGAAAATATCAG
The DNA here is from genome assembly GCA_902760345.1 of uncultured Bacteroidales bacterium. Taxonomy (GTDB): domain Bacteria; phylum Bacteroidota; class Bacteroidia; order Bacteroidales; family Bacteroidaceae; genus Prevotella. The sequence goes on along the minus strand of CACWFY010000015.1, from coordinate 55,954 downwards.
TCAGAAGCTGGCACTTTATGGTGTGACAGAGGAAACGGTCAACCAGTTCCTGGGAGCCCTTGACGAGTGTGAGTTTGCCCGTTATGCTCCAGGAGACACCGTTGGAAACATGAATAAGGTATATGATGCTGCTATTACTGCCATTTCGCAAATAGCCAATACGATGAAGAAGTCAAGCAAAGGTGGCTTGCATACCCCTGTGGTACTATTGCTATTGCTGTTGTCGGCACTTCCGGCCTCGGCAGTCACCAAGTCTGATGCCGATAGCCTTTATGCTGCCGAGCATTATCAGCAGGCAGCCAAGGCTTATGAGCAACTGTTGCAACAGGGTGTGTCGGCTGACCTCTATTATAATTTGGGCAATAGTTACTACCGTATGGATGACTTTACGCATGCCATCCTCTCCTACGAGCGTGCATTGCAGCTTTCACCAGGCGATGGTGATGTGCGGATGAATCTTCAGATGGCCCGTTCGAAGACCATTGACAAGATTGTGCCCGAGTCAGAGATGTTCTTTGTGACCTGGTGGCACTCGCTGGTCAACCTGCAGAGTGTCGACGACTGGGCATGGATAGCCCTTATTACACTTGTGGCTGCTTTGCTCCTGTCTTTGGCCTATTTGTTTGCCTCACCTATATGGTTACGAAAGGTAGGCTTCTTCGGCGGCTTGACGTTCCTCTTTATTTTCGTGCTGAGTAATATTTGTGCCTATCAGCAGCGTCAGGTGTTGGTAAATCATACTGGCGCCATCATTATCCGCTCGGCAGTACCCGTAAAGAGTACGCCCTCGAAGAACGGTACTGACCTGTTTGTGCTCCATGAGGGTACACGTGTCACAGTTACTGACCGTACCATGAAAGCATGGCGTGAGATTCGTCTGGCCGACGGTAAGCAGGGTTGGCTACAGACAAGCGATATAGAAGACATATAATCACGGATTTCGTTAAATGTAAACCCCTATGGAAGAGCTCATACAATTTGACAAGTCATTGCTGCTGATGCTAAATGGCAGTCAATCGCTGCTGATTGACTCTTTGGTGACCACACTCACCAATGCCAAGACGTGGATACCGCTCTATCTGGCTTTGTTCTATGTGGTGGTTCGCACGAATAAGAATATGCGGGACATTCTCCTTGTTCTGGCTGCTGCCGGACTTTGTGTGCTGTTGGCAGGTACCATTGACGACACCATCGTCAAGCCGCTAGTAGCACGTTGGCGCCCGGCCCGTGACCCGGAGATTGGCATGTTGGTCGATACCGTTGACGGCTATCGTGGCGGAAAGTATGGCTTTTTCTCGGCTCATGCTGCTAACACGTTTTCCTTGGCTATCTTCTTCTCACTGCTGATGCGCCACCGCCTGTTCATCATCTTTATGGTAACATGGTCACTGGTCAACTGCTGGACGCGCCTCTATCTGGGTGTCCACTATCCTGGCGACATCTTGGTAGGCCTTTGCTGGGGCGCTTTGGTCGGTTATGGCGTCTATCGCCTGTACTGCCGTTTTACCATTCCACCGCTTTATCCCGCCCGTTTATTGGATATTCCTATGGCTGTCCTTTCCCTGACATTGCTCTATGCTGTTGTCAGAGCGGTCATTATGGCATGGATTTTCTGTTAAAGAATAAGTATTTATGGATACAAAAGATATTAAGATAGAAGCATATAACTACCCTTTGCCTGACGAGCGTATCGCCAAATTCCCAAAGGCGCAACGTGACGAGTCGAAGTTGCTGATCTATAACAAAGGTGTCGTCAGCGAGTCGGTATTCCGTCAGTTGCCCGACTTTCTGCCTTCAGGGGCTCTGATGGTGATGAATAATACCCGCGTCATTCAGGCCCGTCTACACTTTCGCAAAGATACGGGAGCGCTCATAGAGATTTTCCTTCTTGAACCTGCTCAGCCTGCTGACTACGAACAGATGTTTCAACAGACCATGAGTTGCTCGTGGCTCTGTCTGGTGGGTAACCAAAAGAAATGGAAAGAGGGTACGCTGACACGAGAGATAGAGGTAAAGGGACAAACTATTGAAGTTAGGGCTACTCGTCGAGGCGAGCATGGCACCAGCCAATGGATTGACTTCGAATGGAGTGGGGGAGTCTCTTTTGCAGAGATTCTTGAAGTGATGGGTGAACTGCCTATCCCACCATATTTGAACCGTGAGACACAGGAGAGCGATAAAACTACCTATCAGACCGTTTACTCAAAGATTAAAGGTAGTGTGGCGGCACCTACGGCAGGCCTGCATTTTACTGACCGTGTGTTGCAGGCTGTTGATGCTCGCGGTATAGAGCGTGAGGAGGTGACGCTGCATGTTGGTGCGGGCACCTTCAAACCCGTCAAAAGTGCCACGATAGGCGAGCATGCCATGCATACCGAGTATATAGCTGTTCGTCGGCATACTATTGAGCGTCTGATAGCCCATGGTGGTGAGGCCATTGCGGTGGGTACTACCAGCGTTCGTACACTTGAGAGCCTCTACTATATGGGTTTGAAAGTACTGCAAAATCCTGATATCACAGAGGAAGAACTGCATGTCAACCAGTGGGAGCCGTATGAAGAGGTAAGAGGTGATAGGTTAGAGGTTAGAGGTGTGTTACAGGCGCTACTCGACTGGCTTGACCGCCGCGAACTCACCGTGCTCCATTCTTCTACGCAAATCATCATTGCTCCTGGCTATGACTATAAGATTGTGAAGATGCTGATTACCAATTTTCACCAGCCTCAGTCGACGTTGTTGCTGTTGGTTAGCGCCTTTGTCAAGGGTGATTGGCGAAAGATCTACGACTATGCCTTAGCGCACGACTTCCGTTTCCTGAGCTATGGCGACTCATCATTGTTAATACCTTAGAAATTATGAAATACGGATTTATCAAGGTGGCTGCCGCAGTACCCGCCGTACGCGTAGCCGATGTGGAGTACAACGTACAGGAAATCGAGAAACTCATCGCTATGGCCGATAGTGATGGCGTCGAGTTGATATGTTTTCCGGAACTGTCGCTGACGGGTTACACCTGTCAGGACCTGTTTCGCGACCAACTGCTGCTGGCTAAATCCGAGGAAGGCCTGATGCGCTTGATGGAGTTTACGCGTCAGCTGGATGTGATCTGCGTCGTCGGACTGCCTGTTCAGGTGGGTGGCTTGTTGCTCAACTGTGCTGCCGTCATTCAAGGTGGCTCGCTGTTGGGCGTTGTTCCCAAGACCTATCTGCCTAACTATAGCGAGTTCTATGAGAAACGCTGGTTTGCCTCTGCACAGGACCTGAATCCTACTGATTGCTATCTGGCTGGTTCGCCTGTTCATCTGTCGGCCGATCCTAAATTGTTTAAGACCGTCGATGGTGTCTTGTTTGGCGTAGAGATCTGCGAAGATGTTTGGGCACCGATTCCACCCAGCAACAACCTCACGATGGCAGGTGCAGACATTATCGTCAATCTTTCTGCCAGCGACGAGTTGGTGGGCAAACACCAATATCTCTGTTCGCTGATAGCCCAGCAGAGTGCCCGTACGATGTGTGGCTACGTCTATGCCTCCAGCGGTTTTGGCGAGTCGACGCAAGATGTCGTCTATGGCGGCAATGCCATGATTTTCGAGAATGGCCAGTTGCTAGCTGAGGGCGAGCGCTTCTCGTTCCAGCCGCAGTTGCAGGCTGCCCAGATTGATGTGGAACGCCTGCGTACCGAGCGTCACTCTAATTCGACGTTCATCAATGCCCAGCGTGATGCCGAAGCCGTCATCATCAAGACGAAGAGTGTTGAGGCCAAGCCCTTTGAGCTAACCCGTACCGTTGATCCTCACCCCTTTATTCCGTCTGATGACCATATGACTTCCGAATGTGAGGAAATCCTGAATATCCAGACGGCTGGTCTGGCCAAGCGCCTGTTGCATACCAACTGTCAGCATGTAGTCATCGGCATCAGCGGTGGTTTGGATTCTACGCTGGCCTTGCTGGTATGTGTGCGAACATTTGACAAGATGGGGCTCGACCGTAAGGGTATCGTAGGCGTGACGATGCCTGGCTTTGGCACCAGTGACCGTACTCACGATAATGCCACCACGCTAATGCAGCTGTTGGGTATCTCGCAGATGGAGATTTCTATCGCGAAAGCCGTGACCCAGCATTTCGAGGATATTGGCCATGATGCTGCCAAACATGATGCGACCTATGAGAACTCACAGGCTCGTGAACGTACGCAGATTCTGATGGACTTGGCTAATAAACTCTCTGCACTTGTCGTTGGCACGGGTGACCTGTCCGAGCTGGCTCTTGGCTGGGCAACCTATAATGGCGACCACATGTCGATGTACGGTGTTAATGGAGGTGTTCCTAAGACGTTGATACAATATCTGGTGCGCTATATCGCCCAACTGCCTGCTTTTGCCGCTGAGCGTGACACGCTGATTGACATTGTCTATACTCCCATTTCGCCTGAGTTGACTCCTGCCGACCAAAACGGCAACATCCAGCAGAAGACTGAAGACCTTGTGGGCCCCTATGAGTTGCACGACTTCTTCCTCTACTATTTCCTGCGCTTTGGCTTCCGTCCTGCCAAGATTTTCTTGTTGGCACAGAAAGCCTTTGGCGACGCTTACGACAAGGAAACCATCAAGAAGTGGCTGACCATGTTCTGTCGCCGTTTCTTCTCTCAGCAGTTCAAACGCTCGTGTCTGCCTGACGGTCCGAAGGTGGGTAGCATCTCGCTGTCTCCCCGTGGTGACTGGCGTATGGCTAGCGACGCTTGTGCGACGTTGTGGCTGAAGGAATGTGAAGAGCTATAATAATTCATAATGCATAATTAAATGGAATTGTTGACGAGTGCACAGAACCCTAAAGTGAAGCTGTTGCTCGAGTTGCAGCAGAAGTCTTCAGAGCGCCGCAAGCATGGTTTGTTTGTCGTCGAGGGTCGCCGCGAGATTGAGCGCTGCATCCAGAGCGGTTATCAGGTTGATAGCCTGTTTTGGTGTCCTGAGATCTATGGTGGTGAGGAGCCGTCGACTGCTGGTGTCCACGTGTATCAGGTGTCCACCGCTATATATAATAAGGTGGCCTATCGTGGTGGTACTGAAGGTGTCATTGCCGAGGTGAAGACGCGCGAACACACCCTGCAAGACCTGCAATTGTCCGACAGTCCTTTGGTGGTTGTCTTGGAGCGTGTCGAGAAGCCAGGCAACCTGGGCGCTATTCTGCGCTCTGCCGATGCTGCGGGTGCTGATGCCGTTATTGTGTGTGACCCGCTGACCGACCTCTATAATCCAAATCTTATGCGTTCCTCGACAGGCGCCTTTTTCAGCGTACCCTGTGTGGCGTGCTCTTCGTCCGAGTGTATAGCCTATCTGAAGCAGCATGGTATTCGTATTCTGACCGCTCAGTTGCAGGACTCCAGTTTGTATTACGATACCGATATGCGTCAACCTACCGCTATTGTGATGGGTACTGAGGCTACGGGACTGACTGACCAATGGCGTCAGGCTGCCGATGCCCATATCCGCATTCCGATGTTGGGCATTACTGATTCGCTCAACGTCAGCGTCTCTGCCGCTATCCTCATGTTCGAGGCTGTGCGCCAGCGCCAATAGTGTAAAAAATCCATATAAATAGGGATTGCGGGTGTAAAGGGAAAGTAGTACCTTTGCACCCGTAAAACATTTTGGATGTTTATGAGTAACAAATTATTGATACTGACGTTGGCTTGTGCTCTGGCTGTGTCTACACAAGCACAGAAGCAGGATGACATGAAGAAGACTGTGGAATATCTTGCTTCACAGGAACTGGGTGGCAGATATCCAGGAACTCATGGCGACACGTTGGCCTCGGAATATATCGCTAGACAGCTGTGCAGCATGAAGTTGAAGCCCATTGTCAAAGGGAAGAAGTCTACAGGTTATTATCAGGACTTCACCTACGGAAAGACGGAAAAGCGCACGACGCATAACATCATTGCTGTGCTACCGGGCAACGACAAGATACTCAAAAATGAGTATATCGTGGTGGGGTCTCACTACGACCATCTGGGACTTGGAGGCAAGGATTCCGGTTCGCGTCGTCCTGACACGCTGGGTGTTCACCCAGGTGCTGACGACAATGCCAGCGGTGATGCCGTCGTGCTGCAACTGGCCAAGCATTTCGCGAAGACAGGCTCGCCACGAAGCATCATCTTTATGTTCTTTGGTGCAGAGGAGCAGGGCCTTGTAGGCTCTAAGATGTTCATAGACTGGATGAAACAAACTGACGATCAGCGCATCAACCTTCCTAATAATATAAAAGGTGTGGTCAGCATGGTCAATCTGGATATGGTAGGCCGTATGCGCGACAATGCCATGAGTGTAGCAGGTACAGGTACCAGTAGTCAGTTTAAGGCTATGGTAGAGAAAATCGCAGAACAGCAGGGGCTGCATGTGAGCTGTGTGGCTGATGGCTATGGCGCCAGCGACCAGGCATCGTTTGTGGCTGCAGAAATCCCTGTGCTCTTCCTCACGACAGGCGGCCATATGGAGTATCATACGCCTGCCGACGTACCCTCAACGCTGAACTATGACGGTATGCAACAGACGCTGGAATATGCCCAGGAGCTGGTCAGTCGACTGTCTGCTATGCCTACCACACCCGACTATATCAACGTGCCCAGCACACAAACCATGAAGCATGGTAAGTTTAAGGTGACGCTGGGACTGATGCCCGACGTGATGGGCGCCAGCGATAAGCCTGGACTGCGAGCCGACATCGTGGTGGCAGGAAAACCAGCCCATAATGCGGGCATCCGTAGTGGTGACGTCATTCAGGAAATAGATGGCAAGGCCGTGAAGGATATCAACGAGTATATGGAGCGTCTGACAGAGCTGAAGGCTGGCACAACGATTCCTGTAAAGGTACTTCGTGGCGAAGAGATCATCGTATTCCAAGTGCATTTAACACCTCCCGTGAGATGAAGAAATATATGTATTGGCTTTTGGCCATTCTGATTACCCTGGTGCTGAGCGTTTATCAGCGCATGACAGGTCCTACGCACCCCAAGAAGATTATGGTGGAGTTGCAGGGTGAGCGTTATCAACTGAAGCTGCCCAGAAGTGGCGTGCAGCAGGATGAAATCATCGCGCTAAAAGACATACCCTCCAGTGCAAAGGCACAGGTACATTATCGTCGTTATCCGACAGAAGACCCGTTTACTACAGCGGATTTTGAGTGGAAGGATGAGCAGTGGCAGGCTGCATTGCCTGTACAGCCTGTAGGTGGTAAACTGCTATATTACATCACGGTTGATGGCAAGGACTATGGTGCTGACGAATCGCTGGTGATCCGTTTCCGCAACGAGGTGCCAGCAGGCATTCTGGTGCCCCACATCCTATTGATGTTTGCAGCTATGCTGTTTGCTGTCTATACCCTTCTGCTGGTGCTGTCGCATAAGAAATACCGCAGGTGGCTGAAAATCACAGTGCTCACGCTGTTTATTGGTGCTTTCGTCTTTGGCCCTATGGTGCAGCATGCGGCCTTTGGCCCTTGGTGGACCGGATTCCCTTACGGTACTGATCTGACAGACAATAAGACGCTCTTGGCTTTTCTGGCCTTCCTGATTGCATTGGCCACCATGAAGTGGAAGTTCAATAAGTGGGTAGTAGCTTGTGCAGTGCTGTTTATGATAGCCATCTTTACGATTCCCCATAGTGCCTATGGTTCAGAGTATGACTATTCCAAACAGCAACTAAGCACAGAGAAATAAGATAAATCTTCAATAATTAAATATTAGTAGTTTTATGAAAATCAAATGTTTTATGACCATGATGGCTGCAGTAGCCGTTGTGTTAGGTATGAGTTCTTGTGGTAGCGACGATGACAATGGTGCAGAGGCACCTGTAGCTGTGGCTACACAGGTAGAAGGTTCTTATTCAGGAAATGAGGTCATCAAGGTGATGGGCGACGAGTCGTCAAACGAAACCAAGACCTACGAGTTTGTCAAAGCATCAGACACAGCGCTCGATCTTACTGTTCCTGCATCAGGAGAAGGCATGATGATGATTCCCGCACTCCCTGTTAAGAATATTCCGCTGACCAAGAGCGGTGACATCATTACGGGTAAGCTGGATACGTATGAAAGCAAGGTAACTACAGCTCAAGGCGCTGAGAAGAACTATACCATCAGCAATCTCGTCGTTATTTTCAACGATAAGACTGTTGCTGTAACGTTCTCCTTGAAGTACGGCAATATGCCCATGAGTATGGAAACGACCTTCGCAGGCGAAAAGAAATAAGAGGTGGTAAAGAATATCAAAAACAGAATTAGACTTTACGTATTAGCTGGTATGGCATTGGCTGTACCAGCTATTACAATCTCTGCGCAGACCAACATTCGCGACTCTGTCAACCTGACGCCAGTAGTCATTACGGCTTCTCATTCGCCCAAGGCATTGAAAGATGCGCCTGTCGTCACTCGTCTCATTACGCTGCACGACATCAAGATCAGCGATGCCACAAATATCCAGGATCTGTTGACACAGGAAATGCCAGGACTGGAGTTTGGCTTTGCCATGGGACAGGAGACGGCACTCCATATGAGTGGCTTTGGGGGTAATGCCATCCTCTTTCTGGTGGATGGTGAGCGTATGGCAGGCGAGACGATGGACAATGTGGACTATAACCGTATGAGTCTTGACAACGTGGGACGCATTGAAATCGTCAAGGGAGCGTCGTCAGCGCTTTATGGTTCTAATGCCGTTGGTGGCGTTGTCAACATCATCAGTCGTGAGAATCTGGAGCCTTGGACGGCTAATGTTAACTCGCGCTATAGTAGCTTTGGCCATGAGTGGCGTCATGGCGCCAATTTTTCGTTTAATACGACGAAGTGGAACTCACAAACCAGTTTTCAGCATACCCGTATCGACCCCATTGACCTACCTAAGGAACACACACCTGAGGAGGTGGCTATGGAATTGCTGAAGAAGGCACAGGGACAGCCTTACGACGAGTCTGTGCTGACTGACGACTCCAACCTGAATCGGCTATATGGTCAGAAAACCTACAACGTCAAGGAACGCCTGACGTGGCGAGCTACCGACCAACTGACATTGATAGGGCGGGGGAGCTACTTCTTTCGTACCAGTGAGCGCGACACCTACGACTATCACTTCAATGCTTATAGTGCTGGATTGAAAGGGCGATACGCTTGGAATCGTGACCGCTATCTGGAACTGTCGTATGCCTACGATCAATATGACAAGGCCAACTTCCTGCCTGACGGCACTCGCACTCACGATCATGACTACAGTAACCAGCAACATGTGGCCCATGCGCTGTTTCATCAGTCCTTTGGCAAGAGCAGCCTGATAGTGGGAGCCGACTATATGCATGACTATCTGACGACTTACCAGTTTGTAGAAGGTGCCACCCATTCGCAGAACAACATCGATGGCTATGCCCAATTCGACTGGAACATCACAGAGCGTCTGAATTTCGTGGGCAGCATTCGTTACGACTATTTCTCTGCCTCGCGCAAGAAAGCCTATACAGAACGAATGGCGCTGGTCTATAAGCTTCCCTGGGTGACCCTCCGTGCCAACTATGCCCTGGGTTTTCGTGCTCCTACGCTGAAAGAGATGTATATGCACTTCGACATGGGAAATATGGGTTATATGATTTTGGGAAATCCTAATCTGGAGCCTGAGAAGAGTAATAACATCAACCTTTCCATTGAGCGCACGAGTCGCATCAATAACAGCGGATTTCTCGATGGCCGCTATAGCTTTACGCTGATGGGCTATTGCAATATCTTTGAAAAACGTATCACGACGATTGCAGGAGACGACTATAATGGTATGCCGAGTGCTATCTACTGGAACGAGGACGGTATTAAGGTTTGGGCGCTCGATGCCAGCCTGGCGCACGTCTGGGACTGCGGCCTGTCGTTTAAGTTGAACTATTCGTGGATGCGTGAAACGGGCAACGTTATCTATTCGCAGTTTTCGCAGCCTCGTTTACATTCTCTGACGTGGCGCATAGGCTACGATCATCGTTTCTCGCGCTATTATGCCATTGATGCAGCACTTTCAGGACGCAGACAGGGTAAACCGCAATCAGGCGATACGAGTGTCGATCAGGGTTATACCATTTGGAAGTTGATGCTGCAACAGCACCTCTGGCGTGGAGTCAGTGTGAATACAGCCATTGACAACCTGTTCAACTACAAGCCGAAGAGCTATTACTATTGTTCTCCGCTGACAACAGGCACTTCATTTTCCATAGGCGTCTCTATTGATTTAGATAGGATGTTGTAAGTATTTCGAAACGTTGCGTATATTTAATCATATAACAATAAATTAGTTAATAACGTTAAAATTAACGGAAATAATTAACTTTGCGGCTTCTTCGTATTGGGAAAAAAGCTATCTTTGCACCTGATACGAAGAAGTTGTTTTATGAAGAAGTCAACAATATGGACCATAGCGGTCATCATGGGATTCTCGTTCCTGGCACTGCTCTTCCTTCAGTTCTCTTATGTCGACGAGATGGTGAAGATGAAGAAGGAACAGTTCGACGAGAGCGTGAGCCGCAGCCTCTATCAGGCCTCGCGCAATCTGGAGATGAACGAGACCCAGCGCTATCTGGAGAAAGATGTCAACGAGACGGAGCGTCGCGCCTTTACGCAGGACTCGGTCGTTGTCGACGGATTAGGCTCCATCCAGCAGACCCACCAGTTTGCGGTAGCTGCCGACGACGGCACGGTCTATAGCTCGTTCCAGGTGAAGGCGCTGAAGATGAAGCCTGCCTCTGTGCCCAAGGCGATGATTCTGCGTAAGGACAAGAACTCGCTGGCCGATGCTACGAAGGCCATGCAGGAGATTGTGCGCAACCGTTATGTCTACCAAAAGGCGCTGTTGGACGAGGTCATCTACAATATTCTCTATACCGCCAGCGAGAAACCGCTGAAGGAACGCATCAATTTCCGTCTGCTTGACCGCGACATCCGTGCTGAGCTCATCAACAACGGTATCAATATTCCCTATCATTTCACCGTTTCTACAACCGATGGCCGCGAGGTGTACCGCTGTCCAGACTTCGAGGAGGAGGGTAGTGAGTTTACCTATTCGCAGAAGCTGTTCCAGAACGACCCGCAGTCGAAGATGGGTGTGGTGAAGATTCACTTCCCTGAGATGAACTCGTACATCTTCTCGTCGGTACGCTTTATGATTCCCAGCATCATCTTCACCATCGTGCTGCTCATCACGTTCCTCTTTACCTTAGTGGTGGTCTTCCGCCAGAAGCGTTATTCAGAGATCAAGAACGACTTCATCAACAACATGACCCACGAGCTGAAGACCCCCATCGCGTCTATCTCGCTGGCCGCCCAGATGATGAACGACGAGAGCGTGCCCAAGACCGAGCAGATGACGCGCCACCTCAGCGGTGTCATCACCGACGAGTCGAAGCGCCTGCGCTTCCTGGTCGAGAAGGTGCTGCAGATGTCGATGTTCGACAAGAAGAGCGTGGTGTTCAAGAAGAAGGAACTCGACCTCAACGAGATGGTCGAAAACATTGCCCAGTCGTTCAACCTGCGTGTCGAACATACCGGTGGTAAGATCTATACCGAGATTGAAGCCGTCGACTCAGCCATCTTCGTCGACGAGGTACACTTCCAGAATGCTATTACCAACCTGATGGACAACGCTGTGAAATACCGTAAGTCCGACGAGCCCCTCGACATCTATATCCGCACGTGGAACGACCACGAGAAGCTCTGTCTCAGCATCCGCGATACGGGTCAGGGCATCAAGAAAGAGAACCTGAAGAAGATTTTCGACAAGTTCTACCGCGTGCATACAGGCAACAAGCACGACGTCAAGGGCTTCGGCCTCGGACTTGCTTACGTCAAGAAGGTGGTCGACCTGCATCAGGGCGACATCAAGGCCGAGAGCGATCTCGGCAAGGGCACCAAGTTTACCATCTCGCTGCCCATCCTGAAAGAAGACAACAAATAACGAAATAAATAGTAAATCAAAAATAGTAAAAACTCTAAATTGTTAAGGTTATGGACGAAAAACTGAAGATTCTTCTTTGCGAAGACGACGAGAACCTCGGAATGCTGTTGCGCGAGTATCTGGCTGCTAAAGGCTATATGGCTGAGCTCTGCCCCGATGGCGAGGCCGGCTACAAGGCTTTTCTGAAGACCAAGTTCGACATCTGCGTGCTCGACGTGATGATGCCCAAGAAAGACGGCTTCACGCTGGCACAGGAAATCCGTCAGGCTAATGCCGACATCCCCATCATTTTCCTCACCGCTAAGACGCTGAAGGAAGACATCCTCGAAGGTTTCAAGATTGGTGCCGACGACTATATCACTAAGCCCTTCTCGATGGAGGAGCTCGTATTCCGTGTAGAGGCTATCCTGCGCCGTGTGCGCGGCAAGAAAAACAAGGAGAGCTCCGTCTACCGCATTGGCCGCTTTACCTTCGATACCCAGAAGCAGCTGCTGGTCATCGGCGACAAGCAGACAAAGCTGACCACCAAGGAAAACGAACTGCTGGCCCTGCTCTGCTCACATGCCAACGAGATTCTGCAGCGCGACTTCGCCCTGAAGACCATCTGGATTGACGACAACTATTTCAACGCCCGCTCGATGGATGTCTACATCACCAAGTTGCGCAAGCACCTGAAGGACGATCCGCAGATAGAAATCATCAATATCCACGGCAAAGGCTACAAGCTCATCACCCCTGAAGAGCAGTAAACTGGTGCTGAAAACAGGTAAAACGCACTTTTTTTGAAAAAACTCGCTGAAAAGTTTGGTTGTTTCGGAAAAAGTGCGTACCTTTGCACTCGCTTTCAAGGATATGACACTTGAACAGCTGGAACAGAGGTTCCGTAGCTCAACTGAATAGAGCATCTGACTACGGATCAGAAGGTTGTGGGTTTGAATCCCGCCGGAATCACAAAAAGCAAATAATCTGCACATAGCCAATCTTTTATGTGACTATGTGCAGAACTTTTTTAATAGAGGACTATTTCTGCGTCCTTGATTATTCTTTATTCTTCAGTATATCTGCGAAGATGCCGTTGGCAATGCTTACGCCCTCCTTGTTTTTCAATTGTGGAGCGTGATATCCCGTGTTGAAAGTACAAGCACCTCTTTTTCTGTAGTATTCCCAGTCGGCAAATGTGGTCTTCTCCAAGTCGAAGTGAATTCTACGGTCTGTGCCATTGTAGATATAGCCATAGAAGCTGTTTCCACTTAGCTGGTAGTCTACGATATAGATTGGATTCCACTTATCGTCGTCGTAGATAATGGTGATGTCGCCGTCTACGATAAACCACTTAAAGGTACAGAAGGCATAGTTCTCTTGAGGCGAAGAGGTTTTGTAGTCCAACTCATAGCCTCTTCCGCTGGTATAATAGGCATCTTTCGACTCAAAGCCCATCACGGTAGAGTATTCTGAACCAGAAATGCCCCAGCGATTCTGATAGTATTCTGTAATCCTACCTTGCCAGTCGCTGCTACGCAGACTTGAGGCGATATAGCCATCCTCATCTTTGGAGCAGCCGGTGAATAGCGCAATGGCAGCCATGATGACGAACATCAGTTTTGTGTAAGTGTGAGCTGTTTTCATAAAAGTCATAATTTTTACTGGTGAATTATTAGTTGTGATGTTATTCTCTTCTTATATTGTAAGGGTATGACAGTTTCCAGGGCGAATCTTCCAGCTTGAACTTCTTGGCGCCCTCCTGGGTCTTTGGCGAGCGTACAAGTGGGATGTCTGAGAGATCCATCAGGTAAAGATAGCCCTGGAACAGCGATTTTATACCTTCTCTTACCGAACAGCGTACAGAAATGTATTCTTTAGTCATGGGTTCATTGCCACGGATGGCCTCCACCTCTTTGTTATATGCTATCAGCTTGACGATAGCAGCTTTGTATTCAGCCAAGAGCGATGCTGGCGACTTCTGCATCCAGCGCTGCAAAAGCTTACGGTTGTATTCGGCTACTATCTCTCCCTCGCGCTTACGGCCCTCAACAAACCAGTCGGGTGTCTTCTTGGGGTTCTCAGCGGCCACTCGTGCACGCAGTTCGTCTTCTATGCCCTGCACACGCTTACACTCGTCAGAGCCAAACCACTCTTTAATTATCTGCTTTACCACTGGCGAATAGATGTTATAGTAGAAACGAGGCGCACCACCTTGCTTCTCGAGCAACCAGCATGATCTGTCATAATCTGGGGTCTCGTTATAATGTACAATGTCTGTATTTTGATTGTAAAACTTTGTAGTTGCAGCCTTCAGCTTATCCAACACCTTATTATATTGTGGCCACTTCTTATCGAAGGGGATGGTATCGAATGGCAAGCCTTTGCGAGCTTTCTTGGCATTATCCATCATCCATTTACTATATCTGTCATTTTCTGTTTTCAACTCAGGTTCTGGCTCATAGTTATCTACAGCTTCAACGCGTGCCTTCAACTCGCCTGCTGAGTATTCTGTCATTTTCTCACGTGTATCAACCTCAGATGGGGCGGGCAGCACAGGCAGATTCTTATAGGCTTCCTCAAAGGTTTTATAAGTGTACTTTTCTACCAGATTTTTATAATCCTCTTTGCTTATCTTCCAGTCAGTCAGCAAGGCATTACCTTCTCTGGCGGTATAGTCCCAAAACATGTGGCCACCCAGATTCTGCGCGTAGTTACGATCTTCAGGCTCTACATAGAGTATTTTGGCTGTCGACTTTGTGGTTGTTTTTGTGCTGGCCTTTTGGCTCTTCGGCTTTGTCTGTGTCTTGGCTTTGGTCTTGTTTTGTGCCTGCATAGAGGCTGTTCCAGTTAGCAGCATTGCTGCAAGAGATAGGTAGATTAATTGTTTCATTGTATATAAATTATAGTACATGTTATAATTTGCTGCAAAGATACACATACTTTTCGAATTAAAAATACCGATGACACCTGTCGAACAGATATTATTACCTGTAGAACATAGTTTTTTCGTTTTTTCTTTCTATTTTTGCAGTCGAAAAAGAGAATAATTGAACATGATGGAGATTTTGGGCTTCAAACCAAGAAAAGGAGTAGACACTCTGCGCATAGGTGATAATGAGGAGTTGGTACTGGTGGATCACTTTGGCGGTATGCCCGCTGGCCGGGTGAAACCTATGGACCATGGCATCATCATCATCTGCACGGCAGGTGCGGCTCAGTTTGAGTATGACGGGCAGACTATTCAACTGAATAAGAATGACCTTTTTCTCTACATGGCACATTCTGTGGTGGAGAAATTTATGTCGTCGCCCGATTTTGACTGTCGTGAAATATGGTTTTCTCGCGGCGTAATGTGGAACATGAATATGTTCACAAAGAGTAGTCTTTCCGATTTGTTGCCGTTGAAGCATAACCCTAAGGTAATACTCTCCGATACTGATTTTGCGATGTTCGATTCTTACTATCAGCAACTCGGTTACCACATGCGCAACAGTTCGGTGGTGCTCTATCCCGATATCGTGCGCTCCATCGTCAGCACCTTCCTCTTAGAGACGCTATCAGTGTTGCGTAGAGATGGTGAGCAGGTTGTTACAGACCATACTCAGGAAAGCAGCGGCATTCATGGGAAGAAACTGGCCGAGCGTTTCTTGCAGTTGGTAGAGCAGAGCGATGGTCGTATTCGTCGTGTCGATGAGTTTGCCAAAATGCTTCATGTCACTCCTAAGTACCTCTCCAAGTTGTTGATGGAGACTATGAAGCGACGCCCCAGCGTCATGGTACACTTCTATACCCTCAAGGCTATTGAGAATCGTCTGCGATTTACTGATATGACCATGCAGCAAATATCCAATGACCTAAATTTCCCCAATGCGTCGTTCTTCGGCAAATACTTTAAGGAACACACAGGCATGACGCCCATGGAGTATCGCACGAAGTATCAGAATAATCAAGAAGAGAAATGATACTACGTGAACTTATCAATTCAGTCAATTCCGAGAAGTATAGCGACAATCAGCTATACTTTTTGTTATGCAATCCCTCGTCGTTCGCCTCGTTGCCCTCTTTTGTCTTCCTTCATAATGTCAGGAAAAAGTGCCGAAAATCGTGTATGGTTTTCGGGTTGATGTAGGATGATGGGAGGCGAGATTACGGTTGCTAAGTCACGAAGTTACGCTTCGAGGGTCACAAAGTTACGCCTTGAGGGTCACAAAGTGCCACTTTCACGACCTCAAAGTTACGTCTTCGTGATGTCAAAGTTACGCTTTCGCGGTGTAAAAATCATGGTTTTTAAGGGTGTTTCGGCGATATTTGTTGTGAAAAGGGACAATGTGTTTGGGTTGCAAAAGGGGTGGAAATTCGTAATGAATTATATATCAATATGTTGCGCATAACTCCTCATATTTCGCAAATTTGGCCTCGGGTGAGCGTTTGGTGGATTTCGCGCGATTCTCAGCGGGTGTTTTGTCAAATTTATTCATACTTTTCTCCCTTGGGGAGAAGTTTTCTAACCTAAAGGTGTAGAGTGGGGCGATGCATAGGCTGCACCCTGGAAAAACAAAGAAAAAATAGATTTCCTTTGGTTTTTCGCTCGTTTTGCACTACCTTTGTGCGTGAAATTTCGATAGTACAATAAAATAAGGTATATAAAACAAATTGGAAGCCAACATCATCGAGGGCTCTACCACCAAGAAAGACAAGCAGAAAGAGGTCTACATCGACCTGGGCAAAGCTGAGGGCGCTTTTGAAGGACTTCACATGTATGTCTATCAGGTGAAGAAGATTGCCGGCCGTGAGGCGAAGTCGCAAATCGGCAAGCTGAAGATAGAGGCCGTCGAGGGCGACGACATCAGCCGCTGTAAGGTGCAGAGTGGCGGCAAGGACATCAAGGCGTGTCTGGAGGCTGGCGAGCAGCTGGTTGTCATGAGCAGGGACATGTAAGAAGGAACAAATATCAACAACAAAAACATAACAAAACGGTATGAAAAAACTGTTATTAGGAGACGAGGCCATCGCACAAGGAGCCCTCGACGCAGGTCTGAGTGGCGTTTATGCCTATCCGGGCACTCCCTCCACAGAGATTACTGAGTATATCCAAATGTCACCGCTGGCCAAGGAGCGCGGCGTGCACAGCCGCTGGTCGACTAACGAGAAGACGGCGATGGAGGCCGCCCTCGGCATGTCGTACATGGGCAAGCGTGCGCTGGTATGTATGAAACATGTAGGACTGAACGTCTGTGCTGACCCGTTTGTCAACTCGGCCATGACAGGTACGAACGGCGGCGTGGTGGTGCTGGTGGCCGACGACCCCTCGATGCACTCCAGTCAGGACGAGCAGGACTCACGCTTCTACGGCAAGTTCGCCATGATACCCACGCTGGAACCCAGCTCGCAGCAGGAAGCCTACGACATGATGGCCGAGGCTTACGACCTGAGCGAGCAGCTGCAGTTGCCGGTGCTGATGCGTGTCACCACACGTATGGCCCACAGCCGTGCCGTCGTCACCGTAGCCGACGAACCGCGCCAGCAGAACGCGCTGAACTATAACGCCAAGGCTTCGAACTGGGTGTTGCTGCCCGCCTTTGCCCGCAAGCGCAACGATATCGTCACCGCCCAGCAGCCACAGCTCGAGCAGATGGCCGTCAACAGCAAATACAACCGCTATGAGGACGGCAGCGACCACTCGCTGGGCATCATTGCCAGCGGTATCGCCTATAACTACCTCATGGAGTGTTTCCCTGAGGGTTGTCCCTTCCCTGTGCTGAAGGTGTCGCAGTATCCGCTGCCCAAGGAGTTGGTGCGTCGCATGACAGCCGACTGTGAGACGGTGCTGATAGCCGAAGAGGGTCAGCCGTTCATCGAAGACCAGGTGCGTGGCGTAATGCCGGGCAATGCCGTCATCAAGGGCCGATTGACGGGTGAACTGCCTCGTACGGGCGAGTTGAACCCCGACCTCGTGAAGAAGGCGCTGGGTATGCCCGTCGGCGAGAACTACGCTACCTGTGAGGATGTTGCTCCACGTCCACCTGCACTCTGTCAGGGTTGTGGCCACCGCGACGTCTACACCGCGCTGAACGAGGTGCTGAAGGAGTATCCTAACGCCCGCGTGTTTGGCGATATCGGCTGCTATACGTTAGGATTCCTGCCGCCCTACAAAGCCATCCATTCATGTGTCGACATGGGCGCTTCCATCACGATGGCCAAGGGTGCCAGCGACGCCGGCCAATGGCCTGCTGTAGCTATCATCGGCGACTCGACGTTCACCCATTCGGGTATGACGGGTCTGCTGGATGCCGTCAACGAGAATGCCGACATCACCGTCATCATCAGCGACAACCTGACGACGGCCATGACCGGCGGTCAGGACTCGGCAGGCACCAACAAGTTTGAGGCCATCTGCCGCGGCTTGGGAGTCAGCGACGAACACCTGAAGGTCGTCGTGCCCCTGCCCAAAAACATGGATGAAATCAAGCAGACCATCAACGACGAGATCAACTATCACGGTGTCAGCGTGATTATCCCGCGTCGTGAGTGCATGCAGACGCTGCAGCGCCACTTGAAGCAAAAGAAGGCTGCAGAGAAAAAGTAATGTCGAAATAACGAAATATCGAAATATGAAAACAGATATTATCTTGTGTGGCGTAGGAGGACAAGGCATCCTCTCTATCGCAACCATCATTGGCGAGGCAGCCCTCAAGGAGAACCTTTACATCAAGCAGGCCGAGGTGCACGGCATGTCGCAGCGCGGTGGTGACGTGCAGTCGAATCTGCGCATCTCGAGCAATCCCATCAGCAGCGACCTGATACCGAAGGGTGGGGCAGACGTCATCATCTCTATGGAGCCCATGGAGGCCCTGCGCTATCTGCCTTTCCTGGCAAAAGACGGCTGGATTATCACTTCGAGTGCTCCTTTCGTGAATATTCCGAACTATCCTGAGATTGAGACGATTAAGGCTGACTTGGACAAGCTGCCCAACGTCATCATGCTGGACATCGAGCAAAAGGCGAAGGAGGCGGGTGTGCCCCGTTCGGCCAACGTCATCCTGCTGGGTGCTGCCCAGAAGGCTTTGGGTATCGAGTACGATAAACTGGAAGAGGCCATCCGCCGCGTCTTCGGACGCAAGGGCGAGGCCATCGTCGAGGCCAACATCAAGGCGTTGGCTATTGGCCGTGAGGCTCAGCGCTAAGGACTGTCGTCCCTGGCGCTAAAGTCTCTTCTGAAGTTCGTCAACAATGTCGCGGGCAACGACGGTTTTGGCTTTTTTGTCAAAATCTCGTTGCCCGTCTTTCGACAGGATACTAATCTGATTCTCGTCCGACTGGAAGCAGGTGCCCTCGTTGCGTAGCGAGTTGAGCACGATGAAGTCGAGGTTCTTCTTCTCGAGTTTCTTCTGTGCATTGGCCTGCTCGTCGTTGGTTTCCAATGCGAAACCGACGAGTAACTGGTCATTGCGTTTCATCTGTCCCAGCGTGGCAGCAATGTCGTGGGTCGGCTGTAGGCGGATGACGAGGTCGTCCTTCTCGCGCTTGATCTTGCGGTCGGCCTGCTCAGTAGGGCGGAAGTCGGCAACGGCAGCACACAGAATGGCGGCGTCGCAGTCGCGGAATGCCGTTGTGGCTGCGTCATACATCTGCTGGCAGCTCTCGACATCGATGCGGCGAATGGTGGGATAGGGCGTCTTCAGACTGACAGGGCCGGCTATCAGCGTCACCTCGGCACCTCGGCGCGCACACTCCTCGGCGAGCGCAAAGCCCATCTTTCCGCTGGAGTAGTTGCCGATGAAGCGCACAGGATCTATCTTTTCATAGGTAGGTCCGGCGGTCAGCATGATTTTCTTGCCCTGAAGGTCTTTCTTGTCGAAGTAGGCGTCGAGATAAGCCACGATAGCTTCAGGCTCCTCCATGCGTCCCTTGCCCTCCAAGCCAGAAGCTAGAAAACCGCTTTGCGGCTCGATGATCTGGTTGCCAAAGCTCTTCAGGCGCTCCATGTTCTGCTGGGTCGTGGGGTGCTGGTACATGTCGAGGTCCATAGCAGGCGCAATGAAGACGGGCGCCTTCATCGACAGGTAGGTCGTGATGAGCATGTTGTCGGCAATGCCGTTAGCCATCTTGCCCAAGGTCGAGGCCGTACAGGGCGCTATCAGCATGGCGTCGGCCCACAGTCCCAGGTCGACGTGAGAGTTCCACGTGCCGTCGCGCTGTGAGAAAAATTCGCTGACAACGGGTTTGTGGGTCAGCGCCGACAACGTGATAGGCGTGATAAACTCCTTGCCGGCAGGCGTGATGACCACCTGCACCTCAACGCCAGCCTTGATAAGGCCGCGAATAATCAGGCACGACTTGTAGGCCGCTATCGACCCCGTGATACCTAAGACGATTTTCTTTCCTTTGAGCATTTCCTTATATGATTTAAAAAAGCCCCTCCCTTGGGGAGGGGTTGGGGTAGGCTTCTTATTTCTGTGCCTCGCGCAAGCGAATACGCGTCAACACCTGCTTTGTGTTATAGGTGAAGTCGCCAGCCAGTATCCAGCTGTAGTATCCAGGATCCATACGCAACACGTCAGCCACAGGCAGTCCCTTGTGCTTGCCGAAGTTGAATACCTCAGTGCGCACACCGTTGACCTCTGCCCACACGATGCGACCTGCGAAGTCGACATTGTCGTTGGTCTTCGAGAAGTCGGCCAATGCCTGCATGTCGTTCTGTAACACGCGGTCTGTGGGGTCTTCGCCCAAGGCGCGCTGGTGCTCCTCAGTATAGTAGTCCAACTCGCCCATGAGTACGCGATAGGTCGCCTCGGTGTCCTGGTCGGCACGGTGAGCCTCGAAGTCGTCTTCCATGCGGCGTCCGCAGTAGAACTTATAGGCCGATGCCAGATTGCGGCGCTCCAGCTTCTTGAAAATGGTGCAGGCGTCAATGAGGCGTGCCTTCGAGAAGTCGAAGTCCACACCAGCACGCAGGAATTCCTCGGCCAGCATCGGAATGTCGAAGTAGTTCGAGTTGAATCCGGCAATGTCGGAGCCTGTAAACACCTCGCTCAACTTGCTGGCTAACTGCTTGAAGGTCGGCTTGCTCTTGACGTCGGCATCGCTGATGCCCGTCAGTTGGGTGATTAAGTCAGGAATGGACTTCTCGGGGTTGACGAGTTCGTTTCCACGAACCTCGCGGCCGTCGGGGAATACCTTAATATAAGATATCTGGATAACACGGTCCTTGACCATATCAAGACCCGTGGTCTCCAGGTCGAAAATCACTAATGGCTTCTGTAAGTTCAGCTTCATAGTCTTCGTTCTTGCCTCTTACCTCTTACCTCTTACTACTTACCTCTCACCTCTAATCATTGATCAGCATTGGCATCATCAGCATGAGCACGTCCTGATTCTCGGGCTGCTCAGAGGGCAGCACCAATCCGGCACGGCTGGGGTCAGCCAGCTGCAAAATCACCTCCTGACAGTCGAAGTTGTTCAGAATCTCGATGAACGACGAACCCTTGAAGCCGATGCTCATGGGCTGACCGTTGTAGTCGCACGACATGCGCTCGGTAGCGGTCTTTGAGAAGTCGTAGTCCTCAGCGTCCAACTGCAGCGTGCCACCCTCAACGTGGAAGCGAATCAGGTTGCTGGAGTCGTTGGCGAAAGGCTGTACGCGGCGCAGAGCGGCCAAGAGGCCCAGACGGTCGACAGTCAGCTGGTTGGGGTTGTTCTGTGGAATTACTGAATTATAGTTCGGGTAGCGGCCCTCAATCAGACGACAGATCAGTTCACCTTCGTCAAACTTGATTTTTGCGTTGCGCTCGTCGAAACGGATGATGACGTCGCCACCGTCCTTACCCAGCAGGTTCTTCAACAGTGAGGCGGGCTTCTTCGGCAGGATGAAGGCGGCAGGCTGATCGCTGTGGATGGTCAGTATCTTGTTGCGTACCAACTTGTGACCGTCGCTGGCTACAACTGCCAGATAATCAGGGGTCAAGTCGAAGTAGATACCATTCATCACAGGGCGTAACTCGTCTTGTGCAGTAGCAAATAGCGAGCGGTTGACGTTCTCAGCCAACAAAGCGGTGGAGATGGCAATCGTCTGGGCACCTTCGCTGATGCCTTGTGCCTGCGGAAATTCGTCAGCATTTTCTACAGGTAGTGAGAACATACCATTTTGGTATGAAATCTTGGCAATGTTACTGGTTTGGTCAATATCGAAGGTGATAGGTTGCTCAGAGAAACCCTTGACAGCCTCCAAAAGGTCGTGGTTGCTGATGCAGAAACGACCATTGTTGTCACACTCGCTGACCTCGATCTGCGTCTTCATGACGTTCTCGCTGTCTGAGGCCGTCAGATAGAGCATGTTGTCTTGCACGTCAAACAGGAAATCAGCCAGGATAGGCAATGAATTCTTGCTGTTGATTACTCTTGAAAGAGCGTTAAGTTTGCTGCTTAATGCAGTACTGGATACGGTAAATCTCATGGGTATTTAATTTTTAGTTTCGTTCGTATTTGCGTATTTGAGTACAAAAATACAAAATAAGTTGGTCAATCGCAAAAATATTTGAAGAAAAATGCTGATTTTAAAATTATTTTCCGTAATTTCGCAAACTGAAAGCATAAAACATCATAGAATAAAAGAATAATTATGGATTTAACAGGAAAGATTATTGCCGTATTGCCGGCAACAAGTGGTGTCTCTCAGCGCACAGGAAACTCGTGGATGTCTCAGGATTATGTCATTGAAGTTCCAGGACAGTATCCAAAAAAATGTGTATTCCGCGTATTTGGAGAGGACCGCATCAAGCAGTTCAATATTCAGCTGGGTCAGGATCTGACCATTTCTTTTGATATCGACGCTCACGAATATAATGGCCGTTGGTTCAATGACATCCGCGCATTCAACGTAGCTCCTGCAACTGCCGCACCTGTTGCTGCCGCTCCTATGGGCGCTCCTATGGCTGCTCCTCAGGATGCTGCCGCTCCTTTCCCTCCCGCACAAGAACCCATTGGTGAGGGGAGTGCCGACGATCTGCCCTTCTGATTTTTCACGCGTACATTCTAATAATAATAAAAAGCCTAAACTATGTTGACACAACAAGATCTTAAACAGCTCGCTCAGAAGGGAATCTCTGAGCAGCAGATTGAGACCCAGCTGGGACAGTTTAAAACCGGTTTCCCATTCCTGAAGCTTGAGGCTGCCGCAGCTATCGGCCGTGGTATCGTCGCGCCAGCAAAGGACGAGGGAAAGAAATTTGTAGAGGCTTGGCAGCGCTATAAGGCTGCTGGCAAGCGTGTGGTAAAGTTCGTGCCCGCCTCGGGTGCTGCCAGCCGTATGTTCAAGGACGTGTTTGCCTTTGTCGACGCTGACTACGACAAACCTACCACTCCCTTCGAGGAGAAGTATTTTGACAACATCGCCAAGTTCGCTTTCTACGACGAGCTCGATGCTGTCTGCCAGAAGAACGAAGGAAAAGGCATCAAGGCGCTGAAGGCTGAGGGTAACTACAAGGCCGTGGCTGCCAATATGCTGAAGGCTGAGGGGTTGAACTACGGTCAGTTGCCTAAGGGCCTGCTGTTGTTCCACAACTATCCAGAGGGTCCGCGTACCCCGATGGAGGAGCACTTGGTGGAAGGTGCCCTCTATGCTGCTTCGAACGGTGAGGCGAATGTACATTTCACCGTTTCCCACGAGCACATGGAGCTTTTCAAGGCAAAGGTTGCCCAGAAGGTCGACTACTTTGCCCAGAAGTTTGGTATTCACTATGATATCACCTTCTCTGAGCAGAAACCGTCGACTGACACCGTTGCTGCTAATCCAGACGGTACGCCATTCCGCAACAGCGACGGCTCGCTGTTGTTCCGTCCTGGTGGACATGGTGCACTTATCGAGAATCTGAACGAGATTGATGCCGACGTCATCTTTGTGAAGAATATTGATAACGTCGTACCTGATCGCCTGAAGACCGATACCGTCATCTGGAAGCAGATTATCGCTGGTGTGCTCGTCACCCTGCAGCAGAAGGCCTTCGAGTATCTGCGCATCTTGGACGAGGGAGCTACTGAAGCACAACTTGCTGAAATGGCTAAGTTCGTACGTGAGCAACTCTGTACTGATCCGAAAGGACAGAAGGAAGATGCCGACTATCTGCGTCGTAAGTTGAACCGTCCGATGCGCGTTTGCGGTGTCGTGAAGAATGTCGGTGAGCCTGGTGGTGGTCCGTTCCTGACCTACAACCAAGACGGTACTGTGTCACTTCAGATTCTGGAAAGCTCACAAATCGACAAGTCAAACAAGGAGTATATGGACATGTTTACGCAGGGTACTCACTTCAATCCTGTCGATCTTGTCTGCGCTGTCAAGGATTATAAGGGTCAGCCTTTCAATCTGCCCGATTATGTTGATGTCACTACGGGCTTTATCTCGCAGAAGTCGAAGAGCGGAAAGGAACTGCAGGCTCTCGAGTTGCCTGGTTTGTGGAATGGTGCTATGAGCAACTGGTCGACCGTTTTCGTTGAGGTGCCGCTGTCGACCTTCAACCCTGTGAAGACCGTCAACGACCTGTTGCGCGACCAGCATCAGTAAAATCCAAAAGACAAATTGCCACTTTTTGCTGAAAAAAGTGGCAATTTGTTTTGTGGTTTCGCGATTATTATGTAATTTTGCAGCCGAAATAGTAAGAACGACGATATGAAGAGTCTTAATCTGATTAGCAACATTATTATTATTCGACTGCGTAACGTGGCCGGAAGTGATGAGGCGTATTCAGAAATTTAAGATTAAAGATTTGAATAAAATACGAACAAGCCTTTCTCACTTCCGGGTGTAGAGAGGCTTTTTTCGTATTACTCTTCGAAACATCGAAACATCGAAAATAAAAAGGAAAAAAGAAATGAGTGACAGATTGTACATTTTCGACACGACGCTGCGCGACGGCGAGCAGGTGCCTGGTTGCCAATTGAACACGGTAGAGAAGATTCAGGTGGCAAAGGCGCTGGAGCAGTTGGGCGTGGACGTGATTGAGGCAGGATTTCCTGTGTCGAGTCCTGGCGACTACCACAGTGTGATTGAGATTTCGAAGGCAGTGACGTGGCCAACCATTTGTGCGCTGACGCGTGCCGTAGAGCACGATATCGACGTAGCTGTCGAGGCGCTGCAGTATGCCAAGCACAAGCGCATCCATACGGGTATCGGCACGAGCGACGAGCACATTAAGTACAAGTTCAATTCGACACGTGAGCATATTCTGGAACAGGCTGTTGCTGCTACGAAGTATGCTAAGCGTTTCGTGGACGACGTGGAGTTCTATTGCGAGGATGCAGGTCGTACGGACAACGAATATCTGGCTCAAGTCGTCGAGGCGGTCATCAAGGCTGGTGCTACGGTTATCAATATCCCTGATACAACGGGCTATTGTCTGCCGCAGGAATACTTTGAGAAAATCAAGTACTTGAAGGAGCACGTGGACGGCATCGACGCCTGTATCATATCTACGCATTGTCACAACGACTTGGGTATGGCAACGGCTAATACGCTGAATGGTGTGCTGGCTGGTGCCCGTCAGGTGGAGGTTACGGTGAATGGCATTGGCGAGCGTGCAGGTAATACGTCGTTGGAGGAAATTGCGATGATCCTGAAATGTCATAAGAATATTGATATTGAGACAAACATCAACACCACGAAGATTTATCCTACGAGTCGTATGGTATCGAGTCTGATGAATATGCCCGTTCAGCCCAACAAGGCCATCGTGGGTCGCAACGCCTTTGCGCACAGCAGCGGTATCCATCAGGACGGCGTATTAAAGAATGTACACACGTATGAGATTATCGACCCCAAGGATGTGGGTATCGACGACAATAGCATCGTACTGACCGCCCGCAGTGGTCGTGCAGCCCTGAAACATCGTCTGATGATCAATGGTGTCGATGTTAGCGACGAGAAGAAGATTGACAAGATATACGAACAGTTCTTGGCTTTGGCCGACAAGAAGAAGGAAATCTCGGATGCCGATGTGCTGATGCTGGCGGGTGCCGATGTGTCTGACACGCATGCCGTTCGCCTCGACTTCCTGCAAGTGACGTCAGGTAAGGGCGTGAAGTCGGTAGCCTCTATCGGTCTCGACATAAGCGGACAGAAGTTCGAAGCTGCCGCTTCGGGCAATGGTCCTGTCGATGCGGCCATTAAGGCGCTGAAGAAGATTATCATGAAGCAGATGACGCTGAAGGAGTTTACTATTCAGGCCATTTCGAAGGGAAGCGACGATGTTGGTAAAGTGCACATGCAGGTGGAGTACGACGGTAGTCTCTATTATGGCTTTGGTGCCAATACCGACATCGTGACGGCCTCCGTGGAAGCATATATCGATTGTATCAATAAATTCAGAGTGGAAGACTGATGAACACATTATTTGATAAGATATGGGATGCACACGTGGTGCAGACGGTTGCCGACGGGCCGACACAGCTCTATATCGACCGCTTGTATTGCCACGAGGTGACGTCGCCGCAGGCCTTTGAGGGTATGCGGGCTAGAGGACTGAAGTGTTTCCGTCCTGGGCAGATATTCTGTATGCCTGACCATAACACACCAACGCACGATCAGGACAAACCTATCGAGGATCCTGTATCGAAGGCGCAGGTGGACATGTTAGAAAGGAACGCGCGTGAGTTTGGATTGACGCACTATGGCATGATGTCTCGCGACAATGGTATCATTCACGTCGTTGGTCCTGAAAAAGGACTTTCGTTGCCAGGTATGACGATAGTTTGTGGCGACTCGCACACTTCGACGCATGGTGCAATGGGTGCTGTGGCCTTTGGCATCGGAACGTCGGAGGTGGAGATGGTGATGGCCTCACAATGCATTCTGCAACAGAAGCCGAAGTCGATGCGCATCACGATTAACGGAACACTTGGTAAGGGTGTGACCGCTAAGGATGTGGCACTCTATCTGATGGCGCAACTGTCGACTTCAGGTGCTACAGGTTATTTCGTGGAATATGCTGGCGAGGTGGTCAGAAATCTCTCGATGGAGGGCCGCCTGACGCTCTGCAACCTATCGATAGAAATGGGCGCACGTGGTGGATTCATTGCTCCTGACGAGGTGACCTTTAATTATATAAAAGGTAGGGAGTACGCACCCAAGGGCGAAGAGTGGGAGAGCGCTGTCGCCTATTGGAAGACACTGAAGAGTGGCGACGATGCTGTGTTCGACAAGGAACTGTCGTTTGACGCTGCTGATATCGAACCTCGTGTGACCTATGGTACAAATCCGGGCATGGGTATTGGCATTACGGAAAGTATTCCGACAACGGGTGACGCCAACTTCGAAAAGGCCCTTGCTTATATGGGCTTCATGGCCGGTGAACGGTTGTTGGGCAAGAAGATGGACTATGTATTCTTAGGTGCTTGCACTAATGGACGCATCGAGGACTTCCGCGCCTTTGCCTCTATTGTCGAAGGTCGCAAGAAGGCCGACAACGTGGTGGCATGGCTGGTGCCAGGTTCATGGGCTGTGCGCCAGCAGATAGAGGACGAAGGTCTCGACAAGGTGCTGGCTGATGCCGGCTTTGAAATTCGTCAGCCAGGTTGTTCGGCTTGTCTGGCGATGAACGATGACAAGGTGCCTGCTGGCAAGTATGCCGTTTCTACGTCTAACCGCAATTTTGAAGGACGTCAGGGACCAGGCTCTCGTACTATTCTGGCTTCGCCCTTAGTGGCTGCTGCATGTGCTGTAACAGGAGTAATCACCGACCCACGAGAGCTCCTCTGATTGAAAAATGAAGATTGAAGATTGAAAATGAAACAGAAATTTGATGTTATAACAAGCACCTGCGTGCCCCTGCCGTTGGAGAACGTCGATACCGACCAGATCATTCCTGCCCGTTTCCTGAAGGCTACCACCAAGGAGGAGCGTTTCTTTGGCGATAACCTCTTTCGTGATTGGCGCTATCATAGTGACGGCACGCTGAACAAGGCCTTCGTGCTTAACAATCCTCAATACAAGGGCTGTATCCTCGTGGCTGGTAAGAATTTCGGTTCTGGTTCGAGTCGTGAACATGCTGCATGGGCTATCGCGGGCTATGGATTCCGTGTAGTCATAAGCTCATTCTTTGCCGACATCCACAAGAACAACGAATTGAACAATTTTGTTCTGCCCGTGCAGGTCAGCGAGGACTTCCTGTCTGAATTGTTCTTGACTATTCAAAACGGCCCTGATGCCGAAGTAGAGGTGGACCTGCCCAACCAAAAAGTAACCAACAAGGTCACAGGCCACTCAGAACACTTTGACATCAACGGCTACAAGAAGCATTGCCTGATGCAAGGACTCGACGACATTGATTTCCTCGTGGCTAATAAAGACAAGATAGAAGCATGGGAACAGCAGAGAAGATAAATACCTACAAGCGCATTGTGCCGTTCGTAGAGATTATGGACTCTACGTTGCGCGATGGTGAGCAGACCAATGGCGTGTCGTTCCTGCCCCACGAAAAACTGGTGATGGCGCGCAAACTGCTCTCTGATGTCAATGTCGACCGCATTGAGGTGGCTTCGGCGCGCGTGTCGGAAGGTGAGCGCGAAGCCGTAACGAAGATATGTGCTTATGCCCAGAAGAACGGACTGCTGGAGCGTGTCGAAGTGTTGGGCTTTGTCGATGGTGGCAAGTCTATCGACTGGATTGCCGACTGTGGCGGAAAGGTTGTCAACCTGCTGGCTAAGGGATCGCTGAAACATTGTACTCTCCAGCTGCATAAGACACCTGAGGAGCATATCAACGACATCCTTGAGGAACTGGCCTATGCCGCCAGCAAGGGCATCAGCGTCAACCTGTATTTAGAAGACTGGTCGAACGGTATGAAGGACTCGCCCGAGTATGTCTATCAGCTGATGGATTGTCTCACCTCCTCACCTTCTCACCCTCTCACCTCTATCAAACGCTTTATGTTGCCCGATACGCTGGGTGTGATGAATCCCCTGCAGGTTATCGAGTACTTCCGAAAGATGAAGAAACGTTATCCTGATACGCATTTCGACTTCCATGCCCATAACGACTACGATCTTGCGGTCAGCAATTCGCTGGCTGCTGTGCTGAGTGGCGCACGTGGCCTTCATGTCACCGTGAATGGGCTGGGGGAGCGTTGTGGCAATGCGCCCATGGCTTCGGTACAGGCTATCTTGAAAGACCAGTTCCACGCCAAGACCAACCTCGTGGAGAGTCAGTTGAACGACCTCTCGCGCATGGTCGAGAGCTTTAGTGGCATCACGGTGGCCCCCAACCAGCCGATTGTCGGTGAGAATGTGTTTACGCAGGTAGCGGGTGTCCATGCTGATGGCGATACGAAGGACCAGCTCTACTACAACGAACTGATGCCTGAGCGCTTCGGCCGTAAGCGTGAGTATGCCTTGGGAAAACAAAGCGGTCGTGCCAACATTGCCAAGAACCTCGAGGAACTGGGCTTGGAACTGACGCCTGAGCAGACTCGTCGCGTGACCGAGCGCATCACGGAGTTGGGTGACAAAAAGGAAATCGTGACGCAAGAAGACCTGCCGTATATTGTCAGCGATGTCTTGAAACATGACGGTTCTGAAGATAAGGTGAAACTGATCAGCTATATCGTAACGACGGCCTACGGCTTGAAACCTGGTGCCAATATCAAGGTGGAAATCAATGGTCAGCAGTTTGAAGGCAGTGCGGTGGGCGATGGTCAGTACGACGCTTTCGTCAAGGCCTTGCGCCATATTTATAAGAAACATCTCGACCGCACGTTCCCCACGCTGGCTAACTATCAGGTCAGTATTCCTCCTGGTGGACGTACCGATGCCTTGGTGCAGACGGTCATCTCGTGGCATTACAAAGATAGTCTGCTACGTACACGCGGACTGGATGCCGACCAGACGGAAGCGGCTATCAAGGCGACGTTTAAGATGTTGAACATTATTGAAAGTGATTTAACGAAATAACGAATAGTAGTGTAATATGAAACTGAAAATTGCGATATTGGCTGGTGATGGTATCGGCCCAGAGATTATGAAACAAGGTGTGGCTGTGCTTGATGCTATTGCCCAGAAGTGTAACCACGAGTTTGAATATGAGGAAGCACTGGTGGGTGCCTGTGCTATTGATGCCCGTGGTGATGCCTATCCTGAGACGACGCACGATGTCTGCATGCGTGCCGATGCTGTGTTCTTTGCTGCTGTTGGCGATTTGAAATACGACAACAATCCCACGCTGAAGATGCGTCCGGAAACGGGTTTGCTGGCTATGCGTAAGAAGTTGGGACTTTTCGCTAACATTCGCCCTGTAGCCACCTTCGACTGCCTGTTGCATAAGTCGCCTCTGAAGGAGGAATTACTGCGCGGTGCCGACTTCGTGGTGATTCGCGAACTGACTGGTGGCATGTATTTTGGAGAGAAATATCAAGATAACGACAAAGCCTTCGATACCAATGTCTATACGCGTCCCGAGATTGAGCGCATCCTCAAGGTCGCTTTCGAAATGGCTATGCAACGTCATAAGCACCTGACTGTTGTTGATAAGGCTAACGTGTTAGCTTCAAGCCGTTTGTGGCGTCAGGTTGCCAAAGAAATGGAAACGCAATATCCTGAAGTGATGACGGACTATATGTTTATCGACAATGCCTCAATGCGAGTACTGACCGAACCTCGTTTCTTCGATGTCATCGTCACGGAGAACACGTTTGGTGACATTCTCACCGACGAAACGTCATGTATTACGGGGTCTATGGGACTTCAGCCATCCAGTTCGCTGGGTGAGCACACACCACTCTTTGAACCCGTTCACGGCTCTTGGCCGCAGGCTGCCGGTCAGAACATCGCCAATCCCTTGGCACAGATTCTCTCTGCTGCCATGTTGCTCGAACACTTTGGACTCGAGCGTGAGGGTGCTTTGGTGCGTCAGGCTGTCAATGCCTCGCTAGATGCCAATGTGCGTACACCTGAAATTCAGGTCGAGGGTGGTCAGAAGTATGGAACAAAAGAAGTTGGTCAATGGATTGTAAATTATATCGAAAAGGCTTAGCGCTGTTGGTTGCCATATCGTGGCAACTTACAGCACAAGCACAGGATATTAACTGGCGCGACTCACTAAACGTGTTGAACAAGCAGATTGCACAGTCGGCCTGGTCAACAGACCTGCATCTGCGTAAGGCTAACGCTAATCTGCAGTTGGCGCAGTGGCAGTATGCCATAGATGAATATACGCTCATTTTGCAGCACGACGCTCAGAATCCTGCGGCGCTGTTCTATCGCGCTTATGCCAATACGCATCTTCGACGTTTCCAATTGTCGAAGAACGACCTCACCCTATTGTTGTCGCTCTTCCCCCATCACTATGAGGCGCGACTGTCGCTGGCTATCGTGTTGGAACAGTTGGGCAATCGGCAGGAAGCTCTTGATCACTTGAACCAAACGATAGAGCAACATGCTGACTCGGCCACGGCCTATGCCGTACGAGCTAATTTGGAGCGTCGTATGAAGCAAGACGAGGCTGCGCTCTACGATTGGCAGCGTGCTGAGCAGCTATCTCCGCGCGACCCGCTCTATGTTGTCAGTCATGTGGACCAGTTGTTAGTCTTGGAGCGTAGAAAAGAGGCCCGTCGTGTGCTCGATGAGGCTGTGAAACGTGGCATTCCTCGTGGTATGCTGAAAGAATGGTACGAAAAGTGTAAGCGATAATCATGAAGAAACAGAAAAACATATTTTCCAAGAAGCAACTCACCAAGCGTCAGTTCTTACTGTGTTTTGTGGTGGTGGTTGCCCTGCTGGCCGTTATTCGTCCCTTTATTACGGGCGAGGGAAGAAATGGAATGGAGGAAGGTCCACTCATCTCTCATTTTCTATCCTCCTCAACTACCCCTCATCGTATCCGCTCTGTGCCCAACTACAAAACGGCGTTCCCCGACAGCCAGAGTGTACAAATTGTGGCAGCTAATCGCTGGGGTGTACGCCCCGTACAGAACCGTGAGGATGCAGAGGCTCGTAAAAAAGAATTGGTGTATGTCGGTGAGAGTCCTTTCTACCATGTCGACCGCCTGCGCAGTTCCATTCCCTATCTCGTGCCGCGTGCTGCCGCACTATTGCAAGACATCGGCCAGGCGTTTTTTGACAGCCTCTACGTCAAGGGTGTGCCCATGAACCAACTGATTGTTACCAGCGTGCTTCGTACCAAAGACGACGTGGTCCGATTGCAGCGCCATAACGGTAATGCTACAGACAACTCATGCCACCTCTACGGCACCACTTTTGATATCTGCTACAACCGCTACCATCCTGTGGGACGTGAAGTGCGCAACGACACCCTGAAGTGGGTGCTCTCTGAGGTGCTTCGCGACCTGCGCCAGCAAGACCGTTGCTACATCAAGTATGAGGTCAAGCAGGGCTGCTTCCATATGACGGTCAGGTAATTACTCCGCTCCAAAGTACTCCTCTAGTTCGGCAGAAGCACTACCTTCTTGGTTAGCCAGGTCGCGAATAATCTGGCCGTGCTCCAGTAGGGCAATACGCGTCGAAATGTCGATGGTGTGCTGTAGGTTGTGGCTGGAGATAAGAATGGTGGCTCCCGTCTCGCGGGCATAGTCGGTCAGCAGATGCTTCAGCACGAGCTGGCTGGTGGGGTCGAGGAAGTTGAACGGCTCGTCGAGCACTACGGTCTTGGGACGACGAAGTAGGGCAGAGATGATGCCCACCTTCATCTTGTTACCGGCTGAGAGGTTGCGGATGAGTTTCTTCTGTCCAAAGATTTCACCATTGGCAAAACGCTCGAACTGCGTAAGGCGTTCGTCAACCTCGGCTTGGCTCATGCCCGAAATCTTACCTAAGAAGGCGAAGTACTCCTCGGGTGTGAGGAAATCAACGAGGAAGCCTTCGTCGATATAGGCACCGACATTAGCTTTCCATGCTTCACTTTCTGCAGGATTGATATCATCAATCATCACGGAACCATCGTCGGCCTTGAGTAGGTCGAGCAATAGACGGAAGAGAGTCGTCTTACCGGCTCCGTTATTGCCAACAAGTCCAAGAATGTCGCCATCGTTGATTTGGAACGATGGGATGTTGCAGGCGCAGGTGTCGCCAAACTGCTTTCTGAGATTGTCAATCTTAATCATAGGTTTTATGAGACTAATGGGACTAATAGGTCTTATGGGGCTTATACTAAGCCACGTCCGTGGCAGTTCTTGAACTTCTTACCAGAACCACAGGGACAGGGGTCGTTACGGCCGGGCAACTTATCCTTGATAATCGGTGTGCGCGGCTGTTGGGCACGAGTGTCCTGAGCGGCAGCGGCAGCCTGATTGGGGTCGGTCAACTGCTCGGCACCGAGCTGTTGCTTCGATTCGGTGTACTGCTGGCGCTGAGTGTGCTGCTCTGGAGCGGCTTCCTGCACCTGTTGCATCTCAGGAATCTGGGCGCGCATCAGGATAGAGACAGAGCGGTTGTTCATGGTGTTCACCATGTTGTCGAACAATTTTACACTCTCGAGTTTGAAGATAAGCAATGGGTCTTTCTGCTCGTAGCTGGCGTTCTGTACAGAGTGCTTTAGCTCGTCGAGCTCGCGCAGGTTTTCTTTCCATGCCTCGTCGATAATGTGTAGCAAGATCTGCTTTTCAAACTCCTTCACCACCGACTTGCACTCGGTATCGTAGGCTTCCTTGAGGTTACAGGGGATGTTGTACATCTTGCGGCCGTCAGTCAAGGGAACGACAATACGCTCATACATACTTCCCTGCTCTTCGTAGACGCGCTTGATAACAGGCATAGCCACTTCCTGGATATGTTCCATCTTACGCTTAAAGTTGCCCATGCAAACCTGGAAAGTCTCTTCGGCCAGCTCGTCGCGGTTCTTATTGATAAATTCGTCACTCGAGAATGGACACTCCATTGCAAAGACCTTGATGAAGGCCTCTTTGCAGCCCTCATAGTCGTTTGTCTCGATGATGTTGGCCACACGGTCCCAGATGGTGTTCGAGATATCCATGCCGATACGCTCACCCATCAGCGCATGACGACGCTTCGAGTAAACGACAGTACGCTGTTTGTTCATCACGTCGTCGTATTCCAGCAGACGTTTACGGATACCGAAGTTGTTCTCCTCAACCTTTCTCTGAGCACGTTCAACCTGCTTGGTAATCATCGAGCTCTCGAGCATCTCGCCCTCCTTGAAGCCGAGCTTGTCCATTACGGTGGCGATACGCTCAGAACCGAACAGTCGCATCAACTTGTCTTCGAGTGAGATGAAGAACAGCGAAGAACCCGGGTCTCCCTGACGTCCTGAACGACCACGCAGCTGGCGGTCTACACGACGTGACTCGTGACGCTCAGTACCTATGATGGCCAGACCACCAGCAGTCTTTACCTCAGGCGACAGCTTGATATCGGTACCACGACCAGCCATGTTGGTGGCGATGGTTACGGCACCCTTGCCATTGGTCGACTGACCAGCCAGAGCTACAATGTCGGCTTCCTTCTGGTGCAACTTAGCATTCAGCACCTGATGGGGAATACCCTCGCGCTTGCCAGTTTCGGGATTGACATACATGTCGAGCATTCGAGAGAGCAACTCAGAGATTTCGACCGATGTTGTACCAATCAGCGTCGGACGTCCCATGTTGCGCAGGCGAACAACCTCCTCAATGACGGCGCGATATTTTTCGCGGGCTGTCTTGTAGATGCGGTCGTCCATATCGTCGCGGATGACAGGACGGTTGGTGGGAATCTCCACCACGTCGAGCTTATAGATATCCCAGAACTCACCAGCTTCGGTAATGGCGGTACCCGTCATACCTGCCAACTTGTGGTACATGCGGAAATAGTTCTGCAGGGTGATGGTGGCGAAAGTCTGTGTAGCAGCCTCGACCTTAACGTGCTCCTTGGCCTCGACAGCTTGGTGCAAGCCGTCTGACCAGCGGCGACCTTCCATGATACGACCTGTCTGCTCGTCGACAATCTTTACTTCGCCGTCGATGACCACATATTCGTCATCCTTGTTGAACATGCAGTAGGCCTTGAGTAGCTGCTGCAGGGTGTGCACACGCTCTGACTGAACGGCATAGTGTTGCAAGAGCTCATCCTTCTTGTTGACACGATCCTCATCGCTCAGCGTAGTGTCGCCTTCGAGGGCCGACAGCTGGGCAGCAATGTCGGGCAGCACGAAGAGTTCAGCGTCGTTGACCTGATGGGCCAACCATGCGGTACCCTTATCGGTCAGGTCACACGAGTTCAGCTTCTCGTCGACGACGAAATATAGCGGTTCAACGACCTCCGGCATGCGGCGGTTGTTGTTCTCCATATAGGTCTCCTCGGTCTTGAGCATGCCGCTCTTGATGCCGTCCTCTGAAAGGAACTTGATGAGGGGCTTATTCTTAGGCATACACTTGTGAGAACGGTAGAGTGCCAGAAAGCCTTCGTCCAGCAGCTTCTTGTCGTTCTTCTCCATGCCTTCTGAAATTTTCTGCTTGGCATCGGCCAGATACTGCGTGGCCAACTGCTTCTGAACACCTACCAGCTTCTCGACCAATGGTTGGTACTCCTCGAACATCTGGTCGTCGCCTTTGGGAACAGGACCAGAGATAATCAGCGGAGTACGGGCATCATCAATCAACACAGAGTCAACCTCGTCGACGATAGCGTAGTTATGGGCACGCTGTACGAGGTCCTGTGGCGAGATAGCCATGTTGTCGCGCAGGTAGTCGAAACCAAACTCGTTGTTCGTACCGAAGGTAATATCAGCCTGATACGCCTTGCGACGTGCCTCGCTGTTGGGCTGGTGCTTGTCGATACAGTCGACAGAGAGTCCGTGGAACATGTAGAGCGGTCCCATCCACTCAGAGTCACGCTTGGCCAGATAGTCGTTGACGGTTACCACGTGAACGCCATTGCCTGTCAGCGCGTTGAGGAATACAGGAAGGGTAGCGACTAGCGTCTTACCTTCACCAGTAGCCATCTCGGCAATCTTTCCCTGATGCAGTACAACACCACCGAAGAGTTGTACATCGTAGTGAACCATTTCCCACTTTAGGTCGTTACCACCAGCAGTCCAGTGGTTGTGATAGATGGCCTTGTCGCCGTCGATGGTGATGAAGTCCTTGCGTGGGTCAGCAGCCAGCTCGCGGTCAAAGTCGGTAGCCGTTACGATGGTCTCATCGTTCTCGGCGAAGCGGCGTGCGGTCTCCTTGACAATCGAGAAGACTTCGGGCATAACTTCGTCGAGTGCCTTCTCGTAGATGTCAAGTACTTCTTTCTCTAACTTATCGATATGAGCGAAGATGTCGGCACGCTCGTCGATAGGCGTGTCCTCGATGGTTGCCTTCAGTTTCTCTATCTCTTCTTTCTGTGCATTGGCAGCGTCCTGCACCTGGCGTTGTATCTCCTTGGTGCGCTGGCGCAGGGCGTCGTTGCTGAGTTTCTGTGTTTCTGGATATACCGCCTTGACTTTTTCTACCAGCGGTTGGATGAGCTTCATGTCGCGCGACGACTTATCGCCGAACAGGGAGCGTAAGAATTGGTTGAAATTCATATTTGTATGTGTACTTAATTTATTATTACTAAAGAAAACGCCTACAAAGGTACGAAAAAAAATCCGTACTCTCGCTTACCTTTTTACTTTTTTACCTTTTTAGGTTAAAAAAGCGGTTCGGCCGAACAGCCGTTTGGTGCACGGATGCGGATGGAACGGGCTATAGTCGGCGCAATATGGTCGACGGTAACCGGTGTTTCTATGCGGTGTGAAGGAATGTTGGCACCAAAGAAGATGATGGGGAATGGAATGTTGCTGGTACGTGATACCGACGTGGTGTGCGTGTCTTCGTTGACCAGTTGCCAGCCTGGTGCAATGTCGATGAGTAGGTCGCCGCATTTCTCGACGTTAAAGCCGTTGCGGATGCGCTCTATGCGGTAGCTGTCGCTGGTCAGCAATTGGTTGGCGGTATAGACATTACGCACGCCTGACAACTGAAGGATGAACTCCTGCGAGCGAGCCATCACGTCGCCCATGTTGATGTTCTTCCGTTCCAGCAGTTTGTGGTTGAGGAACAGCTGGTTACGATATGTTCCTTCGATATATTGTGCGGTGCCGTAGGTGGCCCCAAGATACATGTTCAGCAGATTGGCCGTACGGCTGATGGAGAAAGTGCCCGTAGGAATGCGGTAGCGACTGTTGTTGTTCTCCTCTTTCTCCTCAATGGTGGCGCCAGAGCCCGTAATGACAAAGAGTACCCGGTCGAGGGGCAAACGGCTGGTAATGCCGCCAATGAGTGCGCTAATGGTCTGGTCTAACGCCACATAGTCGGCCATATCGGGGGCTACCGTGTAGGATACACAGAGCAGATCGGTCTTCTCGTCAAGCCCTATGCCTGCCTGTTCTACACAACGTAGCGTGATGTCGGTCATCGTCAGATTACTGTCGGCAGTAGGTATGTACAGGCGCTTGTATCCGCTGAGCCATCTGTTCTCAGGCTCATAGTAGGTTGTCGTCGTCCATTTGTTGTTTTGTATCCAGGCAGCTCCGTCGGCCGCATGTCCTGCTGACAAAATGGCACTTTCTGCATCGGGTGCAAACGAAAACACTTTGGCAATGCCGTCAGTGGCTATCTTCAGTTCATCGCCCAGCGTCGATGTGGCCAGCTGCTGCGGAGCGTAGCCGTATTGTTTGTCGCTAACGGCCTTGACAGGACGTAGCGTGTTGCGGTCCAACCATTCTGTCGCTGTGATACCGTTGTAATAAGGTGTAGAACCTGTTGTCAGGGCAGCAGCTGCTGAGGCCTTGTCAACAGGCGTAAAAGGATAGGAGCCACACGTGTATACCATGCCCTCGTTGAGCAGGCGCTTCAGTCCGTCAGCCGAGTAGAGTGGGGCAAACGTCTCCAACTGGTCGGTGCGCAACTGGTCGATGGTAATGGCGACCACCAGCTTGGGTGCCTGCGCTACCGTCTGGGCGGTTGCTTCAGCGCTGAATCCCAGCAGGGAAAGGAGGGTAATGTATAGATACTTGTTGTTCATGCTTTACGTATTCTGTTCGTGTGGCATACTGCCTGTAGCAGCAAACATAGTGCCAAACTCTGAATGCCTTCGGCATAGGTCTGAAACAGGTTGCCTATCAGGAAGAAGATGGTTAGTGCAATAATGATTCCCCAATAGCGTCTGGCGCGGCCTTTGATGACGGACCATAGGAACACCAGATGAATAGGGTTGAAGAATAGAATCTGAAAATTCACCCTCACCGTGGGGTGTTGCGAGAACAGCATCAGAAACAGAACAATGCCGATGATGCCGCTGGCCGTCATCAAGAGCACTTCCCACACGAGGAAGACCTGGCGCAGTCGCCACTGGAAGATGAAGAGAACCAGTCCAATGGCCATGAGGATGATGCTGCATTGTAAAGGTGTCAACGGGAAGCCATCCTGTCGTATTTGCACTCCTGCAGGAACTGCTATGCGGCGCTCCTTGACCAACGGGCGATATTGTCCGTTCTCACGGATTTGGGCGCGGTCGAAGTCGTGCATCAGGTTGTTGGGCAGGAACTCCTGCAGACGGAGCGTGGTGGCTTGATCGGCACCAATGCCCAACAGCAAATCGTTGCCCCAGCGTGACCAGGGATTCTGGCGCGTCATCTCGTGAACCATCTCTCGAAACGTTGGTGTATATTCCTTACGCCCAGCGTATTCCACTCTTCCGTTGATGCATTGCTCGATGATGTCGCGCGCCTTGGTGGTGCAGTTGTTGTAGAAGTAATTATAGCGGTAAATGGCATTGCCGGGTAACAAATTTTCGGCCAATGCCAACCGTAGTTTCAGCTTCTCCTCATTGCTCAGGTTCAGCACCTGTTCGGTGACCATGCTGCCAAAATATCGGTATTCTTTTTCGAAGGCCGCATAGGGGAAAACGCCCAGCTCATAGTCGGTCAGTCCGAAGACAAAGCGAAGGGCAAAGTAAGGCGCATGGAAATTGAATACGCCATAATTGAAGGCTGCGTCAATGCCTCCCTTGCGCAGGTCGTGATAGCGAATGGCGGTATGTCCGTAGAGGCTGTACACCTCGTCGTGCGGCTGACAAGTGAGCAGACAGATTTCTACAGAGTCCATGTCCTGCGCGCCAACGCCCCCTCTCAGAGCATAAAAAATGGTTTTTAAATGTTTCACGATGCAAAATTAACCTATATTTTCCACTTATCGTGCTTTTATTTCGTTTTTTTTCAATAATTTTGCAACCCGAAATCGAATTGAAATCAAGTGATCAATGAAAAAAAGAATATTTGCAACACTCCTGACTGGTATCCTGACGGTGTCAGCGATGGCCCAAGTCAGCTCTACGCTGTCACCCTATAGCCAATATGGACTGGGTACTTTGTCAGAACAGTCATTGAGTTTCAACCGTGGTATGGGTGGTTTGGCGTATGGTCTGCGCAATAGTCATGCCGTGAATATGCAGAATCCGGCTTCTTATTCGGCAGTAGACTCTTTGACCATGTTGATAGATATGGGCGTGTCAGGGCAATATACCCATTTCACAGAAGGCAGCAAGAAGGTCAATGCCAATACGGGCACTTTCGACTATGCCGTAGCGTCATTCCGTTTGATGCGTCATGTAGGCTTGGCTGTGGGTGTGGTTCCCTACTCGAATATTGGCTACAACTACAAGCGAACAGAGGCCGTGGGCAATAGCCAGTCTATGACCAGCACGGAGGTTCACGAGGGTAGTGGCGGTCTGTCGCAGCTGTTTCTTGGCGCTGGCTGGCAGTTTGCCAAAGGCTTTTCCGTTGGTGCCAACCTCTCTTATTTCTGGGGACGTTACGACAAAACGGTGGTGACGACTCCCAGCGATTCCTATGTGAACACGATGACGAGAAACTATTCGACCTCGGTGAGCAGCTATAAGATTGACCTGGGACTGCAATGGCAGACAGACTTAAACAAGAACGACGTGCTGACCCTTGGTCTCACGGCAGGAATCGGCCACAAATTAGGTGCTGGAGCTGACCTGCAGGTCATCAACGCTAACAGCATGACGGGTACGACGACCACGACGACCATTACGGTGCCTGATGCCTTCGCATTGCCTACTACGGTGGGCTTTGGTGGTACGGTGCTTCATAAGCGCAGCCTGATGGCTGGCTTGGACTACACCTATCAGCGCTGGAGTGCCTTGGACTATCCTGCCTTCAATGCCCAAGCAGGTACCTATACTATGACGGGCGGCTATTATCAGGACCGCCACAAGGTGACGGGTGGTGTCGACTGGCAGCCCAATCCAATGGGTCGCAAGCTGTATCAGGTGATGCACTACCGCTTTGGTGTGTCGTATGCCACACCTTATTATAAAATAATGGGTCAGGACGGTCCTAAAGAGTTTTCGGTAAGTGCCGGCTTTGCCGTTCCCATTTCCCGTTCTTCGCTGAACATCAGCGGTCAGTGGGTGCGTTCTTCGTCCAAGAGTTTCCTGACGGAAGACTCGTTCCGCATCAATATCGGCCTGACGTTCAACGAGCGCTGGTTTGCCAAATGGAAAGTTGACTAATGAAATTTCTTTCATTTCTTTCATTCCTTTCGCTACTTATTGGCTTCGCTGCTTGCAACGAGGCCGTCAGCCATACGGCTCCAGCCGTCAACGACCGCGACTCTGCGTCGATGATGGTGAGCTACGGTGTCAACACGCTGATTTCCGACTCTGGCGTCATCAAATACCGCATTGTGACAGAGCGCTGGGAAGTCAATACGGTGAAGACTCCCTCACGCTGGATTTTCGAGAAGGGCATCTTCATGGAACAGTTCGACAAAGCCTTCAACATCGAGGGCTATATTCAGGCCGACAGCGCGTGGTATTACGACCAGCAGAAGCTGTGGGAACTGCGGGGTAGGGTATATATCCGCAATGTCAACGGACTGATCTTCCGTAGTGAGGAGCTCTTCTGGGACGGCATCAGGCACGAATTCTATTCCCACAAATTCTCGAAGGTGGTCACGCCCGAGCGAACACTCGAGGGTACCTACTTCCGTAGTGACGAGCACATGACCCACTACGAGGTGACCAACAGCGTCGGCTCGTTTGAGTCGGAGGATATGGAGAGTCAGGAATCGTCTGACAACCAGCAGCCTGCCGCTGCCAGTCAGTCGCCAGCACCTGCCGATACCATGCCCAAAGCACCTGTGCGCCAGGCTGCTACACGCCATAAGGCCACTACGAAACCAAACTATTAACCTATGACGAATCTTATTATAGGACTGATTATCACGATGGTGTTCTCGGCATTCTTCTCGGGTATGGAGATTGCCTTTGTGTCGAGCAACCGCCTGCGCGCTGAGATGGACCGTGAGAAAGACGGACTCTCGCAGCGTGCTATAGCCCTGTTCTATCGCCATCCCAACACTTTTGTGTCGACCATGCTCGTGGGCAACAATATCTCGCTGGTTGTCTACGGCATCCTGTTTGCACAAATCTTTGACGCCACGCTGTTCTATCAGCTCAGTGATGGTGGCCGTGTAATGGCTGATACGCTGCTGTCTACCGTTGTGGTGCTGTTTGCGGGCGAGTTTCTGCCCAAGACTATCTTCAAGTCGAATCCCAACACCATGTTGACCATCTTTGCACCGTTGGCCTATCTGTTCTATGTGGTGCTCTATCCCATCTCGCGTTTTGCCACACTGTTGTCGCGCGGGCTGTTACGTCTCGTCGGCGTAAAGGTGCCGAAGGTCAGCGACGACAAGGAGTTTACGAAGGTCGACCTCGACTATCTGGTGCAGTCAAGCATCGACAATGCCAAGGACGACGACGAGATAGAGGAAGAGGTGAAAATCTTCCATAACGCGCTGGACTTTGCCGATACAAAGGTGCGCGACTGTATGGTGCCGCGAACGGAGATTGAGGCTATCGACATTGACGAATGCACCATCGAAGAGCTGAAGTACAAGTTTATCGAGAGCGGACACTCGAAGATTATCGTCTACCGCGAGGATATCGACCACATCATCGGCTATATCCACTCGTCAGAGATGTTCAAGCAGGTGGAGAATATCTCCGA
Organism: uncultured Bacteroidales bacterium; assembly: GCA_902760345.1. GTDB lineage: Bacteria > Bacteroidota > Bacteroidia > Bacteroidales > Bacteroidaceae > Prevotella. Next base: position 14,008 of record CACWFY010000015.1, on the reverse strand, counting down.
ACACATCCAGCAGATGCCGTATGTTCCTGAGACGATGGCCGCACGCAAGCTGATGCAGATCTTCCTGCAGCAGAAGAAGTCGCTGGGCGTGGTGGTCGACGAGTTTGGTGGCACCAGCGGCATTGTGTCGTTAGAGGATATCGTCGAGGAGATTTTTGGCGAGATTGAGGACGAGCACGACAATACGAAGTACGTTGCCAAGCAGTTGTCTGACGGTGCCTACATGCTGTCTGCCCGCCTGGAGATTGAGAAAGTCAACGAGATGTTTGACCTCGACCTGCCTGAAAGCGACGAATACATGACCGTTGGCGGACTGATTCTGCACGAATATCAGTCGTTCCCCAAGCTGAACGAAGTGATAACAATCGGCCGTTTCGAGTTCAAAATCATCAAGAATACACAGACCAAAATCGAGCTTGTAAGACTTAAAGTATGTGAATAGGGCATTTTTTCTGAAAAAGATGCCGTATTTTAATCGGAATTTAGTAACTTTGCAGGCTGAATTGCAAAAACCAGAAACAAAATAAAAAAAATAATAATTAAAAACAACAAATGGCAGCAATTGGAAAAATCAGAAGCTGGGGACCAGTACTCGCTACAGTAATCGGTCTGGCCCTCTTTGCATTCATTGCCGAAGAGATGTTCCGTTCGTGCGAGGCTACTGGCAACGAGCGCCGTCAGCAAGTAGGCGAAGTGTTAGGTAAGAAAATTTCAGTTCAGGACTTCCAGTCACTCGTCGACGAGTATCAGGAGGTCATCAAGATGACGCAGGGTCGCGACAACCTCTCTGAAGAGGAGCTCAACCAGGTCAAGGACCAGGTATGGCAGCAGTTTGTCAACAGCACCATCATCGAGACCGAGGCTGGCAAGCTGGGTCTGACAGTCACCGACGAGGAACTGCAGACCGTGCTGAAGACCGGTACGAACCCCATGCTCATGCAGACCCCGTTCGTCAATCAGCAGACGGGTCGCTTCGACGTCAGCCAGCTGACCAAGTTCCTGGCTGACTATAAGAAGATGCAGGAGACTGGCGGCAACGCACAGATGGCTGAGCAGTACACCCGCATCTACAACTACTGGAAGTTCATGGAGAAGAATATCCGTCAGCAGATGCTCGCTCAGAAGTATCAGAGCCTGCTGTCACAGTGCCTGTTCTCGAACCCTGTATCAGCTAAGATGGCGTTTGAGGGTCAGAACGAGGAGAGCGACATCATGCTCGCTACCGTTGCCTACAACACCATCAAGGACGACGATGTAGAGGTGAGCGACGCCGACCTCAAGGCCAAGTACGGCGAGTTGAAAGAGCAGTTCAAGCAGTATTTCGAGAGCCGCGACATCAAGTATGTCGACTTCCAGGTGGTAGCCAGCAAGGCCGACCGCGACGAGTTGATGAAGAGCATGAAGGACGCTCAGCAGAAGCTGGCCGACGGTAGCGCTATTGCCGAGACCGTTCGTAAGGCTCAGTCACAGTTGGCCTATACTGGTCTGGCCGTACAGCGTACCGCTCTGCCCAACGATATCGCCGCTAAGGTGGACTCGATGCAGGTGGGTCAGGTGAGCGCTCCCTTTGAGACTGCTTACGACAACACACTGAACGTGGTGAAGCTGGTCAATAAGGTACAGCAGCCCGACTCTGTCGAGTATCGTCAGATTCAGGTTAGCGCTGAGACTGCCGAAGAGGCTGCAAAGCGTGCCGATAGCATCTATACCGCTCTGAAGGCTGGTGCCGACTTCGAGGCTTTGGCCAAGAAGTACAACCAGACTGGTGCTAAGCAGTGGATGACCTCGTCGATGTACGAGCGTTCACAGAGCATCGACGCCGACACCAAGGAGTATATTAATAACATTGTTACGCTGCCTGCTGGTGAGGTCAAGAACCTCCAGTTTACCACAGCCAACATTGTGCTGCAGGTGACTGACCGCAAGCACTTCGTCGACAAGTACGACGTAGCTGTTGTGAAGCACTCTATCGACTTCTCGAAGGACACCTATTCTAAAGCATACAACAACTTCAGCCAGTACGTCAGCGAGAACAAGACGCTGGAGGGTCTGGAGAAGAACGCCCAGAAGTTCGGCTATACTGTCAAGGAGCGTACCGATATGTACAACTCTGAGCACAACGTCGTAGGTCTGCGTTCTACCCGCGAGGCTATGAAGTGGATTTTCGACGCCAAGGCTGGCGACGTGTCGCCCCTCTATGAGTGTGGCAACAACGACCACCTGCTCGTGCTCGCCCTCACCAAGGTTCACCCCGTGGGCTATCGTTCACAGGACGAGGTGAAGGACCAGTTGAAGACTGAGGTCATCCGCGACAAGAAGTTCGACAAGGCTGCTGAGAAGCTGGCAGGCGTGAAGAGCATTGCCGACGCCAAGGCCAAGGGTGCCGCTGTCGACAGCGTTCGCCAGATCACCTTCTCTGCTCCTGTCTTCGTACAGGCCGCAGGTGCCAGCGAGCCCGCCCTGAGTGGTGCTGTAGCCGCTGTCAAGCAGGGTCAGTTCAGCCCTGCCGTCGTCAAGGGTAATGGTGGTGCATACCTCTTCCAGGTACTCTCGAAGAAGCAGCGCGAGGGCGTGAAGTTCGACGCCAAGCAGCAAGCTCAGCAGTTGCAGCAGATGGCCCAGCAGGCCGCCAGCCGCTTCATGAACGAGCTCTATCTGAACGCTGGTATCGTCGACAACCGCTACCTGTTCTTCTAAAACAGCATAGGTTACAACATAAAAGCGCCACCTTGACTTGCGTCAGGGTGGCACTTTTCTTTTATAATGTCAAGAAAAAGTGCCGATAATTGTGTCTGGCTTTTGGGTATATCTAGGAAGATAAGAAGCGAAGTTACGCTTCGACGACCACGAAGTTACGCTTCGACGACCACGAAGTTACGTTTCGACGGTCTCAAAGTGCCACTTTCATGACCTCAAAGTTACGTCTTCACGATGTGAAAACGCCACTTTCATAGTGCAAAAATCGTGCTTTTAAAGGTGTTTTAGTCGATATTTGTAGGTGAAAAGGACAGTCTTTTCGGACGCCCGAATGTGCTAAAATTTGTAATCCCTTACATATCAGTCTCTTACGTATAATGCCTCATATTTCGCGTATTTGACCTCGCTGAGCGCTTGCTGGATTTCGCGCGATTCTCAGCGCGTGTTTTGTCAAATTTGTTCACATTAATCGCTTTGTGGCCCTCAATGAGATGGCAAAGCGGTTGTCGTCCTTTCTTGAGGATTACAGCTGACTCAGCCGTGCGATATATTTGCCGAGGATATCGAACTCAAGGTTGACGACGGTGCCTACATGGATATCCTGGAAGTTGGTGTGCTCCATGGTGTAGGGGATGATGGCTACCTGGAAGGTGTTGGGGGTGGGGTTGCAGACGGTCAGCGAGACACCATTGACGGTGACGGAGCCCTTGTCGACACAGAAGTAGCCGTTGCGCGCCATCTCGCGGTCTTCCTTGTATTCGAAGGTAAAGTAGGTCGAGCCGTTGGCATCTTCCATCGCTATGCAGCGAGCCGTCTCGTCGACGTGGCCCTGCACGATGTGTCCGTCCAGCCGGCCGTTCATCAGCATGGAGCGCTCGACGTTCACCTTGTCGCCTACCTGCAGCAGTCCGAGGTTGGTGCGGTCGAGGGTTTCCTTCATGGCCGTCACGACGTAGGTGCCGTTCTCTATGCGAACCACGGTGAGGCAAACGCCGTTGTGGGCTACGCTCTGGTCGATGCTCAGTTCGTCGACAAACGAGCAGCGCAGGGTGAAATCAATATTGTCACGGTCTTTCTGGATAGCTACAACGGTAGCAAACTCTTCGATGATGCCTGAAAACATAACTCTTACTTCTTAACTTGTAATTAAAAAAGGGTAGCCGCCCGATGATGTGATGAAAACTCCTTTGTTAAAAGATTTGAGCGCTCTCCGTCGTTGTAATCCACCGGCCTTGCGGCTGGCTGCTGATGCAGTTGGTGTGGCCCGCCATTGGCAAGAGAAGACTACTCGGTTTTCGGGTTTAATTTGATGAGTATCCCTATCGAACCGAAACGGCTCCCTGTTTCTGTTGGCAAAGATACGAAAAAAAAATGAGAACTGATGCATCAGCCCTCATTTATTTTTTGTTTTCTTCGCAACTGCTCCTGATACCACCACAAGCCACCAATGCCTAAACCGCTGATGATGAGCAGGTAAAGCCATATAGCCGTAGAAGACAGCAGGAAGTAGGACGGCACGACCACCTCAATGGTACGCATGTCGTAGTTCTCGGGCGACTCCAGAAGGAAGGCCTTCACCTGGAAGCGATAGGTGCCTGCGGGCACGTTGCTATAGGCCGCGATACGCTTCTTGGTGGCGTTGTGCCACTCATTGTCGTAGCCTTCCAGACGGTATTGGTAGTAGATGCGGTGCTGATACTGGTAGTTGAGTGCAGCAAAGCGGAATGCAAAGTCGCTACCATGATGAGGCAGTACCACGCGTCTGCTCTCAGGAATGTAGTAGTCGAAGTCGGGCGTGAGTCGTGGCGACTGCAGCATGTCGTCGAGATAGAAGTCCGTGATGCGCAGCTTCAGCAGCGAACCGGTCTTGGTTATCAGCTTGCTGCGGTCGACCACATAGTAGCCGTTGATGGTACCAAAGAGCACGTTGCCGTTAGGCAGGGTGATGGCAGCCCCTTCTGAGCACATCGTGTCGTCGACACCGTCGAGGTTTGAGAAACTGGTGAAGATATGTTTCTTGACGTCGAACGAGCATAGGGTATGGTCTGTTGCAAACCAGACGTTGCCTTTCTGGTCGAACGTAATGCTGCAAATCTCTTCTGATGGGAGGCCGTCTGCTATGCCGTAGCTCTCGAACTGCCATGCGCCGTTTTCGTCCTTGGTGGTTGTGCGACAGAGTCCGCCGCTATTGGTGCCTACCCACATATCGCCTTGTGGGGCGCGTGCCAGACAGACGATGTCGTTGCTCGACAACCCCTTCTCCCAATCAGCGGGTGCTTCGAGTGGCGCAACGGTAAACTTGTTCTTGTGGAAGGTCATTAAAAGTATACCGTCTGTCGTGCCTGCCCAGACCTTGCCTTCTTTGTCAATGGCGATGGTGCGCACACGCTGGTGCGAGTTGCTGGGATACTTCTTCAGCAGGTTATGGCGGTTGAGTATCTGATAGTTGTCGTCTTTCCCCTTGGTGATGATGTTGACACCACCGCCATAGGTGGCTACCCAGATGTTGCCCTCGGCATCTTCCAGCGTCTGATAGGCGCTGTTAGAGGACAGCGAATTCTTGTCGTCGTTATGATGGCGGAAATTGATAATGGTGTAGCCGCCCGAAGCGTTAGGCGTCATCTTGTAGACGCCGTTGTCCTTGTCGCAGAGCCAGTAGTTGCCCTTCTTGTCCTTGCCGATATGGTAGAAACGGCTGAAAGGCTGACCGTTACTGTCTTGATGGATGGTCTGGCGGTTGCCATGCTTGTCGATAAGGAAGAGCGTTCCTTTCTTGTTACCTATTAATAATAGGTGGCGCTGAGGGTCGTAATACAGGGCGCGCGTCTCGTTTTCCAGCATGGTTGTTGCGTTAGGCACGAGCAGCGTTCTGGAGATGGTGTTCTTCAGTATCTCCAGTTTCTCTAGACCGCGTCGGCTGGTGGATTCCCATATCACACCGTCGTCCAACTCCAGATTGGCGTTGACGGAGTTCGACAGGTTCCACGGGTTGACGGGGTCGTTATGGAAGTATTCTATCTCGTCGGCCTCGCGGTTGTAGTAGCCGTAGCCTCCGTGGTTCAGTCTGATCCACAGCGTTCCCATAGCCTCGTTGAAGAAGGCACCGCGACTGGTGAACTCGGGCACTAGTACTTTTTGCTTGAAGAACTTGATGTCGCCACTTTCGGGACGCAGGCGATAGACGCCGTCGCCCATGTCGGAGAACCACAGCAGTCCGTGGCGGTCGACATAGAGGCTGCTGATTTCGCGACCGAAATCCTTGACCAGCTGTGGCTGCTGACCATAGCTAAACTGCATGATTTTGCCTGAGCGCGTAGCCACAAAGATGTTGTAACCGTTAGAGGCCATTTGCGTGACGTGCTCGTCTTCGAAGTAGACTGCTTTCTCTAACGATAGATTGGCCATGTCTACACGACGCACACCTTGGTCGGTTCCTGCCCAGATGTCGCCATGATAGCCCTCGGCAAGACTCGTGACGGTCAGCTGACCAGTCATTACGTGCTGCTGTCTCAGGCCGTTGCGGTCCAGATGGAATTTGTAGAGGCCGACGCCCTTGAAGAAAATCAGCACGTCGCCGCTGCTGGTGACAAAAGGTGTGAAGAAATAGTCGGCCTTGAATTCGTCGTGGTCGTCGACGCCTTCCAGCGGGTCTTCTATACTGTCTGTATAGCGGTTGATGACGAAGATGCGGCCGTCATACATCTTCAGCCAGACATTCTGTCGCTGGTCAATGACAATAGCATCCACACGATTGTGTAGCCCTTTGATGCCACTTTTGTTACCCGTCTTGTAGTTGTAGAAATTGAAACCGTCAAAGCGAGACACACCATTCCATGTTGCCAGCCATACATAGCCATAATCGTCATGGGTCATGTAGGCTATGGCATTACTGGCAAGTCCGTTGTCGGTAGAGTAGTGTGATAGTGTTGCTTGCCATTGCTGTGCTCTCACACCATTGGGGAGTGAGAGCGACAGCCATGCAAGCAGTAGTAGTTTAGCGATTAAGTAGGGCTTGTTCATAAATGCTTAAATCAATAAGCAAAGAGCGGATAGCTCTTCATGGTCTCGTTGACCTCGGCGCGTACTTTGGCGATGACCTGCTCGTTCTCAGGATCGTTCAGTACTTCCTCAATCCACGCGGCAATCTGAACCATCAGGTCTTCCTTAGCACCACGGGTGGTGATGGCGGGAGTACCCAAACGGATACCAGAGGTCTGGAAGGCCGAGCGGCTGTCGAACGGCACCATGTTCTTGTTGACGGTGATGTCAGCAGCGACGAGGGCGTTCTCAGCCACCTTACCCGTCAGCTCAGGATACTTAGAGCGCAAATCGACAAGCATAGAGTGGTTGTCGGTACCACCGCTGACAATGCCGAAGCCACGCTTTACCAACTCGTCGGCCAGCACGGCAGCATTCTTCTTCACCTGCTTAGCCCACTCCTTGAACTCGGGCTTCAGAGCCTCACCGAAGGCAACGGCCTTGGCGGCAATGACGTGCTCCAGCGGACCGCCCTGCTGACCAGGGAATACGGCGCTGTTCAAGAGCTGCGACATCTTCTTTACGACACCCTTCGGAGTGGTGTAGCCCCAAGGATTGTCGAAGTCCTTACCCAGCAGGATGATACCGCCACGAGGACCACGCAGGGTCTTATGAGTGGTAGAAGTCACAATGTGAGCATATTTTACGGGGTTGTCCAGCAGACCAGCAGCAATCAGACCAGCAGGGTGGGCCATATCGATCATCAGCAAGGCATCTACCTTGTCGGCAATTTCGCGCATACGCTTATAGTCCCACTCGCGGCTATAGGCAGAGCCACCACCGATAATCAGCTTGGGCTTGTGCTCCAGAGCCAGACGCTCCATCTCGTCATAGTCCACGCGACCTGTCTCCTTGTTCAGATTGTAGCCTACGGGCTTATAGAGAATACCTGAGGTGTTGACGAGCGAACCATGAGAGAGGTGACCACCGTGGTCGAGGTTCAGTCCCATAAAGCAGTCGCCGGGCTTTAGAACGGCCAGCAGTACGGCAGCGTTAGCCTGTGCACCAGAGTGGGGCTGCACGTTGGCATATTCGGCACCAAACAGCTCGCATACACGGTCGATGGCCAACTGCTCAACCTTGTCGACGACTTGACAGCCGCCATAGTAGCGGTGGCCAGGATAACCCTCGGCATATTTATTGGTAAGATAGCTGCCCATAGCTTCCATCACCTGGTCGCTAACGAAGTTCTCACTGGCGATGAGCTCGATGCCCTTCAGCTGGCGCTGGTGCTCCTGCTCAATCAACTCAAAAATCTGATTGTCTCTTTCCATTGTTTTGTCTGTTGTTTATTTGTGGGTTTTAAAGGTCTGCAAAGTTACACATTATTTATGAAATAATCGAAGGATTACCGAAAATGTTTTGATAGTTACAATATTTTTTGTTACTTTTGCAAAAAATTTCGACTAACACTTCTATGAAACCAATTATTTCAACTATTCTCGTATGTGTCTTTGCGCTTGCAATGAAGGCACAAACGGTAACCTCACCCAATGGTAAACTGACAGCCAAGATCATTGAAAACAAGCTCGTTATTGACTACAGGAATCAGAAGGTGCTGGAATTAGCCAACGTCCCATACAGCACACTGAATTTCGTCAAGAAGGTAAAGGACGACTACCAGATGCTGGAAGGTAAGCGCCTGCATTGCACCAATCAGGCCAACGAGTATCAGGCATCTATTGGACCTGACGCGAAGATTGTAATGCGACTTTATAATGACGGCATTGTCTTCCGTTATGAATATACGAACCTGCAAAATAGCAAAGTACCTACCGAGCAGACGGCTTACGTTATCCCTGAAGGGACAAAGCGCTGGATGCAACAATGGAGCGACGGCTATGAGGGCTTTTTTCCGCTCTCGACAACAGCCAACGTGAAGACGTTGGGTGGTTTTGGCGGAGCAACGGAGCAGAAGGATATTAACACCCATTGGGGCTATCCGTTGCTGATGGAGCCTGCTGAGGGCGTGTTCGCCTTGATTACCGAGGCAAACATCGAGCGTCGGCAGAGCGCATCGAGTCTTTTTAATAAAGGTGAGGTGTTCAGCGTCAAGCAAGACCAGAACGACTTGCTCTTGACAGGCGACTGGCATACTCCTTGGCGTGTCGTTATCATTGGCACGCTGGCAGATATTGTACAGTCGACGCTGGTGACCGATGTTAGCGAGCCTTGCAAGTTGACGCAAATCGCCTGGATTAAGCCTGGCGTGGTGTCGTGGATTTATTGGGCCTATAATCATGGTTCCAACGACTACAATATTATTAAGAAATATGTCGATATGGCAGTCATGCTGCATCTGCCCTATGTGCTCATCGACGCCGAATGGGACGAGATGGACAAGATTGCTAGCAACGAAGGCAAGACCATCGAGGATGCAGTAGCCTACGCTAATTCAAAAGGCATAAAGCCGCTGATTTGGTACAATTCATCAGTGGGGTGGGTGAATGGTGCTCCTGGCCCCAAATACCGCCTGAACAAGCCTGAAGACCGTGAGAAGGAGTTTGCATGGTGTGAGAAAATCGGTGTAGCAGGTGTGAAGATTGACTTCTTCAGTGGCGACAACCAGCTAAATATGGACTACTGTCAAGATCTGCTGGAGTCTGCCGCACGCCATCATCTGTTGGTGAATTTTCATGGTGCGCCTATTCCTCGCGGTTGGCAACGCACCTATCCCAATCTGCTCTCGACAGAAGGCGTCTATGGTGCTGAGTGGTATAATAATGTGCCTCACTTTACTAAGAAGGCTGCCAGTCATAATGCCACGCTGCCGTTCACGCGTAATGTCATTGGTCCGATGGACTATACGCCTTGTGCCTTCAGTGACTCGCAGCATCCGCATATCACGTCAAAGGCCCATGAGTTAGCACTTACCGTACTCTTTGAGAGTGGCTTGCAGCATTTGGCTGATCGTCCTGAGAGTTTTCTTTCTCAGCCTCAAGAGGTGCAGACGTTCTTAGGAAAACTGCCCACTGCGTGGGACGAGACACGCTACGTCAGCGGTTATCCTGGTGAGAGTGTGGTGTTGGCACGCCGTAGTGGAAATACATGGTATGTGGCAGGCATCAATGGGTCTGACAATGCTAATACACTTGCTACCAATCTTCGTTTTATTGGAAAGGGAAAAGCACAACTATTTGCCGATGATGCCTCTGGACAGTGGCAGATTAGCTCCATCAGTAAATTGCCCGCGCAAGTCAATTGTCAGCCTCGCGGTGGTTTTGTGCTTGTCGTTAATAAATAAGGATTATACCAGTTCTACCTTGTTGATGTCCTGCTCCTTCTCGCAATAGTGGCAGGTTAGCAGACCGTCCTCTACATGGAAAAGGGTCTTCATCGGTTCGTTGTTGGTGATGCACTTGGGGTTGTTGCACTTTACAATACCACGAATCTCGTTGGGGGTTTCTACGGTTTTCTTCTCAACAACCTCATAGTCGCGGATAATACTGAGTATCACCTTTGGAGCAACAACGGAGAGACGCGAAATCTCATCGTCAGTAAAGAATTTGTCGGATACCTTGATGATTCCTTTGCTACCCACCTTCTGTGAGGGATAATTGAAACCGATGGTGACGGGAGTGCTCAGGTCGAAAAGTCCTAAAAGACTTGCCACCTGATAGGTCTTGCCAGCTGGTATATGATCTATGACTGTGCCTTGTTCAATGGCGGCAACCAGACGTTCTTTCTTATTCATTTGATGATGGTTTTGTCGTTTTTAACTTCGTCAAGACTGATGCCCAAAACATCGCAGAAGATGGCTTCACGAGCAAAGAGTCCGTTGCCAGCCTGCTGGATGTAGTAGGCGTGGGGATTCTCGTCGACATCGTAAGAAATCTCGTTGACGCGAGGCAGTGGGTGGAGAATCTTCATATTGGGCTTTGCCAGGCGGAGCATGTCGTTGTTGAGCACATAGACATTCTTCACACGCTCATATTCCATCAAGTCGCTGAAACGCTCTTTCTGTACGCGCGTCATATATAAGATGTCGGCATCGGCTATCACCTTTTCATTGAAGGCAGTATGCTCTTGGTACCTGATGCCGTGCTCCTTGCAATACAATTTGTATTCATTGGGCATAGCCAGTTCCTTGGGAGCAACGAAATGAAAGGTGGGGTTGAAGTGACGCATGGCCATAATCAGTGAGTGGACGGTACGGCCGTATTTCAAGTCGCCTACCAGATAGATGTTCAGGTTCTCAAGAGTTCCTTGCGTCTTGTAGATGGAGTAGAGGTCGAGCATACATTGTGACGGATGCTGGTGCGCTCCATCACCTGCATTGACTATCGGCACTTCCGTGACCTCGGCAGCATATTGCGCAGCACCTTCAATGTAGTGGCGCATCACAATGACATCGGCATAGTTAGAAACCATCAGTATGGTGTCCTTGAGAGTCTCGCCTTTTGTGCCACTGGTAATCTTGGGATCGGCAAAGCCGATGACTCGTGCTCCTAAACGGTTGGCGGCGGTTTCAAAACTTAGTCGTGTGCGGGTTGAAGGCTCAAAGAACAGGGTTGCCACTACCTTTCCTTTAAGAATGTCACGGTTAGGGTGCTGTTCAAATTCCTTGGCCATTTCAATCATGTAGAGAATTTTCTCTCTTGTGAGGTTGGCAATCGTCACAAAATCATGCTTTTCCATTTCAATTTATTTAATTGGGTACAAAATTACATATTATTTCCGATTTACGTGCGATTATTTCAAAGAATTTTGTAATTTTGCACTCAAACATTGAATATTCATATCGATGAGAAAAATATTTGTTCGTGCATTATGGGGACTGTTGGCCCTTGTCATACTGATAGTGACACTAGGAGTTCTGGCTATCAACAAGGGGTGGATAGGTTATATGCCACCCGTTGCGGAACTGCAAAATCCCATTAATCGCTTTGCTACTCAGGTGTATTCTGCCGATGGCAAGATTATGGGTACATGGAATTATAATCGCGAGAACCGTGTGTTGGTGGATTTTACACAATTGCCTCCCTCGTTGGTGCAGGCCTTGGTGGCGACTGAGGATGTCCGCTTTTATGAACATTCGGGCGTCGATTTCTTTGCGTTGGGACGTGCAGTGGTCAAGCGTGGTTTGATGGGTCAGAAGAGTGCCGGAGGTGGTTCGACCATAACACAGCAATTGGCCAAGCAACTCTATTCTGCTACAGCACATAGTGTAATGGAACGTCTGTTACAGAAGCCGATAGAGTGGGTAATAGCCGTGAAGTTGGAGCGTCATTATACGAAAGATGAAATCTTGGCAATGTACCTTAACTACTTTGATTTCCTACATAATGCCGTGGGTATCAAGACTGCGTCGAACACCTATTTTAGCAAGGACCCGAAAGATTTGAGCGTGACGGAGTCAGCGCTTTTGGTCGGTCTGTGTAAGAATCCTTCTTATTTCAATCCAGTTCGCCATCCGGAGCGATGCCTTGAACGCCGTAATGTTGTGCTTTCCCAGATGGAGAAGGCGGGATATATCACTGAAGCAGAGCGTGATAAGCTGTCAGGAGAACCACTTGGACTGAAGTTTCATGTGGCCGACCATAAGGACGGCATCGCCCAGTATTTTCGTGATTTCCTGCGCCGCTATATGATGGCCAAGCAGCCAGAGAAAAAGGATTATCCTGTTTGGAACATGGTGAAATTCCATATCGACTCTCTCAACTGGGAGAATGATCCGCTGTATGGCTGGTGTAATAAGAACAAGAAAAAGGATGGCGAACCATACAACGTCTATACGGATGGTCTGAAGGTCTATACGACCATTGACTCACGCATGCAGGAGTATGCTGAAGAGGCTGTTCAGGAACATGTAGGTCGTTTCCTTCAGCCCGCATTCACCAAGGAAAAGAAGGGGCGAAAAACGGCACCTTTCTCTGGCAGTCTCTCGATGGATCAGGTTAACAACATCCTTATGCGCTCGGTTCGTCAGTGTGACCGCTATCGTGCCATGAAAGCTGCAGGGGCTTCTGAGGATGCCATCATGCAGGCTTTCCGTACAAAGACAGAAATGACAGTGTTTACCTATCATGGGGAAATAGATACGGTGATGACACCTCTCGACTCTATTCGCTACTACAAGTCGTTCCTTCGTACAGGCTTTATGAGTATATGTCCGCAGAATGGTCATGTCAAAGCTTATGTTGGAGGTATGGACTTTACCCATTTTGCTTATGATATGGCAATGGAGGGTCGTCGTCAGGTGGGTTCAACCATCAAACCGTTTCTCTACTCGTTAGCTATGGAGAACGGTTTCTCACCATGCGATGTGGCTCCTAATGTCCAGCAGACGTATATGGTCGCAGGGCAGCCTTGGACACCTCGAAACTCCAGTCGTGCACGCTATGGCGATATGGTTACGTTGAAATGGGGACTGCAACAGTCAAACAACTGGATATCGGCCTATCTGATGAGTAAGCTGAACCCACAGGCTTTTGTGACCTTGCTCCATGAGTATGGTATCCGTAATCCGGAGATACATCCGTCCATGTCGCTATGTCTCGGCCCTTGTGAGATTACCGTTGGTGAGATGGTTAGTGCCTATACGGCTTTCGTTAACCATGGCATTCGTGCTGCTCACATGTTTGTGACCAGGATAGAAGATAACGAGGGCAACGTGATTACACAGTTTCAACCGCGTATGAACGAGGTTATTAGTGAAGAGAGCGCTCACAAGATGTTGTATATGCTGAAAGCCGTGGTCGATGGCGGTACAGCTGGTCGTTTGCGATTCCGTTATGGGATGAAAGGCGATTTGGCTGGTAAAACGGGAACAACTAATAATAATAGCGATGCTTGGTTTATGGGGCTGACACCGACACTGGTTAGTGGCGTGTGGGTTGGTGGTGATGACCGTGACATCCATTTCGACTCAATGGCGATGGGACAGGGTGCAACGATGGCATTGCCAGTATTTGCTCTTTATATGCAGAAAGTTTATAAGGATAAGACACTAGGCTATAACGAAAATGCCATCTTTGATTTGCCAGTTGGCTATAATCCGTGTGTGATGGACGAGTCTGGCTTGAGTGATATGGAGGAAGAAAATATTGAAGAGATTTTTGAATAGCCTCATACATGCGTATATATAATAAGGTGTAAAGGTTTTCGCATTGTAATGAAATGCGAAAACTTTTGTTTTTTCTTGAAAAAAGGTTTCAAAAGTTTTGGTGTTTCAGATTTTTGTTGTACCTTTGCATCCGCTTTCGCCTCAAAACTGGGGTGCTGGCATTAAAGAAAGAGTTCTTTGACACGATTTACATAAACAGATAAGTAA
>CACWFY010000014.1 GCA_902760345.1 uncultured Bacteroidales bacterium | reverse complement strand
CATCACCCACTTTTAGAGGGGGGTAAGGGGGGAGTCAACCCATTCAGCTGTCGCAGTCAACTTTCTTAGTTGAAGGAGTCAAGTTTTTTAGGCTGGAAACAGATACTTGAAATAAGCCAGAGCGCACAGAGCACAGAGCACAGTTTTAAAATGCCCCATGCTCACCTTGTCTGTTAAGACTATTATATTATATATATTATAATATATATAATATAATAAAAATTCCTTACATATTTTCCAGCCGTGATAAGGCGTAAAAATAAACTGTGCTCTGTGCTCTGTGCGCTCTTTTAGGGTACAAAAAATAAGATTGAAATATTTTGCAATTATCATTATTATTTACTAACTTTGCAGAAATATAAAAACCTGAAGAGATGATGAATATGCTGCTAAATCTGCGTAACATGCTGATTGCGAGGGATTTTTAGGAACACAGGGGGGCGGTGAAGTGAACCCAGAAAGTTGGATATAAAATTTGTCCAACAATGAAAAGGTATTCATTTAAAGAAAAGAAAGCCGGAATATAAAAGTTGCACTCAAAAAATGTAGGAGACAAACGCCGAAAGGGTGGTTTTGTCTCCTACGTGAGTTAATGACGGTATTGTGTTACTTGATCAGGGATTACTTGATCAGGTCGACGGAGCGCTTCAAGAACTTGTCGAGGGCTTCGCCACGGAGCATACCGTTCTGGAGCAGGGCGAGGTCGATGAGCTGGTGGATGATGTCGTTCTGAGCGGCAAAACCGTTGAGGACTTCTTGTTTCTTGTCCTTCTGCTCCTGGACGGCCTTCTCGCAGTCGGCCTTCATATCTTTGTCGTCCTGGGTCAGCTCGTCGGCCTTCTTGCCAGACTGCTGCTGATTGATGGCAGCGAGACGGGCCTCCTGACCTTTCAGCTCACTCTCGATGGGCTGAAGAACAGTTGAGAGTTGAGAGTTGAGAGTTGAGAGAATTTCCTTTACCAGACGATGGTCGGCGTTGAGCACAAGGTTAAACGAGTCGGGCATCTGTCCGTAGAAATTCATGCCCTGCTGGAAGCGGCTCATCTCCTTCATACGACGCATCCACTCGTTCTGCGTGATGACCACAGGGCGCTGGTTCTCGCCGAGGCTCTGCACCTCGACCATGAACTCGGTCTTGTCCATCTTTGGCATCTGCGAACGGAACACCTGTGACAAATTGGCAGACTCGTCGTCGGTCAGGGTCGACTTGGGTGCGTCGTCCTTGACAATGAGACGGTCGATGATGTCGGCGTCGACACGGGTGAAGCGCGACTTCTCGAACTTCTGCTCAAGCATCTGGATGGCTGGCACGTCGAGCTGTCCGTCGAGCAAGAGCACCGAGTAGCCCTTGTCCTTGGCTGCCTGGATGTACGAGTACTGCTCTTCCTTGTCGGTGGCATAGAGGTAGATGAGGTTGCCGTCCTTGTCTTTCTGGGCACTCTCGATGAGTGTCTTATACTCGTCGAAGGTGAAGTACTTGCCCTCGGTGTCTTTCATCAAAGTGAAGTCCTTGGCGCGGTCGTAGAACGACTCCTCAGAGAGCATGCCGTAGTTGATGAAGAGTTTGAGGTCGTCCCACTTCTCTTCGTATTGCTTGCGGTCCTCTTTGAAGATGGCCTGCAGGCGGTCGGCGACCTTCTTGGTGATATAGGTGGAGATCTTCTTCACCTCACGGTCGCTCTGCAGATAGCTGCGAGAGACGTTCAGAGGAATGTCGGGTGAGTCGATGACACCATGCAACAGCGTCAGAAACTCAGGTACGATACCTTCGACCTGATCGGTGACAAACACCTGGTTGCAGTAGAGCTGTATCTTGTTGCGCTGCAGGTCGATATTTGACTTGATGCGAGGGAAGTAGAGGATACCTGTGAGGTTGAACGGATAGTCGACGTTCAGGTGAATCCAGAACATGGGCTCGTCGCTCATGGGGTAGAGGGTGCGGTAGAACGACTGGTAGTCTTCGTCCTTCAGCGTCGAGGGAGCCTTGGTCCACAGCGGCTCTACATTATTAATAACGTTGTCGTCGGCAGTATCGACCATCTCTTTCTTCTCGCTCGACCACTCCTGCTTCTTGCCAAAGGCGACGGGTACGGCCATGAACTTGCAGTACTTCGTCAGGAGCTGCTGGATCTTCTCTTTCTCGAGGAACTCCTTGCAGTCGTCGTCGAGATAGAGGATGATGTCAGAACCGCGGTCTTCACGCTCAGCATCGTCAATCTCGTAGGCAGGACTGCCGTCGCACGACCACTTTACGGCCTTCGAGCCGTCCTTGTATGAGCGGGTGATGATCTCCACCTTCTTCGACACCATGAACGAAGAGTAGAATCCCAGTCCGAAGTGGCCGATGATGTTGTTGGCGTTGTCCTTATACTTCTCGAGGAAGTCGTTGACACCCGAGAAGGCAATCTGGTTGATGTACTTGTCGATTTCCTCCTCGGTCATACCGATACCGCGGTCAGAGATGGTGATGGTGCCCTTGTCCTTGTCTAATGAGACGTGAACGGTGAGGTCGCCCAACTCGCCCTTGAACTCGCCCTGCTGGGCCAGCGTCTTCAACTTCTGTGTGGCGTCGACGGCGTTTGACACCATCTCGCGCAGGAAAATCTCATGGTCTGAATAGAGAAACTTTTTGATGACGGGGAAGATGTTCTCGGTAGTAACCCCGATGTTACCTTTTTGCATATAAAAAATGTTTTGTTCTATGTTTGTCGCTCGGAAATGCAAATACCGTGCCAAAAAGAATACAAAAAATGTTATAATGTCATCGTGTTTGTAGAAAAAGTAGTAAATTTGCAGCGTTTTTAACTTGATAATTTATGAAAAAGAATGTATTGAAAGTAATGGTACTGGCTGTGGCAATGATGTTCTCGACCAGTGTAAATGCACAGATTGACTTGGGTAATGTGGTGAATGGCGTACTTGGTGCCGCGTCGGACAGCAATTCGTCGACGGGTGACCTGATATCCAGTCTGACCTCTGTATTTTCAAGCAACAAACAGGCCAAGACCGAAAACATTGTGGGTACTTGGGCGTATACCGAACCGGCTATCGTCTTTATGTCTGACAATATCTTGACCAAGGCTGCCGCCAAAATCGCTGCCAACAAACTCGAGTCGAAGCTGCAGAGCTATCTGACGAAGTACGGCATCAAGCCCGGTAAGTTTACGATGACGTTCAACGAGGACGGCACATTCACGGAGTCGCTGAACGGCAAGAAGATCAGCGGTAAGTGGAAGGTGGTAGACTCGAAGCTGCAACTGACCGTTGTGGGTATCAAGACCATCCAGATTACTACGCAGATTGACGGCAAGGATATGCAGTTTGTGACCGATGCCACGAAGCTGCTGAACCTCTTCAAGACCTTCGGTGCGAAGTCGACGAACCAGAACATCAAGACCATTACGTCGCTGATGAAGAGTGTCAACGGCATGCAGGCAGGTATCACGCTGCATAAGCAGTAAGAGTTGAGAGGTAAGAGGTAAGAGTTGAGAGGTAAGAGGATGGTTAATTAACGTTAATGTTCGTCCATTTCTCATTTCTCATTTCTCATTTCTCATATAAAATGTGTACCTTTGCACCCGCTTTTACGAGATAAGAGCACGAAATTCAATTATTTAACAACAAAATTAGCATTTTAAACAATGGCAACAAAAATCAGATTACAGCGCGGCGGTCGCAAGAGCTATGCTTTCTATCGCATCGTTATCGCTGACGCTCGTGCACCACGTGATGGTCGTTTCACTGAGAAGATTGGTACTTACAACCCAAACACCAATCCTGCCACAGTAGACCTGAATTTCGAACGTGCACTGTATTGGGTCGAGTGTGGTGCACAGCCTACCGACACCGTTCGTAACATCCTCAGCCGTGAGGGCGTGTACTTGATGAAGCACCTCAAGGGTGGTGTTAAGAAGGGCGCATTCGACGAGGCTACCGCTCAGAAGAAGTTTGACGCCTGGAAGGCTGACAAGCAGAATGGTCTGGCAAAGATTGCTGAGGCTGAGGCCAAGGCTAAGAAGGATGCCGCCGCTGCTCAGCTGAAAGCTGAGAAGGCTCAGAACGAGGAGCAGGCTAAGAAGGTGGCTGAGAAGAAGGCTGCCGAGGCTGCTGCAAAGGCTGAGGCCGAGGCTGCTGAAGCTGCTGCTGAGGCTCCCGCAGAGGAGACTCCCGCTGCCGCTGAGTAAATCTAAGGCTCGACAAAACGAATAAAAGGTCGGAAGGCACACCTGCTTTCCGGCTTTTTTTCTTTTTCCCTTGCTGTTTTGGAAAAATATTTGTACTTTTGCATCATCAATGAGATGCCGTTCACTCGTTTATGGATTGCTGCTGTTGTTGCTGACAGCATGTTCGGAGACAAAATATGTCTCTGAGGGGGACTATTTGCTCGACCGTATCAAGTTGAAGAGTGACACCAAGGCACGCTATCTGAACCTCACGGAACTGCGTTCGTCTGTTCGCCAACACGGAAACAGCCGTTGGTTCTCGGCTGCCAAAATACCACTGGCCACCTATTCGCTGTCGGGTCGCGACACCACGCGATGGGTGAACCGCATGCTTCGCTCGATAGGTGAGGCGCCAGTGCTCTACGACTCGCTGTCGACACAGTCGTCGGCCGCTAACCTCGAGATGCAGATGCGCAACAAAGGCTATCTGCGCGCGACGGTGGATGTCGACAACACCATCAAAGGCAAGCGTCTGCGTACCACCTATCTGTTGCATCCCGGCGAACCCTACTTTCTGCGCAACATCCAGTACGACATTCAGGACTCAGCTATTGCCGTCCTCCTGGCCAATGACGACGTGATGAGTAGTGGTCTGCGCAGTGGTATGCTGTTTACGGCCGACAATCTGAATGCTGAGCGTACACGCATCACACGCTATTTGGCCGACAGGGGCTATTATCGTTTCAACAAAGACTTTATCAACTATCGTGCCGACTCGGTGGAGGGCAGCAACATAGTGGATTTGGTGCTGGTGTTGCAACCCTACCGCGACGCCCGTGTGAGCAACGTGCCCCATCAGGTCTATCATATCGGGAAGTTGCGCTATCTCAGCGGTAATGTCGGAGATTCCATCATTCCCCTGCGCCGGCAGGTGTTGCGCAACAATACGTTTCTGGAAGAAAACGCGCTGTACGCTGCACGCGACCTGCAGAATACCTATAACCATTTCGGACGACTGGACGTAGTGCGCTATACCAATATCTCGTTTCACGAACATCCCGAAGAACCGGTGCTCGACTGCGACATCCAGTTGTCGACCAACAAACCGTCGACGCTCTCATTCCAACCAGAAGGCACCAACACGGCAGGTGATCTGGGAGCAGCGGCAACGCTGACCTATCAGAACCGCAACATCTTCCACGGCTCTGAGAATCTGACGATTGAACTGCGTGGCGCCTACGAGAGTATCAAAGGGCTGGAGGGCTACTCCACCAGTAACTATGTAGAGTATAGTGTGGGGTCGCGACTGACCTTCCCACGATTTATTGCTCCGCTGCTTGCGAGGAGTTTCAGACGACGCATCAATGCAACCTCAGAGGTGTCGGCACAATACGATATGCAGAACCGCCCTGAGTTCTATCGTCGTGTATTCTCTGTGGCATGGAAATACAAGTGGCACGACCAGAACCACCACGACCGCTATCAGGTCGACGTGTTGGACCTGAACTACATCTCCATGCCGTGGATCAGCGAGACGTTTAGGAATGAGTATTTGGAAAATACCACGTCGCGCAACTCCATTCTGCGCTACAACTATGAGAACCTCTTCGTCATGAAGCTGGGCTTCGGCTATTCGTATAACAATGGTGACTATGCCATTAAGGCTAATGTAGAGACAGCTGGCAACCTACTCAATTGGGCCTCGCATGCCCTGCACTTCCATCAGAATGCCGAAGGGCAGTATACGTTCCTGGATTTGGCTTATGCGCAGTATGCCCGCGGCACGTTCGACTATACGCGTAACTTGCGGCTTGACTACAACAACCAACTGGTGTTCCACGTTGGTTTAGGCATTGCCTATCCCTACGGAAACAGCCGCATACTGCCTTTCGAGAAGCGTTATTTCTCGGGTGGTGCCAATAGTGTGCGTGGATGGAGTGTCCGTTCGTTAGGTCCCGGCAAATTTGTTGGACACGACGGACGAATTGATTTCATCAACCAAACAGGTGACATGAAACTGGACCTGAATGTCGAATATCGTGCACATCTGTTCTGGAAGTTCAATGGTGCCTTGTTTGTGGATGCCGGAAACATCTGGACGTTGCGCGAATATGAGGAACAGCCTGGCGGACAGTTCCGCTTCTCGACGTTCCTTGACCAGTTGGCTGCCAGCTATGGCTTAGGTCTGCGACTGAACTTCGACTATTTCATTATCCGTTTTGATATGGGTATGAAAGCGGTCAATCCGGCTTACGAGACTACCGACGACCACTTCCCTTTGTTGCATCCCCGACTTAATCGCGACTTTGCTTTTCACTTCGCGGTAGGTCTGCCATTCTGACCAACCACCGATTGCTGCGCTTGACAACCGTTACCCTGAACAGTCCTTCGTCCTCTTGTCGTGAAGTCTGTCCCAATAGGGCGGGTCTGATGTAGTGGTGCACCTTGAGCATAACGACACGCAGCGTATCGTTGGCTTCAGGAAAAAAGTCGTCAGTCTCAACGTTGGCCGGTGTCGCTTTCAACAGGTCCAGATCGTGCTGCGTGGTATTCGACGCGGCAAACGCCAGATATCGTCTGCTGTCGGGCGTACAGAGTGCCTCGGCAGCATGATAGTCAGCGTTGAAGTAGGCATCAGCCCATTCGGCAGCAACGTTCATGGCCTCTCTATCACCATTGTTCCGAAGGTCACAAGCTGTTGCTAAAAGCACCAGACAGCAGAGAAAAAACGGTTTCATACATTAATTAATTTAAAATTCTTTGCAAAGATAATCAAAAACCGCCACTTTTTTATTACTTTTGCACAAAATTTGAACGCATCATGCTAAAGTTTATATCCTTTGGCAGTGGCAGCAGTGGTAACTGCTACTGGTTGGCAACGCCTACTGACGCCCTGCTGATTGACATAGGAGTCGGCTTGAGAGGCCTGAAGAAAGACTGTCGCAACTATGGCGTCAGCCTCTCTATGGTGCATCATGTGCTGATTACCCACGACCACGCTGACCACATCAAGTCGGTCGGTTCTTTCAGCAATGACTATTGTGTACCTGTCTATGCAACCCGCGAGGTGCACGACGGCATCAACCGCAACTACTGTGTCACTAAAAAGATTGCACCCTCGTTGGCATGTACTGTCGAGAAGGGACGCACCGAACAGATTGGCGATTTCAAGGTGACCCCTTTCGAGGTGCCTCACGACAGTAACGACAATGTGGGCTACTTCATCGAGGCTGAAGGAACGAATATCTGTATCATTACCGATGCGGGGACGATTACCGACGAGATGAAGACCTATATTAATCGTGCACGCTATCTGGTGCTCGAGGCCAACCACGATATCGAGATGGTGCAGAACGGACCTTATCCGCAGTTCCTCAAGGACCGCATCCTCTCTGCCCGTGGTCACATGAACAATCACGACTGTGCGGTAGCTATCGCAGAGAATATGTCGGAAGAGTTGCGCCATGTGTGGCTCTGTCACCTTAGCGAAGAGAACAACCACCCGGAGTTGGCCCGTAAGACGGTAGAGTCGGTATTGCGCAGCTATGGTATCGTGTGCGGCACCGACATTGAGATGGAGGTGCTGAAGCGTATGACGCCTACAGGCCCCTTCGAACTGGTATGAGTTTATTTAATTTCAAACATATATTGTAGATATGATCAACATTACTTTTCCAGACGGATCTGTTCGTTCGTATGAACAGGGCGTGACTGGTCTTCAGATTGCAGAGAGCATCTCTCCGGCTCTCGCACGCAGCGTTGTAAGCTGTGGAGTAAACGGTGAGACCGTAGAGCTGAACCGTCCCATCAATGAGGACGCAACAATTGCGCTCTACAAGTTCGACGACGAGCAGGGTAAGCATACCTTCTGGCACACCTCCGCCCATCTGTTGGCAGAGGCTCTGCAAGAGTTGTATCCTGGCATTCAGTTCGGTTTTGGACCTGCTGTCGAGAATGGTTTCTTCTATGATGTCTTGCTGAAGGATGGCGAGATGATCAAGGAGAGTGACTTCCCCAAGATTGAGGCAAAGATGAAGGAACTGGCTGGCAAGAAAGAGCCGGTGGTTCGCAAGGAGGTAGCTAAGGCCGACGCCCTGAAGCAGTTTGCTGCCGACGGACAGACCTACAAGTGCGAGCACATCGAGCAGGATTTGGAAGACGGTTCAATCACAACCTATACGCAGGGTAACTTCACCGATCTGTGTCGTGGTCCGCACCTCGTGGATACTGGTGAGATCAAAGCCGTCAAGCTGACCTCTGTAGCTGGTGCTTTCTGGCGTGGCGATGCCAATCGTGAGCAGATGCAGCGTCTGTATGGTATCTCATTCCCCAAGAAGAAAATGCTTGACGAGTATCTGGAGATGCTGGAGGAGGCTAAGAAGCGTGACCACCGTAAGATCGGCAAGGAGATGGAGTTGTTCATGTTCTCTGATAAGGTTGGTAAGGGTCTACCTATCTGGCTCCCCAAGGGTACTGAGCTCCGCCTGCGCCTGCAGGATCACCTGCGCAAGGTTCAGAAGCGTTTCGGCTATCAGGAGGTTATCACCCCGCATATCGGTTCCAAGAACCTCTATGTTACCTCTGGTCACTATGCACACTACGGAAAGGACTCGTTCCAGCCCATCCATACCCCTGAGGAGGATGAAGAGTACATGCTGAAGCCCATGAACTGTCCTCACCACTGCGAAATCTTCGCTTGGAAGCCCCGTTCATATCGTGACCTGCCTCTGCGTATCGCTGAGTTTGGTACGGTATACCGCTACGAGCAGAGTGGTGAGCTGCACGGCTTGACTCGTGTTCGTTCATTTACGCAGGATGATGCGCACCTGTTCTGTCGTCCCGACCAGGTGAAGCAGGAGTTCCTGAATGTGATGGATATTATCGGCATTGTGCTGACGGCTTTCGGCTTCAACTTCGAGGCACAGATCTCACTGCGTGATCCTAACGACCACGATAAGTATGTGGGTACTGACGAAGACTGGGCACTGGCTGAGAAGGCTATTGTTGAGGCTTGTCAGGAGAAGGGTCTGCCCGCCAAGGTTGAATATGGTGAGGCTGCCTTCTATGGTCCTAAGCTCGACTTCATGATCAAGGACGCTATTGGTCGTCGTTGGCAGTTGGGTACCATTCAGGTGGACTACAACCTGCCCAAGCGCTTCCAGTTGGAGTATACCGACGAGGACAACCAGAAGAAGACGCCTGTGATGATTCACCGCGCACCGTTCGGAAGTATGGAGCGCTTCTGCGCCGTACTCATCGAGCACACCAGTGGTCACTTCCCCTTGTGGCTGACTCCTGACCAGGTGGCTATTCTGCCGCTGTCAGAGAAGTACAACGACTATGCTAAGGAGGTTGCCAAGAAGTTTGATATGGGTGGCGTGCGTCCTACCATCGACCTGCGCAACGAGAAGCTTGGGCGTAAGATTCGCGACAACGAGCTGAAGCGTATTCCTTACATGGTGATTGTCGGTGAGAAAGAACAGCAGGATGGCACCGTAGCCGTACGTCCACAGGGCGGTGGCGAGCAGACGGTGATGACCATCCAGGAGTTCATTGACCACATCAATGCCGAGGTCAAGGAAATGACGAAGGACTTCTAAAGTTGACAATTTGACAAATTCACCATTTGACAATTTGAAGACTCCCGTCTATATTATTGAAGAAAAGCGGTTGCGGCACAACCTCGCGCTGATTCGCGAGGTTGCTTGCCGCACCGATTCTGAATGGATATTGGCGTTCAAGGCTTTTGCCCTGTGGAAGACGTTTCCTATCTTCCGCGAGTATATAAAGTCTACAACTGCCAGTTCACTCAGCGAAGCCCGCTTGGCCTTCGAGGAGTTTGGTGCAAAGGCACATACCTATTCGCCAGCCTATAAGGACGAAGAGTTTGATGATATCGTGCGTTGCTCCAGTCACCTGACGTTCAACTCGCTGTCGCAGTATGAGCGTTTCCACGAGCGGGCAGGGGAGTGCTCACTGGGCTTGCGCGTCAATCCGGAATACAGCGAGGTAGAGACGTTGCTCTACAACCCTTGCGCCCCAGGAACGCGCTTTGGCGTTACGGCAGACAAACTGCCTGAGCAGTTGCCAAAGGACATTCGCGGTTTCCATTGTCATTGTCATTGTGAGAGTGGAAGTGACGTCTTTGAGCGTTCGCTGCAGCATATCGAAGAGAAATTTGCAAAGTGGTTTGCGCAGATTGACTGGATTAACTTTGGCGGTGGACATTTGATTACTCGCAAAGATTACGATATTGAACGGTTGGTGCGCCTCATACAAGGTTTCCATCAGCGCTATCCGCATCTGAAGGTGATCTTCGAACCGGGTAGTGCCTTTGCTTGGCAGACGGGACCGTTGGTTAGTAGTGTGGTGGATATTGTGGAGGACAAGGGCATTCGTACCGCTATCCTTGATGTCAGCTTCACGTGTCACATGCCCGACTGTCTGGAAATGCCATATTATCCCGATGTCTGCGGCGCAAAACATGTGGAGGTCTTGGAAACCTCAAACCTCAAATCTCAAACCTCAAATCTTTATCGTCTTGGTGGTAACAGCTGCCTTTCGGGCGACTGGATGGGCTATTGGCAGTTTGACCACGAACTCGAGGTTGGCGAACAGATCATCTTTGAAGATATGATACACTACACCACCGTGAAGACTAATACGTTTAACGGCATTACGCATCCGTCTATTGCTATGCAGCATAGCGACGGAAGCATCGAACTTCTACGACGCTTCACCTACGAAGACTATCGTGACCGCATGGATTAAGTGCTGTTGCAACGATATAGGCTGAGACAAAAAAAGAACCGCCGGATTCACATCCGACGGTTTTCTCTCAATTTTCTTTGAGCTCGTAACTGAATTACTCAGCAGCAGCGCTGTCAGCAGCAACAGTGTCAGCAGCAACGGTGTCAACCTCTGCGCTGTCAACCATAGCGATTGAGTCTGAATCAACAGCCTCAGCCTGAGCGGTTTTGTTACCACAAGAAGCGAAAGAGATAGCTGCAACAGCTACGAACATAAATACTAATTTTTTCATTTTTCTAAGCTTTTTAAATCTGTAAAACAATCATTTGTTTATTAAAACGCTGCAAAGTTACGCATTTTTTTAATACGACGTATCATTTTTTTTGATTTTTTTTAGGGTGTTTTTGTAACTTTTTTGCAAAGCGCTGAAAATCAACACATTGCGAAGTGTTAAAATTCGTGCAAGAATTACACTCTATTGAATATTTACTAAAAAGCACATTTTTTACAATAAAAATAACTACCTTTGCAACAAATATACAGATACCTTATTATATATATGATTGATACGTCTGTTTTTCAGGGCAAGAAAGCCGCTTACTATACGCTGGGCTGTAAGTTGAACTTCTCGGAGACTTCTACGTTCGGTATGATGTTAGCCGAGATGGGGGTTCAGACAGCCCGTAAGAGTGAGAAGGCAGATATCTGTCTAATCAATACCTGTTCGGTGACTGAGGTTGCCGACCATAAATGCCGTCAGGCTATTCATCGTCTGGTACGCGAGCATCCTGGTGCCTTTGTGGTGGTCACGGGTTGCTATGCACAGCTGGAGCCTGAGCGCATCAGCAAGATAGAAGGTGTGGACATGGTGCTAGGGTCTAACGAGAAAGCCAATCTCGTACAGTTTCTGTCAGAGGGCTTTGTCAGTCGCGATAGCGTTGCGACATATAGGACGCAGAAGACGAAGGATATCAAGTCGTTTGCACCATCGTGTTCGCGAGGCAACCGTACGCGCTACTTTTTGAAGGTGCAAGACGGCTGCGACTACTTCTGCACCTATTGCACGATACCTTATGCTCGCGGCTTCAGTCGTAATCCGACCATCGCCTCTTTGGTGGCACAAGCCGAGCAGGCAGCGCGCGAGGGTGGCAAGGAGATTGTACTGACAGGTGTCAATATCGGTGATTTCGGCAAGACTACTGGCGAGCAGTTCATTGATCTTGTAAAAGCGCTAGATCAGGTGGAAGGTATCCGCCGCTACCGCATCAGCTCGCTGGAACCCGACCTGCTGAGCGACGAACTGATAGACTACTGCGCCCACAGCCGTGCGTTCATGCCCCACTATCATATTCCGCTGCAGAGCGGCAGCGATACGGTGCTGAAGCTGATGCACCGCCACTACGACCGTCAGCTGTTTGCCGATAAGATACAGCACATCAAGAGTGTGATGCCCGATGCTTTTATCGGTGTCGACGTGATGGTGGGCTGTCGCGGTGAGACGCCCGAGTGCTTTGAGGAAACCTACGAACTCCTGGGCAGTCTCGACGTCACCCAGCTGCATGTGTTCCCCTACAGCGAGCGTCCGGGCACTTCGGCGCTGAACATCCCCTATGTGGTGACCGACGCCGACAAGCGTCTGCGCAGCCAGCGCCTGCTGGAGTTGTCGGACCGTAAGACACAGGCTTTCTACGAACGTTTTATGGGCCACGAGATGGAGGTGCTCTTTGAGAAAGCTCCCCGTGGAAAGGCCATGCACGGCTTTACGCAGAATTATATCCGTGTAGAGCTGCCAGCCTCTGAAGCTCGTGAGGAGTACGACAATCAGCTGATGACCGTTACCTTGGGCGCTTTCAATCACAATAAGACCGCGCTTCGTGCTCAACTCTTAACTCATAATTCTTGATTCTCAATGGATAAAGTCGCTATCGTCATACTAAACTGGAACGGAGCAAGGATGCTTCGTCAGTATCTGCCTACCGTGTTGAACTACTCACGCGACGAGGCCACCGTCTATGTCGCCGACAATGCCTCGACCGACGACTCGCTCGACCTATTGCAGCGCGAGTTTCCCGAGTGTCGCACCGTCGTGCTCGACCGTAACTGGGGCTTTGCCGATGGGTATAACAAGGCATTGCGCCAGATTGATGCTGAATACTTCCTGCTGCTCAACAGCGATATTGAGGTGACCCACCATTGGCTGACCCCGCTCATTGAGTTTATGGACGTCCATCCCGAGGTGGCAGCCTGCCAGCCCAAGCTACTCTCTATATATAATAAGGATATGTTCGAGTATGCTGGGGCGAGTGGGGGATTTATCGACCGCTACGGCTATCCGTTCTGTCGCGGACGCATCTTTGACACTGTCGAGGAGGACAACGGGCAATACGACTATGCCACCGAGATTTTGTGGGCTACCGGTGCTGCACTCATGATTCGTGCCAAGGACTATTGGGAGGAGGGCGGACTCGACGGCCGATTCTTTGCCCATAACGAAGAGATTGACCTCTGCTGGCGACTGCGCATCCGTGGTCGCAAGATCTACTGCCTGCCCGAGTCTTACGTCTATCATGTCGGCGGTGGTACACTGCCCAAAGGTAACCCCATGAAGACGTTTCTCAACTTCCGCAACAACCTCACGATGCTCTACAAATGTCTGCCCGACAGCGAACTGCAGCACGTCATGCGCTGGCGCTGGTTTCTCGACTACCTTGCGGCTTTCGAGACGCTGATTCTCAACCGCAACTGGGGCGACTTCGCAGCAATTTTCCGTGCCCGTCGTGCGTTTAAGCGCTGGCGCCACGAATTTGATGCTGACCGCCAACAGATACAAACCTTGCGCGTCGAGGAACGTGTGCCACAACGCCTACCTCTCTCGCTCCTATGGCAGTATTATGTGAAAGGACGGAGACATTTCTCCGATCTTCCAGTATAGGTTTCGTTTTTTTTATTCGTGATGGTAGGGCTCGCCTTTAATAATCGTACAGGCGCGATAGACTTGTTCGGTGAAGGTGAGGCGAATCATCTGGTGGGAGAAGGTCATGGGTGAGAGACTGAACTGTTCGTTCGCACGGCCGTAGACGGCTGGAGAGAAACCGTAAGGCCCTCCGATGACGAAGACAAGACGACGGGCGGTCTGCTGCTTCTGTTCGAGCCAGCGTGCAAACTGAATGCTGCGGAACTGCTGTCCGTGCTCGTCAAGTAGTACGACAGTGTCTGACGGCTGCAGCTGTTTTAGAATCAATTCACCTTCGGCCTGCTTCTGCTGGTCTTCTGAGAGGTTCTTGGCGTTTTTCAATTCAGGGATGGTAATGACGTCAAACGGCATATAGTGGCCAATACGTGCGACATAGTCGTCGATAACGGCCACAAAGTGCTTGTTTACCGTCTTACCCACTTGAATCAATACCGTCTTCATCTTGATGCACGGAATCCTTCAAGGTTGTCGTAGCGGCGACGCATCATGCGACGGTAGATATGTCGCATCCAATATTGTTCAGTCAGTGTGAAGGCTACGCCCACGATGAAAAGCAGCCAGTAGGCCGTCTGTTCGTCGAAGATGGCCTGAAGGAGAAACACGACGACAACGGGTCCGAACATGGACGATATGGAGACGATAGCCTGCCACTTGTTTTCCATCTGGTTCTTACCGGTAATCTTCTCATTGAGCGGCAAGGTCTGCTTGTTATATACTGCCATTTGGAATAGCATGCAATAGACAGGACCAGTCACAGTGAAGAGGTAGGCGAGCACCATAATTAGCGAGAACTTGCCTGTAAAGACGGGGACGAGTGTGAAGATGAAGGGCAGCACGAGGACAGCGCAGTAGTAATAGTACTTGGCGCGCAGCAGCGTGAGAATATTCTCTTCGTGCACCATCAGCAGGTCAATGTAATTGCCTTCGGGACACATCACCTTGGTGAGGTTGACAGAACCGAAAAAGATAAAGGCATAAAGGCACCAGAAGTTGCGCTCGAACGATGAGTTGTAGACGCTTGTGAAGGCAATCATCAGTGAGAAGAACGTGATGAAACATACACCCTGAATGAAGCGCGAGCGGATGGCCTTGTTGCGCATAGTGCTTTTGATTTCGAACTTCAGGTATTCGCCAATCTGTCCGAAGCGGTTGAGCGACTGGAACTCAGAGACGCTGCGTAGCGTGGTTTTCTCGTTCTTTGATATCTCGCTATATACGAGTTGCATCTGCAGGCGGCGGTTGATGGCGAAGAGTATGACAAACAGCACGGCAAAAAGCAGGAACGACCACCACGAGAAGGCGTAGGTGTCCAGTCCGTCGAACACGAAGTCTAACAGTTGGTCGATCTGTTTGTCAGACAAAACGAAGAAGGGCAGCACCAGCGAGCCGTAGAATACGATAGGCAGTGCCCACCAGAATATGCTTTGGTTGACGAGCGTGCGCACAAACAGGTACCACTGACTATTGACGAGCACCATCAGATGAAGCATGAAGAGCATAGCCAGTGCCTGCCAGCCAGTCAGTCCGCCACACCAGACGATGAACACGTAGGGCAGAAATAGCGTCATCCAGACAAGGTTACCCAGGTCGAGCAGTTGGTTGACGAGGAAACAGTCGATGGCACTATACTTGCTGATGGGCGTCAGCAGGTAAGGTTTGACGAGCATCATAGGCGTCTGCTGAGTAGCGAATCGTCCGCCAAAATCAAAGATGAGCAGGAAGGGCATGATGAAGAAAATCATGTAGGGGATGTACTCCTTGGCGGCGAGCCATCCGAAGAAGGTGCCCAGGGCAATAAATTCTATACCGAAGATGGCGAGGATGATATATCCAAAGAGCTTGCCATAGCGGTTGCTCTCAAACATGACGTTGCGCCGCTCGCTAAGTTTGGTGTTCTTGCGCAACAGAAAGAAAAGTTGTAACTTGTTCATTTATCTAAGGTCTATGACTTCAGCATTAGGAAAGTCCTTGGCATTGAAACGGAAAAGACCGTCAGCGAGGCTGGCAGCTTTGAAATTGCGGATGTCAATGATAATCCACCCTTTGCCCGTCTTGTATCGGACTTGTGAAGGGACGTAGGACTTCTGGTTGATGGTGATATACATTTCAGAAATCGACTTCTTGCCGCTGGCCGTCAAGTGTACGATGAAATGGCCGTTTTTCTTCTCCATAGTGTATTTGTAGCCATTCTTGTACATGTTGATGAAGTTGTAGGGATTGATGGCCTGCTGCTCTTCAACAGAGGGTGTGGCAATGTTGACTTCGTCGTTCTTCTTCAGGTATGTCCACTGCGTCTTGCCATCAAACCAAATGCTGGCTTGTGGAGTAGCGGCCTGGAACTTACGTCCTTTGATAGCAATGGTGCCGCTGGCATTCATCTGGTCGCCCTTAATCGTAAACGAGGCTTTTGCACCCGACTTGTTGGAAACCACAGATGCTGTTTTGTCCAATACCGCCTTTGCGGTCTGCGCCACTGTTTGGCTAGTGAATAGAGAACAGTGAAAAGCGAATAGTGCCCATAGCACCATCCATCTGTATTTAGTTGTTATTTCCATTGTGCTAACAGATTTTCGAGACTCATCTCATCCATGATCAGTACTTCACGAGGCTTGCTGCCGTGGGCGGCTCCTACGATACCGGCTTTCTCCAACTGGTCCATCAGGCGGCCGGCACGATTGTAGCCGATAGCGAATTTGCGCTGAATAAGGCTCGTAGAGCCACTTTGTTCTCGGACAATCAGACGGGCAGCATCTTCGAACATCGGGTCAAGGTGATGCATGTCGACGTCGCGGCTTTCAGAAGTCTCGCCTTCGTCGGTATCTGGTTCAGGCAGTTCGAAGGCCGACGGATAACCTTGCTGTTGGGCAATAAACTGATTGATACGTTCAACCTCAGGGGTGTCGACAAAGGCGCACTGTACACGGACAGGTTCGCCACCGTTCAGATAGAGCAGGTCACCACGACCCACCAGCTGCTGGGCACCCGGACGGTCAAGAATAGTGCGTGAGTCAATCATTGCTCCCACGCGAAAGGCGATACGGCTGGGGAAGTTGGCCTTGATGGTACCCGTAATGATATTGGTGGTAGGACGCTGCGTGGCGATAATCATGTGGATACCCACGGCACGTGCCAGCTGGGCAATACGTGCGATAGGTAACTCGACTTCCTTGCCGGCAGTCATAATCAGGTCGCCAAACTCGTCAATGACCACAACGATATATGGCATAAAGTGGTGCCCGTGCTCGGGATTAAGTTGTCGGTCAATGAACTTCTTGTTATATTCCTTGATGTTACGGGCCTGTGCCATTTTCAGTAGGTCGTAGCGCGTGTCCATCTCCTTACACAGCGAGTTGAGCGTGCGGATGACCTTTGTGACGTCGGTAATGATGGGTTCTGCAGCGTCATCGGGAACCTTCGCCAGGAAGTGCTTCTCAATGCTGCTATAGACGCTAAACTCCACCTTCTTCGGGTCGACGAGCACAATCTTCAACTCGGCAGGGTGTTTTTTATAGAGCAGTGAGGTGATAATGGCGTTCAGACCTACAGACTTACCTTGTCCGGTGGCACCGGCCACAAGCAGGTGGGGTGCTTTGGCAAGGTCGAACATAAATACCTCATTGGTGATGGTCTTACCCAATGCACAAGGCAGTTCCATTGTGGTCTCCTGGAACTTCTTCGAGTTGAGGATTGACTCCATAGAGACGGTGGCTGGTTTGGCGTTAGGAACCTCAATACCGATAGTGCCCTTGCCGGGGATTGGCGCAATGATACGAATGCCGAGGGCCGACAGTGACAGGGCGATATCATCTTCAAGGTTGCGGATGCGCGAAATGCGTACACCTGGGGCAGGGGTGATTTCGTAGAGTGTGATGGTCGGACCTACGGTGGCCTTTATGCTGCTAATCTCTACACCGAAGTTGCGTAGCACGTCGACAATGCGGTTCTTATTGGTGGTCTGCTCCTGCATGTCGATATATGGCTTGCCGTCGCTCTCATATTTCTGCAGTAGGTCAAGCTTCGGATAGCGATAGTTCTCCAAGTCGCGCTTGGGGTCGTAGGGCGTCGACAAGTCGCCATAGTCGGCAGCAACGCTCTTGCCTGTGGCCTTTTCTTCATTTTCGCCCGTTTCAACGGTCATCTCTACCTCTTCTTCTTCGTCGTCGTCAGCAACGCTTGGTGTGTCGTCAAGAGACTTCAGTGGCGTAGGAGACGCTGTTGGCTCTTCGTTGTCCAGCGGGAAGTCTATTTCTTCGGCCTCGGGATTGTCGAATGTGTCGGGGTCGTCCATCGCTGTAATGTCGTCTTTGGTGTCTGCGCTGTCGGTACTGTCGCCATTGCCCACATTGATGGTCATAGGTATCTTCTTCAGATAGCGCAAGGGGTTGAACAGCTTGCGGATGATGATGACTGTCTCCATGCTGAGGTAGGTAAGGAAAGCAATGGCCGAGAGTACGATAAGTGCCGTCAGACCAGGCATACCTATTAGACCCTCAATCTGTTGGCAGATGGCTACTCCATGATCGCCTCCAGGATTGAAGCAGGCGCTGTCGAAGAGCGGTGCCAGGAATTTTGCAAAGGTGATGGAGGTCCATATCATCATGATGGCCAGCGACATAAACCATTTGAGCAGGCGCACCTTATATGCTCGCATCAGTGTGACACCCATCATCAATAGGAAGACTGGAATGACGAAGGCAGCCAGTCCGAAGCATTGTTTGATGAGGAAATGGGACAGATGGGCACCGATGGAACCACAGGCGTTTTGGAATTCACGGCTCTCGTTGGCCATATCGCCAGGACGTGGCGAATCCAACAAGCTCTGGTCAGCCGACCCCGTCGCTAAATACGAGATAAAAGCCCATATTAGATAAATCGCTATGAAGAGCAGGCAGAATCCGATAACGAAGTTGATGCGTTCGTTGAAAAATATCTTGTCAATACCCAAAGCCTCTTTGAACGAGGATGCTGTGCGCTCTGATGATTTTGTGGTTTTACGCTTTGCCATACTTTTTAATTATTTACGAAGTGCAAATGTACGAAGAATTTATTAGATTTCATCACAAAAAGCGTGATTTTATATATTTTTTATATACCTTTGCAGCGCAAATGACAAAAAAACTCTATCAGAAGTTCGATAAAAACGCCATCAGCACGCTGCCGAGGGTGCTGTTTGAGGGACGAATCGTCGTGGTGTTGAGTGAGTCGGAGGCGCAAAAAGCCGTCGACTTCCTACTCACACAACCCCTTTTGGGTGTGGATACAGAAACGCGCCCGCGCTTCAACAAGGGACCGATGAACCCCGTGGCACTGCTACAAGTCAGCTCACATAATATCTGCTTCCTCTTTCGATTGAATCTGTTGGGGATGTCGCCCTCCGTCAAGCGCCTGTTGGAGGACAAGAAGGTTCCCAAGGTCGGGCTGTCGTTGTCAGACGACCTGAATCAGTTGCACCGTCTGGGAGATTTTCAACCAGGATGGTTTGTTGATCTGCAGGACCGTGTGCCGTTGCTGGGTATAGAGGATTTGAGTCTGCAGAAACTATATGCCAATTTCTTCGGACAGCGCATCTCGAAGCGTCAGCAACTGACCAATTGGGAGGCGGACGTGCTACAGGACAAGCAGAAAGACTATGCGGCTACTGATGCCTGGGCTTGTGTAATGCTCTACGAAGAGTTGACGCGTCTGGAGGTGACGGGCGACTATGAGTTGGTAAAGATTGAATAACTGCTACTGTTATGGCAATATATAAGACGATAAAGTTACGTAAAGGTAAGGATGAAAGCCTGAAGCGCTTCCATCCGTGGGTGTTCTCTGGTGCCATTAGCCAGATGGATGAAGGCATAGAAGAAGGAGAACTTGTTCGGGTTGTGAATGAAAGAGGCGATTTCATCGCTATCGGACATTATCAGCAGGGTTCTATCGCCGTGCGCGTGTTGACCTTCTCGGATACCGTCATTGACGACCGGTTTTGGCAATCGCGCCTGAGTTCTGCGCTGCAAATGCGCTTGGCTATTGGCGTTGCAGACAATGCAGAGAACAATACCTACCGACTGGTACATGGTGAGGGCGACCTCTTACCCGGGCTTATTATCGACGTCTACGACCATACGGCAGTCGTGCAGGCTCATTCCATCGGTATGCACAAGATACGTAAAGAGCTTTCTAAGGCCTTGGTAGCAGTGATGGGAGAGCGTATTGCCCATGTTTATTATAAGAGTGAGACGACATTACCGTTTATGACCGAAGAAGATAGAAACGGATTCCTATATGGCGGTAGCGAAGATAATATCGCTACGGAGAATGGTTTGAAGTTCTATGTAGACTGGTTGAAAGGTCAGAAGACGGGATTTTTCGTCGACCAGCGCGAGAACCGTTCGTTGCTGGAGCATTATGCTAAGGGTAAACGCGTGCTGAATATGTTCTGCTATACGGGAGGATTCTCGTTCTATGCCATGCGTGGTGGCGCCGAACTCGTGCATAGCGTTGACTCGTCGGCTAAGGCGATAGAACTGACCAAGCGCAATGTGGAACTGAACTTCCCTGGTGATGTTCGTCATGAGGCCTTTTGTGAAGATGCCTTTAAGTATCTGGAGGGTATTGGAAAGTCAACATCTAACACCCAACACTCAACACCCAATTATGACCTCATTATTCTTGATCCTCCAGCCTTTGCCAAACACCGTGGAGCACTACATAATGCGCTGAAGGGTTATACGCGCCTTAACCAAAAGGCATTTGAGAAAATCGAAAAGGGTGGACTGCTATTTACCTTCTCCTGTTCGCAGGTCGTCACCAAGGATCATTTCCGCAATGCTGTCTTTACAGCGGCTGCACTGGCTAAGCGAAAGGTGCGTATTCTTCATCAACTTCATCAGCCTGCTGATCATCCGATTAACATTTATCATCCTGAGGGTGAATACCTGAAAGGTCTGGTACTCTATGTGGAGTAAGGTTGAAGCATATATCAACAAACATAAGCTACTTGAAACCAGTAATTTGTATTTGGCTGCTTTAAGTGGTGGTGCGGATAGTGTGGCGTTGTTGCTGTTGCTAAAAGAGGGCGGTTTTAACGTGCATGCGGCTCATTGTAATTTTCGTCTGCGAGGTGCGGAATCGGATAGGGACGAGGCATTCTGCGTAGAGCTCTGTCGTCAGCAAGGTGTAGAATTGCACCGTGCCCATTTTGACACCCGCGAATATGCTGCAGTGCATAAGGTGAGTATTGAGATGGCGGCGCGCGAGTTGCGCTATCGCTGGTTTTCGCAGTTGCGTGAAGACATCGGTGCCTCAGGGGTCTGTGTGGCTCATCACCGTGACGACTCTGTGGAAACTGTCTTGTTGAATCTTGTGAGGGGCACTGGGTTGCGTGGGTTGACGGGTATACAGCCGCGCAATGGTGATGTGTTGCGTCCGCTGCTATGCGTTTCAAGAGCTGAGATAGAACAGTATCTGACTGACAGGGGACAGGGCTACGTGACGGATAGTACGAATCTGGAAGCAGATGTGATGAGAAACAAGATTCGCTTGCAACTGATTCCATTGCTCAAGACCCTAAATCCGTCTGTTTGTAGCGCAATAGCACAAATGGCCGACAATGTCTCTGGTGCACAGCAAGTGTTGGACGATGTGCTGAAACAATACAAAAATTGTAATATTCTAAAAACCAGTGAATTATGGTTAAATAGTTCTCGTGAATATATAGCGTTTGAATGGCTTAAAAACTACGGTTTCAACGGCACTCAGGTACGGCAGATTTTGGAAGCCGAGACGGGTGCTGCGTTTCATTCGTCTAAGGGCTATGATGTGTTGGCAGATCGTGGCCGTCTTATCGTAGAATCCTCGTTGAAACCGATGAAACCGGTGTGCATCCCTGAACCTGGAACCTATATTTTGGAAGACGAACAGCGGGTGGTTGTTCGGGAGGAACCTGTTTGGACGTCGAAGGCTGCTGATTGTGTGACCGTTGATGCGTCGAAAGTGACGTTTCCGCTGACTGTTCGCCGTGTGGCAGAAGGTGACAAGATGGTTCCTTTCGGAGTGAAAGGCAGTAAGTTGTTGAGCGACCTGATGACAGACCGTAAGATGACGCTCTTTGAAAAGCGTCGCCAATTGGTGGTCGTCGACGCTAATGGCCATATTGTATGGCTCGTAGGCATCCGTATTGACGAGCGTTTTCGTGTTACTGATGCCACATCAAGTGTGCTTTGTATAGAAAAGAAGTGAATATTTGCGTTAATTTTCCTAATTAACGTGCGGTTGTTTCAGATAAATGTTGTATCTTTGCACCTTAAATCACGCAAATATACGAAAAAACAATATTAAACACAAGTATGGGAAAGAGATTTGCCGAACATAACGGCTTAAACCTGACGCAGACGAACAACGATGTCTTGCAGATGTGGAAGGAGAAAAACATCTTCTGGCGCTCCGTGACGGAGCGGGAGGGTTGTCCGCAGTTTGTATTCTTCGAGGGACCTCCCTCAGCCAACGGACATCCGGGTATCCACCATGTGCTGGCTCGTTCGATTAAGGATTCCTTCAACCGCTATAAGACTATGCAGGGTTTCCAAGTGAAGCGTAAGGCAGGTTGGGATACCCACGGACTGCCCGTAGAGTTGGGTGTTGAGAAAGAACTTGGCATTACCAAGGCCGATATCGACAATAAGGAGAGCGACAAGTATATCTCAACAGAGGACTACAACAAGAAGTGTCGCGAGAACGTGATGATGTACACTCAGGAGTGGCGTGACCTGACAGAGAAGATGGGTTACTTCGTTGACCTTGACAATCCGTATATCACCTACGACAACAAGTATATCGAGACGCTGTGGTGGTTGCTGAAGCAGTTCTATAACAAAGGTCTGCTGTATAAGGGCTATACCATTCAACCCTATTCACCCGCCGCAGGTACGGGTCTTTCGAGCCACGAACTGAACCAGCCTGGTTGCTATCGTGACGTGAAGGACACCACGTGTACTGCCCAGTTTAAGATGAAGAACCCCAAGCCCGAAATGACGGGGTGGGGAACACCATATTTCCTGGCTTGGACCACAACTCCGTGGACATTGGCTGCCAACTCAGCCCTCTGCGTAGGTCCGAAGATTGACTACGTAGCCGTTCAGACCTATAATCCTTATACCGCTGAACCTATCACGATTGTCTTGGCTGAGGCCCGTCTGAATGCCTATCTGCCCGCTGAGGGTGCCATTACCGATGGCGGCGAACTGCCCAAGTATGAGCGTGGTGACAAGCTGATTCCCTATCGTGTCGTGGCCCGCTACAAAGGTACTGACTTGGTTGGTATGGAGTACGAACAGCTGATGCCCGCCATCAAGCCTATGGGCGATGCCTTCAAGGTGATTCCCGGTGACTATGTAACGACCGACGACGGTGCCGGTATTGTACATATCGCTCCTAACTTCGGTGCCGACGATGCCTTCGTAGCCAAGAAAGCAGGTATCTGTCCTATCGTACTGATTGACAAGAAGGGTGCTGAGCGTCCTGTCGTTGATTTGCAGGGTAGGTATTTTGTCATTGAAGACCTCGATGCTGACTTCGTCAAGAACTACGTGAACGTTGACGAGTGGAACAAGTTTGCAGGCCGTTACGTGAAGAATGCTTACGACGACACGTTGACCGATAAGGACGAGACGCTGGACATATCGATCTGCATGGACCTGAAGGCCCAGAACAAGGTGTTCAAGATTGAGAAGCACGTCCACAACTATCCTCATTGCTGGCGTACCGACAAGCCCGTGCTCTATTATCCCCTTGACTCTTGGTTCATCAAGAGCTCGTCGATGAAGGAGCGCATGAGCGAGCTCAACAAAACCATCAACTGGCAGCCAGAGTCAACAGGTACAGGCCGTTTTGGCAACTGGCTCGACAACCTGAACGACTGGAACCTCTCTCGTTCACGCTTCTGGGGCACACCGCTGCCTATCTGGCGTTCAGAGGATGGTGAGGAAATCTGCATCGGCAGCGTTGAGGAGCTGTACAACGAG
Organism: uncultured Bacteroidales bacterium; assembly: GCA_902760345.1. GTDB lineage: Bacteria > Bacteroidota > Bacteroidia > Bacteroidales > Bacteroidaceae > Prevotella. The sequence continues at coordinate 43,186 of CACWFY010000014.1, read as the reverse complement.
ATTGAGAAGGCCGTTGCCGCAGGCTTCATGAAGAGTAATCTGTTGAAGGATCAAGGCTTCGTGCCTGGCGATATGAGCAAGGAGAACTACGACAAGATAGACCTGCACCGTCCTTACGTCGATTATATCGTACTTTGCTCGGCATCAGGCAAACCGATGAAGCGTGAGTCAGACCTGATTGACGTGTGGTTTGACTCGGGTTCTATGCCTTATGCTCAGGTACACTATCCGTTCGAAAATGCCGAACTCATCGACAAACGCATTGCTTTCCCCTGCGATTTCATCAACGAGGGTGTCGACCAGACGCGTGGTTGGTTCTTTACCTTGCACGCCATTGCTACGATGATTTTCGACAGCGTTGCTTTCAAGAACGTGATTTCTTCTGGTCTTGTGCTCGATGCCAAGGGTAACAAGATGTCGAAGCATGTCGGTAACGTGGTCAATCCGTTTGATATGATTGGCAAGTACGGTTCTGACGCCGTGCGCCTCTATATGATGACCAATAGCGAGCCTTGGGACAACCTGAAGTTCGACCCAGAAGGTGTGGCCGAAATCAGTCGTAAGTTCTTCGGCACCTTATATAATAGTTACTCGCTCTTTGCGATGTATGCTAATGTCGACAACTTCGACCCGCAGACACCGCAGATTCCCGTTAGCGAGCGTCCTGAGTTCGACCGTTGGATACTCTCTTGTCTGAATTCGCTGGTTCAGGGTGTTCAGCAGGAAATGGACGGCTATGATCCTACTCGTGCAGGCCGACTCATTGACGCCTTTGTGGATGAAGACCTCTCGAACTGGTATGTTCGCTTAAACAAGAAACGCTTCTGGGGCAAGGAGATGGATAACGACAAGTTGGCTGCCTACCAGACCCTGTACGAGTGCCTGATGACCGTTTCGAAGCTGCTGGCTCCGTTTGCACCGTTCTTTGCCGACCAGATGTATAAAGACCTTGGTGGTGTTTTGGATAGCGTCCATCTCGACAAATTTCCCGAATTTAACGCAGCCCTTGTCAATAAGGACCTCGAAGAGCGTATGGCCATTGCCCAGCGTATCACCACCATCGTACTTGCCCTGCGCCGTAAGGAGAGCATCAAGGTAAAGCAGCCCCTGCAGACCCTGATGATTCCTCCCGTCGACAATGCCCAGCGCGACGCCATTGAGAGCGTCAAGCAGATATTCCTTCAGGAAGTAAACGTCAAAGAGGTGAAGTTTGTGGAGGGCGCTGGCATTCTGGTGAAGAAGGTGAAGTGTAACTTCCGCACCATGGGTAAGAAGTTCGGTAAGGATATGAAAGCCGTTGCCGCTGCCGTTGCTGCTATGTCACAGGAGCAGATTGCTGAATTGGAGACCAACGGAAAGGTGCAGCTGGATAGCTATGAGATTCTGGCTGAAGACGTTGAAATTATCAGCGAGGATATCCCAGGCTGGCTGGTAGGCAACGAGGGCAATCTGACCGTAGCTCTCGACATTACCCAGACCGACGAGCTGCGTGCTGAAGGTATGGCCCGCGAGTTGGTGAACCGCATCCAGAACATCCGTAAGAAGAGCGGTTTGGAGATCACCGACCACATCCGTGTGAGCATTGAGCCCAACGAGGCTTCCAATAAGGCTGTTGAGGCCTTTGGCGACTATATTGCCCGTCAGGTGTTGGCAGACGACCTCAAGGTAGAGGCCAACGATGGGCAGTCGGTAGCCTTTGATGACTTTAATCTGAATATTCAAGTAACAAAAATCTAAATAATTATGGCAGAAAAAACACGTTACACGGACGAAGAATTAGAAGAGTTCCGTGAAATTATCAATGAGAAGCTGGCGCTAGCCAAGCGTGACTACGACCAGATGATGAGTGCCTTGATGAATCAAGACTCCAATGATGTTGACGATACGTCACCCACGTATAAAGCACTCGAAGAGGGTAGTGCGACGCAGTCGAAAGAGGAGATCATCTCTCTGGCTGCCCGTCAGCAGAAATTTATTCAGGGTCTGAAAGCCGCCTTGACGCGTATCGAGAACAAGACCTATGGTATTGACCGTATTACGGGTAAGCTGATTCCCAAGGAGCGCCTGCGTGCCGTACCTCACGCTACGCTGAGTGTTGAGTCGAAGATGGCTGAAAAGAAGTAGAATGAGCAAGGAAGGCATTGTCTCAAGACGTGGAATACTGGCAGTAACTATCGTGTTCACAGTCCTGTTGGTCGACCAGTTGATAAAAATCTGGGTAAAGACCCACATGACCCTTCACGAACAGATAGAGATCCTGTCGTGGTTCAAGATTGTGTTTATCGAGAACAATGGTATGGCCTACGGCATGGAACTTGGTTCCAAGCTGCTGCTGAGCCTCTTCCGCGTGGTGGCTATCGGCATTCTGGGCTACTATATCGTGGCCCAGGTGCGCCGTCAAGCCCGCTGGGGATATATCGTCTGTCTGTCAATGGTGTTGGCCGGTGCTGCCGGCAACATCTTCGACTCGATGTTCTACGGTCTGATTTTCAATGCCTCCTCCGAGTTCTACACGTCCTACTTCGTACCCTTCGGAACGGGTTATGCACCTTTCCTGATGGGTAAGGTGGTAGACATGTTCTACTTCCCGCTTATTGTGACGACCTGGCCCAGCTGGGTTCCGATGGTGGGAGGTGAGCCGTATGTCTTTTTCAGTCCGGTATTCAACTTTGCCGACTCCTCCATTTCCGTAGGTGTCGTGCTGTTGCTGTTGTTCTACCGTACGGAAATATCAGAACTGTCGTTCAAACAGTTGACGAGGCATGAAGCGTAGTCCGCTGTACATATTGCTTCTGCTGATGGCCTTGGCCTGCAAGCCCACTGTGCCGTCAGAATATATCCAGCCCAGCGAGTTGGAAGACTTGCTGTACGACTATCATGTAGCAGAGGCAATGGCCAAGAACGATGGTGCTGGCGAGATTGATTTCAAACGCAACCTGTATTTCCAGGAGGTGCTGAAGAAGCACCATGTCACCGAGGCAGACTTTGACTCATCGCTGGTTTACTACTATTCGCACGTCGACAAGCTCAAGGAAATCTATAGCCACGTCAGCGAGCGTATTGCCGACGAAGCCAAAAGGCTGGGTACCGAAGTGGGCGACATCAACCGCTATTCGCAATACAGTGCGTCGGGTGATACGGCCAACATCTGGACGGCTACGTCGCATGTGCTGTTGATTCCGCGGCCTACGAAGAACCGCTTTGAATTCACCATTAAGGCTGACTCCACCTTCCGTGTTGGCGACTCGTTTATGTTCCAGTTTATGACTGAGCATATCTGGCAGACAGGTTCTAAGGATGCTGTCGTCTGCCTGTGTGCCGCCTATGAGGGCGACAGCATCATGCAGGTGGTCAGCCACTCGTCGGTTTCCGGCATCGTGCAACTGCGCCTTCCGGCCAACCGCACACAGAAGTTCCGAGAGTTGCGTGGTTTTATCTATCTGACGTCTGACGGTGAAGAGACAGACTCGCGTAAGCTGATGTTCGTCAGTCAGATACAATTGATTCGTTTCCACAATAAGGAAATACAGGAAAAATATGAACAAGCAAAGCAAGACTCAGCCTACAAGGCGCCGCATAGCATGTCACGAGGTGATATCTCCGACAGGCAACAGCAAGACACTACAGGTCGTGGAGCTGACGAACGGTTACGTAGTCAGTCAGCACCCTTTAGACGGGGAGGAGGCAAACACTGAGTGGTTGCAGGGCACCATCCGGCTGAAACAAGACGAAAAAGGTATACGTGCATGGTATCAAGAACAACCTTTAACTTAAAATAAATAGACTATGAACATTAAATTTCGATTGGCGGTCATGAACTTCTTACAGTTCGCCGTATGGGGTGCCTACCTCGTTTGTATGGGTAACTTTATTGTACCTGCATTTGGTGAAAACCTTGGTAAGGAACTGTTGCCGTGGTTTTACATTATCCAAGGTATTGTCTCTATTTTTATGCCAGCCATTATTGGTATTGTGGCAGACAAATTTATCCAACCTCAGAGAATGCTTGGCCTCTCTCATCTGGTTGCTGGTTTAGGAATGTTGGGATGCTTTTGGGTGGCCTATAGCTCAGAAGTGTTAAACCCGACAACCTTTATTGTACTTTATACGTTGAGTGTGGCATTCTACATGCCTACAATTGCATTGACTAATACGGTGGCATTTACCGTATTAAAGAAAAATGGCTATGACACTGTTAAGGATTTCCCTCCCATTCGAGTATTGGGAACTGTTGGCTTTATTGCTTCCATGTGGTTTGTTAACAGTGCCTATTTGGACAATACTGGTTTTGGCCTTACGCTGGAAGCAAATGCATTTAAGTTTCAGAATACTTACATGCAGTTCTTTGTATCTGGTTTCTTAAGCCTCATGTTGTTCCTATATTGCTATACCTTACCGCAGTGTCCTCTGCAGAAGAAGGAAGGCAAAACCTCTATTTCCGAGGCTCTTGGTCTTAATGCGTTTAAACTCTTTAAGCGTCGTCAGATGGCTCTGTTCTTCATCTTCTCGGCTTTGCTGGGTATGTGCCTGCAGGTTACAAACAGCTATGCAGTCCCCTTTATGTCAAGCTTTAAACTGAGTCCTGATCCGCTTATTTCCGATTCTTTCGTTTCAAATAATCCTACCATGCTGAGCTCTATTTCGCAAATTAGTGAAGCATTGTGTATTCTGATGATTCCATTCTTCCTGAAGCGTTTCGGTATCAAGATTGTAATGCTGATGTCACTCTTCGCATGGGTGTTCCGCTTCGGCTTCTTCGGCATTGGCAATCCCGCTATGCCTGGTGCTATCTTCTTTATATTGTCTTGTATAGTCTATGGCGTTGCCTTCGATTTCTTCAATGTTTCCGGAGGTATTTTCGTCGACCAGGAGTGCGACCCCAATATCAAGGCATCGGCTCAAGGACTATTTATGATGATGACCAATGGTATCGGTGCGTCGGTAGGAGTGTTTGCTGCGGGTAAAATCGTCAATGCTTTCTGCCATACCGAAGGAGACTACTTGGTAGGTGATTGGCAGATCTGCTGGTTTGTCTTCGCAGCCTTTGCCCTGGTGGTTGGCATCACTTTCGCGTTGGTCTTCAAGCCTGAGAAGAAACCTATCACAGAGATTAAACATTAACAGTCAACAATACTGATGAAAGAGGTCAGATTCTTCTTCGCCCCTGATGCGGCTACCGCTCAGGAACTGCCTGCCGACGAAGCGACGCATGCCCTGCGTGTGCTTCGCCTCAAGGCTGGCGACGAGATGATGCTTATGGATGGAAAGGGAGTGTTCTATCGTGCTGAAGTCACGCTGGCTCATGCTCACCACTGTCAGTACGTCATCCGGGAGACGCTACCTCAACCGCGCCAATGGAACGGAACGGTTCATCTGGCCATTGCTCCGACAAAGATGATGGACCGCATGGAGTGGCTTGTAGAGAAAGCTGTCGAGGTGGGCGTCGACGAAATATCCTTCTTGGATTGTCAGTTCTCTGAGCGCCGACAGGTCAAGCTGCCGCGTATCGAGAAGATAGCTGTTGCCGCCACCAAGCAGAGCCGCAAGGCTTGGATGCCACAACTCGACGAGATGACGTCGTTCACCGATTTCATCCGTCAGCCCCGCACCTGTCGCAAGTATATTGCCCATTGCTACGAGGAGGTTGCGCGTACCTATTTGTTTGATGAGCTCCGACAGCCCTCTGACATTCAGGACGCCTTGGTGCTCGTAGGTCCCGAGGGCGATTTCTCTATCGACGAGGTGCGCCAGGCCGTAGCTGCCGGCTATCAGTCTGTCCATCTGGGTTCCAGCCGTCTGCGTACTGAGACGGCAGGTCTTTCCGCGGTGATGATGATGCATTTAAGCAAAAACTAAATTTATACAAATGTTAAACAAAGAAGAGTATTGGCAACCGGAACTGGAAACTATGCCCCGTGAGGCGTTGGAGCGGTTGCAAGTTGAGAAGTTGCGCAAGTCTATTGAGATTGCGCTGAGGTCGCCATTCTATGGCAAGCGTCTGGCTGAGGCAGGTATCACGCCTGACTCTATTCAGACTGTTGCCGATGTGCGCAAGTTACCATTTACCACCAAGCAGGATCTGCGTGACAACTATCCCTTCGGACTGGTTGGCGGCGATATGAAGGATGCCATCCGTATTCACTCTACCAGTGGTACAACGGGCCATCCTACCGTCGTTACCTATTCGCGCCACGATATCGACTCGTGGGCAAACATGATTGCCCGCGACATGTATATGGTGGGTTGCCGCGATACCGACGTGTTCCAGAACTCCAGCGGTTACGGAATGTTCACGGGCGGACTGGGCTTCCAGTATGGTGCTGAGAAGCTAGGCGCTACCACGGTGCCTGCCGCAGCAGGTAACTCCAAGCGTCAGATCATGTTTATCCGTGACTTCGGAACAACTTGTCTTCACGCAATCCCCAGCTACGCCATCCGTCTGGCCGAAGTGTTCCAGGAAGAAGGCGTCGACCCGCGTGCCACCAAGTTGCGCACGCTGTTTATTGGTGCCGAGCCTCATACCGAGGAGCAGCGCCGTCGTATCGAGCGCCTGCTGGGCGTCAAGGCCTACAACTCGTTTGGTATGACCGAGATGAACGGTCCCGGCGTTGCCTTCGAGTGTAAGGAGCAGTGCGGTATGCACCTGTGGGAGGACAACTACATCCTCGAGATTGTCGACCCCGACACGCTGGAGCCTGTTCCCGACGGCGAGATCGGCGAGATGGTGCTCACCACGCTCGACCGCACCATGATGCCTATTCTGCGTTACCGTACTCGCGACCTGACGCGCATCATTCCCGGCGAGTGCAAGTGTGGACGTACCCATCGCCGTATCGACCGCATCAAGGGCCGTACCGACGATATGTTCATCATCAAGGGTGTCAACGTCTTCCCCATGCAGGTCGAGAAGATTCTCGTTCAGTATCCGGGCTTGGGCAGCAACTACCTCATCACCCTCGATACCGTCAACGACAACGACGTTATGACGGTCGAAGTCGAACTCGACGGCCTGAATACCGATGTCTATCCCGAGTTGCAGAAGATGACCCGCGACATCCAGCGTGCGTTGAAGGACGAAATCCTGCTGACGCCTACTGTCAAGCTGGTTAAGAAGGGCTCACTTCCCGTCAGCGAGGGTAAAGCCATACGTGTCAAAGACCTTAGACCGGGTAGGGGATGAAGTACTTCCTGTTAGCATTGTTCCTGTCGTTGGCTGGTGCTTCCTATGCACAGACTGCTATGCGTGATCTGTTGAAGACCATGCCTGCCGCACTGACTCCTTCGCTTTCTGAGAACAACCGTCTCGATATGGTTGATTTCAAAGATGCAGGAATGGCTGCGATAGTCACCAACGCCTTCGAGGGGAAGAGCGAGCTCACTCAGCTTACCGACAACTATGCCTCGCTACGCCTTAGCGAAGCTTTGCACTTAGACATGGCTTTGCTCACTGCTGGTGGCGAGCGCGTGCTTTGTGTGGTGATGACGTGGGGCACCGATCTTCGCGAGAGCACGCTCTCGTTCTACTCCGACCAGTGGCAGCCTCTGCCCACAGCACGCTATGTCGCGCTGCCTGCCTATCCCTTTGTGGCAACCCTTGATTCCGTTCAGCAGTCGCTCACGCTGACGCGTGTCAACTATTTCAACCAGCCTGCTAACGAGGAACAGGAAAAGCCAGTAAATGTGCAAACAACACTTAATTGGGATGGAAATACATTTAAATAAAGTTAAAGTTTTAGGTTTTGCCATGCGATTCACTTGCAGATTGAAATAAAAGTGGTACATTTGCCGTGTGTTTTTCATGGTATTAGATTATTAAGGTTAATTTAAAGATTGATTGTCGTGAGACAATCAATTCTTTTTTTACCCCCGTTGAACACTCCCTGAATCATGGATCATCTGTTGGCGAATACCCACAAAAAACTCTCAGAACCCATTGTCTGTTGGTATTCTGAGAGCTTGCTAAGAGGTGCCTGGCGGATTCGAACCGCCGTAGACGGTTTTGCAGACCGTTGACTAAGCCACTCATCCAAGGCACCGTAGTTTCAACCGTAGGTTAAGCCACCGTTCTCTTAAGCGGTTGCAAAGGTAACACTATTTTTTGGATTCACAAAATTTTTGGCAGTTTTTTTTCATCTCACAGCCGCAACAGGGGTCTTTTCTGCGTATAGCGCGTGCTAAAGCCCATGCTGCATAGGCGATGGCTGCCGCTAATATCACGATGACTACGTAGATTTGCATACCGCTTGCTGCTCCCTCTGTTAATTCCTCAGCTTGCGCAACAGCACCTTGTTGATGGCCTGAATGCGTCGTCCGCTCTTGCTGATGTCCTCACGTACATTATTGATATTATTAAAGAAGTCGCTGAAGGCATTCAGCACCTGGTTGGGTTGTCCGCTATCTTCGGTAGCATCGGGATTGGTGACGATGTTGATGCCCAGATGCTCGATGTGCACGTCGATATCCGTTCCCGTCATGATGGGGTCGCCGTCATAGTGGATGGCCCCGGGGTGGTGGCGGTGTATGTGCAGGCTCTTCGTACGGAAGGTCTTGATCTTTGAGTTGTTGCCCAGCGTCTTCATAAACAGGTCGGCGGCTATCTGTGGTGCTTCCAGGGCGTCGAAGGGCTCCATGATGATGACGTCCATCATGCCGTCGCGCATGGTGGCTCCTGGCGCGATGTAGGCGTTGTTGCCGTACTGCGACGCGTTGGCACAGGCTATGAGGAACGCCTTATGATGGTGAATGCCGCTGTCGTCGACAATCTCGTAGGTCTCCGGGCGATACTTCAGTCCTTCCTTCAGCACGTTTTCCACGTAGGTCACCGGCCCACGCTTGCCAGCCTCGGCAAACTTCAGCGAGATAAACGCGTCGAAGCCAATGCCGCAGGTGCAGAAGAACGGCAGGTCGTTGATGACGCCGTAGTCGAACGGTTCTATCTGGCAGTGGTTGATGATCTGCAGCGCCTTGGCCGTGTCCATCGGCAGACACAGATGGCGCGCCAGTCCGTTGCCCGAACCGCAGGGAATGACGCCCAGCGCCGTTTGCGTGTGGGTCAGCGAGCGTGCCACTTCATTGACGGTACCGTCGCCACCCACGGCCACCACTATGTCGCGCCCCTCGGCAGCACATTGGCGGGTCAGCTCTGCTGCGTGTCCCCGATATTCCGTCAGGCGTACGTCGTAGTCAAAGCGGGTCTTGTCCAGCAACTCGTCGATAAGACTGGGTATATGGTCTTTGTTTTGAGTGCCAGAGATGGGATTTATGATGAAAGTAATGCTCTTTTTCGTATCCATTTCGTCTGCAAATGTACGAATTATACTCGAAAAACGGGCTTGAAAGCAAATAAATTTCTAAAAAAGAAAGAAATATCTGACTTTTTATGCACGGTTTCCATAAAAATGTGTAACTTTGCAGTCTGAAATCAATTTCGTAGCTCTGCTACACCTATATAATTTATGGGACAACTACAAGAAAAGTACAAACACTATCGTGAGCCTCAGAAGTTTATGGAGGCTGACGTTTATCCTTATTTTCGTGCCATTGAGGGCAAACAGGGAACCGAAGTAGAAATGGGCGGACACAAAGTGTTGATGTTCGGCTCAAACGCCTATACCGGTCTCACGGGCGACCAGCGCATCATTGATGCTGCCAAGGCTGCCCTCGATAAGTATGGCTCAGGCTGTGCCGGTAGCCGTTTCCTCAACGGTACGCTTGACTTGCATGTACAGTTAGAGAAGGAAATTTCAGAGTTCATCCACAAGGACGACTGCCTCTGCTTCTCTACAGGTTTCTCCGTCAATCAGGGCGTTCTCGCTATGGTTGTCGGCAAGGACGACTATATCATCTGTGACGACCGCGACCACGCTAGTATCGTTGACGGACGCCGTCTGTCGTTTGCCCGTCAGCTGCACTACAAGCACAACGACATGGAAGACCTGGAGCGTGTGCTGCAGAAGCTGCCCCACGACGCTATCAAGCTTATCGTTGTCGACGGTGTGTTCTCGATGGAAGGTGATTTGGCCAAGCTGCCCGAGATTGTCGAGCTGAAGCACAAGTACAACTGCTCCATCATGGTTGACGAGGCCCACGGCATTGGTGTCTTCGGTGACCACGGACGTGGCGTCTGCGACTATTTCGGACTCACCGACGAGGTAGACCTCATCATGGGAACCTTCTCGAAGTCGTTGGCCAGCATCGGCGGTTTCATCGCCTCTGACTGGGACACCATCAACTTCCTGCGTCACACCTGCCGCACCTATATCTTCTCGGCTTCTAACACCCCTGCCGCTACGGCTGCAGCACTCGAGGCCCTGCACATCCTGCAGAAGGAGCCTGAGCGTATCGAGGCCCTGTGGAAGGTTACCAAGTACGCCCTGAAGCGTTTCTCCGAGGAAGGCTTCGAGATTGGCGATACCGAGAGCCCTATCATTCCCCTCTATGTGCGCGACGTCGACAAGACATTCCTCGTCACCGCCCTCGCGTTCAAGGCTGGTGTCTTCATCAATCCCGTCATTCCGCCCGCTTGTGCTCCTCAGGACACCTTGGTACGCTATGCCCTCATGGCTACCCATACCGAAGAGCAGGTAGAGCGTTCTGTGAAGGCGCTGAAGAAGATTTTCGTCGAACAGGGCATTATTAAGTAAAAAAATTGCGGAATTATTTGCAGGGGTCGCTGAAAATGCGTACCTTTGCACCCGCAAAATCGAGGTGTAGCGCAGTTGGTAGCGTTCCTGGTTTGGGACCAGGCTGTCGCAGGTTCGAGTCCTGTCACCTCGACTTCCACCATAAAATCCGCTGATTCACAAAGAGTCAGCGGACTTTTTCATTCCTCACTCCTCATCCTTTTCCGCCTCCCTCTTCAGATTGCTCATAGCGGGCTACGCGCTGCAGGCGAATGCCCTTGGTATGTCGATAGAAGATTCAGTCAGCCTTCAATCAGTTGGCCAAAGAGCATCGTGACCAATGGCGTAAAGTGGACAGTTGGACTCTCCTTTCTCCTTGATGGATGCCGTCTGCTGAGCATAGACGGCCTTCTTTGTGGGTTTATCGAATACACGCACATTCGGATATACACAGGTCATCAAACGTGAACGGTGATGGCAGTTTGTCGTAGATGTTACTGTTGCCTATTGTTTTGAGTCCTTACTATAATGACGTGAAAATGTAAAATAATTGACAAAAGGCGTGCTGAGAATCGCACGAAATCCACCAAACACTTACCAAGGTCCAAATTCGCAAATTATGAGGCGTTATTCGCAATCAACTGATATGTAACCAATTACGGATTTTTACTCTTTTGTCTGCCCCAAAATATTGTCCTTTTCGCCCACAAACATCGCCGATACACCCTTAAAAACCACAGTTTTCGCACCACAAAGATACCGTTTTTACATCACGAAGACGTAACTTTGAGGTCGTAAAGGTGGCACTTTGTGACCGCCGAGGCGTAACTTGGTGACCCTCGAGACGTAACTTTGTGATTTAACAACCGCAATCTTGCTTCCCATCTTCCTATATCTATCAAAAATCCAAGCACAATTTTTGGTACTTTTTCCTGACATTGCTTGGGCACGCAAAGAATTGCGGAGCGATACTTTTCTTATGTCCAAAACTCCTTTTCGCCTGTGTCTTCTATCTCGCCCTGACATTTAGGGCAGGTCTTCATGTCCCATATACGGATGTTGTCGCTGCCACATTGCAGACACAGACGGCCGACCTCGCTTCTGTAGGAGGGGGCTACGTCTGCAATGATACCACCCACCACGATGTTCTGGATGGTATGGCAGTCAGGGCAGAGCATGGGTGTAATCTGTTGGCGGAACAGGCCGCGTCCCTCATACACCTCAGCCTCATAGCCACAGGCTTTACAGCGATATTTTCGTTTCCAAGACATGCTTTATATTATATACGCATAATACTGAGGTGTCGGTATTTTATTTTTTCGTCATGTGGTAGCCCATACGCTTCAGCTGCATGGCAGCTCCCATAAGGTAGAGCTGGTGCAGACAGGTTACGTAGCCATTGAAAGCCTCCTTTGTTCCTGGTTCCAGATGCTGGTGCATCAGGGCATTATAGACACGGGAGGCACACTCGCCAGTAACTTTCTCTAGAACCGTGTAGTCTATGCCTTGCAGCGAAAGCACTTCTTCACGGATATACTCATCCATGCAGTCATAGCCCCGCTTGTCGCGCATGTAGGCATAGAGGTCTTCAATCTTTGAGTATATCTCCCATTCTGTGTCCCACATCTTGGCTACGGCCATGCCGATATACATCATCCAACCGAGGGATGCCGACGGGAAATCCTGGAACTCCCTGATGCCATCGGGGATATATGTCTTAGCTATCTCTTCCCATTTGTCTTCGACATCGGGACATTCCGGCAACCGCTCGTCTACCTCCTGCATCGACAGCAGGAACTGGTGCAGGTCTTTTCTCAGTATTTCTTCAAAATTTTCCATAATATCATTTTATCAAAAGTTGATTCTCGTCACTCCGATGATGATGGCACTCCAAGCATCTTCTCGATAAGTGGCACATACCAGGTCTTGAATTGTTCTGCCGTTGGGGTATGGCCTCCGGGGAAATGAAACGCATGCGTATAGTGCTCTAAGAACAGTGGCTCGAAATGTGCTAGCGTGTCCTCCTCGCCGAAGACACCCCATACACGTTCCTTATTATTATAGCAGCTGAATTGATGTGCCTCCATTTTCTCGAACTCGCTAATAAGCTGTTCGTTGATGGTGAAGTCTTGCTTACCGTCGGCTCTTGGTGACTTGTACTGATGGTTGCCGATACGCTCGCGTAGGAATTCTGACATCTTGAAGTGCGGATTGCCGAGTAAGGCCGGGACTCCTAATGTCGAAGAGATTATCTGTGCATAGAACGAACCACAGCTATTGCCCACAAGGATATCCGGTTTCTCTTGGTCACAGATGTCGCGGATGAGCCGGATGGCATCGGTAGGGTGGAGTGGAAGGTCGGGAGTCAGTACGGTGGCCTTTCCATCGAAAGACCCCCTTAATGCTTGGGCTGGTACACAACTGCCGCTTGCATAGAATCCGTGCAGGAACAATATTTTCTTTTGCTGTTGCAAATCAGGGTATATTTGAAAGTTATCTGTCTATAGCGTAAGATCTTATTGGTTTCTAATAGCCGAGGGTCTCACCAACGAGCACGACGGTATGGCGGCCCCTGGGCGAGTTCCTCAGGAAGTGGACGTAGTTGCAGATGCTGTCGGCGGAGTTGCAATTATGGCAAATGCCGTCTTGTTGGCAGGGTGTCTTGATGTCGAATCGTGCTGCATTGATGGGCGACGCGGTGCTTCTGGCCCTTGCCAACGCGGCTTCTACGGTCTGGGCAACCTTGTTCAGACCAATGACGAAGATGACGTGTTTCGGTCCCCAGGTAATGGCTGCCACGCGATTGCCGTTGCCGTCGATATTCACGATGACACCATTCTCGGAGATAGCATTGGCACTGGTGAGATAGACGTCAGTGGTAAAGGCCCGGACGTACATGGCTTGCTTCTCTTCTGGTGTCGTCGCCAAGTCGCGGTCAATGACGTCTAGGGTGCCTCTGTCTTTCAGTGCTTGGGGGATGCCAAGGTCGCGGACGGTCATGGTGCCTCCCCATGTCACGCTGCTTCCGTCGGCAATGAGTTCAGAGACTTTAAGGACAGCGTCTGCTGCTGTGGGGCAATAGTATGCCTTGATGTGGCGGCGCTGCAGGTTTTTGATGATGGTCTGTGCCAAATGCTCGTTTCTTGCTTCTGTTGGGGTCATCGTTGATAAGGTGTTTAGAATGTTTCCTGTACTGTTAATCTGTGTTTTTTGTTCTATTTTCAGTGCAAAACACAAAATAAATAGAAAAAAATAGGGCGTATTCCAATTTTATTTTGTAACTTTGCAGCCGCAAAAATGGTCTGGTAGCTCAGCTGGATAGAGCAACAGCCTTCTAAGCTGTGGGTCTCGGGTTCGAATCCCGACCGGATCACTTTTTTGAGGACTGGGAAAGGAAACGACAGGCCCAAAAACCTGTCGTTTCCTCTTTTTTTCTACCGTTTCTTTCGCTTGTTGAAGAACTTGCCGTACGTCTTCATCAGCTTGCGGGCCAAGAGGAAGGCGTCGATAGCGGTAATGCTGTTGCTGATGAGGTTGGAAATGAGCTCGCCTTTGCTGTTGGCTTGCTGAGGAGCCGTCAAATCATGCCAAAAACCGCCAATCTGCTTGCTGTTGGCCTGTAGTGCTGTACGCAGTTCGTCTTTACGCTGTTCAATCTCTTCGAGCGTCTGATAAGTGGTTGGCTGAGTGTCTTGTATCATAGTATCAATTTAGGAGTGTAGAGGCAAGGAACTTAACCAGAGGACGCTCAATCCAGGACTTGCGGAAAGAGTATACCAAGATGAGTAGAAACAGGAACAGCAGGCCGATGATGAAGAACGCCGTGCCCAGTCCGACAAGGGGTGCCATCCAATAGGCGAGGGCGAAAGAAAGATAAAACAGCACAGCGACACCGAGGATGATGAAGACGATGGCTACGGTCAGGGCCGTGAGCAGTCGCACCACCTTCTCGATGACATTGAGCTTCAGATATTCTTTCTGAAGCCCCATGTAATTTTTCAGCGCCTCGATGAGCTGCGCTATAGTTTCTACGTTTTTGTCGCTCGACAACATCATTGTAAACGATATGTTCGCTTATGCCTCAACTTCGGGAGCTGCCTCGGCAATATCATCAACGAGGTCGCTGACCTGCTTGCGGCTCAACTTGATGTTGTGCTTCTTCATGAACTCGTCAACGGCATCCGTAATCTTTTCGCGGGTGTCTGCACCTTTCTCGGGGGCCAAAAGAAGACCAATTACTGCTCCGGCGAGAGCGCCACCGAAGAATGCGCCTAAATAACCTAAACTTTTCATAATAGTATCAATTTTAATAGGTAAAACATGTTTTCGAGGGCAAATATACGTAAAGTTTTCGAAATTAACAAACTTTATCGGGCAAATTTCTTGACTTTTGCCCAATTATTTGTAATTTCGCAAAAAATATTTGGAAAATCAATTTTTATATAACAAGAATTCAAGAATGAAGAAGTACACATTACTTTGCACAGCCCTCGCAGCGGCTATGCTTTTTACAGGTTGTAAATCAAGTGAGAGTGCCTATAAGCAGGCTTATCTGAAAGCTAAGCAGCAGGAAGAGGCTCAGCAGCAACAGCAGGCAACTGCTCAGGAGACGACTAACGCTCAGAACGTGGTTGTGCCTATGCAGGAAAAAGCAGCTAACAATACGCAGGTTGTTGACAATGCTGACAATGTTGCCGTACGCCAGGAGAGCGTTTCGGTGGTTAGCGGTGCAGGTCTGAAGAATTTCAGCGTCGTCGTCGGTTCGTTCTCTCTGCGTGCCAATGCTGAAGGTTTGCAGCAGACGCTGAAGAGTAAGGGCTACGATGCTCAGGTGGTGGTCAACAACAACGTATCGCCCGCCATGTATCGTGTGGTAGCTACGACGTTCGACACTAAGGCAGAGGCTGCTTCAAGCCGCAATGCCCTGCAGGAGCAATATCCAGGTGCCTGGCTTCTCTATGCCAAATAATCTGTGGCTCGGATATTATCTGTAGATTACGGAAAGAAACGTACAGGTCTCGCTGTTACCGACCCGCTGCAACTGATTGCCGGCGGGTTGGCTACAGTTGAGACGCATACATTGTTTGACTATCTGAAGGCGTATGTGGAACGCGAGGAGGTGGAGTGTATCATCATTGGCGAGCCTCGCCAGCCCAACGGCCAACCCAGCGAGAACCTGCAGCGAGTGCAGCAGTTTGTGAACCGCTGGCGTAAGGCAATGCCCCAGATTCCCATCCACTACTACGACGAGCGTTTCACGTCGGTATTGGCCCATCAGGCCATGATTGACGGAGGACTGAAGAAGAAAGCCCGTCAGGACAAGGCCTTAGTCGACGAGATTAGCGCCACCATCATTCTGCAAGACTACATGCGCTCGAAGAAGTAATTTTTCATCTTTCATTTTTCATCTTTCATTTAAAATGATATTACCTATTTATATATATGGCCAGCCCGTTCTTCGCAAGGTTGCCGAAGACATCACGATGGACTATCCCGACTTGGAGGGCTTTATCAAGGACATGTGGGACACGCTGGCCGAGAGTGAGGGTATCGGACTGGCCGCTCCCCAGGTAGGACGTGCCATTCGTGTTGTTGTCATTGACCTCGACGTGCTGAGCGACGACATGCCTGAGTATAAAGACTTCAGACGCGTGTATATCAATCCGCATATCGTCGAATACGACGATAGCGAGACCGATACGTCGGAAGAGGGTTGTCTGTCGTTGCCCGCCATTCACGAGAAGGTGGTGCGCCCCACGCGTATCCATGTGCAATGGCTGGACGAGAAGGGCGAGGCCCACGACGAATGGGTCAGCGGCTACTTGGCACGCGTCATGCAGCACGAGTTTGACCACTTGGAAGGAAAAGTGTTTGTTGATCGTGTTTCTCCGCTCCGTAAGCAGCTGATTAAGAGTAAATTGAAAGCACTGATTCAAGGACGTTACCGCTGCGGGTACAAGACAAAAGCAGTCAGGAAGTAAGCATTTTTATGGGTAGAAAGATTGTCCTCCTTTTGTTATTTGTTCCGATGGTCGGTATGGCTCAGTTCAATACCGACCGCCTGTTGACGACGGGTCGTTCGGCACTATATTACGAGGACTATGTGCTTTCTATCCAGTACTTCAATCAGGCCATTGCCGCCAAGCCCTATCTCTACGATCCTTGGTACTATCGTGCTGTGGCCAAATACTATCTCGACGATTTCTCTGGTGCTGAGAACGACTGTTCGGAAGCCATCAGCCGCAATCCCTTTGTGACGGGTATCTACGAGCTGCGCGGCTTGTGTCACATCCAGCAGAAAGACTATGCTGCTGCCGTTGCCGACTACAATACCGTGTTGCGCTATGAGCCCGAGAATATGAACGTATGGCACAACCGTACGCTGTGTCGCATACAGGAGAAATCGTACGACCAGGCGATGGCCGAACTCGACACGATGGCTACCCGCTGGAGCAAGAATGCCCGTGTCTACTTGATGCGTTCGGAAGTCTATTTGTTGCAGAAAGACACCACACAGGCCATTTCGGAGTTGGACAAAAGTCTTGCGCTGGACGCCTACGACGCTGGTGCCTGGTCGATGCGTGGCGGCATAGCCTTGTCGCGTGAAGAATGGAAAGATGCCGAAAACTATCTCAACAAGGCCATTCATCTGCAGCCCAAGCAAGGCGGACTCTACATCAATAGGGCCTTGGCGCGTTTCAACCAGAACAACCTGCGTGGAGCAATGGCTGACTACGACCTCGCCCTCGACTATGAGCCTAACAATTTCCTTGGTCACTACAATCGCGGACTGCTGCGTGCTCAGGTGGGTGACGACAACCGCGCCATTACCGACTTCGACTTTGTGCTGAAGCTGGAACCCGACAACCTGATGGCATTGTACAATCGTGCGCTGTTGTTGGAGAAGACTGGTAACCCGCGAGCAGCCATCCGAGACTATTCGCAGGTGATTGACCAGTATCCGAACTTCTGGACGGGTCTGCACCAGCGTGCCCAATGCTATCGTAGCCTGGGTATGACCAAGCAGGCTGAAACCGATGAGTTCCGCATTCTGAAGGCACAGATCAACAAGCGTTTCGGCCACCAGCCGCGTCTCTCGAAGAAGCAGATGCGTAAGCGTAGCGACGAAGATATCGAGAAATACAACCAGCTGGCCGTTGCTGACGAACAGGAGATGGAGCACGAATACCAGAGTGAGTATCGTGGACGCGTACAGAATCGCAAGGTCGGTATGGACTATCTGCCGATGTATGTCCTTTCTACCGAACGTCAGCAGCAAAGCGTCAGCAACTACGTGCCTTACGACCGTCAGGTTGATTCGTTGAATCGTGTGCTGCCAGCTGACCATCAGCTGTTTATCGTGAAAGGCCGCTCCACCATCAGCGATGTCGATGCCTTCCTCGAAGGACACGACGCCCCCGTTGTTGCCTGTTGGCTGCGAGCCGTCAGCGAGTGGCAGAACGACAGTACCGACATTCCCCTGCGAACGGCCAATCTCATCGACCGTCTGACAGAAGCTGTCACGTTGGCACCTCAGAATGCCTATTTCCACTATAATCTTGGTAATGCCTATGTGCAATGCCTAGACTTTGAACATGCCATCCGAGACTATACACGCGCCATTGAACTGGATGCCAATTTGGCCGAGGCGTATTACAATCGCGGCTTGGCTTACTTAGCCAACAAGCGACAGGAAGAGGCCATCCGAGACCTCTCCAAGGCTGGTGAACTCGGCTTGTATCAGGCTTACAGCATCATCAAGCGCGCACGCCAATAAAAATACGAATAATTGCTACTGTTTCCTCTTGATGATGAAACAGCCCAGCCGATGCGTCTTTCCTTTCTTATACATTGCCCGTAGCTGGTACATACCTTCCGGCAGACTGCTGATGTGAATGATGGGTTGGTTGACTAGCGTATGCACCACGCGACCCTGCATGTCGCTGATGGTCAGCAGACGCGCGTCCAACTGGTGGCTGTCTGGTACGTTCAACGTCTCACCGTTGTTCTGTATCAGCAACATCGGAACGACAGCCATTACAGGTTTGTCGGATACTTCTCTGACGGGCATACTCTCGTTACCATAGCGGTCCATCGCCGTAACAGCATAATAGAGTGGGGGACGACCAGCCTGCCGATGGATGGACAGATGGTTGAACGCGCATCTCGTAGCTATTAGATTCTCGGCATTGCTGATATCGACAGGCGTTTCTGTCGAGGCGTAGACGTTATACAGCAGATAGGGACCGTCGCTGCGGTCGTTGGCTCCGCTCCACGCGAGTTGGTCACTCTTGGCTGTCCGTTCTACCGATAGCGTAGTAGGTGCGTCAGGTGCTATGCTCTGTGCCCACGTCATTGGCGGGATCAGCGACGGATGGCGGTCAAACAGCGTCATATAGTCATAGATCCCCTTCACATTGTCTAATAGAAATTTGGCGCGGAAGTGACAATGTCCCACTCCTATCTGACGCGTGACGTTCAGTTGTCGCTGTACCTCTGCCAACGGCCAGTTGCGCTCACGCGGATGCAGCATATATGTGCCCAAGCCCGATATGACCATGCGCCCGCTGCTCTGCTCCTGCCAGTCGATGGCAAACGGATAGAAGTTGTTGCCTTGAAAATACATCATCGGATACAGCTGATCCATCAACCCCTCGCGTAGCCAGCCTTGTGCATCTTGCGCCACTTGGCGACGTGCGTTCCATCCCCGCGAACTGTAGCGGCTCAGGTCGTCGTACTTGCCTATCGGTGAACAACTCATCTTTATCCACGGTTTGAGTCGTTTAACCTCGTGGCTTACTGTTTCAACGATATGCGTAATGTTGTCGGAACGTTTGCTACCGCGCCACGTCTCTGGATAGCGGATATAGTCCAGATGAATGCCATCCACGTCGTAGCGACTTGTCACCTCTGCGCAAATGCGTGCCAGATAGTCGGCCGTCTGATAGCTTTCGGGATTCATATAGCCCTCTTCGCCTATGCGTTTCACCAACGATGGATAGCGACGTCGCAACTGCTGACAGCCATAGCTGTTCCACTTGCCGATGGGGATGGTGACAATCCACGCGTGTAGCTCCATTCCGCGGCGGTGACACTCGTCGATGGCAAACTGCAAGGCATCGTATCCCGGCGACTGTCCAGGGCGCCCAGACAGACATCCGTCCCACGGTTCCAAGTCAGACGGATAGATGGTCGTAGCACGCACGCGCGTCTGCAACAGTACCGTGTTGATGTTGATGGCCTGCAGGCGGTCGAGCATGTTGGTCAGCTCTTGCTTCTGCCGTTCTATGCCCATGCCGTCGTGGGCATATCTCGAGGGCCAATCGATACCACCGATAGTGGTCAGCCACACTGCTCTTACCTCGTATTTGGGTTGTGCGAGTGTGGTCAACGAGCAAAGAATAAGGAGGGAAAGTATATGTCGTTTCACGTTATGCGTCAATTTTTGCATGCAAAGGTACAAAATAATTCATAATTCATAATTCATAATTCATAATTATTTGTACCTTTGCACAAAGAATAATAACATACATCGAATAAAATGATTACTTTTCTTGTGAGTCTGGTGGCTCTTGTGGCGGGTTATCTGCTTTATGGTCGTTTCGTGGAGAAAGTATTTGGCCCCGATAACCGTGTTACTCCTGCCGTAGAGAAAGCCGACGGTGTCGACTTCATCGTACTTCCCAATTGGAAGATTTTCATGATTCAGTTTCTGAACATTGCTGGTACAGGTCCTATCTTTGGTGCTATCATGGGTGCTAAGTTTGGGCCTGCTGCTTATCTGTGGATTGTCTTAGGTTGCATCTTTGCCGGTGCTGTACACGACTACTTGTCAGGCATGCTGTCTATGCGCAATGGTGGTGCAGGGCAACCCGAACTCATTGGCCGCTATCTGGGTCAGCCTACCAAGAAGATAATGCTCGTTTTCTCGGTATTCCTGCTGATGATGGTGGGTGCCGTGTTTGTCTATAGTCCTGCGCTCATTCTAGGCAAGATGTGCAGCGACGACCTGTTGTGGGTCTATATCTGGTGCGGCATCATCTTCGTCTACTACATCATTGCTACGATGTTGCCTATCGACAAGATTATCGGTAAAGTCTATCCGCTGTTTGCCATCTCCATGCTGTTTATGGCTGTGGCGCTGATGGCTGTGCTCTTCATCAAGTGGCCTGAGCTGCCCGAATTGTATGAAGGTATTAGTGGCGAAGGATTCACTACGCCTATCTTCCCCGCTCTGTTCATTACCATCGCCTGTGGCGCTATCAGCGGCTTCCACGCTACGCAGACCCCTCTGATGGCCCGTTGCGTGAAGGACGAGAAGATGGGACGCCCCATGTTCTATGGCGCTATGATTACCGAAGGTCTTGTGGCACTCATCTGGGCTACGGTGTCGATGTATTTCTTCTATGGCGGTGCCGCCCAGGAGTTAGGTCAGCCGCTTACGCTACAGGCTCCCGAGGTGGTGACGGCAGTCAGCGAGGGTTGGCTGGGCACGTTTGGCGGACTTCTGGCCTTGCTGGGTGTTGTGGCTGCACCGATTACCAGTGGTGACACGGCCCTGCGTTCTGCCCGACTGATTATCGCAGAATTCATCCATTTGGAGCAGAAGACCATCATCAAGCGCATCTGGATCTGTATCCCGCTGTTTGGTGCCACCATGCTGCTGCTGTTCTATAACATCTCGAATCCCGATGGCTTCAACGTCATTTGGAGCTACTTTGGATGGGCTAACCAGACGCTGGCCGTCTTTACGCTTTGGGCCATCACGGTCTATTTGGTTCGCCAGCATAAACCCTACTGGGTAACCTTTCTGCCGTCGCTGTTTATGACGGTGGTCTGTTCGTCATTCCTAATGGTGTCGAAAAATGCTTTTGGCTTCGACATGATGGTCGGCTATGGTGTAGGCGGTGCTGCATTCATCATTGCCGTGGCGTGGTTCTTTACATGGAAGAACCGTGATAAGAAAGTTCAGGAATAATAATCAAAACAAAATAATTGCTTATGTTAAGTATTGATTTCTATAGGCCAAACTACGACATGGACGTTAAAGAACTCGTCGACAGACTAATCGACCTGTCGTTTGCTGAGGATATCGGCGATGGTGATCACACCACGCTGTGTTGCATACCCGCGGAAGCCATGGGTAAGTCGCATCTGCTCATCAAGGAGGATGGTATCTTAGCAGGTATAGAAGTCGCCAAAGAGGTGTTTCACCGCTTCGACCCCGAGATGCAGGTTGAGGTACTGATGCAGGATGGTGCGCGTGTGAAGAAAGGCGACATTGCCATGATTGTGACAGGTAAGACACGTTCGCTGTTGCAGACCGAGCGTCTGATGCTGAACATCATGCAGCGCATGAGTGGTATAGCCACGATGACCGATAAGTATGTACAGCACTTGAAGGGTACCAAGACGCGTGTGCTGGACACCCGCAAGACCACTCCGGGTATGCGTATGCTGGAGAAGCAGGCCGTAAAGATTGGCGGAGGCTGTAACCACCGCATTGGACTGTTCGACATGATTCTGCTGAAAGACAACCACGTCGACTTTGCTGGCGGTATTGTTAATGCCATTGACCGCTGTCATCAGTATCTGAAGGAGAAAGGCCTCGATCTGAAGATTGAGATTGAGGTGCGCTCATTCGACGAGTTGCAGCAGGTACTTAATCATGGTGGCATCGACCGCATCATGCTCGACAACTTCTCGGTGGTCGACACCAAGAAGGCCGTTGATATCATTGCCGGACGCTACGAGACGGAGTCCTCAGGAGGCATTACGTTCGACACCATTCGTGACTATGCCGAGCAGGGTGTCGACTTCATCTCAGTAGGTGCGCTGACGCACTCGGTGAAGGGGCTTGATATGTCGTTTAAGGCATGCTGATGGGGGTTAGGTGTTGGGTGATAGGTGTTGGCTGTTGGGTGTTGATGTCGTGTGGCGAAGAACCAACATCTAACATCTATCACCCAACACCATATCAGAGTCCCGTCAACTACGACATTGTATTGGCTGGCAATTTTGGTGAACCGCGTCCGTTTCATTTCCACGGTGGTATCGACATCAAGACTGACAATCAGGAAGGAAAGGAGATATTTTCTATTGCAGATGGTTTCGTCAGCCGTGTTACTGTTAATAAATATGGTTTTGGTAATGCCATCTATGTTGACCATCCCGATGGTAAGACTAGCGTCTACTGCCATCTGAAAGCTTTTGACGACGAGTATGAGGATGCCCTTCAGCTGAACCATCGAGACACTATTGACCTGCGCTTTCCACCCGACCGATTTCCCGTTAAGGCTGGACGACGCATTGCCTGGAGCGGTAATACAGGACACTCAACAGGACCTCATCTGCACCTTGAACTGCATGATACTCGCACGTGGGTGTTGCGCGACCCGATGCAGAAACTGGCACGCTTCATTGTCGACACTGTAGCGCCGCAAGCCCACTCATTCATGGCTATTCCCGTCGCGGGTGAGGGCGTGTTTAATGGCGGCAGTAGCAAGCAGACCTTTGGTTTTGGACAGCCAGATACAAAAAAACAGCGCACCGAGTGGACACTGTCTCGTGAGTTTACCGCATGGGGCAGGGTAGGCTTTGCCCTGTGGGCAGACGACTATAGCCAGCAGACCTACAACCACTACGGCATCCGACTAACGCGCCTGCTGGTCGATGGCCACGAAGTGTTCCGAGCCGATGTCGATAGCATTCCCGTCAGCTGTCAGCTGGAAGTAAACCTCTGGGGCGACTATGAGCATTGGCGGCGCACCCGTATCTGGTATATGAAGTCGTATCGTGAACCTGGTATGCGACTGCCAGTTCTACATACCGATTTCAATCGTGGCATTGTTTGTTTTAATGAGGAACGACCCTACCGCCTGACCTACATACTGACCGATTATCAGGGAAACGAGGCACGCTACAACTTTATTGTTCGTGGTGTTCACGACCCACGAGTAAAACAACATCCCGTAGCACGTAATAACCTGCTCAATGACTATCAGCTCTGGTTACAGTGTCTATGGCCGCTTAAATCTGATAGCATTCTAACACGTATGCCTAAATACTAATAACATACAATTTATCATAAAAAAAATATCGGCGCACCCACTTAGGATGTGCCGATATTTATGGTAAAAGGGAGTATTGTCTTACAAGATAGTCTTAACAGCTTCGAGCATGCCCTTCTCTTGGATGAGGTCGAGGAACTGCTTGATCATAGCGTTTAAGCCCTGAATCTTATTGAGGTCTTCGGCCCAGATAAACTCGGCGCCGAGTACACCGTCTGCCACCTTCTGCGTGTCGCCAGTAGCCCACAGCTCCTTGAGCAGACCCATGATCTTCTCGTCGTCGTTGGGGATGATTTCCACACCGTCAGCACGCTTGCCACCCTTGTAGTAGGTGATGATGGCAGCAAGACCGAAGACGAGACCCTTGGGCAGTTCGCCCTTGCGCTCGAGGTAGGTCTTCACGCCGGGCAGGTCGCGAGCCTGGAACTTGGGGAACGAGTTGAGCATGATGCTCGTCACCTGATGGTCGACGAAGGGGTTGTCGAAGCGCTCCAGCACGTCACCGGCAAACTTCTCGAGTTCGTCCATCGGCAGGTCGAGAGTCTGCATGAGCTCGTCGAACTGTACCTTGTGGATGTACTTCGAGATGACTTCGTGGTTGCAGGCGTCACGAACAATGTTGACACCGCTGAGGAAGGCAACGGGCGAAAGCACGGTGTGCGGGCCGTTGAGCAGAGTAACCTTACGCTTGTGGTAGGGCTCCTCAGAGGGTACGAACAGCACGTGCAGTCCGGCCTTGTCGGCGGGGAACTCCTGAGCGACTTCCTTCGGAGCCTCGATAACCCAGAGGTGGAAGTTCTCGGCCTGTACGACGAGGTTGTCGCGATAGCCGACTTTCTCCTGAATCTCGGCAATCTCCTTGCGGGGGAAGCCCGGAACGATACGGTCTACAAGGGTAGCGTAAACGCCGCACGACTCGTCGAACCACTTCTTGAAGTCAGCAGGCAGCTGCCACAGTTCGATATACTTGTTGATGCAATCCTTCAGCACGTGGCCGTTGAGGAAGATGAGTTCGCAGGGGAAGATGATAAGACCCTTCGTGGGATCACCGTTGAAGGTCTGCCAGCGGCGATACAGCAACTGAACCAGCTTACCAGGATAGCTGCTGGCGGGTTTGTCGTCCAGCTTGCAAGCGGGGTCGAAGGCAATACCGGCCTCGGTGGTGTTCGAGATGACAAAACGAATCTCGGGCTGGTCGGCCAGTGCCATGAAGGCGTCGTTCTGAGAGTAGGGGTTCAATGCGCGGCTGATGACGTCGATACGCTCGAGGGTGTTGACGGGCTTGCCGTTCTCACGACCCTGCAGGTTGACGTGATACAGACAGTCCTGACCGTTCAACCAGTCGACCATGCCGCGGTCGATGGGCTGTACGACAACAACAGAACCGTTGAAGTTGGTCTTCTGGTCCATGTTCCAGATAATCCAATCAACGAATGCACGAAGGAAGTTTCCCTCACCAAACTGAATCACCTTTTCAGGCATCACGCTCTTCGGAGCAAAGTGTTTGTTTAACGGTTTCATAAAAAGTATGTTTTAATAGTTTCGTTTTTTTATGCTGCAAAGATAGTGAATATTTTACGAATAGAATTCTTCTTTTAACGTTTTTATCACGTTAACGTTTGCGAAATTACTGCTGCATCAGATAGGCCTTGAAATCGCTGAAATCCTTGCTCATGGCAACGCTTTGCTTCTGCCCCTTCATAAAGGCCTGCAGGCGCTCTGGAATCTCGATGTCGGTGCCCAGGATGGCGTCGACTTTCTCCTTGAACTTAGCCGGGTGGGCTGTCTCGCAGAAGACACCGACCTCGCCGGGCTTCAGACCTTCCTTCAGGGCGCGGTATCCGCAGGCACCGTGAGGATCGAGCACGTAACCGGTATCGGCATAGCATTGGCGCATGGTCTCGGCAATCTGTTCGTCGCTGTAGGTGGCGCCACTGATGAGCGAGGTGATGGCCTGATGGGTCTCTTCGGGCGACAGCGTGTTGTTCTTCGAATAAAGGTTCAGGATGCGGGCAAAGTTTGAGGGGTCGCCGACATCCATCGCGTTGGCTAAAGTCTGAATGCTGGCCTTTGGCTCGTACTGTCCTGTCTGCAAATATTTGTAGAACACGTCATTAGCGTTGTTGGCAGCGATGAAACGCTTGATAGGCAGACCCATCTCGTGGCCGAAGAGAGCCGAGCAGATGTTGCCGAAGTTACCGCTGGGCACGCACATGACGATGTCTGATGTCTGATGGCCGAGGGCAGCAAGGCGCGCTACAGCATTGAAGTAGTAGAATGCTTGTGGCAGGAAACGGGCCACGTTGATGCTGTTGGCCGAAGTAAGCTTCATGTGGCGATTCAACTCTTCGTCCATAAAGGCCGACTTCACCAGCGCCTGACAGTCGTCGAACACGCCGTCCACCTCGATGGCGGTGATGTTCTTGCCCAGCGTCGTGAACTGGCACTCCTGAATAGGGCTTACCTTGCCCTTAGGATAGAGCACATAGACGTGGATGCCGTCAACGCCGAGGAAGCCGTTGGCAACGGCAGAACCCGTGTCGCCACTGGTAGCCACGAGGACGTTTACCGTTCTCTCTCCTTTTTCCTCTTTCCTCTCTCCTCTGATAAAGTACTGCAGCAAACGCGCCATAAAGCGTGCGCCGACATCCTTGAAGGCGAGGGTGGGACCATGGAAGAGCTCCAAGGCATAGATGTTGTCCTCCACCTTGACTACCGGACAGTCGAACGATAGCGTGTCGAAGACGAGGTCTTGCAGGGCATCTTCGTCGACGTCCTCGCCAAAGAAGTTGGAAGCTACGTTGTAGGCAATGTCCTGAAACGATAGGTCCTTCATGTCGTCGAAAAACTCTTTCGGCAACTTGTATATCTCTTCTGGCATGTAGAGACCGCGGTCTTCTGCCAGTCCTTTTACTACGGCCTTCTCCAGATTGGCCTGTGGTGCTTTACCGTTAGTGCTGTAATATTTCATAAGCTCATAAATGTTTTCATAAATTCGTCGAGTTTCAGAAGTCCGTAAACGCCTGACACACAACTGACTTCATCGTATTGCTGTACGTCGTCAGCCTCAATGTCGCGGTGCCATATCAGGAAAGGCACAGGCTGGCCCACATGGATACGCTGTTCAACAGGCGTCAGGTGGTCGGGCAGTACGGCAATACATACTGGCTCGTCCCACTCGCGTACCTCTTTATATATGGGGGTGATGAGTCGCTGATCCAGATACTCAATGGTTTTGAGTTTCAACTCCAGGTCGCCATCATGTCCGGCTTCATCGCTGGCTTCGACATGTACGAATACAAAGTCGTCAGTTCGCAGGGCGTCGATAGCTGCCTGTGCCTTACCTTCGTAGTTGGTGTTGGCCAAACCTGTTGCTCCCGGCACCTTGATGATGCGCAGACCAGCATATTTACCGATGCCTTGAATCAAGTCGACAGCCGAGATGACAGCACCGCATTTTACCTGCGGATACTGTTCCATCAGCGTCTGCATCGAGGGACGATAGCCACCGCTCCAAGGCCAGATGCTGTTGGCTTGCCGCTCACCCTTGGCAGCCTTTGCCAGATTATAAGGGTGCTTGGCCAGCAGCTCCTGCGACTTCAGAATAAGATCATTGATCAAATCTGCTGTTTCCTGTGCTTCAGGAATATTTGCTTTTACCAGCAGTGAGCGCCATTCCTCATTGGGATGATCGTGGGGTGGGGCACATGTAATGTGCTTGTTACCACCTTTGATGACCAACAAATGACGATACTGGATGCCGCAAATGAACTTGACACGATCTGAAGCAAGATGCTCGTTCAGATAGTCAATCAGCACGCGGGCATCTTCCGTTTCCAGATTCCCACCGTTATGCGTGATAATCTTTCCGTCTTCCAACGTGATGATATTGCAGCGGATGGCAAAGTCATCATCAGCCATCTCATAGCCGATACTTGCTGCCTCCAAGGGGCCTCGGCCTTCATATACTTTGTTCAAATCGTAGCCGAGGATAGCCGTATTGGCCACCTCGCTGCCTGGAGGAAAGCCTTCAGGCACAGTGACGAGACGTCCACAGCGTCCTTCACGCGCCAACTGGTCCATCATGGGCTTATGGGCATATTGCAGCAAGGTCTTCCCACCGAGTCGCTCGACGGGAAGATCTGCCATGCCATCACCAAGAATAATTATTCTTTTCATAGGGCATATAGGTCTTATAAGTCTAATAGGGCTTATATGTTCGCTATGCTCATGATATTTGCGAAGACGCCTGCGGCAGTTACGGCAGCACCGGCACCATAGCCCTGGATGAGCATTGGGTATTCCTTATAGCGCTCAGTCGTCAGCAGCACGATGTTATTGGAGCCTTCCAGACCATAGAATGGATGTCCGTAGGGTACTTCCTTCAGGGCTACGCTGGTCTTGAACGACGAAGGATTGTTCTCGTCAGCTTCCATCGTGGCGACAAAGCGCCAGCGCTTGTTCTCGGCCTCGAGCACCTTGCGGCGACATTCGAAGTCTGCATCGAGTTCAGGCAGACGCTTCCAGAAGTCTTCAATCGAGCCCTCGAAGTAGCTGTCGGGCACGAAAAGGTGCTTTTCAACATCGTCCTGTTCAACCTTGTAGCCAGCCTCACGCGTCAAAATAACTAGCTTTCGGATTACATCCGTACCGCTGAGGTCGATACGTGGGTCGGGTTCAGAGTAACGCTGTTCTTTAGCGCGACGAACTGTCTCAGAGAAGGGCACATCGGCAGCAATCTCATTGAAAATGAAATTCAGCGTACCTGAGAGGATCGCCTCAATCTTCAGGATCTTGTCTCCTGAGTTGCACAGGTCATTGATAGTGCCAATGATGGGAAGACCAGCACCTACGTTGGTCTCATAGCGGAACCATACGCCACGGTCGCGGGCTGTCTGACGCAGTTTGAGATAGCTGTCGTAGTCGCTGGAAGCGGCAATCTTGTTGGCAGCTACGACGGATATGTTATGCTCCAGGAATGTCTGGTAGAGAGTTGCAATCTGCTTGCTGGCGGTACAGTCAACGAAGACGCTGTTGAAGATATTCATCTTTACAATCTCGTCACGCATGTGGTCGGTATTGGCAGGGAAGCCAGCACGCAACGTCTTCTCGTAGTTGTCGAGGTCGATACCGTCGCGATCCAATACAAAGTTGTCGACATCGGAAATGCCCACCACGTTCAGCTTCAGGCGGCGCGATTGCATGAGGAACTGCTGCTGGGTGCGAATCTGTTCGAGCAGCATGCCACCTACGGTACCGATACCGCAGATGAAGAGGTTCAGCACCTTGTATTCCGACAGGAAGAACGAGTCATGGAGCACATTGAGCGACTTACGCAGGAACTTGCCATCCACAACAAACGAGATATTCGTCTCTGAGGCACCTTGGGCACAAGCAATCACAGAGA
This sequence comes from uncultured Bacteroidales bacterium, assembly GCA_902760345.1. Lineage (GTDB taxonomy): Bacteria > Bacteroidota > Bacteroidia > Bacteroidales > Bacteroidaceae > Prevotella. The sequence goes on along the minus strand of CACWFY010000014.1, from coordinate 14,087 downwards.
TACCAGAACGTCCCAGTGTGCCAAACAGCTTACCAGCGATACCTGGTGTCTGCTTCATGTTCTCACCCACGATAGCAATGGTAGCCAAGCCACTCTCTACCTGCATGGGGAACATAGCTCCTGTCTCAATCTCTTTGGCAAATTCAGCATTCAATACCTCTGCGGCAGCTGCAGCATCCTCGTCGCGCACACCAATAGAGGTCGAGTTTTCAGATGAAGCCTGCGACACCATGAAGACCGAAATGCCCTTATTGGCCAACGTAGTGAAGATACGACGGTTCACACCAATGACACCCACCATCGACAGACCTGTAACGGTAATTAGCGAAGTGCCCTTGATGCTTGAGATACCCTTGATAGGCTTCTGGTCGTTCTCAATCTTGGCCTTAATCAGGGTTCCTGGATGTTCGGGATTGAAAGTATTCTTTACCTTGACAGGAATATTCTTGACACAAACGGGATAAATCGTCGGGGGATAGATGACCTTAGCGCCGAAGTTACAGAGTTCCATAGCCTCGACGTACGATAGTTCGTTAATGGTATAAGCCGTCTTGATGACCTTTGGGTCGGCTGTCATAAAGCCGTCAACGTCAGTCCATATCTCAAGGATTTCAGCATTCAGAACAGCAGCAATGATAGATGCCGTGTAGTCAGAACCGCCACGTCCCAAATTAGTCGTTTCATGTGAGTCGCGGTCACGAGCAATAAAGCCAGGAACTACATACACGTTTTTCTCGTTGATGTCCTTGAAAGCCTCCTTTACCAGTTGCGTCGTCAGGTCGGCATCAATGACGTGCTTGCCTTCCTTGTCCCAGGTGCGAATGAAGTCACGGCTGTTCATACGAACACCATTCTTAATCATAGCTGCCACGATATGAGAACTCAGACGCTCACCATAACTGACGATGGTGTCGGCCGTCTTCTCGCTCAGGTCGTGAATGAGGTAAACACCGTAGAAGATACTCTTCAACTGGTCGAAGAGCTGGTCTACATTATTAAATAAGTCTATGCGCTTTTTGTCATCCGTAATGATAGCCTCAATCATCTGGTGGTGGCGTGTTACCATCGTGTCGAATTCCTCACGATAGTGCTCATCGCCCTGCTTGGCCATCTTTGATGTGGCGATCAGTTGGTCGGTGATGCCGTTCAGTGCACTTACTACTACTACGACAGGTTGCGTCCGAGTGCTTTTTACGGAACCTACGGACGTTCCGCCGAATTTCATTACTTTCATATTTCTATGCAATTTATCTTACCACCGGTACCCCAAAACAAGCGGGGACTACTCCAATGGCGCTGCAAAGGTAATAGAAATAAAGTAAATATCCAAAAGAAAAAAGAATTCTTTTGGATATTATACTTAAATTTCATCACTCATATACCCTTGAGGTAGGCGTCGACAATTGTACTGAGAAGCCATAATCTCGCCATAGGCTCCTGCCGAACGGATGGCCAGAAGGTCGCCACGGTGGGCGGCGTTGAGGTCAATCTGCTTGGCAAAGACATCGGTAGACTCGCAGATGGGGCCGACGACGTCGTAGGCCAGGAGCGGTTCGTCGCTGGAGATGTTTTCAATCTTGTGGTAAGCCTGATAGAGTGCCGGGCGGATGAGGTCAGTGAATCCGGCATCGACGATGCAGAAACGTTTCTGCTGTCCCTCCTTTATATATAAGGTACGCGTAATAAGCGATCCGCATTGGGCCACGACGGCACGTCCCAATTCGAAGTGGAGCGTCTGGCCGGGGCGCAGGCGCAGCTTCTTGGCATAGGTGTCGAAATAGGCCTTGAAGTCGGGGATGGGCACGCGGTTGGGGTGCTGATAGTCGACACCCAGTCCGCCACCGACGTTGATGTGCTCGAGGGTGATGCGGTGGCGCTCGAGTTCGAGCTGCAGGTCGTTGACACGGTTGCAGAGAGCCTCGAAGTCGCCCATGTCGAGTATCTGGCTACCAATGTGGAAGTGAAGGCCGACGACGCGGATGTAGGGCATGTGCGAGGCCTCGTCGATGACGCGCAGCATGTCGCGCATGTCGATACCAAACTTATTCTCGGCCAAACCGGTGGTGATGTTGGCATGGGTGTGGGCACCGACGTTGGGATTCAGTCGGAAGGCCACGCGGGCCACCTTGCCCTTGGCGGCAGCCAGTTGGTTGATGACCTCGAGTTCGGGAATGCTCTCGACGTTGAAGCAGAAGATGTCGTTGTCGAGTCCGAGGTTGATTTCCCAGTCGCTCTTACCTACGCCGGCATAGACGATTTTCTGACTGGGGAAGCCGGCACGGATGCTGGCCTCTATCTCGCCACCGCTGACACAGTCGGCACCCAAGCCTGCCTCGCGGATGATGCGTAGCAACTTGGGGTTGGCGTTGGCCTTGACGGCATAGTGAACCACAAAGCCTTCGTGTTTGTGGGCCTCTTCACCGATGGCACGCAACGTCTGGCGCAACAGGTCGGTATCATAATAGTAGAACGGCGTCTGCAGCTGTTCGAATTTGTCTAAAGGAAAAATACCTTTCATCTTAGTTTTTGTGTTTTATTTTACTCATTACTCATTTCTGGTGAAATAAGGTGTTGCTGAGTGACTGCAGGGCACGCTTCTTGTCTTCCTCTTTGATAAGGAATGAGATGTTGTAATTGGAGCCACCATACGAAATCATGCGCACGGGAATATTATTCATGGCGTCGAGCACCTTAGTCTCAAAGCCGATGTTCGACCAATCGAGATCACCCACGACGCAGACAACACACATGCCTGTATCGACAGTTACGGTACCGTACTTCTTCAATTCGTCGACGATTTCACCGAGGTGTGCGCTGTTGTCGATAGACATTGAGACGCCGACCTCAGAGGTGCAGACCATGTCAATAGGTGTCTGGTAAGACTCGAAAATCTCGAAGACTTTACGCAGGAAACCGGTGGCCAGCAACATGCGCGACGACTTAATCTTGATGGCGATGATGTTGTCTTTAGCAGCGACAGCCTTGATTTTTCCATACTCAGTAGCATTGCTGATGGTGGTACCCTCGGCGTCGGGGTCCATCGTATTGAGCAGACGGACAGGAATGCCGGCATACTTGGCGGGCTGGACGCAGGTTGGGTGCAGAATCTTGGCACCGAAATAGGCCAGCTCAGCAGCCTCCTCAAAGTGCAGCTGATGGACGGGCTCGGTCTTATCTACCACGCGCGGGTCGTTGTTATGCATGCCGTCAATGTCTGTCCAAATCTGAATCTCTTCGGCGTTCAGAGCAGCACCAATGAGCGATGCGGTATAGTCGCTGCCACCACGCTGCAGGTTGTCGATCTCGCCATAGGCATTACGGCAGATGAAGCCCTGCGTGATATACACCTGTTGGCCTTCGTTCTCCTGCATGATAGCGCTGAGCTTCTCCTTGATATAGACGGGATCGGGCTCGGAGTTCTTGTCGGTACGCATGAAATCGAGCGCGTTGAGCAGTACGGCCTTGATGCCGTTCTCCTTCATGTAGTTGACCACCATATTAGTCGACATCATCTCGCCCTGGGCCACGATGCTCTTCTCTTCAAACGAGGTGAACAGTTCCTTGGTGAACGAGCGCAGGTAGTTCATTTCGCTGACGATGAAGTCGCGTGTCTGTTCCTTCATGGCATCAGTAGAGTAGAGCTCATCGATGTGCTTCATGTACTTGCGCTCTAACTGGTTGATGACCTCGTTGGCACCCTCAGGGTTCTTCTTGTAGAGATAGTCGGAAATCTCGACAAGCGAATTGGTGGTGCCCGACATAGCAGAGAGAACGACGAAGACGGGTTCTCCTGACTTGGTGACTAATGTGGTTACTTCCTTCATGCGGCTCGGCGTACCTACCGACGTTCCGCCAAATTTCATTACTTTCATACGCTTTTGTGTCTATTTTTTACATTTTTACTTTTTCTCATTTCAATTTTAAATCGACAGGTCTTCGCGCGTGCTGTAGTCAACACCCGACTGCCCGGCAGTCTCGCTGTCCTCATAAAGTGAGATGCTGTTGTAGGTCTGCGTGATATCTTCCAATCGACCGTCGATACAACGATAGACAATGCCGGGATACTCGCTGAGCAACGAGATGTTGTGGGTCGTCATCACTACGGCAGTACCTGTCTGTGTGACCTGACGCAACAACTGGATGATGTTGGCGGCAGTCTCCAGATCGAGATTGCCCGTAGGCTCGTCGGCAATGATTACTTTGGGCTTGTTCAGAATGGCGCGGGCAATGGCGATGCGCTGCTGTTCACCACCCGATAACTCGTGGGGATAGCGGTCTGCGAAATCCTGCATCTCGACATCTTCCAACACATCGTGGATGCGCTCGTCGATCTCGTCTTTTTTCTTCCATCCGGTAGCCTGCAAGACAAACTTCAGGTTTTCGTAGACGGTACGGTCGCCTAATAGTTGGAAGTCCTGGAAGATGATACCCATCTGACGGCGCAGGGCGGGGATATACTTCGTCTTCAGTCCACGCAGGTCGTGGTTGAGCACAAAAGCATTCTCAGCTGACTCAACGTCCATCTCGAAGTAGATAGTCTTCAGCAGCGAACTCTTGCCAGAACCGACACGGCCTATGACATAAATGAACTCGCCCTCATCGACGTGGAAGTCGACATCATGCAATACGGGGGCTCCGTCTTTGTGGTAGATATCTACCTTCTTATAATCTATCAGCATCTTACTATTTACTATTTGACGATTTACAATTGACTATTTCATTTTGCCTGCAGCCTTTGCCTCGCGACGCTGGCGGTCCCAATCGGGGTCGTGGCGGCGATGCAGCTCCTCGGCGACATCCTCGATGTTCAGTCCCTTCTCGGCCAACAGCACGATGAGGTGGTAGAGCAGGTCGCTGGCCTCGTAGACAAGGTGCTCAGCAGTACCATTGGTGGCTTCAATCACAGTCTCCAAGGCTTCTTCGCCTACCTTTTGGGCTATCTTGTTGACGCCTTTGTTGAAGAGGCTGGTGGTATAGGAACCCTCAGGCATCTCTTGCTTGCGCTTGTTGATAAATGCCTGTAGCTCCGACAGGAAGAGTAGGGGATTACCCTCATTGTTCTCACCCCAGCAGGTGTCTGTACCAGTATGGCAGGTTGGACCTACGGGATGGACACGAACCAACAGGGTGTCGTTGTCGCAGTCAATCTTTATGTCCACCAGATTGAGGAAGTGGCCGCTAGTCTCGCCCTTGGTCCATAAGGTGTTACGCGTACGGCTCCAGAAGGTGACATGCTTGGTGTCGATGGTCTTGTTATAGGCTTCTTCGTTCATGAAACCTAGCATCAGCACGTTCTTTGTGGTGGCGTCTTGAATGATGGCAGGCACCAGGCCGCCCATCTTATCGAAATCTATTTTCATATTCTAACGTTTATTCCTTCTTGTCTTAAATACTCCTTGAGCTCTGGAACGGGTATCTCACCGAAGTGGAACACAGAAGCGGCCAAGGCAGCATCGGCATGGCCCTCGGTAAACACATCGCGGAAATGCTCTTTCTTGCCGGCACCACCGCTGGCGATGATGGGTATCGACAGGGTATCGGCCAGTTCACGCAGAGCTTCGTTGGCATAACCGTTCTTCGTGCCGTCGTGGTTCATCGACGTAAACAGTATCTCGCCAGCGCCACGTTCCTGAGCCTCACGGGCCCACTCGAAGAGTCCGCGCTCGGTACGTTCACGTCCGCCTTTCAGATAGCAATGCCAACCATCTTCATCCAAACGGGCATCGATAGCTACCACACAGACCTGACTGCCAAAACGGTTAGTAATCTCGTCGATAAGCTCAGGACGACGGATTGCGGCACTATTGATACTCACCTTATCGGCACCGGCATAGAGCAGGCGTTCAACGTCCTTTAGCTCGTTGATGCCACCACCAACGGTAAACGGTATGTTCAGCGTCTGGGCGACTTTCGTCACCATCTCGGTAAACGTCTTGCGACCTTCAAACGAAGCGGTAATGTCAAGAAAGCAGAGCTCGTCAGCACCCTGGTCAGAGTAAGCCTTGCCCAACTCCACAGGGTCACCGGCACTTCGTAGATTCACGAAGTTGATGCCTTTGACGGTCTCACCGTCTTTAACGTCCAGACAGGGTATTATGCGTTTTGCCAGTCCCATAGTTCTTGCAGATTGATTTTACCTTCATAAATGGCCTTACCAAAGACAACAGCAGGAATACCTGCAGCATCTAAGGCCTTAATATCATCGATAGACGAGACACCGCCACTGGCTATCAGATGCAGCTGCGGATATGTCTCCATTACCTTTTTATAGAGGTCGATGGCAGGACCTGCTAACGTACCGTCTTTCGATATCTCTGTGCAGAGCACGTTCTTAACACCAGCGTCGATATATTTCTTCAGGAAGGGCAGAAGGTCTTCCGTAGAGTCCTCTTTCCAACCATTAATGCTGATGCGACCGTTTCTGACGTCAGCACCTAAGATAATGCGCTCAGCACCGTATTTCTCCAGCCATCCCAAGAATCGGTCAGGTTCTGTGACAGCAATAGAGCCAATGGTCACCATCGAGGCGCCACAGCGGAAAGCTTCTTCTATATCTTCGTCGGTCTTGATGCCTCCGCCAAAATCAACCGTCAGCTTTGTCTCTGTCGTAATTTGGCTGAGTACTGCACCGTTGACGATATGCTTCGACTTTGCACCATCAAGATCGACAACGTGAAGACGCTGATAACCAATACGCTCAAACTCCAAAGCCATATCCAGCGGGCTGCCATAGACCGTCTTCTGGTCATAATCACCCTTGGTCAGACGTACACATTGCCCATTGATGATGTCTATGGCTGGTATCAGTTCAATCATAGCTCTAAAAAGTTTTTAAGGATACGTTCACCCACCTTTCCACTTTTTTCAGGATGGAATTGACAAGTGTAAAAATTATTCTTATGCATCGATGCAGAGTAGGGGAGAATATAGTCAGCAATGGCGATAGTGTCCTCACAGACAGGCACATAGAAACTGTGTACGAAATATACATAAGGATTCTCGCCAAGTCCTTCCATCAGTTCATCACATCTGCCATCATCCATCTTACATCTTACATCCAGACTGTTCCATCCCATACACGGCACCTTGTCTTCGTGTTTTTCAGGCTGGAAACGCTTTACTTCTGCGTCGAAAATGCCTATGCAGTCGACATCGCCTTCCTCAGAGTGCTTGCACAACAGCTGCTGACCAACGCAGATGCCAAAAACGGGCTGCTTCAGGTCACGAATGACTTCGTCCAAGCGACGGGCTTTTAGATATTCCATCGCACCACGTGCTTCGCCCTGACCAGGAAACAATACGCGGTCAGCCTTCTGCAGTTGCTCGGCATCATCCGTCAGCAGTGGCTCAATACCCATTCTGCGAAGGGCATTCACCACCGAATAGATGTTTCCAGCATTATATTTTACGATTGCTACGTTCATATTTACACAATAGGGTCGGTTCCGCTGTGTAATCAGCTGAAAATGATTGTTTTGTTCTTGAAAGTCAATATCTTACGCTGGATGTGCTTGCTGACGGCATGCGACAGCACAATCTTCTCCAGGTCTTTGCCTTTCAGTACCAAACTCTCTGGCGTATCCTTGTGCGTGATGCGCGTCACATCTTGCTCGATAATAGGACCGGCGTCGAGTTCAGCTGTTACGTAGTGGCTGGTGGCTCCGATAATCTTCACACCGCGTTCCCAGGCCTGATGGTAGGGCTTGGCACCTACAAAAGCGGGCAGGAATGAATGGTGGATATTGATGATGTGGTTCGGATAAGCGGCAATCATCTCGTCAGAGATAATCTGCATGTAGCGAGCCAGCACGATGAACGTGATTTTCTCTTTCTTCAGCAGTTCCATCTCGGCAGCCTCGACCTCGGCCTTGTTAGAATGGTCTTTCTTGATGCTCCATACGTAATACGGAATACCAAACTGGTCGGCCACATAGCGCAAATCCTCGTGGTTGCTGACGATACACGGAATGTCGATGTCCCATTCGCCAGCCTTCCAACGGGCCAGCAGGTCGTACAGACAATGGCTCATCTTACTCACAAAAATAGCCATGCGTGGACGCTTATCGCTGAAATACAGCTTGCACGTCATCTGATAACGTTGTGCATATAGCGTGTTGATATATTCCTGGATTTTTTCACGTGGAATGAGAAATTTCTCCAATTCCCATTCGATGCGCATAAAAAACATGCCGTCTTGCTTGTCAACATATTGGTCAAGATAGACAATGTTTCCTTGATTATCGGTGATAAATCTAGTAACCTCTGATATGATGCCTTGTTGATCTGGGCAATGCAGAAGCAGAATTGCGGTTGGTTTCATTTTCTAACTGCGTTACGTTAATGTCCTAAATAGCGGTTTTCTTTTATACCTTATTATAATGAACTGCAAAAGTACAACAATAATTTGATATGACCAAATAATAGCCATTCTTTTTTAAAAGCATAATTTAATTATAATACCGATTATGATAAATAGAGAATTTATTAGAATCATATATCGGATATTTGATCGACCTACTCTTGTTTGAGTATTGGGAGCGATAAATGATAGCGAACAGCCAGGAAACGCATCAGACATGTTGTTGTGAACGACGCTATCACCGTTACTTCAACTGGACAGCCAAAAATGTCTAATGCCCAATAAACAATGCCGCCAAGTACAGCTGCCATTGCATAGATTTCACGTTGGAAAATGACGGGCTCATTGTTCAGCAATACATCACGGATGATTCCTCCTGCAGAACCCGTAATACAGCCCATAATGATAGCGACCCAATATGGTTGTTCGAGAATCAAGGATTTTTGAATTCCTGCAATCGTAAACAACGCCAAGCCTAAAGTGTCGAAAACAAACCACGTATTTCGCAAGCCTTCCATGTGTTTGGCGAAAATTATGACGAAAATCAACGCCAGCGCGGTACAGATTATGTAAATAGGATTTGTCATCCAGAATGGCGTCACGCCCAGCATCACATCACGAATGGTACCGCCCCCTATTGCCACCGCTATACCACAGACATAGCCGCCAAACCAGTCGAAATGCTTGGCAGCAGCGTGGCGGATACCGGATATGGCAAAGGCAAAGGTTCCCAGAAACTCTATCACCTGACGTAATAATTCATCGTATTCCATACAGTCTATTTATCATAATATAGTAGGACTACTTTTCGAACCGCTTTCCCCAATAGTTCACCATCCGTTCGTAAAGTTTTTCTTCTGCTGGCGAATGCTGTCCATGCCAAATACGCTCATCTTTCAGCATATCAGGCATATACTGTTGCGGTGTAAAGTGTCCGGCAAAGTCGTGCGGATATTGATAACCATCGCTATAGCCGAGGTTTTTCATCAGTTCTGTGGGTGCATTACGCAGGTGTAACGGAACAGGCTGATTGCCTGTCTGACGAACCAGTTCTAACGCATGGTTGATACCTAAATAAGCAGAATTGCTCTTGGGCGACGTAGCTAGATAAACGGCACACTCCGCCAGGGGGATACGTCCTTCAGGCCAGCCGATTTTCATCACGGCATCAAATGCGGCATTAGCCAGCAATAAGGCATTGGGATTGGCCAGCCCGATGTCTTCAGCTGCAGAAATCACCAGTCGACGGGCAATGAACTGCGGGTCTTCCCCACCCTCTATCATACGGGCCATCCAGTACAGCGCAGCATCAGGATCGCTGCCACGTATCGACTTGATAAAGGCCGAAATGATGTCGTAGTGCATCTCGCCGTCTTTGTCGTAAGCCAAGGGGTTTTGCTGCAGACAATTGACCACCATTTCGTCTGTAATTATGAGTTCTTCTGCCGATGATGACTCAACAACTAACTCTAATATATTCAGTAGCTTACGCGCATCGCCTCCACTAAATCGTAAAAGCGCGGAAGTCTCTTCCAAACGAATGTTACGCTCCTTCAGAATCACGTCTTTAGTGATAGCCCGATGAAGAAGTTCTTCCAGGTCTTCGCGCTCCAGCGACTTCAGCACATATAGCTGACAACGCGACAGTAAGGGACGGATGACTTCAAATGAGGGGTTCTCAGTAGTGGCACCTATCAGCGTCACGATGCCTTTCTCGACGGCACCCAGCAAGGAGTCTTGCTGCGACTTCGAGAAACGGTGTATCTCGTCAATAAATAATATAGGAGAAGCCTCGTTGAAGAAGCGCCCTTTCTGGGCACGTTCAATGACGTCTCGTACATCCTTCACGCCACTACTGACCGCCGACAACGTATAAAAAGGTGTTTCCAGCCGATGGGCAATGATTTGCGCCAGCGTGGTCTTCCCTACCCCTGGCGGGCCCCAGAGAATGAACGAAGAGATACGCCCTGCGTCAATCATCTTACGCAGGACAGCCCCCTCGCCTACCAGATGACGCTGGCCAATATAGTCGTCAAGCGTACGGGGTCGTAGTCTTTCAGCTAACGGTTCTGACATATTCGGCGACAAAATTACAAAAAAATATCGTAAAAAACTTGTAAATAGAAAATAAAGTATGTACATTTGCACAGAAAAACATTAAAAACACAAATCACAAACATGAAAGAAGAGACAAACAACAAAGCGCTGAACCTGAAAAACCTGACGAAAAGCACGGTATGGGACGTTCAGGAAAATGACATTTTCCGTATGTTGGCAGCTGGCGAGAAAGACGCTGAACTGAAAGACAATTTGCGCCATTATGCCGATATCATTCGTAGTGCCTTTATGATCGAGGAAATCAAGAACGATGATAAACGCATAGCCGAGCACTATACGAAACTGGGCTATCAGGTTGGCGCCATCCGTCTCGAAGACGACAAGAAAGTGACATGGGCCATCAAGAAGCGTCCCATTTCTCGAGTGACTGACCTGACCTACGAGAATATTCGCCACATCACGGCTGCCAAGCTCCTCGAGGTTATTGACCGCAATTTCGGAGGCGGTTGGGACTCGCTGTCACAGTCCATTCAAGACATCATCGAGAGTGGTTTCGACATTTCTACCACCACGCTTCCCAAAGATCGTCTGCACAAGAAAGGCGGCATGTACGAAAAGAAGGTTGCCGACGGTTTCGACGTGCTGGAAGTCGCCAAGGGTACTTGGGTCGAGGCTATCTTTGCCAAGCTGAAGCCTGAAACGCTGAAGCCCAAGATGAAGTTCGACGAGCCCAAGGGACTGGGCGATGATGACGACGATGATGACGACGACCTGCCCGCTGACGACTACAACCGTCCTGACGAGGACGACGATGTGGAAATTGACGAGCCCAACGACGACGATATCAACGAAGACAACTACCGTACGACGTTCGCCATAGAAAACGATTCTGACGACGACGCGGAAAGCCTTTCCGACTTTATCGCTGACGAGTAACGGCCCAGTCGTTCACACTACTACCGAAACCTTTATCTAACCTAATTTTATATGAACATTCCTAGTGTATTCTGGCTCGTGCCCATTGCTTCTGTTGTAGCTTTGTGCATGGCTTGGTTTTTCTTCACCCAAATGATGAAGGAAGACGAGGGAACGCCCCGCATGAAGGAGATTGCCCTCTACGTGAGAAAAGGTGCTATGGCCTACTTGAAACAACAGTACAAGGTCGTAGGCATTGTGTTTGTCGTGCTTTGCGCGCTGTTTGCCTTCATGGCATACGGACTGAACGTACAGAACCCCTGGGTGCCGTTTGCCTTCCTGACAGGCGGTTTCTTCTCGGGTCTGGCTGGTTTCTTCGGCATGAAGACAGCCACCTACGCCTCTGCCCGCACTGCCAATGCTGCCCGTAACAGCTTGAATGCTGGTCTGAAGGTGGCTTTCCGTTCTGGCGCCGTCATGGGTCTTACGGTGGTAGGTCTCGGCTTGCTCGACATCGCCATCTGGTTCATTGCCCTCAACGGATTCACTGACGACTCGCTCATCACCATCACCACCACCATGCTGACCTTCGGTATGGGTGCTTCTACGCAGGCCCTTTTCGCCCGTGTGGGTGGTGGTATCTACACCAAGGCTGCCGACGTGGGTGCCGACATCGTGGGTAAGGTCGAGGCCGATATTCCTGAGGACGACCCGCGCAACCCAGCAACTATTGCCGACAACGTAGGCGATAACGTAGGCGACGTGGCTGGCATGGGTGCCGACCTCTACGAGTCGTATTGCGGTTCGGTACTTTCTACCGCCGCCCTGGGTGCTGCCGCTTTCTCTGTGGCAGGCCTGGAGGTTCAGCTGCGTGCTGTCATTGCGCCTATGGTGATTGCTGCCGTGGGTGTGTTCCTGTCGCTGTTTGGCATCTTCTTGGTACGCACCAAGGAGGGCGCCACGATGAAGGATCTGTTGCGCTCTTTGGCACTCGGCACTAATGTCAGCGCTATCCTCATTGCCATTGCCACCTTCGCCATCCTCTACTTCCTGGGTATTGAAAACTGGTTGGGCCTCTCCTTCTCCGTCATCAGCGGTCTGGCTGCTGGTGTCATCATCGGACAGGCTACCGAGTACTACACCTCTCACTCTTACAAACCCACCCAGAAGATTTCTGAGGCTGGTCTGACGGGTTCTGCCACCGTTATTATTAAAGGTATAGGCACAGGTATGATTTCTACCTGCATTCCCGTTATCACCATCGGTGTGGCCATCATTCTCAGCTTCGGCTTTGCCAACGGCTTCGACCTCTCCATGTCCAGCGAGAGTCTGGCTCACGGCCTTTATGGCATTGGTATTGCTGCTGTGGGTATGCTGTCTACGCTGGGCATCACGCTGGCTACCGACGCCTACGGACCTATTGCCGACAATGCCGGCGGTAATGCCGAGATGTCTGAACTGGGCGAAGAGGTGCGCCATCGTACCGATGCCCTCGATGCGCTGGGCAACACCACCGCTGCTACCGGTAAGGGCTTTGCTATCGGTTCTGCAGCCCTCACCGCCCTCGCTCTCTTGGCCTCTTATATCGAAGAAATCAAGATTGCTATGGAGCGTGCAGGCATGATGATGGAGAATGTCAAGGGCGAGGTCATCTCTGCTGCCGACGCCACTATTCCCGACTTCATGAACTACTTCCAGGTCAACCTCATGAATCCCAAGGTGCTCGTGGGTGCCTTCATCGGAGGTATGGCGTCCTTCCTGTTCTGTGGTCTCACCATGGAGGCTGTAGGTCGTGCTGCCCAGAAGATGGTTGAAGAGGTTCGTCGTCAGTTCCGCGAGATTGCTGGCATCCTCGAGGGTACAGGCACTCCCGACTACGGCTCCTGCGTAGAGATCTCTACACGTGCTGCTCAGCACGAGATGATTTTCCCATCGCTCCTCGCCATCGCTATCCCCATCGTCGTTGGTTGCGTCCTGGGCGTTGCTGGTGTCCTTGGTCTGCTTGTTGGCGGACTCACCTGTGGCTTCACCCTCGCTGTCTTTATGGCTAATGCCGGTGGCGCTTGGGATAATGCCAAGAAGATGGTCGAGGAAGGCAACTTTGGCGGTAAGGGTTCGTTTGCCCACAAAGCCACCATCGTTGGTGATACAGTTGGTGACCCGTTCAAGGATACCTCTGGTCCCTCGCTCAACATCCTCATCAAGCTCATGTCAATGGTCAGCATCGTGATGGCAGGACTCACCATTCTGTTCATCTGACGCTCTCCTATCCTACCACAAAAAGGCTCATTTCTTCGGAAATTGAGCCTTTTTCTATCTTTTTTCAAAAAAAGTCCTCAAAATGTTTGGTGGTTTCAAAAATACTCCGTACCTTTGCACCCGCAATTCAGAAATGATGCACCCGTAGCTCAGTTGGTAGAGCACCTGACTCTTAATCAGGGTGTCCAGGGTTCGAGCCCCTGCGGGTGTACAACCTAATAAAAGTGGTAGACGTGAGTTTACCACTTTTTTGGTATCAAAATGGCCTGTTTTTGCTACCATCAAAGGTCCGACCTGCATTGAGCAAGCCGGGCCTTTTCATTTTCTCAATCTCTCAATTTTAAACGGTGGGGCCCGAAGGCCCACCGTTTACCCCTCTTCCTCTTCACCGCTTGGCCGATGCAGGATGATCTTCTTCTTGCCGTCGACGGTGATGGTCTCTACCTCGCCCATGTACTCCAGCTCGCACTGGCTGAGCAGCGCCTTCGACGTCAGG
>CACWFY010000013.1 GCA_902760345.1 uncultured Bacteroidales bacterium | reverse complement strand
TTAAAATGGTTAATAGATACAGTTAAACGATTCGGCTTAAGGCGTGTTTTTCGTCATCCTTTTTCCTCCTCTTTTTCACTATGCAAAGATACAAAATTTTTTGCCGTTTTCCAAGATTTTCCCCCAGACAGTTGCCTTAAAAAATGTTAACAGGCTGTTGGCTGTAGCAAATGAGGTCTCAAGGAGTTTGAGGGACCTGTGAGGGAGGTGTTGGCTCATCACCTCCCTGTCCTCAATCCCTTTATATATCGGAAGTTGAGACTTGTTGAGGGAGGAGGGGAGGTGTTTTTTTTGTGCTTCAGGAAACAACCGTGAAAGCATGACTTTGAAGCAGTCAATCCTATGTTTTGACATGCTCAATCCTATACTTTGACGTGGTGAATCCTATGCTTTGACGTGGTGAATGTGCCGTTTTGACAGTCACAAAGTTACGCTTTGCCGCCCATCAAGTGCCACATCGCCGCCCATCAAGTGCCACATCGCCGCCCATCAAGTGCCACATCGCCGCCCATCAAGTGCCACATCGACGGTTTTTGCATTTTATAAGTGGCAGCATTTATGCACTATCTATTAAATTAATGTATAACTTTTCGTACAAAAGTGTTTAAGTATAGAAAATATTTCGTATCTTTGCATAATAGAATCTAAAACACGTGGGATATGGATGATGTTTATTCATTGTCTGAGGAAGACATCAAGCTACGCTACATCACGCCGGCTATTCTTCAGAAAGAATGGTCGGTGGACGATATCACTATGGAGACGCGAGTGAAGCTTACTGACGGTAAGATCAATCTGCGTGGCAATCTTGTGGCTCGCGGCAAGGCGAAGTATGCCGACTACATGCTCTACTACAATCGCGCTACGCCTATCGCAATCGTCGAGGCCAAAGATGCCAACCACTCCGTCAGTTTTGGTATGCAGCAGGCCAAGGAGTATGCTGAGATGATGGATATTCCCTTCGCGTTCAGCTCCAACGGTTTCGGATTCCATGAATATGATTTTCTGACAGGCTGTGAACGTTCGTTTGCGATGAACGAGTTTCCCACGAAAGAAGAACTCTATGCCCGTTTTCTGGCAGAGAGTAATGAGGGCGCTGGTCTTTCTGACGATGAGCTGAAGGTCATCAACCAACCCTATTGCACAGGTCACGACATCTTCCCGCCTCGTTACTATCAGCGCAATGCCGTGAACCGTACCGTCAACGCTATTGCCCGTGGAGAGAAACGCATGTTGCTGGTGATGGCTACAGGAACGGGCAAGACCTATACTGCTTTCCAGATTGTCTATCGTCTGCTGAAGACAGGCTTGGTGAAAAAAGTGCTCTATCTGGCCGACCGCAACGTGTTGGTAGACCAGTCCATCGAACAAGACTTCAAACCTCTGACCAACACCATCCATAAGGTCAGCTACCAGCAGGACAAGGAGAATCCGGATACCGCCCACGAGGTATATTTCGCACTCTACCAGCAGCTGATTGGCAAGGAAGGTGCCCAGAACTACAAGGAACTGTTCAAGCCGCAGTTCTTCGACCTGGTCATTGTCGATGAGTGCCATCGTGGCAGCGCCAAGGACGACAGCAACTGGCGCGAAATTCTGGAGTATTTTACCGATGCCATCCAATTAGGTATGACAGCCACACCCAAGGAGACACGCTACCAGTCGAACATCAGCTATTTTGGTGAGCCGCTCTACAAATACAGCCTCAAAGAAGGTATCGACGACGGTTTCCTGGCACCCTTCAAGGTCATCAACATTGCCACCAACATCGGTGACGAATGGCGCCCCACTAAAGGTCAGCGCGACATCTTCGGCAACCTGATAGAAGACCGTATCTACAACAATACCGACTACGACTACAACATCATCATCGAAGACCGCATCCGCGAGGTGGCCCATGAGGTGAGCAGTTATCTGCGAGCCTCTGACCCTATGGCCAAGACCATTGTGTTCTGTGCCGACGAGGACCATGCCGAACGTATGCGCATTGCCTTAGTCAACGAGAATGCCGACATGTGTCGCAAGTATCCTGACTACGTGGTGCGCATTACTGGTAGCGACACCTACGGCCAATCCAAACTCGACTACTTCATCTCCGTCGCTTCAAAGACGCCAGTCATCGCTACTACCAGCAAACTCCTTTCTACAGGTGTCGACTGCAAGATGGTGAAGTTGATAGCCCTCGACCAGCGCATTAACTCCATGACAGAGTTCAAGCAGATTGTAGGTCGTGGCACGCGTATCCGTGAGAAGGAAGGCAAGACGCACTTCACCATCATGGACTTCCGCAACATCACCCGCCTCTTTGCCGATCCCGATTGGGACGGACCGCTGGAAGTGGATAAAGGTTACATTCCTGACAGGGCAAAACGCTATCAGCCAAAGGACGATGAGGGGCAGAGTAGGGCAGCAGAAGACGATTCTGATGTTGAGCGCCAACCCAAACCTATCGTCGACAAGAACGGTTGTAAGGTCAGAATCATCAATAAGGTGGTATCTGTCTACGATGCCAATGGCAAGCTGCTCCATACGGAGAGCATCACCGACTATACGAAGAAGAATATCAACGACACTTACGCCAGTCTGGACGACTTCATTCTGCATTGGAATCAGGCAGAGCGCAAAGCCGAAATTACGGACTTGCTTCGAGATAACGGTATTGATCTGCAAGCATTAAAGGCAGACCAACAGATGACCGATGTCGACGACTTCGACTTCATCATCCATCTGGCTTACGGCAAGAAGGCACTGACACGTCGCGAACGGGCAGAAAACGTGAAAAAACGCGACGTATTCCACAAATACGGTCCTGAAGCGCAGAAAGTATTGGAAGCTCTGCTCGACAAGTATATGAACGAAGGTATCAGCCAGCTGGAAAACCGCCGTGTGCTCACCCTCGACCCCTTCCGTCAGATGGGGTCGCCTGCCAGCATTGCCCGCTTGTTTGGTGGCAACCAGCAGTACTTCGAAGCCGTCCGTGAACTGGAAAACGAACTCTACCAGTTTGGCTAAATTGTAAATCGCAAATCGTCAAATTGTAAATTCAAATGGCATTAACAAACTTTGTAAAGAACATACGCAACATCATGCGTCAGGATGCTGGTATCAATGGCGATGCCCAGCGAATAGAACAGATAGCATGGATGTTGTTTCTGAAAGTATACGACGAGAAAGAAAACGACTGGGAATTCAACGAAGACAACTACCACTCCTTCATCCCTGAAGAATGCCGCTGGCGCAACTGGGCCAAGGACGACGGTACGGGCGAGGCCCTGACAGCCGATAAGTTACTGAACTTTGTGGACAACACCCTTTTCCCAACGCTGAAGAATCTGGAGGTCACGCCACAGACTCCCATGCGTAGCGCCATTGTCCGTGCTACGTTCGAGGATGCCAACCAATATATGAAAGATGGTGTGCTGCTGCGTCAGCTCATCAACGTGATTGACGGTCTCGACCTGAGCAGCTACGAAGAGAGCCACGCTTTTGGCGAAATCTACGAAACCATCCTGAAGGAGATGCAGTCGGCAGGCTCTGCCGGTGAGTTCTATACGCCGCGTGCCCTGACAGACTTCATGGCAGAGGTTATCCAGCCTAAGATTGGTGAGCGCATGGCCGACTTTGCCTGTGGTACGGGTGGTTTCCTCACCTCATGGCTGAAAGCCCTCGACAAGCAGGTGAAGACAGCCGAGGACCGTGAGCAGTACGCCCAGTCTATCTACGGCATTGAGAAGAAGCAGTTCCCCTACATGCTCTGCGTCACCAACATGCTGTTGCACGACATCGATTCGCCACAGGTGAATCACGGCAACTCGCTGACCAAGGATGTGCTGAACTACACGGACGACGACAAGTTCGACGTCATCCTGATGAATCCCCCTTATGGTGGCAACGAGAAGAACGACGTGAAGCGCCACTTCCCATCCGATCTCTGTTCCAGCGAGACGGCCGATCTCTTCATGGTGGTCATTCAGTATCGTTTGGCCAAGCAGGGACGTGCGGCTGTCATTCTGCCCGATGGCTTCCTGTTTGGAACGGACAATGCCAAGTTAGCCATCAAGGAAAAGCTGTTACGTGAATTCAACCTGCACACCATCATTCGTCTGCCAGGTTCTATCTTCTCTCCCTACACTTCGATAGCCACCAACATCCTGTTCTTTAATAACGAGAAGGCAGAGGGTGCCACCGAGGGTTTCAGTACCAAGGAAACGTGGTTCTATCGCCTCGATATGCCTGAGGGCTACAAGCATTTCTCAAAGACCAAGCCCATGCTCGTGGCTCATTGCAAGCCCATCAGCGACTGGTGGAACCATCGCGAGGAGATTATTGAAGAAGAGAATGGAAGTGAGAAATCACGACGTTTCACAGCCCAAGAACTCATTGACCTTGGCCTCAACTTCGATCAATGCAAATTCCCTAAAGAGGAAGAAGAGGTGCTACGTCCAGACGAGCTGCTGCAGCAGTATCACGCACAGCGCACAGCCCTTGACGAGAAGATAGATCAGACATTGACAGAGATACAGAAAATATTGGGGATAGACCTATAAAAAACACGAACCCCGAAGTATGCGGAAAGCAGGGACAACGGGGTATTACGCTGCAAAGATAGAGTTTTTATCCGAAACAAACAAGAAAATCGACGAATAATTTAGAATAATTAGTAAAAATGGACTTCGAAACAAGTCAAAAGTTATATTCCGAAGCCAGAATGGGCAAATATTTTAGAGCTTGTGCTGGTAACAAAAACAAAACGATGCAATTGTATCGTTATAACCTAAGATTGTGTCAAAGGTTCTATGGCGTACTCAACATTTTCGAGGTTATACTGCGCAATGCCGTCAATGAACATTATATGGCATATTATTCAGATTCAGACTGGATTGTAAATCAAGCAGCTACAGGAAAAATACTTGCTCACGAAAAAGACGAAATTAAGCAGACTGAGGCTGATTATAAGAAGCGAGGAATATATAATAATGATAAAATGGTTTCTGCTTTGACATTTGGTTTTTGGACTTATCTTTTCACAAAGAATAATTATAGAAAAGGTGGCAAGACATTGCTGAAAATCTTCCCCAATAAGGCTAAAGGTAAGAATCAGGCAGATATCTATCTCGACCTGACACACATCCGCGAATTCCGTAATCGCATAGCTCATCATGAACCAATATGCTTTGATGGTTCGGGTAATATCAGTACTTTATTTGCGCGTAGGCATTACCAACTGATTTGCGATTATATTAGCTATTTCGGACAACAGCCTAACGATGTGATTCAGTGGGCAGAGAAGCCAGACGAAATATTGGACAAAATCGATAAACTGAAATCATGACCGCACAGCAGTTAAAAAACGCCATATTACAAGAAGCCATTGAGGGCCGTTTGGTACCCCAAGACCCCAACGACGAGCCAGCATCTATTTTGCTTGAAAAAATCCGCAAGGAGAAAGAAAGGTTGGTAAAAGAGGGCAAACTCAAAAAGAAAGACCTCGAAGTAAAACCAATCTCCGAGGACGAAATCCCCTTTGAGATTCCTGAAAGTTGGGAGTGGGTGAGAATTAAGACTATCTTTTCAATGCAAGCAGGTAAAAACGTTACTTCATCTGATATAAATAGTGAATCTAACGACATCTACAAATATCCTTGTTATGGGGGGAATGGTCTAAGAGGCTATGTTAAACGATATAATACGGATGGAGTTTTCCCACTTGTAGGAAGACAGGGGGCTCTATGTGGTAACGTAAATATCGCTAGTGGTTTATTTTGGGCCACAGAACATGCTGTTGTCACAGATGGCTATGGAATGACAGATGTGAAATGGGCATATTATTTCTTAACAGCTTTGAATCTTAATCAGTATGCAACGGCAACTGCTCAACCTGGTTTGGCTGTTTCTAATATTATAGAAGTTTTAATCCCTCTTCCACCTCTTGCAGAGCAAAAGCGTATTGTAGCAAAGATAGAAGAACTTTTGCCAAAAGTAGAGAAATATGGCAAGGCGCAAGACGAACTCAATAAACTGAACGAGGAACTACCAGAACGCTTAAAGAAAAGCATTCTTCAAGAAGCAATCGAAGGCCGCTTGGTACCTCAAGACCCTAATGACGAACCTGCCTCCGCATTACTCGCAAAGATTCGTGAAGAAAAGAAACAACTCGTAAAAGAAGGCAAGCTCAAGAAGAAAGACCTTGAAGAAAAACCAATCTCCGAGGACGAAATCCCCTTTGAGATTCCTGAGAGTTGGGAGTGGGTCACTTTATCACAAATTTCTCTTGATTCTGCAGATGGACCGTTTGGTAGTAATCTGAAAAGCGAGCATTACACGACAAATAAAGAAGTACGTATTATACAACTTAGTAACATCGGTGAAGATGGTTGGAGAGATGAAAATGTAAAATACACTACATTCTCACATCTTCCTTCTATTTCGAGAAGCGAAGCATTCCCCAACGACATCATTATTGCCAAGATGATGCCAGCAGGGAGAGCAATCATATGCCCATCAGAGGATATAAAATATGTTTTATCATCTGATGCTGTGAGATTTGATTTCTCTAATCATTTATATAGGAAATATCTCTATTACGCTATTAATTCTAACATATTTAAAGATCAAGTATATGGTGAAGTGCAGGGAATTACAAGGGTTAGAACTAGTTTAAGTAAACTAAGAACATATCTTATTCCTCTCCCTCCTCTTGCCGAGCAGCACCGCATCGTAGAGAAGATAGAGCAACTCTTCAAAGAAATCGACAAACTGAAAACGAAATGAATAGGCTTGTACTCATAGGGAACGGATTCGATTTGGCTCATGGCTTGAAAACAAGTTATAAGGATTTCTTTTATTGGTATTGGAAACAGCGGACTCATGATTTTATAGATAATATTACGAATGTATCAAAAGATGTGCTTTGCACTATAACAAATATGGAAAATACGCCATGGAATGTGAGTCTATTATATGATATGGATTTGAAACATGGTGATGGTCAAGAGATTTATGAATATTTAAATGGACATCCAGAAACATTTAAAATAGATTATTCTGAATTATTTGGTAATATATGTAAAAGTATAGATACAAAAAGATGGGTGGATATTGAGAATGAATACTACTCATTGCTCGTGCTTCTCTACAGTCATGTAAAAGACAACTACTTGAATCTAAACAAGCAATTGGCCAACCTCCGAGATAAATTAATAGAGTATTTGAAACTGGAAAGTAATTGCATTGTAGAATCGAAAGATTGTATTATAGACAAATTGAATTCTCCTATATTGAGACAGGAAGTAGCTGTATCAAGTTCTGTTTATAATGATATAAGATATGATGATACTATCAATCCAGAATCTACGATGTTGTTGTCGTTTAATTATACCAATATCATAAAACGATACGAAAGAAATGTTCCAAGGATAGAAACTAACTATATTCATGGTAACATTGATAACGCCCAAAGTGTGATATTTGGTTATGGCGATGAACTTGACGAAGGATATAAGAAACTATCGAATCAGAACGACAATGAAGCATTACGCTATATTAAATCGATCCGCTATTTGGAATCAGATAACTATCGCAGAATGTTAGAATTCATTGAATCTGCTCCCTTCCAAGTTTGCATCATGGGCCATTCATGTGGTAATTCTGACCGCACTCTACTGAATACCCTCTTTGAACATAAGAATTGCATTTCTATTAAACCGTATTACTATATAAACGAAAAGGGTAAAGATAACTATCTTGAACTCGTACAGAACATCAGTCGTAACTTCACGGACATGAAACTGATGCGAGACAGAGTAGTGAATAAGACTTATTGCAAACCACTAACATAATAGGATATGCGATGCCACAGGTACAGGTGGGTGACAGCAATGTGGTTGGGATTTTTTCAAAGATGCCAAGGGACTGTCTCGTGTTTCATGTCCATTTATCACATTTTTAAGCAGATTATCCCAGAAATTTGGAGGTCACATGGAAATGACGTACCTTTGCAGTCAAAACTGTGAAATGTTGGAAGAAAGATAATGCAAGAGGCTGACGTCATCATCATGGGAGCGCCTTGCTATTCGTGCCATGCGTGAAATCTGTCGCTATTCAGGCTTTAAGATCGTTGCCACTATTGAACGAGGTGGTACGGTAATGCATCCGCAACTGTCAGAGAAAGATAAACTGAAATGTCGTAAGGCCATAGGCCGACTTTAGACATATCTGGAGAACTGTTTACCAGCCTAAGACCCAATGGCTGTCTGAATATCTTCCGATGAGTACGGCATCTCGGATGGGGTCAAGTTGTCGCATCTGCGGATGACGCTTAGAGGTGTCAACGGGCTGTCCTTCCGTATCGTGACTATTGAACTCCAAGATGGTTGCCGTCTTGGCACCATCGTCGATTTGTCCCCAGCCGTATGCGGGAATGTTCTCCAGCGTACAGTTCAGAAGGACGCATTCGGCATGGGGATAGTTCTTGCCTTTGTTGTCAGGCAAGCGTCCAATCTCAGCATTTCCCGACAGCCCCTTCAGGTGACAGTCGACGAATACGTTACCATGATTGTCTTCCGTATTGCGAATCCACATAAAGGCTCCATAGCTGGTAATGGTGCAATGATTAAAGAACGAAGGACCACGCCCCAAGATGGTATCGCCGCCACCGTCGATACGGCAATTCAACCAGTAGCAGCTGCCATTGGCCTGAAGGGCATCGCCATCGCCGATGATATGGATATTCTCGAAGAAGTTGCGTTCACCATTTACCAGCAGACCCTCGGCCTGACCCTTACAATCAGTCTTGATTGTCAGGTTACGGAACGTGAGGTCGCTGCAATTGTCGGCAGCAAAGGCGGCACGACGCGAAGGGAAGGTGCCACGCACCTCATTGGTCTTGATGTCTGCAGGGTGGGGGTTGAACACCTCATTGTTTCTGTAGTGAATCACGACCCCCTCACGACTCTCGCCCTCGATGGTGACAAAACGCTTGTTGCGGAAATACACTAGTTCCTCGTAGTCGCCGTTCTTTACCAGCACGCGGTAGCCGTCTTTCTCCGAGGCAACAGAATCGGGAATAAAGTCCATTGCTCCCTGAACGGTAGAGAAGTCACCCGTCCCATCCGCTGATACTGTCAGCAGTCGTTGATTGTTGTCAGGAGCCTTGACTTTCGTACGGAATGTCCAAGCCATTTTCCCTTTTAGCCCATTGAATCCTTCTATCACGCCCTTGTCGATGGTGACATAGTACTCATGGTCATATTCCAGCATGTTGTGATGAAGATAGATGGTCACTTGTTTGCCGTGAGCGATGATGGGGTAGAAGTGGAAACCATCGGAGAAACCTCCGATGATGTCGAGCTGATAGCTCCCAGTATCCCAGGCGTTGACACCCGATGGCGTGCCTGCCTTGGTATTGCGGTTGGTGATGTTCTGTGACTTATAAATATAAGGTACAGGCGTATATCGTGCTGCAGGATTCTTTGGCTGTCTCTGGGTAGGGCCTGCAGGGATGCTCATGTCCAGGCGGTCAACCAGTTTTCCCGTCTTCTTGTCATAGACCGAAACGAACCCTTGCTGTCTGATGGTTGCATCCTCGGCCATCGTCAGTATCAGATGAGTGTCGGTATTTACATTGGTTGCCCCATTCTCAGGGAACATCTTGGTCACAAAGTTATGGCTATTCACGGGCTTTTGTGCTTGCAATGTGATGGCCAATATGAGTGTGATGACTGCGAGGATAGTTCTTTTCATTGTCTTTGTCATAACAAGATTTTCAATTACAGCTGCAAAGATAGTGATAAAAATTTATTTTTTTTTGTATCTTTGCAACCAAATTAGCAAAATAAGATGAAAAAAACGATTATTGTATTCTTTTCTGTCTTCACGATGTGTGGCGTACAGGGACAGAGTTTTAAACAGCAAGGAGCAAGCGTGGAAAACGTGGTGCCAGAGGGTTGGAACCACTACGAGACGACGGGTGATATGAACAAGGATGGCATAGCGGATGTGGCTGTGATGGCAAGTGCCAACAACAATCAGCCGCTGTTTGCCATCTATTGGGGTACTACTGACGGACGGTTGACGCTTTGGAAGGAGTATGGCGAGTTGTTGCCAGCCGACGAGAATACGGATTGCATGCATAATTTCACTTTTGAGATTACCAATCGTGGTGTGCTCAATATCACTATCCAATTAGAGTGCAGTCAAGGCAGCTATGGCACGAATATCAACCGATATTCCTATCGTTTCCAGAACGGCGACTTCTTCCTGATAGGCAAGGAAGAGGAGTGCATTCAACGTAATACGGGCGATGTGGAAGTGGTCAGCGAGAATTACCTGACGTGGAAACGGCAAGTGAAGAAGTCGAAGATCTCAGATGACACAATGCCGATAGAGAAATGGACACGCCTGCAGAAGAGGCCGCTGAAAAAGCTAGGCGACCACCTATTGTACTGAGTTGATCCCGTCAGTTTCTTCCTTTGTTGATGATGTAGATGCCCAGGGCGGCGAGTCCACCGGCGAGGGCATATTTCCAATGGAATGTCTCGCCAAGGCAGAGGCATGAGGTGACGGCACCCACAATGGGTATTAGCGAATTGTAGATGGCCACCTTTCCTACAGGATTGAGGCTGAGCAGCTTGTTGTAGAGCGTAAAGCCGATGGCTGAGATGGCGATGAGCAGCAACAGACAGATGATGCCGAGTGCATTGACATGGGGTAGGGTGCCACCAAACAGTAGTCCTGGGATGATGAGCAGTACACCACCGATAGTGAGGCTATAGCCTGTGCCGACGAAGACATCCACACGCCGGCTCAGGGGGCGAGTCATCAGATTAGCGCAGGCTCCACAGATGGCGTTGAGGATAATCATGCCGTCGCCCAGCCACGTGAACCGTCCGCTGTCGGCGCCACCAAGGTTCAGGGCGAGAATGCCGCTGAAGCCGACAGCACAGCCGAGAAGTTTCCGTGAGGTGAGCTTATCGCTCTTGAAACAGGCACAGGCCAGCAGCACCACAAGGAAGGTGCTTAGCGAGTTGAGGATAGCTGCCCGTGAGCCTTCGCTATGTGACATGCCGACATAGAAGAAGAAATAATGGAGTGTGGTGTTCATCAGCGCAAAAGCCAGGATGAAACGCCAATCGATGAGCCGGCTTGTCTTAAACGATCGTCCGCTGCTGCGGGCAACAGACAGTACGATGAGACCTGCCGCTGCAAAGCGGATGCCGGCAAAGAGCATCTTGCTGCCCGTCATGTCGGCAGTGATGCCAAAGGCGCTGAAGCCGACCTTGATGAGCGGGAATGCCCATCCCCATGCTATGGCCGCAGTCAGGGCAAAAACAACGACCCATGCAGGTCTTTGGAATATGGATATTCGTGTTTGTTCCATCAGATTGTTAAAATGTGGGTGCAAAGGTAGCGAAAAGTCGGCAAATATCATTCAAATATGCCACAAAATGCGTATCTTTGCAACAACAATACAAGAAGGGTAAGGAAATGAAGAGAGAGATTAATCCTCAGGAAACGAGCTGTGCCGAAGCTTTCAGCATGTGGATGTCGTCGCCCCAGCCGATGGTGACGTTGGTGAAAACGTTTGACGTCAGTCGTCTGCGGAAGGCAAGTAGGAAGACGGGCATCAAGTTTACTGTACTGTTGTGTTGGTGTATTGCCAAGGCGGCCAGCAAGATTGACGAGTTTTATCTTTTGCCGAAAGACAACAAGCTGTTTCGTTACGATAGATTGGCTGTCAACGTGATTGTGCAGAACGTGAAGGGTGGCATTACTCTGTGCGATATTCCTTATTCTGAGAGCATCAGCCAGTTTAATGCGGACTATCTTGAAATTACCAGTCTTGCTTCGAAGACTTGCAAGGGCACGTCGCTGGAAGACTATATGATAGTCGGAACATCGGCATTGCCCCAGACAGAGTTGGACTGTATTGTCAATCAGTATTCCGGCCGATGGAACAATCCGTTTCTTGCATGGGGCAGATTTCGCAAGTCATTGTTTAAGACCACACTACCCATCAGTCTTCAGTTCCATCATGCACAGATGGATGGTGCGGAGGCCTGCTGCTTCTTAGACAGTCTGCAGAAGGAAATCAACAATTCTTTGCAGAACATTTAATAGTCGTAAAAAATACACGCTTTTTCTGCATAACCTTTGGTTATGTCGAAAAATTATTCTATCTTTGCAAGCGAAAAAGGAAAGATAGAAATAGAAAACTACAAGACCGTTAAAAATTTTTATGGACAGTAAACTAATTAAACTTTTGAGTAACTTGCGTTGGTTGGCATGCATGCTTATGCTGTTGCTGACGCCAGTGGCAATGCTGGCAGAGGACTACGGGCTGACGGTAGCGGGTGTTCAGGTCACCAGCAACAATGCTGCATCGGGCATTACGGGTGACAACATTACGGGTACCGTTACGTTCGCCGCTGGGTCGAAGACGCTGACGCTGAACGGCGCGACAATTAACGGAAACATCGTGAGCAGCCTTGCTGACGACTTGACCGTACATCTGGTAGGCACCAACACGATCCACAATGGAGAACATGCCTTCTCGATAGCGGGAAGCTACAGCTTGAAATTTACTGCTGACGGCGATGCCAAGCTGTTGACGGATGCTACCACCGATGAAATGTTTGCCTATAGTTTAGGCAACCAGACCTATATTGAAGTGGGCGATGATGACCTGCCAGATGGCTATAAGCTGTCGTTTGATGCAGATCTGAAAAGATGTATTGGTGAGTGGTATGACATTAAGATTTATGCTTTCACCAATGATGCAAGCAGTTTAGGTCCCCAATGTGTTACCTCTGCAAACTGCGACAGACTGGCAGGATACTATGATGAGACCACAAGTACTTGGAATAACGAGATCATCACGTTGTCTTATGATTATGCCACGACGACGCTGACGCTGAACAATATGAACATAGAGACGGCCACACCATATGGCACCGTTTATTTCCTCTATTGTGACGGTCCTAAGGCCAAGGATATCACTATCAACATATTAGGTAATAATTTGCTGAGACAATTTAGAGGCGAAGAAGGTGCTCGCTTTATCTATAACGGTGCTGAGGACGGTAGTATAACGATTACTACAGACCCTGAGAATCCTGGCATGTTGACGATGCCTGACATGGAAGATTATCTTGAAGAAAAGGATGTCTTGGGAATGTATTATACCAATCACGTTAATTACGAGAACGGGTTGGGCTACGTGAAGGATGAAAACAATGTAAGATACATCAAGACTCTTCCCAGTTTAGGACTGACGGTAGCTGGCGTTACAGTTAATGAAGGTAATGCAGGAAATGTGCTGAACACAGTGGACGAAGAGACAGAGTTGCCAACTGTTGTGTTTGACGCAGATAACAATACGCTGTCGTTGAACAATGCAATGATTGAAGGAAACATCGTGAGCAGTTTGGAAAATTTGACGGTGTTCCTCGCTGGAGAAAACATAATCACCTGTGGTGACAATTCTGATTTTGCTTTTAATTTGTCTTCAGAAGTAAATGAGGCAACTATAACCCTAACTACTGACGAAGAGTCGAACGGTCAACTGATAATTTGGAATTTAGAAGACCGCGTGTTCGGCAGTGGAGTTACTCCAGAATATAACTACGTCTCCCTAAAGAACAATGGTGATAATACTACGATTGATAGTAGTTGTGGTATTAGCGTGGGAGGTGTCACTGTGACAGAATTCAATAAGAGTAATGTGTTTGGTGACAATAAGGTAAGTTACAATGCCACGACACATACGCTGACGCTGAGCAATGCGACAATAGAACCAGATGAAGAGTGTGCAGATATAGAATATACGGAAGATGAGGACCTCACGATAGCACTGATTGGTAACAATAGTGTTCAAGGCTCATATGGTTGTGCTGCCATCCAAAAACTTTATGGAGTGGAACCGCCTTATCTGCATTTTGTCAAAGGTGATGCCAACCACTGTTCGTTGGAAATGGTTTCCTCGGTGGATGTTGAAACTATTGATGGCTTCTATACAAATAATGAGGAAGGTGGTTTCTTTTGGATTGGCGATAAGGGAGATGAAACACATTCCACTATTGTTGCTTCAAGTGTCTTTGGCGGAACGGGAAGCGAAGAAGAACCCTTCCTGATTAAGACGCCTGAGGACCTGAAGAAATTCGCCAATTACTATAATGGGAGTTATTTCTCAAGAAATGTTCATGTTCAGCTCTACAACGATATCGATTGTAAAAACTTGGAGGACTTTACAACGATTGCAGACAATTCTGATGCTACTTTCATGGGTGTGTTTGATGGTAATCATAAGACCATCAGCAATCTGACCATGACAGGTATGGGTCTGTTTGGATATGTTGAAAAAGATGGCGACGATGTGGGAACCATCAAAGACCTGACGCTGAGCGGACTTCAACTGAATGGTGAGACAGAAGAAACAAGGATAGGTGGTATCGTTGCCTATCTGTACGAGGGTGCTGTCGTCAGCAATTGTACGGTTGTAAATAGCACCATAGCTTGTGAATCAGACACCTATAATCCCTATGTTGCAGCCATTGCTGCTCAGATGAGTGGTGCTATAGTCACTGGCTGTGTTGTCGACAATGTGAAGGTGAAGGCTGAGACTTCCTATTTTTCTGGTTCAGGACCGGAAGGCATTGCTGGCGGTGTTGTTGCGACAGCTTATGGAGGTACTATCAGTTCATGTGTCGTTAGAAATGGCACAAAGATTACCGACTATTATGCAGATGAAAATGCAGATTTGAGAGCTGGTGCTATTGTGGGCAAGGCCAATGGAACGACTCTCACAGAGAATTATTACTATTATGACGTTATTGTTGAGATACTCAATGGTACAGATGAAACTAACAAAATCATCAAGTCGGAATACCAACAGCGTGGTAATGGTGGAAAGACATGGAATGAGCAAACCCAGCAATATGAGGAGATGCCTGATCTCTTTGAGGATGATGGTGCAGTGATGTATACCCGACCCGTGATGTTGCCAGAAGAAACTGAGGAAGCTTCTGTAATGGCAGAAGAAGGTACATATTATTCTACCTTTATGGAGGCTGATGCTTTAGGCCTGTTGGTGGCACCTGGTCAGACAGTAATGCTGAACGTATTGCCTAGTGAGGACTATCCGGCTCCTTCTCTGACTGCAACAAACACCACTACTGAAGAAACGATAGAAACGAGTTCTGAAGAATTAGGAGATAATATTACTCAATATAGCTTTACAATGCCCGATGCTCCTGTGACTGTCGCTCTGACGAAGGCAGAAACGGTCCTTCAGAGTCCTGAACTACACTTCTGGACATCGGAGTATAGTTATATAGGTACGGGCAACAGCTATGGAACGTTAGATTATTACGAATTGGAGAGCTTTACTTCTCCAACGCTGAAAGCGAAGATAGATGGTAATTACACTAGCGAACTGGCTGACTTCGGCATCACGTACAGCAGTAGCGACAATGCCATTGCCACCATTGATGCTACAGGTAAGATAACCTTCGTCGGCGGTGCAGGAGTCGTCACAATCAAGGCCGTAAGTCAGGAGACAGATGTCTACGCTGCCGACTCTACGTGGTTTACCATTACCCTCAGACCGTCTGACCCACAGGCCTCTATTGAAAGTGGTGCCTACTTTGTTGGTCAGAAGGTGACCATGATACCTACCGTTTCTAACGGAGAGATGTATTATAAGATAGGTTGGAATGGTGAAAAGGTGAAGTATACCGAACCCATCACATTGCCGAAGGGTATAACGGAAATATCCTTCTATACCCTCTGCAGTACAAAGGACGGAGAGATGTGGTCGTATGGTAATAACCATCCAACATACTACGTCTATGACAAGCTGACCTTTACGCCCGATAGTGGAATAGTGTCTAATGATGATATCATGGTGGAAATCGGCAATCTGCCAGAAGCTAATGACTACTATCCGGCAACGGTATATTACTACTTTGATGACGACGAGGATAACGCTAAAGAATATTCTTCAACCACCAAGGTTACCGTTTCTGAATCGTCGACACTGAATGCCTTTATAGAGGTAAGAGGTGACTCAGGAAATGTATACAGGTCAGAGCCTGTTGAAGCTGAATATACCGTCCTGCCCAAGACGGAGCTGAACATCTCGTATGCTCAGAATAGTCGAGAGTGGGCATCGTACTGTGCTGAGGCAGACCTGGAGACTCCAGAAGGCCTGCAGGCATATGTCGTGAGTGGAATAACAGAAGACGGTGTGAGCGTCTCAGAGATCAGCTATGTTCCGCAGGGCGAGGGTATACTGCTGAAACGTATTGCAGAGAATGTGACAGAGCCTATTATGGCGAAGGCCTATATGAACGACGGCCCACAGCAAGAGATGCCAGTCAACTGGTTGCTGGGTACGGCTGCAAGCAAGACTATCAGCACAGGGTCAAGCGACATCTTCGTGCTGTATAATGACGGCTTCACCCGTGCTTACAAAGGCAGCATTCCTGCCCATCGCGCCTATCTGGTGATAACCCAGTCGGCACCCGTTTCCAGCCGCCTCTCAATCTTCGAGGATGGCGAGACCACGTCTGTAATTGAGAATAGAGAATGGAGAATGGAGAATTCTGGCACGTCGTGGTATACCCTCGACGGACGCAAGCTTCAGGCAGAGCCCACGAAAGCCGGCGTGTATATCCAGAAGGGTCAGAAGAAAGTCGTGAAGTAAACATAATCAATTAGTCAACAATATAAAACAATAACAATATGAAAGCAAGTAAAAGATTTCTCGTGATGATGGTTGCCTCTCTGCTGATGTCAACAAGTGTATGGGCAGGTGGCACGGTGACAATTGTAAAAAAGCTGAATGGCACGGTGAATGAGAATGCCGGAAGGGTAAATGTTAACGTAGATGAATACGAGCAGAAATGCCTGTTGCTCATTGTGCCAGACGCTGGCAACTATGTGACTGTAGCGAATATTACTGCCGAGCGTATCATCGACGCCGGTTTTGCACAGGCTCGTCGTCGTGCGCCAGAAATAAGCAATCTGATAACAGTAAAGGCTGACGATGCTAATGCTGACCCCAGCGAATTGACCAGCTATCGGTTCGATATGCCAGGAGATGACTGTGACGTTGAGGTAACCATTGACTTCCAGACACGTACCAGCATTTCTACAGGAACACTGACGCTGACACTCCCCGAAGAAGGCTATTTCTTTGACGGCACAGCCAAGAAACCTGCCGTTACCGTGATGCTGGATGATACAAAGCTGTCAGACGGTGACTATGCCGTTTCTTATGCTGACAGTATCAATGCTGGTACGGCTACTGTTACCGTGACGGGTAAGAAGACCTATACAGGTACGCTGACGCAGACCTATACCATTAACAGAGCAGAGTTGAGCTTGCTGTCGGTGTCGATTGAGGGTTGGACCTATGGAGAATATGATGAAGAGCTGAATATGCCTCACGTCAGCGGTAACGAGGGCGGTGGTGAAGAGACTATCACCTATAGAGGTATCGATGAGGATGTTTTCTCTGAGAATCCTCCCACGGATGCAGGTAAATATGTCATCAAGGTTGATGTGGCTGAGACAGAGAACTATGTTGCTGGCTCTGCTACTGCTGAGTTTACCATTAGCAAGGCTGAACTGGGTGAAGAAGTGAGCGTGACAATCGATGGCTGGACGTATGGCGACGAACCTAATGCTCCTGCTGTTGAAGGCGCTCCCGAAGAAGCTTCAGTTTCTTATACCTATTTTACATTCGTTGACGGCGAAGAACAGGAACTCGAGACGGTTCCCACTAATGCAGGCAGCTATGCTATCAAGGCAACTATCGGTGAGTCGCTCAACTATCTTGGTCGTGACGTTTATAACGAGTTCACTATCGCTCAGGCAAGCCTCGCACTGGTGACTATCGAGGCTATTGTCGATCAGGACTATACTGGTGAGGCTATTGAACCTACTGTTGTCGTTAAGTTCAATGGCAATGAGGTGAGCGACGACGAGTATACTGTCATCTATGAAAATAATATCAACCCAGGTACTGCTACCGTGAAACTGAGCACCAAGAATGTCAACTTCTCTGAACCAGACATCCAACCCTCGCAGACCTTCATGATTCTAGGTACGGAAATCAGCATGAACGGTCACACGTGGATTACCTATGTGGCTCCTACTACCATGACTATTCCTGATGGTCTGAAGGCATATAAGGTGTCGAGCGTCAATGGACGTAGTGTCATAGCTGAGGAGATCGACAGACTTCCGCAGGCTACTGCCATTCTGATTCAGGAGGTAGAGGTTCGTGACCAATATGTCGCCACTCCGTGGAGAGGAGAATCGGATTTCTTTGAGTCTCTGTTGCGATTCAGGGAGTCTGATCTCAGCGTATTGTCGCTGATTGCCGAGAATGATATCTATGTGCTCTATAACAACGAGTTCGTGAGAACTACCAGTGGCCAGATTCCTGCCTACCGTGGTTATCTGTCTATTGCTAAGGGAGAGGCTCCCAGCAGTCGTCTGGCTATCGCCTTCGACAACGAGACAACTGCGCTGACACTGGTGAAGAGCGAAAAGGGTATTACGAATAGTGAGGTTTACGACCTGCAGGGCCGCAAGGTGGCTCAACCCACAAAGGGTCTCTACGTTATCAATGGCAAGAAGGTTGTAGTAAAGTAACACCAAAGAGTGTGACTATGAAGAATTCTATTAGATATCTGATGATACTGGCCGTCTGGCTGCTGACATCTGTAGCGATGTGGGCAGGCGGACAGGTGAGTATCGTCAAGAGTGGACAGGGTGAGTTGACGTACAAGGTCGAAAAGGGCCTTTGTACGCTGACGGCAACCCCTGCCGACGGATATTTTATAACTGCTGCCCATATCTCAGTAGTCAAGACGATTGAGGGTGGCAGTGCACATGCACCACGGCGAACGCCCAGTATTGCTGAGCCTATCGCCCTGACGGCACTAACACCCGATGGTGCCCCCAATCTCGAGACGCAGTATCAGTTTGAGATGCCTGGTGATGACTACGACGTACAAGTAACTGCTGCGTTTCAAGATGTAGTGCTGAGAATCGGCAGTACGGTGGTCTATGAGGGTAATCGCAAAGATGTATTGAAGGACGGTGGCTCGGTGCAGTTTGATGGAAAAGGTCAGTTGAAACTGACGGGAGCCAGTCTGAATGTGCCTATCATCACCACATTGAAAGAGCTCACCATCTATTTGGAAGATGCCAACAAAATTGAGGTGGAGAATGTGGCGGCCATCCAAGGTCAGCAAATTATTCTGGTGTTTACCACACAGGGTAATTCACCAGGTACACTAATGGCAAGGACCACCGTTAAGACCCCAGTATTTGATGGTATTACTACGGTTGACTTCCAACAGAACCTGATATTGCTGGCGGGTAGCTTTGAAACGGAGTTGATTACCATCGGAACACCTATAGGACCGCTTTCCACTGAGGAAGACAAAGAAGTAGTGGTTCCTGTGGACAATCAGACGGGTGATGACTTGAGAAATACCGTTGTTGAAAACGTGCTCTATACGTTGGAGAATGACGAGTACCAGTATGATACCAGTGGTGGCGCGAATAGTATTGTTCTTCAGAGCACGATGGTTGAGGATGATATTAACGAAACGCTGACCAGCTATCAGCCCGGTAGTAGTGACTTTGCACAGAACTTCTCAGGTCTGACGTTTATGGTGGCTGCTGGTACAGGTACTATCATCATCACGGCACGTACAGGTGAGCGTGGTGTGCTGAACGTGCAGGTAGGCAACCAACCAGCAACATCTATTACTGGTGCGATAGACTTCACGGAGTTCCGCATCCCTTATGCTTGTACTGAGGCGACGT
This sequence comes from uncultured Bacteroidales bacterium, assembly GCA_902760345.1. Classification (GTDB taxonomy): domain Bacteria; phylum Bacteroidota; class Bacteroidia; order Bacteroidales; family Bacteroidaceae; genus Prevotella. The sequence goes on along the minus strand of CACWFY010000013.1, from coordinate 42,093 downwards.
ATGTGCTGATATACAATGCGAGTCCTGTGGAAAATAGCGCGAACAGTAACCATCGCGCAGGTAAGAAGACCTCGGTAACGGTGGGATTGTCGAGCGTGGGTGTCAGCGCCTCGAATGTACAGTCTTCCAACAGCAGTTCCGTTATTGCGGGTGATGAAGTGGGGCTGACGGATGAAAACATCATATTTGATGTTTCATTAGGTTCTGTACAGGTCAATAATGCTCAGGTGAACAGTCTGCCTGATGCTGCCTTCGAAGAGTTCTCCTTCCTGAAATACATAGACCTACGCAATACCAGCATTACGGGACTTTATGTCAGCCGTGCGGACGGACCGTTTGCAGGTGTGTCGGAGAATACCATTATCTACCTGCCAGCAGGTAATACTACCGACGAGCCTAACGTCGTCATTGGTTCTGTCTGCGAAAATGTGGTGCTGGATGCCAATATGGATGATGACGAGTCGTTTGGACTGAATGGTTCATTTGTGGCCCAATGGGTAGAGTTGGATCGTCTGTTTGCTCTGAACGAGATGTCTACTGTCTATCTGCCCTTCGACATCAAAGCTGATGCATTGTCAGAATATGGTCGCTTCTATGAGTTTGATGCGATTGACGGTAGCAGCGTAAAACTGAAGGAAGTAACGGGTGACCTTATTGCTCACCAGCCGTACTTCTTCAAGTCGAATTTCGAAAACACGGTACTCTACAGTCAGGTCGCTACAATGGCTATGCCACAGTCGGCAGGTACACGTCGCAGAACCTTAGACAATGGATTTCAAGGGTGCTACGATACCTTCTATGCTGGAGTGGAAACAAATATCTATCGTTTCGAATACGACCAGCAGTCTGATAACGTCAGCTTCGTACGGATGCACGATGGAGAAAGCATTAAACCTTTCCAGGCCTATCTGGTGGCTGACAGCGACGAAGAGACGTTGGTCGTCGATGCTGATGGCATTACGGCTATTGCAGAACTGCATAGCAACAGCAGCGACAACGGTTCATGGGTGACGCTGGATGGTCGCCGACTGCAGCAACGTCCTACTGCCAAAGGCCTCTACCTGTGGCAGGGACGCAAGTACTTGATACCATAACAATGAACGAAGAACTCTTACAACAACTGAACGAAGGACAACGCGCGGCCGTCACCTATTGTGACGGCCCGCAGTTGGTAATAGCGGGTGCTGGTTCTGGCAAGACACGAGTGTTGACGTATAAGATTGCATGGCTGTTGGCTGAACACGGACTGGCTCCGTGGAATGTCTTGGCACTGACCTTTACCAATAAGGCTGCTCGCGAGATGAAGGAACGTATTGGTCGGCTGGTAGGGAGGGAGAGAGCCCAGTATCTGCAGATGGGAACGTTCCATTCGGTATTCGCCAGGATACTGAGAAGCGAGGCTGAGACCATTGGCTTCAACAGCAATTTCACCATCTACGACCAGTCAGATTCACGCTCGCTGGTGAAGAGTATCATCAAGGAGATGCAGTTGGACGACAAGGTGTATAAGCCTGCTGGCGTGGCTGACCGCATCTCTATGGCTAAGAACCACCTGTTGTTGCCCCAACAGTATATGCAGAGTTCATGGGCTGCTGACGATGTGCGTCAGAAACGTCCGCAAGTGGCCTATATATATAATAGGTACGTGGAACGTTGCCGACAGGCTAATGCAATGGACTTCGATGATCTGTTGGTGCAGACGTATCTGTTGTTGAAGCACCATGAGGATATTCGTCAGAAGTATATAGATCGTTTCCGCTATGTGCTGGTCGACGAGTATCAGGACACGAACTACGCCCAGCAGGAGATTGTGCTGCTGTTGACCCGAGACCATGGACGCGTTTGTGTAGTGGGTGACGATGCGCAGAGTATCTATAGTTTTCGTGGGGCGAATATTGACAATATTCTGGATTTTCAACAGAAATATCCGCAGGGTACGCAGCTTTTTAAACTTGAGCAGAACTACCGATCAACACAGCTTATCGTACAGGCGGCAAACAGTCTGATACGCAAGAATGCCCGACAGATTCAGAAGGATGTGTTCAGCGAGAATGAGGAGGGTGAACGACTGATGCTGAAGCCTGCCTATAGTGACAAGGAGGAGGCGATGATTGTGTGTAACGACATCAAGCGCATACGCCGTCAGGAGCATGGTGAGTATAGCGACTTTGCCATCCTCTATCGTACCAACGCCCAAAGCCGTTCGTTTGAGGAACAGATGCGCAAGGACAGTATTCCATATCGCATCTATGGAGGTCTCTCGTTCTATCAGCGCAAGGAAATCAAGGACGTGATAGCCTATTTCCGCGTGGTGGCAAATCCTAATGACGAAGAGGCATTGCGACGCATCATCAATTATCCTGCCCGAGGGATTGGTGACACGACAGTAGGTAAGATTGTAGAGACGGCAAACCTTCATAATGTCAGCCTGTGGCAGGTTATCCAACAGCCTGTTGTCTTCGACCTGAAACTGGCTAAGGGCACACAGACGAAGATAGATGCCTTCAAGCAGATGGTAGAAGGCTGGACGGCACGTATGGACAATGAAGATGTCTATGAATTGGGACATAGTATCATCATGGAGAGTGGTATCAGCAAGGATATCTATAGTTCAAACAATCCCGAAGACCTTTCACGACAGGAAAACTTGGAAGAGTTCCTGAGCGGTATGCAGGACTTTGTGGAAAGCCGTAAGGAGGAGGATATGGGCGACGAGGTGTCGCTGAGCGACTTCCTGCAGGAGGTGGCTTTGCTGACCGATTTAGACAGTGATGGCGACGAGGAGCAGCCCAAGGTGACGCTGATGACGGTACATGCTGCCAAAGGTCTGGAGTTCCCGACGGTATTTGTGGTGGGACTGGAAGAGAATATCTTCCCTTCGCCGATGTGTACGGGTTCTATGCGCGATTTGGAGGAAGAACGGCGCCTGCTGTATGTGGCAATAACGAGAGCCGAGAAGCACTGTATCCTGACGTGTGCACAAAACCGTTTCCGCTATGGAAAGATGGAGTACGACACGCCCTCACGATTTATTAAGGATATTGACCCACGACTGCTGAAGGTCGAAGGAAGCACAGGCAGTTCGGCCTTTGGGGGAAATAGGACTAATGAGACCAATAGGTCATATGGGGCATATGGGTCTTATGGGAATAGGACTTATGGGACCAATAGGCCTTCGGCAAATGTTCAGAATCCGCGGCCAGTGGCGACACAGTTTATGGCTGATGCTAAGCCGAGGCTAGTGCCTGTACGTCAAGAAACACCTCGTGCGCAGTCTGTTATTGGAAATATCGGACTGAAGGAAGGCAATGTTATTGAGCATCAGCGCTTTGGCATTGGCACTGTTGTCAAGGTGGAGGGTGCTGGAGAGAACACGAAAGCCACAGTAGCCTTCAAGAATGCAGGAACCAAACAACTCCTGTTGAAATTCGCAAAATATACGATTATTTCTTAAGACAATAGAACGTTATATCGTTATTACGTTATAACGGAATAACGTCAATGGGAGAAACTATAGCGCTTCGTCTTCCGGACGTTCCAGAAGGCGAAGCGTTTTCTTGGGCAGATGCTTTTTCTTGCGCAGATAGGCAGCCTTACGTGCTTCGTAATCTTCGTAGTGACGCTCAAGGAAATTGTCTGCCATTTCTCCTATTGATTACGGTTGTATATCACACTGATGCGAACAGGTGTGTGTCTGTTTGCTGTGCCACCGACCAAGCGTACACTGTTGATATTCATCTCGTTGGATACACCAGAAACGGTACTTGTTGAACTGGAAGAGACCTGTACAGGTATCAGGACGGCTTTGTTCCAGTTTTCAGACGTGTTGCGCTTCTGATACATACGGGTCACAAGGTTCGAGATGTTATTGAATGTATACGTCTTTTGAAGGGTGTTGAAGCTAGCCAGATAAGAATGGACATTGTCGGGTACACCATTATTCTCGAAGAACTTATAGACACTGTCGCGCTCAACGAGCAATAGGGTGGTGGGCTCCTCCAATACAATATCAGAAAGGTCGTTCTTGGCCCTCATACGCTGGAAGGAGATTCTTGCTGAGGTGAGGGTGTCGTTCTCGTGGCCACGCTTGATATCGTCGACGGGAATAGTAACTTCAGTATAGATGCCTGCAGGTGTCTTCAGATATGTGCACGTATCGGCCTCAATCAGTTTCTCTATACTTTTCTTGTCATTGGTGATGTGAGTAGTCTGTAACACCTCCTGTGTGGAATTGAACGATTTTGACGACACGATGGTCTTCTCCTCATATGAGCGACGGAAGTAGACAATCAGCTGTGTGTAGGCAATTTCGCACATCAAGTCCTGTCCGTCAATCGTTTGGAAGTATAATCCAGGACAGATATTGCGTACAAAGCGGTTGAAGTTCTTGAAGGATGTCGGCTCCTCATAGAATTTACGCATCAGATAAGTGCCGTAGTTCTTATAGGTCGTACCGTTTTTGTCAGTATATTGCTTGTTCAGAGGAATGTTGATATACCAATAGTAGCCCTTTGTGCTGTTTACATAGCGCACACTGTCGCTCAGCGTCAGGTCGCTAATAGAATAGAGTTTTGTCTGGTTGATGGCACCTGCATCGGTACGCAGTAGTCCTTCCTTCTCAGGGTCATAACTGGTGTAATACTGTTTTTTGTCCTTAATAGGCGCTGCCAACTCACGAACACGGAGTTTCATAGCCGTCAGAGAGTCTCCCTGAAAAGCGTTAATCATTACACGTACAAAGCAGGAGTCAGCAATAGGCTCGTTATTCTCGTCTAAACTGATAATAGCTGACTTGCTGGGAAAGATATTGGCTGCTTCGTTTTCCAACAGGTTAAATTGCGTAGAATAGTCGCTCGTGATATAAGAGCCCGTCTCTGGGTCTTTGATACGTCCCATATAGCAATAGTCGCTCGTAGAGAGGACGGAGTCGACCTTGATAGAACGGGTGCTTACGTCAAACGTGTCTGTAACGTTTGTGAAGCGATCTACGTTATCCGTCAGTGAGTTACCAATGAGTGTGGTCTCACTATCACATGAAGAGATTGCAACCATCAAGAGTGCAATCCCTGCCAATGTCCATTTTCTCATCATTGAATACTATCTTTTTTATATTTTTCCGTAGAACTCTTCGTATGCTGCACCAAAGTCCTCACCCGGATAATTCAGCGTGGGGATGTTGCGATCGGCGGCATACTTCATCAGCATCGGGTCGACATCCTGATGAGCAGCAATTATGCCATCGCTATAGTCGATAGCCAACTTGGTGAGTTCATTAAAATCAAAGTTGTCGTTGTATGGTTTCAGCAATTCACCCGTAGCCTCGCGAAACTCCACGCATTGCTTGAAGTTGCTGGCCAAATCAGAGGTGAGACTATTGGGGTATAGCGAGGTGACGACCTTTGTATTTGCAAAAGACGGCTCTTCGTGATAGGCAGTCTTGATATACAGAGGAACGACAGCGCCCATCCATCCCTGTACATGGATGATATCTGGCACCCAGCGTAGCTTCTTGACCGTTTCCAAGACACCGCGGGCAAAGAATATGGCACGTTCTCCGTTGTCGGCATAGTCCTGACCGTTCTCGTCCTGAGCCATCTGGCGCTTGGTGAAATAGTCGTCATTGTCTATGAAGTACACCTGTACGCGTGTGCCTACAATGGTAGCCACCTTGATAATCAGAGGGTGGTCGGTATCATCGATAATCAGATTCATTCCAGACAACCGTATGACCTCATGCAATTGTCCACGGCGCTCATTGATGGTGCCCCATTTTGGCATGAAGGTACGGATCTCGTGACCGTTTTCCTGCATTACCTGTGGAAGCGTTTTGCCCATAAGTGACAGATGGGTGTCGGGAACGTATGGGGTAATCTCTTGATTGATAAATAGAATCTTTTGTGCCATATAGTACGGTTTTATCTATGCAAAGGTACGAAAAATAACTCACAAAACCACATAAATGTGCATATTTTAATTTTTTTAGCCTCGTTTTTGGCATATTTTTAGGATATTTCTTTCTTATTTGGTAAAAATGTTGTTATTTTGCACCCGATTTTGTATACAAACGAAAAGGAATGAGAGTATTCAATAAGATTGTTGACCTTCAAAACCAATTGTTTGAAGATCGTAAGCAGCGTAAGGAAATTGGCTTGGTGCCAACAATGGGTGCATTGCATGAAGGACACGCCTCGTTGGTGCGCCGTAGTGTGAAGGAGAATGGGATAACAGTAGTTTCTGTGTTTGTCAATCCGACACAGTTTAATGACAAGAATGACCTCAAAAACTATCCGCGTACGTTAGAAGCAGACTGCCAGTTGTTAGAGTCCTGCGGTGCTGACTATGTGTTGGCTCCCAGCGTTGAGGAGATGTATCCCACACCCGATACCCGACAGTTCGAGTATCCTCCGATATCTACTGTGATGGAGGGTGCCCATCGCCCTGGTCACTTCAATGGTGTCTGTCAGGTGGTAAGCCGTCTGTTCTATATCGTCAAGCCTGATCGTGCTTATTTGGGTGAGAAAGACTGGCAGCAGATTGCTGTTGTGAAGGCAATGGTTCGCCAGCTGCAACTGAAGGTTCAGATTGTGGAGTGCGACATCGTCCGTGATGAGGACGGTTTGGCCAAGAGCTCACGTAACACGCTGTTGTCTAGTGACGAACGTGCTATTGCTCCTGCTATCTATAAAGCTTTAAAGGCCAGCACGACGTATGCCAAGAAGCACACCGTTCAGGAAACTCACGACAAGGTTGTCAGCGATATCAATAGTGTTGACGGGCTTGATGTAGAGTACTTCTCGATTGTCGATGGCAACACGTTGCAGGATATCCAGAACTGGGAGGACAGCGACTATGTCGTGGGATGCATCACCGTCTATTGTGGCAAGACTCCTATCCGTTTAATTGATCATATTAAGTATAAAGCCGTATGATGATAGAAGTATTGAAATCCAAGATTCATTGTGCCACTATTACCGAGGCGAATCTGAACTATATGGGTAGCATTACCATTGATGAAGATTTGATGGATGCTGCCAACATGATTGCAGGTGAAAAGGTACAGGTGCTTGACAATAACAATGGTGAGCGCTTCGAGACCTATATAATAAAAGGTGAACGAGGCTCTGGCTGTATCTGTCTGAACGGAGCAGCAGCCCGCAGGGTGCAGGTGGGAGACGTGATTATTATCATCTCCTATGCTCACATGGATTTTGACGAGGCTAAGACATTTAAGCCTACTGTGGTTTTCCCCCAAGTAGGAAACAAACTCTAATACGATATTGAATAAAAAAAGCCGCTCACGTTTGAGCGGCCTTTTTTATGTACATATTGGGGATTACTCGATAACTACCAGCGCATCGTCCTCCATGACGGTCTGACCAGCCTTCACGCAGATGGCTGTTACTTTACCGTCTTTCTCTGCTTCGATGTTGTTGGCCATCTTCATGGCTTCCAAAACAAGCAGGGTGTCACCAGCCTTCACCTCGTCGCCAACGTTCACCTCAATAGAGGTAATGACGCCTGGTAGCGGAGCCTTGACGGCATTGTTGGTGTTGACAGCTGCTCCACTCTCGGCAGCTTCGCTGCTTTCAGCTGGCTGAGCAGCGGGTTTGCGCACCACCACCTTCTTCTCGGGTTCAGCTTCGGGCTCCCATTCTACCTTATACTCCTCGCCATTGACATTGACAGTCGCTATGGTTCCTTCAATATCTCCAATGGTAACTTCATACTGGTTACCATTGATGGTATACTTATATTCTTTCTTCATAATTGAAATCTTAATTGATGTTTCACATCGAGCCTGCTTTCACTCGGCATAGCTTATGCTAGCATAGCTCTGCTCTCGCTTAATCGCAGCCTTCTTAACTCTTAATTTATTAAGGATGAGCTGTCATGGTCTGGGCATAGCCGTTCCACTGGGTCTGCTTCTCACTGATGGTGATGAAGCCTGGCTCCTTATCGTGGACGTTGTTGCCCTTAAACTCATAAAGCGCCATTGCAATGGCTGCATATACTTCGTTCTTCATATTTGACTATTTGACTATTTTCTATTTTACAATTTACGTTAACAATTGTCCAATTGTCAAATGTCACTACATTGGTATGTTACCATGCTTCTTGGCGGGCAGTGAGTCGCGCTTGGTAGCCAACTGGGCCAGCGCACGGCACACGCGGAAACGGGTATTGCGAGGCTCAATCACGTCGTCAATATATCCGTATTTAGCTGCCTGATAAGGATTAGCGAAGAGCTCGTTGTACTCGTCCTCCTTCTCGGCGATGAATGCCTTAACGTCCTCACCAGCTTCCTTCTTGGCCTTAGCTTCCTTAGCGTACAGCACGGCAGCAGCACCTGATGCACCCATCACGGCAATCTCGGCTGATGGCCATGCGTAGTTCAGGTCGGTATGTAGCTGCTTAGAGCCCATCACGATGTGTGAACCACCGTATGACTTACGCAGGGTAACGGTAATCTTGGGCACGGTAGCCTCTCCGTAAGCATAGAGCAGCTGAGCGCCATGCAGGATGACGGCATTGTACTCCTGACCTGTACCAGGCAGGAATCCTGGTACGTCTACGAGCGATACGATAGGAATATTGAAGGCGTCGCAGAAACGTACGAAACGGGCACCCTTACGAGAAGCGTTCACGTCGAGCACACCAGCATAGCAAGAAGGCTGGTTAGCCACGATACCTACGCTCTGGCCGTTGAAGCGGGCAAAACCAACGATGATGTTCTTGGCAAACTTAGGCTGTACCTCGAAGAACTCGCCATTATCGGTAATGGCGCTGATCACTTTGTACATATCGTAAGCCTCGTTGGGGTTCTCAGGAATAATCTCGTTCAGCAGATCCTCCATACGGTCGATGGGGTCGTCGCACTTCTTGCGGGGAGCCAACTCCATGTTGTTCGACGGAATGTACGACAGCAGCGTCTTCAACATCTCAGCAGCTTCCTCCTCCGTCTTGGCGGTGAAGTGGGTAACACCCGACTTCGAAGCGTGTACAGAGGCACCACCGAGGTGCTCTTGGTCGATATCCTCACCAGTAACGGTTTTCACCACCTTCGGACCTGTGAGGAACATGTATGACGTACCTTCCATCATCAGCGTAAAGTCGGTGAGGGCAGGGGAGTATACAGCACCACCTGCGCAGGGACCGAAGATACCTGAAATCTGGGGAATTACACCCGAGGCAAGGATGTTACGCTCGAAAATCTCAGCGTAGCCAGCCAGTGCATTGATACCTTCCTGAATACGTGCACCACCTGAGTCGTTGATGCCAATCACGGGAGCACCCATCTTCATGGCCATATCCATCACCTTGCAGATCTTCTGTGACATAGTCTCCGACAGTGAACCAGCATGTACGGTGAAGTCCTGAGCAAAGATGAATACCAGACGTCCGTCAATGGTACCAGAACCAGCTACCACACCATCGCCGAGGAAATTCTTCTTCTCCATACCGAAGTTGTAGCAACGGTGCTCCTTGAACATGTCATACTCTTCGAAAGACCCCTTGTCCAATAGCATCTCTATGCGCTCACGGGCTGTGTATTTTCCTTTGTCGTGCTGCTTTTGTATGGCTTTCTCACCACCACCGAGACGAGCCTGTTCACGCTTCTCGATGAGTTTCTTGATTTTCTCTAATTGTTTGCTCATTGTTTTTTTTGTGTTTTTTTTATTTCGACGTTTCGATGTTTCAATTTACTCCGGGTGCTCGCAGAGTTCGGTTAAGATACCACAGGTGCTTTTCGGATGCAGGAAGGCAATGTTCAGGCCCTCAGCACCCTTGCGGGGCTTCTCGTCGATCAGACGTACGCCCTTTTCGCTGACCTCTGCCAGTGCATTGGCAACACCATCTTCTACACAGAAGGCGACGTGATGTACACCTTTGTTACCCTTGTCAAGCCACTTCTGGATAGTGCTTTCGGGGCTAGTCGGCTCCAACAGCTCCAGCTTGACCTCGCCGCAACGCAGGAAAGCGGTCTTCACTTTCTGGTCTTCTACCACTTCTGTTGCATAACACTCCAAGCCTAGCACGTCTGTGAAGAACGGCAGGCTCTCTTCGATACTCTGGACGGCAATGCCCAGATGCTCAATGTGTGAAATTTTCATATCGTTGCTTATTAGTTGTACAAATAATGGATGCAAAGATACGAAATAATTATGAATTATGAATGATGAATTATGAATTTTTAAAACTCTACCAGCACTTTTGCGTTGATTTGGCGTCCTGTCAGGTAGTTGGGCACGGCATACTGGTGGTTTGTGACGTCGGTAACCCAGTAGTAGCTGTTGACATTGGAGATTCCAAAGATATTCAGTCCGTCTATACCCAGCCAGATACGAGGTTTACGTAGTGACGGCGTTTGGTCTGCCTTGCCCAGCAGCAGGTAGCTCATTCCTATGTCGGCACGCTTGTAGGCCGGTGCACGGAACTGTTGGTATTCCAATCCGCGGTGGGGTGCTCCGAAGGGCAGTCCGTCTGCAAAGGCCAGTCGTAGCGTCATCTTCCAGCGTTCCGTTCCAGGGAAGTAGTCGGTGAAGTGCAGGTTGATACCCCAGCGTTGGTCGGTAGGCATGGGTACGCTGTTGCCGTTGATCTTCTGTTGTGTCGACATCACGCTGAACGTCACCCACGAGTCTGTTCCCGGCACAAACTCACCATAGAGCTTCAGGTCCAGTCCGAAGGCGTGGCCTGTTGCCATGTTTTCACCATAGTACACCACCTTCATGTTCTGTACGTTATAGGGTACCAGATTGCTCATCAGCTTGTAATAGGCTTCAGCAGAGAAACGGAAGGGACGGTTCATCATGCGGAAACGGTAGTCCAGCGCCCCTACAAAGTGGATGCTACGCTGGCTTTTTATCTTCTGGTTCAGCGTGACTACCGTATTGTCGTTTTGTGTTGTCGTGTCGCGCAGCTCCTTGTAAAATGGTGCCTGATAGTACAGACCTGTCGAGAAACGTAACGTCAGGTCTTCGTTAAACGACGGTATGGCGGCCAGTGAGATGCGAGGCGAGACGATGGTCTCTTTGTTAAAGCTCCAGTTTGCCATACGTATACCGTAACTCAGCGTCATGTACCAAGGCTTCTCGCCGTTGGTGGTAAAGCGGTAGGTGTCCTGCACGTATCCCTCGACGCGTGTCGACTTCATCTCGTTCTTCGAACTCAGCGAGTATATCAGGTCCAGTCGGTCAGCCTGGTGGGGTATCGAGTAGCCGCTACTGTCGCGCATCTCGTATTCGCGGGCTTTCTCTTCTATCTTTTCCCATTTCATGGTGACACCTGCTTCCCAGTCGTGACGTCCCGCCTTGTGGTTGATCATCAGTTTCGCGCTCTGTACATCGGCTGTCAGGTAGTTGCGGGCATGTTCCATATAGGTGCCGACGCCCAGCTCCTCCTGCGACCGTGTGTCGTTCAGCCAGTATTGTCCCTGAATGTCGTAGGTCTCCTGTTCCTTCGTGTGGAAAGCAGAGAACAGCAGGCTCACCTTGGTCTCTGGCGTGATGGTACGCTGTATACGTAGCGACCCGAACAGCGTACGAAAGATGTCGCGCTCCTGACCGTCGAAGTACACCTTGAATTGCTTAACGTTTTCCATCGCACCAAAGCTGGTCTCGCGGTCTGAGGGCTTGAAGTTATAGTGGTTTTCCGAGATGTTGCCTATGAAGTCTAAGCTCCACCGTTCGTTGGGCTGATAGGTGAGGTATGTCTGGTAGTCCAGGAAGTTCGGCCGGTATTCACCCTTGGTCTCCAGCGACCCCAACAGGTAACGGTTGGTCTTGTAGCGCAGACCGTGGCTCATCGAGAATTTCTTGTTGCCATAGCCGATAAACGTGCTGGCACCCAGCAGCGAGGCCTGTACGTTGCCTTCCAGACGAGTAGGGCGGCGATACTGTATGTCGAGGGCCGACGACATTTTGTCGCCGTATTTCGCCTCGAAGCCACCGCTTGAGAAGCCTATCTTTTCCACCATGTCTGAGTTGATGACCGACAGACCCTCCTGCTGTCCTGAACGTATCAGCAGTGGGCGGTATACCTCTACGTTGTTGATGTATACGGAGTTCTCGTCGAACGAACCTCCTCGGACGTTATACTGCGACGACAGCTCGTTGTGGGTCGACACGCCGGCCTGCTGTTGCACCAGTTCCTCAACGGCATTGCCCGTTGTCGAGGGAGCCTGCCTGATATCCTTGACGTCCAGTTGCTCCGTAGCTGTCGTCTGGCGTCGCTTCTCCGTGACCACCACTTCCTGTAGGGCTTCCATGGGTTGCAGCTGAATGAGTAGCTTCTGGTTGCCTCGGGGGTTGCGCAGTATGCGGGTTTTCGTCTGATAGCCCACCATCGAGAAACGCACCACGACAGAGTCTGCCGAGTGAAGCTTCAGCGAGTATTCACCTTTCAGGTTGGCCATCGTTACTGCTCCCTGTTCCAGACAGGAAATGGTAGCCAGCTCTATGGCATTGCCTTCTGCGTCGCTCACCTTGCCGGAAAGCGTGAATTGTTGGGCACTCGCAACCATCGTTACGAGTAGCAGTATCAGGAGTGTATGGCGTTTCTTTGCGTTCATTGTCTATAATAACGCAAAAAATCGTTTCTTATTGTGTGACGTCTATTCACGCCATAGCCACGAGGCCAGTTTGTTGACCCACGTAATGCTGATGCGGAACCACCGGTAGGTGCTCACTTCCTTGCCGCCAAAGCTCAGTATGAAGTCGCGATAGGGGTTACGGCGGAAGGGTAGTCCTACGTCCATAAAGCGGATGTGATTGCAGTTTTCCCTATGAGCGTATTTTATCGTATTCCAGTATGTTACTGCGTTTGGATGCAGCGTTGCATAACTCTTTCTTCTGGAGGCAGAATACCACATATAGGCATCACCTTCTGAGTAGGCATAGAAAGAACATCCTATCGTTCTTCCCTTGTAGGTCGAGACGAAAATCTTTCCATTTCCTTCGTTCATCATCCCTTTGAAGAAAGCGTCATCAGGAATGAATCTTCGTGGCTTCAGCCAGTTGTGACGTCGCAATAGTCGGGAGAACTGTCGGAAGTCTTCCGGTGTGCTCACCACGTGCGTCTCTATGCCTTTCCGTTCAGCGTTCTCCACCCTTTGCAGCTGTTTGCTGGTGATACGCTCCTCGGGTTCCTTCGAGTGTAGCGAGTTGTGCACGCTCATCCATTTTACGGGGAAGAAGCCTGCAGCCCTCAGTGGCGCGTAGCCAAACATCTTCTGCGACAGGTTGCTCACCTCCAGATACAGGTTGCGCCCATGCAGCCTTTTGGTCAGTGCGTCAATCATCATCGAAAACAGCATGTTCTTCGAGCCGTTGTCGAGGAGGGGTGTTGGGGGTTGCTGGTCGCGATAAACGCCCTCGCCCAAGATGCTGACGTGGCGGAAGAAGAAGGGTGGCAGCCACAAACGACGGTTGCGCTCTACAGCCAGCAGCTGTGCCCGTGTGTGTCCCTCCTCGTCACTCACCACAGCCATGTAGGGTTTGAGATGTGGCGTGCGCAGACAAAGCTCCATCAGCTCTCGGCTGTGGAAGTAGTTCTCCGTCTTCAGGGCCGGCAACCGCTCTACGTCTGTATAGATGGTGACTTTCATCGGGGCAAAGATTGCTATTGATTCACATACTTGCGTCCCTTGTAGACGACCAGGCCGCGGGTGTTCTTGTCGATGCGCTGGCCCATCATGTTGTAGACGGGAGCATCTATGCTGTACATCGTGGCAGGGGTGGCCTCGCGGTGTCCGCCAACCTCAATGGCATCGATAGCGGTGGTGTTCAGTATCTTCTTCAGACCGGCGACGGCGTCAATCTTGCCATAGCCAGCCTGTACCGGATTGTGTGACGGTATAAACTCCGTATCGGTGGTGAACTTGTCGTTTCGGCACGTCTCCCTCAGTATCTCTATAATGTCGTTGGTTGTCAGCTGCGGGTTTGCCTGCATCCACAGGGCCACGATGCCAGCGGCGTGGGGGGTTGACATCGAGGTGCCCTGCTCCAGGAGATACCAGTTCGTGCGACCGTTCTTCTCAACAGAGGAGATGAGACTGTCGAATGATTTGTAGGGGTTTTCGTCATCAGGAACACCGGGTTGGTCATCAGCCTCATTATAGATTTTGAAGTAGTTTTTGTCCCAGTTGTTGGCAGCCGAAATAAGTCCCATTCCAGGGCCTATCAAGGTGGGGATGGGCATACCGTTGTCGTCGATGCCGTAGCTGGAGAAGTCGCAGATTTCGCCTACCTCCTGTCTCTTACCTGTCAACGAGGAAGCAGGGTAGTTGTATGTTTCTTTTAGATAATCACTAACCCACGTATTGGTAGTGACATAGGCACCGACACTAATAACGGCAGGGTTGCAAGCCGTCGTGCTGAATGTGAAATCGCCATTGCCCTTCGTATAACCGTTACTGGCGAAGTCGTAATAGCCTTCATTGTTGGGGGCATCGAAGCATGGCTCACTGTTGTTGTCGTTGTTACAATACATCTTGATGGTCTGTCCGGCTGTCTTGGCTTTGACAACTAATGCCAGTCTACAATCAGGGTCCTTCATCTTGACGGGATTTTCGACACAATACAAATCATAGAAAATTGCCGAACCACCCGTAGCAGTCTTCTCAAGGAAATTGTCTATTTGGAGGTCGGATATCGGCTCACCTTCAAGGGTCAGTACCTGATCTCCCACATCAGAGAGTTCACCCGTTTTCAGGTTCACTACCTTCAGAACGATGTCGAACTCCTTATAGTTATCTGCATAGAAACCATAAATGGAATTGTAGCATACCGTTTTTTCTGGGCTGTAGGAAATGGTTGCCGCACCCAGCACCGTCTTCAACTCGTCGGTGGTGTTGTCCAACGTCCTGACAATCGACTGCCAGTTAGAAGCAGAGTTGCCCGAACTGACTAAAACTGCACGTCCGGGTTTGTTGCCGTTTTCCGTCAGTTCAGCTATTAACTGGGCTGTTCCGTCCGAACCGTCGCGTAATCCTATGCCCGTTCCCAGGCTGCAGCTGATCACGACGGGCTTGTTGACGCTGGCGGCATAGTCAAAGATATGCTGGAATGCATCGTTAACGTTGCTCGTCGACAGATAGGGCCCCAGTCCGCACAGCACGAGGTCCACCTCAGGAGCCACGCCCTGCATGCCATTGCCCGTCTCTGAGCCACCCGCGGTAGCCGACGTGTGCGAGCCGTGCGACGTCTCTGTATCGTCGCTAGTCAGCAGCGTAATATCCTCTGGGTCGTACTCTTCATAGTCCATCGGACCATAGATGTAGGCTTTCTTGATACGTGTCGAGCCGTCGGCATTGCGGAAAGCGGCATGGTTGAAGTCGATACCGTCGTCGACGATGCCCAGCACTACACCCTTGCCCGTATATGCCCGGGGCAGTCCGGCAGCCGTGGCTTGTGTCACGTCGCCCGCTACGTCGGCTTGGGTGTCCTTGCGAGCTCTGTCGTTCATCAAGTGCTTCATCTGGTCAGCTCTTACAAAGCGTATCTCCTCCATCTGCTCCAGTGCCATCAGCTTGTCGGCAGGGATGACGAGCGCAGCCTGTCTGCCCACTACGTAGCGCACCTTAATGCCCATCTGCTCCAGTCGCTCCGTAGGACACTCGGCACCCTCGTTCAGCGTGGCTATAGCCGAGAAGGCGCGGATGGTTCCGTCGGCATTGAAGTCGACCGCTATCGTTTTGTTCACCGCCTTGGCATCCATGGGGCGGAGTCCCTGAGCACGACGGGTTTGTACTTTCTCCACCAGACGACGGGTCAGTCGTTGGTCAATCTTTTGTGCGTTGATGCCTGTCACCAGCAGCAACAGGGCCATCATCATCACTAATACTTTCGCTGTTTTCATTTTTTTTCTTTCGCACTAAATTATCGTGCAAAGATAGGGAATATTTGGCAAAATACAAAATAAAACACAAAGTATTTAGCAAAAAAGACCCACGCAGCGTTTCTGCCGCGTGAGTCCTTGATAGGTTTGTTTGTCCCGATTTTATATCCGCCACCGATACCTGCGCCAAATCCTTTGCTGCTAGTCCTTAGCGTTCTCGTCCCTGTTATAGTGAGCGTCTTACCACTGGGCACATGAATGCCAGGATAGTCTACATGGAATCACTTCACGGTGTTTGTTGTTCCGTCTGCCAAAATAATAGTAGCATCGCCTAAGCAATTGAGTGTCCAGTCATTCATTGATGCTGGCTTGATAAATGTTCCTTTTGTATAAAAAAAGTGAAGTTTCGCATGTTTAGGGAGACAAGTTGGCAGTCGACAAAGTTACGGTACGCCGTCGATAAAGTTACGGTACGCCGTCGATAAAGTTACGGTACGCCGCTGGTAAAGTTACGGTACGCCGCTGGTAAAGTTACGGTGTCTCACAATTCACAACTCACATCTCACGTTTTGACACGTTCTAAGTTGTCGAATTTTATATAACTTCTCTTATTTTATATATATATTATAATATATATATAAAATAAATATCTGTCCGTTATACCTAAAATGGAGCAAAACGTTAGATGTGAATTGTGAGTTACTAGCAGTTAGAAGCTATTCCTAGGTGTTTTCTCGCACGCTCGTCGACAACTGCAGTTGCAAAGGTATAAAATATTTTTGGAAAAATAAAAGAAAAATGATTTTTTTCAACAAAAAAAATGAAACAATGGTGGCGTTCTCGAATTTATTTTGTATCTTTGCAGTACGTCAGGAATAATGTTATAGTTAGTAATTATGGAATTCAAAGAATTGGTACAAGTGCGCCGTTCGCACCGTAAGTTTACGGAGGAGCAGATAGACGGCGAGGATGTGAAGATGATACTACGCGCAGGACTGATGTCGCCGACATCGAAGGGGCAGCGTGCGTGGCAGTTTGTGGTGGTCGACGACAAGACGGACCTGGAGAAGTTGTCGGATGCCAAGGAGATGGGTGGACAGTTTCTGAAGGGTGCCCCGCTGGCTATCGTGGTGCTGGGCGACCCGATGCAGAACGACTGCTGGGTGGAAGACGGCTCGATAGCTGCCATCAGCATGCAATATCAGGCTGAGGAGCTGGGTCTGGGCTCGTGCTGGATACAGATGCGTGGTCGCGGACTGTCGGACGGCACAACGGCCGACACAGTGATTCAGGGCGTGCTCGACATTCCGGAGAATCTGTCGTGTCTGTGCATACTGGCCATCGGACACAAGGCTGACGAGCGCAAGCCCCAGAACGAGGAGAAGCTGAAGTGGGAGAATGTGCACGTGGAGAAGTATTGAGAAATTGAAAAATTGAGAATTGAGAGATGAAGGTAGCGCTGATAGGACGAGGACGGGTGGCGACACACCTGATTGAGGCTGTGCGACAGGCGGGCCACGAGGTGGTGAGCGTCAATAGCCGTACGCTGGAGGAACTGCCGGAGCGGGCTGATATCTACGTCATTGCCGTGAAGGACAGCGCGCTGCAGGACGTGGTCTGCCAGGCGACAAAGGGTAGGGACGACCAGCTCTTCGTGCATACCGCAGGGTCGATGGCGCTGGGCGTCTTCGAGGGCTGTTGCCGGCACTATGGCGTGCTGTATCCCATGCAGACATTCTCGAAGGAGCAGCCTGTCGACTTCCGAGAGATACCGCTGTTTGTCGAGGCCACAGACGCTGAGACGCTGATTAAGATTCGCTCGTTTGCCGAGAGCCTGTCGGCACATGTCTACGAGCTCTCGACGGCCGACCGCCGCTATCTGCATCTGGCGGCAGTCTTCGCCTGCAATTTCGTCAACCACTGCTATGCGCTGGCCGCTGACGTGCTGGCGCAGAAGGGACTGCCCTTCGATGTGTTGCTGCCGCTGATAGACGAGACGGCTCGCAAGGTACACCAACTGCATCCTATAGATGCCCAGACAGGCCCTGCCATCCGCGACGACCAGAACGTCATTCGTAGTCAGTCGGCGCTCCTGCAAGGCACTCCACAGGCGATATACGACCTGCTCTCAAAGAGTATTCACGAACATGCTATAGAACAGAATAATGATCAATTACGACTTACAGAAGATACGTGCCATCGTGTTTGACCTGGACGGCGTGCTTTCTGCCGAAACCATTTCGTTGGGTATTGACGGAACGCCATTGCGAACGGTGAACATCAAGGACGGCTATGCCATACAGCTGGCTGTGAAGATGGGTCTGCGCATAGCCATCATCTCCGGCTGTAAGATAGAAGCGGTACGCGTGCGTTATGAAGGACTGGGCATGCAGGACATCTATCTCGGAGCGGCTGTGAAAATCAAGACCTACGAGGAGTTTGTCACGAAGTACGGCCTGCAGGACGACGAGGTGATGTTTATGGGCGATGACATTCCCGACCTGGAGGTGATGCACCGTGTGGGCTGTCCGGTATGTCCCAAGGACGCCTGTCCCGAGGTTCGCGAGGCCAGCTGCTACGTCAGTCACCACAAGGGTGGCTATGGCTGTGCGCGCGACGTGATAGAGCAGACGCTGAGGGCGCAGCAGCTGTGGGTGAAAGACAAAAAGGCATTCGGATGGTGAAATACAAAATTATATTGGCGAGCAATTCGCCACGACGCAAGGAGTTGCTGGCAGGCTTGGACGTCGACTTCGAGGTGCGCGTCCTGCAAGGCATCGACGAGAGCTACCCTGCCGACCTGCCCACGCGCCAGATAGCGGAGTATATCTCCCAGAAGAAAGCTGCTGCCTATCGTGAGTCGATGGCTGCAGATGAACTGGTCATTACGGCTGATACCATTGTTGTGCTTGGCAACGAGGTCATGGGAAAACCCAAGGATGAGGCCGATGCCTGTCGCATGCTGCGCGAACTCAGCGGCAAGACCCATCAGGTCATCACTGGTGTGACCCTTTCCACCCTTGAGCGACAGCAGTCGTTCTCCGTACTTACCGACGTCACTTTCAAGGCCCTCTCCGACGATGAGATTCACTATTACGTCACCCATTACCGTCCCTTCGACAAGGCTGGCTCCTACGGCATACAGGAGTGGATAGGCTATATCGGCGTGACGGCCCTCAACGGCAGTTACTTCAACGTGATGGGACTGCCCGTCCAGCGTATCTACGAAGCTCTCCGCACGTTTTAGATTTGAAAAAGAATATGGATGCAAAACGAATACTGAATTATCTGAAACAGTTGATGGCCAATAACAACCGCGAGTGGTATCAGGCCAATAAGAAAGAGTATGACGCCATCAGGGCGGACTTCGAGGAGGGCGTGAAACTGGCGATTGGAAGGATTGCCGGCTTCGACCCGTCGATTGCCCATCTGAGCGTGAAGGACTGCACCTACCGCTTCAATCGCGACACGCGATTCTCGAATGACAAGTCGCCCTATAAGAACCATTTGGGGGCTTACATCGCAGCTCACGGCAAGAAGGCGCTGCACGGGGGCTATTACCTGCACTTGGAGCCTGGCCATTGTATGGTGGCTTGTGGCAACTACTGGTTGCCCACCAATATCCTGACCTCATGCAGAAATGAAATTATGGTCAACGTCGACGAGTGGCTGAAGTGCGTTGAGAACAAGGCATTTCAGAAGTATTTCGGAAGTCCCAAGGCTAGCAGTTTCAAGACTCCTACGGACGTGTCTTCATGGGACCAGCCACAGGGCTTCGGACTGGAAAAGCTGAAGACCTGTCCATCTGGATTCCCTCGCGACTGGGCGCATATCGAATATTTGCGAATGAAGGACTACTGCTGTTGGCACCAAGTTCCTGACGACTTCTACCAAGGCGAAAAATGGCTTGACGAGATTGAGCCGATGTTCAAAACTGCCAAGCCCATGATGGACTTCATCAATTCGGTTATTGACGATTACGAATAATCAGTAAAGTAGGTATATTAACCCCATTGTTATAAAAGGAAATTTTAATAGAGATGAAAAAAGTAATCATTTGCTTAGTGCTGGCAATGATGTCAGTAGCCGGATACGCTCAGAGCGTCATCGGCAAGTGGGTAACAGAAGGTGGTGATTCTCAGGTCGAGATTTACCAGAGTGGCGACAAGCTGAACGGCAAGATTGTCTGGCTGAAGAAAGGCGACGGACAGCTCGATGTCCACAATCCAGACAAGAAGCTACAGAGCCGCAAGCTTGTTGGCGTCAACATCTTGACTGGTCTCACCAAGAAAAAGGACAAGTGGGAAGGCGGCAAGATATACAATCCCAAGAATGGCAAGACCTATAAGTGTTCCATCTGGCTTGACGGCAACAACCTGAAGGTTCGTGGCTACGTCGCCATGTTCTACGAAACCCAGACTTGGACAAAGATGTAAGTTCGCAAATACTAAACGTAGTATGTTCAAATAATAAATATAAGCAAGGTATGGGTATAATAGGTTCAATTATTATTGGATGTCTGGCAGGCTTCTGTGCAGGCAAGTTAATGAAAGGTGGTGGTTTCGGATTCATTATGAATCTGGTGTTAGGTCTTTTTGGCGGACTCGTTGGAGGCTGGCTGTTCGATCAGTTAGGCATTGCATGGGGTGGTCTTCTTGGCCAGTTGGGTACTGCTATTGTTGGCGCAGTAGCCATCCTCTGGGTCGCATCACTCATCAAAAAGTAGATTATAAGCATAAAGCAGGCTGAAGTTATATTGCCTTCAGCCTGCAATGTTAAATATCAGAATGAATCATAGAGGAAGTCCACGCGGACTTCTTTTATTGTTAATATGTTTCCATGTCGCATGTTTTTGACTAAAAATCGAAGGAAATAGTACTTGTATTGAGTTTTTTCACTATCTTTGCAAAAAATACAGCTCACAATGAACGTCGTTTGCTAAATTTTTCTTATCTTTGCAACGTGGCGGATAATCTGTCGCAGACATGACATAGGAAGCGTTTAGCTTTTTCCAAACTGATGAACTTGGACACTCATCTGGAAAAATGGAAAAGTGAGGACGTTCTTCCCTTCGTAATGATAGTAGTGGATACTGTCCATATACGTCATACAAGGGTGTGAGCTGTTTTCTGATCTTTTTTCCAGGCAGTCCAAGGCCTATCAGTTAGATTAGCTGACAGGCTCACACTTCTTTTTTGTGATGTTTATTTGGTAACTAAAGACTTATTATTATGGCTAAAAAGATTAGTGAGGCAAAATCAAGGGTATCATCCTCCCATACAGGTATCAAAGATGCCATTGCGAATCTTAGAGGTATTCGCGAAGAGAATGGCGTAAAAGCTGTTCCTTTTGATGGAAACCCTATTGAGATTCAGAAGGAATCGGCTACTGAGGAATATTATGAAAAGATAGAGCCTTCATATCCGCCTCCTGCACATATTGAGGTAGATAAGGAAGATGAAATTGAAAAGGGAATCAAATCATTATTATAACAATAATTGGAATTATGTCACATTGTACAAAATTTGATTTCACTTATTCGAGTGAAGATGCCATCGTAAAAGCATTCCGCAAATTGGACATTAAATGTTCAACAGAGATGGTGTGTGATTTCAAGACAAATATTGGTAAAATGCTTCTAAGTCGATTGGGATATCTTGGCTATAAACAATATCGTAGTATTGTAGGAGAGATTAATGGTGGTCATATATTCTTATGTAGGATTGATAATAATAATTACCAATTATTTGTAGAACATCACTACAGCTACAATGAGGAAGAAGACAAAGTCTGGGCAGATAAGTTCCGTAATGCTTATATCGAAGTGGCTGTAGATAAGGTTCTAAAGAAACTTGACTTGAATGCGACTCGATATGAAGTGAGTCACCAGCCAAATGGTTTGATTGTTAACTTTGGGCCAAATCTTGAATATACTCTATCTGTTTTAGCAGAAAATGACAATATAGTAGAAGAGGTGTCTGGCATTAAAGGTGATTTCTGTACGAAGCTGACTGAGGATATTGAAGAAGTCCTTTCTCAACCTATTGCCGAGCTAAAAACAGAATGGAAGGCAGAGGTTGATATGCAATTAGAGGATGAAACGCTGCAGGTATTGAGCTTGAGTTTTTGATTATGTTGCTACCTATCAACAATATTAGCCACTCTCGAATTAATGGTCCGGGTAATCGTTTGGTCATTTGGGTACAGGGATGCAAATTCCATTGCAAGGGATGTTTTAATCCTGAGACTCACCCATATACGAAGGATCATCTGATGGACATTGACGAATTGGCGACATTGATAAACAGTGATACAGACATTGAGGGTATAACGCTGTCAGGAGGTGAACCACTCGACTACCCTGAACAACTGACATGTTTATTAAGAAAGGTCGCAGAAAGGTTGACTGTTATCATATTTTCTGGCTATATGATACACGAGATTCGACAATCACATTTACTAATGTCTGTTGTTGGAATGGCTGACTTATCAATTGTAGGACGTTATGATGAGAGATTAGCACATCCTTATTATGGGAAAAAGTTCATTGTTTCTCGTGGGAGAATTGATGTAAACCACTTTAAGCCGAGGGTAGCTGTTGAGTATTCTGTCAATAACAAATCGGTTACTAAAACAGGGATTTTTTAATAGTTCTTAAACTTTATTATTATGGAAGAAATTAGAATTTGCAAAGGCTATCAAATGTATGGTGATTTATTTGGAAGAACCAAAGCAGTCTTTATGTACTGTGTGCTTATTCCACTATTTATGGTATTATGCATTTGGGGAATTTTCGAAGATTCCTTTCCACTTGTAGTAAGATTGTTATCTGTGTTGTTAATTATTCTTATGGGCTGGGCATTATGGTTTGTCTTTACCGAACGCAAATATAAACCCGGTAAATCTTTTATGGCTCTTCGAGGGTCTAAAGAAAGAATAAAAAGAATAACGAATTATGGAGGAATTGCTGCGATTATTGTAATTTGTTTGATTTGCTATTTCGTCTATATGGAAGAGCAGAGAATACAATCATGGATGGGATATGCAATCACGGGTGTTTTTGGTATTGCATATGCTATCTATTATACAAACAAATCTTTTAAGGTTCATGAAGATGTTGATTTTGTCACTTCTTCAGAGATGGAGAAAATCGTGGGGGTAGAAATTGGTGAGAAGATACAAGCAACTTATCAAAATTTTGATTCGTCAACAAACGTTGAACTACAAAATGATGCAAACTTAATGATTGTTTCTGATAAGAAAATCTATTTTTCTTTTTTGGAGAATGAAGGGTGGTCTTTTGTGAAGAAAAATCTCAACGAGATTATAAAACTGGGAATATTTGATGATAGTTATAATCACCAAAAAATTCATCTGAAATTGTTATTCTCTGATGAAACAAGTATTATGCTTCACATGGAAACCTACGGAAAGGCCACAAGCAATGCAACACTTTTCATCAGAAAGTTCCTGAACGTATTGGATGATGTTGTTTTAGGGAAAGTGGATGAAAAAATATCATCTCGCCGTAGAGTTTCTGTCAATCAAGAGACAAAGCCTGTTGAAAGCCAGCAGAGCGAGAGTAAGGAGGTACGCAGATTAGACCTAAGTGAAGACATGATGGAGAAACTCAGAAATGCCACACCAGTTGAATCAGGCAGAGTATTAGAATTGTAATAGTTAACTAACAATGGGACTAACAATCAGTAAAAGTCTGACGGACTATATAAAGGCCCGCTATGCGGTCTTAGTAATTGAGTCTTTTGAAGAAGAAAGAGTTCTTGGTGAACTACAAGGAATTGCAAAAGCTATCAATCACGACTTATACATCTGGAACTCGACAGATGGTGTTACTTATGCAAATGGTAGCGGTGCAAGTCAAGAAAAGACTCTTGACTTCACTGCAGCATTGAAGTTCTGTGAGAATCGAGCCAAAGAACAAGGCAGCAGAAACATTTTTGTTTTCTGTGATGCTGATGGTTATCTGAACAATAAGGCTCCAGCCGCCAATCGCAGGCGATTGCGCGACTTTGCGATTAATATCCGGAAGAAAGGGTATGTGAGCAATTGCATCATCATTGCTCCGACTTTTGAAATCACAACTGATTTGCAGAAGGAAGTAACGTTGATAGATTTTCCTCTACCATCAAGAGAAGAAGTGAAATCAATCATTTCCGCTTTCTTGGAACAATACAAAAATGTGCAAGGGGTAACAATTAATGTCGATAATGAATTGCTGGATAAGTTTGTAGATGCTTCTATTGGCTTGACTAAGTTAGAGATCGACAACTGTTTGGCAAGGGCTTTGGTTTCCAACAGAAGAATAGATGCATCAGACTTGAAAGGTATTCTCGCTGAAAAGAAACAAATCATCAGGAAGACAGGTATCTTGGAATATATTGACAGCCAGTTGAACCTCAACGACGTAGGTGGTTTGCAAACATTGAAGAAATGGCTGGAGTTACGCAGTCATTGTTTTGGCGACGAGGCTATGAAGTTTGGCGTTAAGCCACCCAAGGGAGTTCTGCTTACTGGTATTCCTGGTTGCGGAAAGTCATTGACTGCAAAATGTGTGGCTACAGCATGGAATATGCCCTTGCTCAGGCTTGATATGGGTAAGATATTCCAAGGTGTAGTAGGTTCGTCAGAATCAAACATTCGACTTGCATTGAAAACTGCTGAAGCGATTTCTCCTTCTATATTATGGATTGACGAGATAGAAAAAGGACTGTCTGGTGCCTCTGGCGGAGGAGGTGATGGCGGCACTTCAGTACGTGTGTTTGGCACTTTGCTTACTTGGATGCAAGAGAAAACATCTCCTGTGTTCGTGTTCGCAACTGCGAATAATATCAATGGCCTTCCTCCTGAATTGTTACGTAAGGGACGTTTCGATGAAATCTTCTTCGTGGACTTCCCTTCTTCAGAAGAGCGTAAGAAAATCTTGGAAATTCACATTTCAAAGTTGGGCAGGAATAAGGCTGATTTTGATTTGAATAGGCTGGCTGAACTAAGTGGAGAAAGCCAGTTTGGAAAAGATGTGGTTCTTGCTGGTGCAGAATTGGAAGCATGGGTTTCGGATGCATTGATTCAGGCTTTCTCTCGACGTATTGATGGCGAACAGAACGCAGACTTGTCAATGAAGGATTTCGAGACAACCATCAAACGTGTTGTCCCAATGGGCCAAATGCGTAAGGATGAGTTCCTGAAAATCCGTGAGTGGGCTAATGAAAATGCAGTTAGTGCATCTTTGAGTCAAAACACTCCAAATGGCGTTGTACAAAGTGAGGAGTTTATTGGTGGTAGAAAATTGGATTTCTGATATTATGCGTAAAAAAGATTTTAGGCACAACCTTGTGGAAATACTTAAAAAGACAGGTATTCCCCAAACATTATCAAGAGAAAAGTTTATAAATTTAAGTTGGCATAAGTTTAACAACGGAGGGCCTCTATTTCACGATGCTATAGGAAAAAATGCATGCAGGTACGTGATGAGTTTTTTAAAGAAGTCTCATAATTATTATGAGTACAGGGCTTTTATGAGTGATCCATTATATAAACCTGTTGCAATAAAGGAAGAATAAAATGAGGTTCTTCTATAGGATCGGTAATTTTATCTTTGAAGTGAATTCCTTATCAGAATTCTTTCAATATTGTTTGGGCCAAATAGTGGCATATATTATTGTGATTGGTTTAATTGTCTTCGGCCTTTACTGGTTAGCATCATGACACAAGGATTGAGAAAAGTAATTTTTGTAATAGTAATGATATGGGCATCACTTCATTGTGGTGCCCAATCATTATTTGACAAGTCTAATATGACCATCGGAAAGATTGGTTCGGATGGTTATGTGTATGACCGTTCGAATATGACTGTCGGACGATTCAAGAGCGACGGTTACATTGTGGATAGGAATAATATGACCGTTGGACGGATTAAGGCTGATGGCAGCATCTTAGACCGCTCGAATATGACAATCGGGAAAGTGGAATCGGATGGATATGTGAAAGATCGAAATAACATGACGTTAGGAAGGATAAAGTCTGATGGTTATGTCGTAGACAGAAATAACATGACTATAGGGCGAGCAAAAGATGTCCCGATTCCCTATGCTGCTGTATTTTTCTTCTTTAATATGTTTGAAAAATGAGACGATTGAAGATCATGAGGGACGACGTGCCAATGGCATGTGGAGACGAATTTGGCATAAGCGACTTGCTGGACAGCATGAAAGCGTTTTGCAAGGAGCAGGGGTTGGAGATGCCGAGGTTTTGGATATTTCCGCCCAATGGGGTGTATATGTACTATGCTGTGTCGCTGCATCTGACGGGGAAGGACCTTTGGGAGGAGTTTGACGCTAAGGTCATCTATTTTTTGAAGGACTTGAATGAGATTGGAAACAATGAGGCATTGGCTAATCGATTGCGTTGTATGTTTGAGGATTTGGGTGAGCCTGTCGTGTTGACTGTTAGGGCTGATGAATCCAACAGTCAGCAACGTTTCTTCAAAGGGCTTGGAATGATGCGGATGCCAGTTACTTGGTCTGATGAGAACCAAAGGGATTATGAGGCGTATACCAAGGGCCATATTGAAATGGGTGGCTTCGTGAATCTGATGGAACGAGTGGAGTTTATTGGTAATGAGATAATTTATAGGTAATGCTTATGAATACATTTGAGGAGCTGACACAGGCAATGGATGGGTGTGTACAACGAGTGAAGTGGGGCAGGACGCCTGACGTGGGAGAGGACTACGTACAGTATGAGAACGTTGTTGGCGACACTTTTGAGTGGGTAAGCGTGACTCGGCGGCAGATGAAGTGCTGGCGCGAGGCTGATGGGGCATTGTATGCGAAGGATGAACAGGGGGCGCTTTGGCTGGTGCGCACGCCTGATGTGGAGAGCTATCGAGCCATACAGGGTACTGAGTTCGTGGCACATAGTGTGTTGGATGACAGTCCGCAACTGAAGGTGCTTGAAATTCCCAGCTGCTATCATGGTGTGGAGTTCCTACGCAAAGACTTGAAAGGACGTGCTAAAGTGTATGTCTATTCTAATGGCAATGAGGGAAAGCATAAGCCACGACGCCAGCCCAAGGAACCCATTCGATTGGTGAAATAACTCTTGGTGATCTTGGAGGGCCTTAATACGATGCCAAGACCTCTTTGGCAGAGATGTATTCTATCTTGCCTTCGGCATTTGAAACAACAATGGTTTCATTGTGCAGTGCCTTTTCTTCCAGCATTCGCTTCTCTGCAATTCGCAGTCCCTTTTCCAGTTTTGCGGTAAATTCCTTTATCTCCTTATTTGACATAACTCAATAGCTTTTCGTATAATTCACTAAAATATATCTCCGCATCGGCACTTTTGCCTTCTACAGCAATATTCTTACGTGGGGTCTCACTGTTATCAAATATCGCCCAATAATCAACAATAGGCATTAACAATTTGAAAAGATTGTTGATGCCTGCTGCGTAACGCCTTTTGATGGTATCTTGGGGAATAACAGGTTCTTACTCGTCATTTATATTATTTGTTGCAAAGATAGGAACTTTTTTCTAATCATATTTCAGAGTCATGGTTATCTTAATATCTTTTAAGATATAGCCCTGTTAAACATGACAGAAGTGACTGGTACCTGTCATACGAGTGATTTTTTAAACCAGCGAAAAACCAATCTTCCATGATGTAACATTTTTGTTTTTTGCATACGATATTAATAAAAAAGGTGTAACCTTGAGCTATGCTCGAAGATACTTTCGTTCGAAAAAGTAAAATAAAAAGCTATTTTTCTTTTGCTTTTTGCTTACTTAATCGTATCTTTGCGACATGATTGCCGCGATGCAAACGAATCAAGAGTGTTATGAAACAGGATCAGATTGTAATCTATCAGACAGAGGACGGACAGACACAGATTGATGTCCGCCTGGAGAATGAGACGGTGTGGCTGAATGTTGCACAGATGGCTTCTCTCTTTATGAAGGAGGAATCAAACGTAAGACGACACGTTCTGAATGCCTTCAAGGAGGGCGAGTTGGAACGTGACGATAATAACGTGCATTTTTTACACGTTAATGGCGTGAAGAAACCTGTGCCGTTTTATAGCCTTGATGTCATTATATCTGTTGGTTATCGCGTTCATAGTAAACGTGGTACTGCTTTCCGCATATGGGCGAGACAAATCATTAAGGATTATCTCGTTAAGGGTTATGCTGTCAATCAGCGTATACATAGTGAGCAGATTGGTGAACTTCGTCAGTTAGTGGGTATGCTTGGTCGTACTATTCAGAGCCAACCTGTTCTGTCCACTGATGAGACTAATGCTCTCTTTGAGGTGGTGACAGATTACTCGTATGCCCTTGATACGCTCGACAATTATGACTACGAGCGTCTGACCATTGATAAGACCACCAAGAAAGAGAAATTCCATGCTACCTATGATAATGCGATGGAGGAGATTGCACGTCTGCGCGATAAGTTTGGAGGCTCTGTGCTGTTTGGTAATGAGAAGGACGAGTCGTTTAAGAGTAGCATTGGGCAAATTTACCAGACGTTTGGTGGCGAAGAGCTTTATCCCAGCGTGGAGGAGAAAGCTGCTATGCTGCTGTATCTGGTGACCAAGAACCACTCGTTTAGCGATGGCAACAAACGCATTGCTGCCACGCTGTTCCTCTGGTTTCTGAACAACAACGGCATCCTGTATCGTGAGGATGGCTCAAAGCGATTGGCAGACAATACCCTTGTGGCTCTGACGCTGATGATTGCCGAGAGCAAAACGGAGGAGAAAGACGTTATGGTGAAGGTGGTGGTAAACTTGATTAACCAGAGGAACTAAGTTATAAAAATAGAAGATTTACCAAAAAGCGAGCCGTTATTCATCAGCGGCTCGCTTTGATTGTTCAAGGAATGGGAATGGTCTGTCATCCAAAGTCCCAGTCCGTTTCGTAGTGGTCGAATTGGATGCCCTCGGTACTACCGAATTGGGACAGGATTTGCATGATGTCATCCTGCTGCTTGGGCGAGAGCATGTTTTCGCCATGATGTACACGATAGTAGGGACCCATGCCTGCGCTAAAGTACGAACGCACGCATTGACGAGCTTCCGCTATTTTGTGACGTGGCACATTGTCATACAGATTACTAAATCCCCAAGCCTTCTTGATCAGTTTTTTCTCGCAGTAGCAAGGGCAGTCACCTTTCTGCCAGGCCGTAGGATATATAGCCTGACCAATATGCTGGTCCTGGTGGCTGGTCAACACCTGGGCCAGATAGTGCATACAGGTGTCCTTGCGCTTGCAAGCATCGTTGAAACACAGGGCATAGCCCATCGGAATGTCTTTCGCTTTCAGTTCTTTTTCTTCCATATTCTTTTTATTTTATACTTTTACTTGAAAAAATCTCTCATCTCTCACATAATTGCTGGAATCGCCTTTGTACAAAGGGGTTTGAGCATGTGAGGGGTAAAAAGGCAAGAATCCTTTATTTATCAGGGTTTGAAGGCATCCGATGTGAGAGATGGAGAAAAATCCGTGATGTTTTATCCCTGCGTTATGTATGTACGATTATTCCCTGCCTGGGAATGTCTTATTCCCAGCCTGGGAGCCTGTTATTCCCACACTGGAAACATAAGATTTGTTATAACTTGTTGATTTCCAATAGAACGGAAATCAGTTTTTGAAGAGGGGTTACGAATTAGAGACTCAACGGCTTCATCATTCTTCCGAGGTCTGCGGGGAGCCACATAACTCCTTATTGGCTTTCAATTGCTGATGCAAAGGTACTGCTTTTTATTGAAATGAACAAGGAATAACGATAAAAAATTCAAGTCTGCCGAAAGATTTAACATTGGTACAGAGTAGCCAGGTTGTTAGTCGGGAAAGGGATTAACTACGCCCCAAAAGAGATTGTCCTTAGGATGGCCGAGGTATCGGCTATGCTGAGGACAATCACTTTTTGGGGCTGTCGCAGATGCAGGAAAAAAGATGTCCCGACGGTGTGCAGTTGCTGAACAATCAGAGATTGACACAACTGCACGGCATCGGTACATCATATTTCTGGTCTGCATCTGTATAGGGGTTCTTTCCCGATTGGACTGAAAGCCCGTAGTTGCGTATTTGAATCGAAAGGCATAACATCGTGATTCGCTTGTCTGCCCAATGTTTGGTTGCGAAAGCGAGTGTTGCCGCCCGAAGCAGTCATCAGACGGGCAGATGACATCTTCGTGCTATCTGGGGAATAACCGCAATTCAGAGTGCCACCGTCTGACCGAACACGTTCGCTTCAGCCGACGCGCACACTGAATTGTGGTTGTTCCCTTTTCCTGATGGTAGGCTTTCGCAATATGTAATGTCAAGCCACAATAAGCATCTAATAATCGTAAGCCTAACCGTTTCACATTCAATCGTCAGCCTTAGACATCATTATCTATTACCGAAAAAAACACACGACCGTCGTAAAAGCGTTAATGTCGTCGGGCAAGTCATATAGCCTTGTCGGTGTGCAAGACACTGATAAGGCTATATGACACGCCCGACTGTCAGCGGACGAGAGAAAACGGCTGTCCTCACTTGCAAACTGGAAACCGCAAGGGCATTCAGTATTGCAGGTGGGGACAGCCGATTTCTTATTCTCATCCGCTCTGTTCTGGTTACTTTTACGAATCACTCCATCTGAAAGCCTGAACATTTGTTCGCTCCAGCGAACATCCTCAATCTGCCCGGAA
This sequence comes from uncultured Bacteroidales bacterium, assembly GCA_902760345.1. Classification (GTDB taxonomy): domain Bacteria; phylum Bacteroidota; class Bacteroidia; order Bacteroidales; family Bacteroidaceae; genus Prevotella. The sequence continues at coordinate 11,537 of CACWFY010000013.1, read as the reverse complement.
GTCCGTTCGCAGCCAGCGAAGAGAGGGAACGGGAGTAGCCCGAATGTGCGAATCCGTTTCCCGAACGCACCGCTTTTGTCCCCTTTCGCCTGATGTTTGATTGTTCCTGTGGCAAAGGTAAAACGCAAATTGGAATGGCAAAGTTTCAAGCCCCAAGGGGTTTCGGGGAAATCTCCACACCCGCAAAGGGGTAGTATTTCGCCGAAAAAACTTTGCGAATCCAATTCTGCTACCTTTGATCGGGCCGCAGGAACAAACAAACGGCGATAGGAGACGCAAAAAAAACGGTGGATTCGAGGAAACGGATTGGTTCATTAGGAACTTCACTTCACAGCTCCTGGATCCACATAAAAAATAAAGATTATGGCATATAACAGTACAACAACATTAGCGGTTATGGGTTACTTCCTCTTCCGCACCATCCTTTGGGCAGTCCGCATCCTGTGGCATTGCTTCAAGGCAGTCGTAAACCTCGTCCTATGGCTCATTGTAGCCGCTTTCTGGACGGTGTTATTCCTTGCACGTATCATCCTCTAATCCCTAATAGATATGTTCAAATACGCCATTATGCAATACACTCCGCAGCGTTATATGCGCCGTGCAGACTTCGAGACGCAGGACACTATGCGCCACTTGCTCGACTTCAAAGCAGGTAGAAGGTATGCAACCAAGTGGGCAGCGCAGATAGTTGGCAAGACCCTCTCCGCAATGGACTTGACAAACACCGTCATAGTCTGCATCCCTGCCAGTTGTGAGCAGACCAATAAGCGCAGATACAAGAGATTTTCCGCAGACGTATGCGCCATGTGCAATGCAATCAACGGCTTTGAGCATATCCAAGTTATCGGCAAGCGTGAGAAAGTGCATATCAGCAAGAAGCACGGACAAAAGAGCAACGTGCAGATAGACACCGAATATTTCAACGGCAAGCGTGTGTTGCTGATAGACGACATTTGCACCACTTGTGCCACCGCCAACGCTTTTATCGAGCAGATGCAGGCAGCAGGTGCAGACGTGAGAATGACCCTCTTTCTCGCCAAGACAAAGATATTTCACAGAACATCAAATTATCAATACAACTGAATTATGAACGCAGCAACAGCAACATTAAGACTCCCTATCAGCAGATGGAGCATTGAGGACAGACCCACCGAGAAACTACAGCGTTTAGGCACCGACAGCCTTACGGACGCAGAGTTATTAGCAATCCTTATCGGAAGCGGTACGCAGCAGTACAGCGCAGTAGATATTGCCAAACACGTTATGGGCAAGTTCAACAACAGCCTAAACACTTTAGGTAAGGCACGTTTCGACGAGTTTGAGGACATTGAAGGTGTAGGCACTCAGACCGCATGTAAGATTATGGCAGCAGTTGAGTTAGGCAAGCGCAGACAGAAAGAGACACCCGAACTCCGCCCCGACATGGGTACAGCCACCCGTATCTATCACTATATGCTACCCCAAATGATGGATTTGGAGGTAGAGCAATTCCACATCCTGCTGATGAACAACAACTACAAACTTATTAAGTCCGTGAAAATCAGCCAAGGAGGAATCACCGAGACAAGTGTAGATGTTCGTATCATCATGCGTGAGGCAGTCCTCAATAATGCTACCATCCTTGCAGCCGTTCACAACCACCCAAGCGGAAGTCTGACACCGAGCAGATATGACGATGAACTGACGAAGAGCATCAAGTGTGCATGTGAAGTAATGCGTATTCACTTCTCTGACCATGTTATCGTTACGGACGGAGCATATTATTCCTACCACGAGCAGGGCAAAATCTAATTATTCATCTAAATACATATCAATATGGACGCAACAAGAGCATTTAAGGATACTATTCAGGCATACCTTATGGAAATGGCAACCTATGACACCAACTTCGCAGAAAGGTTTGCAGACCCGAAGAAGAACATCAACGACTGCGTGACTTACATTCTCAATCAAGTGCAGGAAAGCGGATGCAACGGATTTGAGGATGACGAGATTTACGGAATGGCAGTTCATTACTACCAAGAAGAGGACATCGAGGTCGGCAAGTCTGTGGACTATCTGCAAGTGGCGGTTAATCATGTGGTAGAACTGACAGACGAGGAAAAGGCAGAGGCAAGACGCGAGGCAATGGCGCAGTACCAAAGGGACTGCTACAACCGCATTGCCAACCGCAAGAAGCCGACCGCCAAGAGAGAACAGACCGCACAAGTACAACCAATGCTATTCAATTTCTGACTATGAGACCCAAGAACGACTTTCAACGCCAAGTTGTGGCAGCAATGAAGAAACTGCGCCCTGCCACCAAGAGACAAATGCAATGGGGCTACGACCATTCCGTGTACTTCTATGCCTACCGGCTGAAAAGCGGAAAGACCACCTGCATGGAGTGCGGACACACCTTCGTCACTGAGGAAGGCACGGAAGAAGCCGTCTGCCCTCACTGCGGAAAACACCTTACCATCAAGGAAACGAAAAAGGAGAAACTTTCGCAAGTGGGCTATTTCAGCATCATCACCACGGCAGACGGATTGCAGGTACTCCGCTATTTCTTCATCCGCACCCACCAAAGGAAAGGAGAGAAAACAACCTACACTTGCACAGAGGTCATGCAGAGGTGGATAGACAAGGACGGGAACACCTGCACCACGTCAAGGCTCCGTGCACCCTATACCTACTGCATAGATAACTGGCTCTGTGGTTCAAGCCTTGAAATCCGCACTCACTCAACGGCATTCCCCATTGTGGACGGATGCAGTGTCTATCCTCAGTTTGACGTCATCCCCGAACTGAAACGCAACGGCTTTGACGGGAACTTTCACAAAACCCTGCCGTCTGCCCTCTTCGAGTCCCTGCTGACAAATGCCAAGACCGAGACACTTGTAAAGGCAGGCTATCACGAACTTGCCCGAAAGTTCATCTACGACCAATACAGGGACATTGACCTCTATTGGGCATCCGTGAAAGTCTGCATCCGTAACCATTATGCCATCAATGACGCATCCGTTTGGTGTGACTATATAGACGCACTCCGCTATTTCGGCAAAGACCTGCATAATGCCAAGTATGTATGCCCGACAGACCTCAAAGCAGAGCACGACCGATGGATAGAGAAGAAGGAGAGAAAGGAGATAGAAAAGAGTATCAAAGACAAGATAAAACAATTCCAAAAAGATGAAGAGAAGTTCCGCAAACTCAAATCCCGCTACTTCGGCATACACTTCACAGATGGCTTAATCTGTGTCCATGTCCTTGAAAGTGTTGAGGAATACTTGCAGGAGGGCGAGCACATGCACCACTGCGTTTACAGCAACAAATACTATCTGAAAAAGAACTCTCTTATCCTATCCGCTACCATTGACGGCAAACGAGTAGAGACGATTGAGGTATCGCTAAAGACTATGAAGGTACTGCAATGCTATGGCGCATGCAACGAGTTTACGGAACATCATGCCCGTATCATAGACCTTGTAAACAAGAACGCATACCTAATAGGGCAGCGATTAAAGGCAGCATAATTCATTAACTTTAAAAAGAATATCATTATGAAAGTACAGATTGAGAACCTAATTTGTGAGTGGGAAAGCGAAGCCACCGCAGAAGTATTCGTGAGATTCTGCAACCTTATCCTGCTGCAGAGTGACCGCCATGACCTCGAAAGGGCATTGAAGTTCAGCCCCTACCGCAGCGTATTCGAGAAGAACTTCATTTGGGGATTTGGCGCACACCACTTTTGGGCGAATCAGCGCAAGCCGTACAACGGTGAGCCGATGGAGAAGCGTTTACTTATTGTCGAACTCTAACAAGAAAAGGATATGTGTTACGCTGGTCGATTTATCATCCCCACATGGGCAATAGCACCCCTCTGCTATGGGGACTACAGCGGACTGAACGATTTGGATTCAGAGTTAGTAAATGCCTTTATCGACAGCAATTTCCCCAAGGGCTATAGTGTTGAATGGACGGGAATCAATGAGCCGTATATTTGTTCCCATCCCGATATTGGCGATATGACAAGCGAAGTGGTAGAAGCAGACTTCTTTCACGCATAAGTATTAACAAGGTGGGAGTGGGCAACCATTCCCACCACAATCAGCAGAACGAGAACCGCCAAGACAAGGCAACTGCAATTCGTATGGAGGCACAAGTTAGTATCAAACGGAGAGACCACGGACGGAAAGGAAGTGGAGGTATTGGACGCAGGACTATTCAACCGCCGAGGCGATGCACCCGACTACTTCAATGTCAAGTTGAAGTTAAACGGTGTACTATGGATTGGCAATGTCGTAGTGACCGAGAACGCATCCGACTGGTATCTGAACGGAATGGACAAGGACAAGGCGTATGACAACGTAATCCTTGCAGTAGTGGGCAATGTCGATACGGACATTATCAACTCCGCAGGTCAGCCCGTCAGCGTCATGCCGATGGAGGTGCCGCAGCAACTGGCTAAGCGATACCTGATACTCGCATCCGACCAAGGGCAGACGGTGTGCCATCAGAACGTAAAGGAGAACTGCACCCGCCTCACTGTCAATTCATGGCTCAGTGCCTTACAGACCGAGCGTTTGGAATGGCAGACCGAGGAAATAAGGCGCAGGGCAAAGGAGTTTGGCAGTTGGGAAGCAGCCTATTTCGTGACCATTGCCCGCACTTTCGGAATGGGTGTCAACGGTGACTTGATGGAGCAGTGGGCAAAGTCGCTGCCAATGTTGGTGACAGACTTCCATGCCGATGACCTCTTTCAGTTGGAAGCCCTCTTTCTCGGACAGGCAGGACTATTGGAACTCGACACCATCCCCGAACGCTTTCAGCACGATGCACTCAACGAGGGATATTTCGCCAAACTCCGCAACGAATATCTCTACCTTGCGCACAAGTATTCACTCCAGCCCCTTGACGGCAAGCAATGGCAACCGATGGGCAACGGACGCAACCGCACTACGCACCTTGCTTTCTCTTTCCTTGCCAACATGTACTATCAGCGCAAGACCTCGCTACACACCATGCTCAAATGCGAGACTATGACGGAAGTGAGGAATCTGCTGAAAGTGTCCGCTACACCCTATTGGCAGACGCACACCCACTTTGGTGCAATGGCTAAAGCAAGTATTAGCCAACTCAGTGCAGAACGGCTGAATCTGATAGTCATTAACGCAGTCGTGCCCATGCTCTTCGCATACGGTCGTGAAATGGCGCAGGAAAGTTATTGTGACCAAGCCTTTGACTTCATTGAAGTGTGCAAGGCAGAGAAGAACGCCATCACCAAGCACTGGCAGCAGTACGGCATCAATGCCGACAGCGCAGGACAGACTCAGGCACTTATCCAACAGCAGCGTGAGTATTGTGACAAGCGCCAGTGCCTCCGCTGCCGTTTCGGTTACCAGTATCTCAAAGGCACCACGAAGTTGGAGGGCTACAGAAACACGGTGATAGAACCCGACCTTTTCGCAGAATTATATTAACCACGGGTGGGAGCCAAAAACTCCCATCCCTTAAAAACAAATTTGATATGGCAACAAGAATGACTGTTGACGGTGTGAGCACATGCGTAGTGCCAGGCACCGAGCGTTACGAATGGTTTACAATGGGACGAGGCAAACGAAAGAAGCAGTACGTCCAATATGATTTCCGCGATGCCACTGATGGAATGCTCTTCTCTATCGTCAGACCTACATTAGAAGAGTGTAGAGAGGAACGTGACGTTTGGCTAATGAAGAAAACGCAACAGATGGACTAATTATCAATGAGCCGAGGAAAACGAAAATCCTCGGCTTCCTTTTTCTTTCAGACAGCGGGAAAGAACAAGGAAGCGAAAAAGAAACCGCCAAAACGATAGCCAATTTACCGTCATTTCTGATTTATCTGATAATCTTTGCTTTTTGAAGGTTTGTCATTTCACTCCAGAAGTCTGCTTCTTCAGATTCATTGAAACCGTTAGATGAAATCTCGTGGAGAATGGCATCAAGTAACTGAACTTTTGAGACTTTCAAGTCTGGTTCGACGTCAATGGGATAAGTGATAATATCAGCCAATGAGCCGACATGAGCATTGACAACGGCAATATCGCCATTCAAGAGTTTTACTAGAATACGCCTGTTGGAACCGTATTCAGGTTTAGTCTCACGGAGTTTCTGATATAGCGGAGAGTCGCTATATTGCTCTGAATCAACAGAAAGGATAAGTTCGCGTAATGTCATTATAATCCTCTTATGATTGCTAATCGTTGATATAACTTTTTGTGGACATGTCGTAATACAGGGCTTCCAACTCCTGCAAAGTCAGTTTCTTAACACTATGCTCGATAATGCGAATCAGTTCATCACGCCTATATTCATCGGACTGGCCGAATTTGTTCATGTATGCCATTGTCTTTTATCATTATTCATAAAATCAGCTGCAAAGTTACTCATAAATACTCAAAAAGAATCAGAAATGACCGATAATCCAACATTATTTAGAAGATCGAGCTATCAAATCAAGGCTCCGACCTGCAATAATGCAAGCCGGAGTCTTTGGGAATATATATGGTATGGTAAACAGTTATGCCACGAAGTGCATGATGTGGTGTGGTGACGTTACCTTGGCATCGTAGATGACTGTCACTTCACGAGTGCGGGGATCCCACTTGGTGTCCAGCACACCCTTCATGTTCTCGACCTTGGCAACGACCATCTTGTGAGAGTCGTGACGGCTTACCTTGAAGGTGCAGGTCTTCACATCAGGATAATAGGCATGGCTTCTGTGCGAATCGAAGTGGGAAGTCCGCTTGTCAACCTTGTCGAAGTGCGAACCCTTCTTGTCGTTATTCACTACCACAATCTTGTCATTCTTACCGTGGTTGTTGTTCTTCTTATTACCAGCCATTGCGGGCATTGCAAATGTGATGGCCATTGTCATCATGGCAACTATCACTTTATTCATCTTCTTCATAATTTTCTTCTTTTAAATTGTTCAACTTACGTTCTGTGTCAGACTCCTATGTTCTGATTCACGGTGCAAAGATCGGTACTTTTGGTGAGATATGAAAGTGAAAAATCCTATTCTATGATTCCAGATTCCCTAAACTTGTGTGGGGATTTCCCCTGACGTGCTATTATCTGCCTAATAGAAACGTCCCGAATAAAGCCTAAAAAGACTCCATTCAGGACGTTGGTTTCTTAGCGCACAAAAAACAGGTCAAACTCTACCTGTCTACGGAACTTGATGGACGGTACTTGCCGCCCCTTCCATCGGCAGAATGATACATAATCCGTATAGATGTTCCTGTCGCCTCGCTCTATCTTCCGCAGCAGTCGGCTCTTCGGACGTTTGGAGGTGCCGAGGATGGCGTATGGCCCGACGTTGTAGGCCAGTACCGAGAGCAGCAGCGCATCCTTGCCGTAGCCACGGAACAGGTATAAGTTTCGCATCAGGTCGAGACGGAGTAGCAAGTCACCCTGTTTCCTGGTCATCGTCCGTGCCGAGTACCGTTCACCCTTTTGGACTTGATGCCCATAGCCGACATAAGGCCATGCTCTCACCCCATGCCAGCCCTCGAAATGTTTGATACAAGCGACGGCCATTTCAAACTGTTTTTCCGTGTATGGCAAGCTGTTATGCCTTGGTGTCGCCCTTGCATAGCCCACCGAGCAGAGGCATAGCAGGGAGAGCAACTTAATCCTTGTCTTCATCATCTTTCTTGTTCTCGTTGTTGAAGTTGAACGTCAGCGTCTGGCTGTTGCCGTTAGAGTCCTCCACGACCACGATGAACTTGTGCGCATCCGTACTGGCCGAGGTATAGTAGAGCCGGAAGTTCTCGTTCTCCAACAGGTAGCGATCGTTGGGCTGGAGGATCGTGCCGTTCTCCATGCGGAGCGAACCCTTGCCGTCGTAGAGGAACCAACGGATGGTGTAGAGCGTGTGAGTATAATCGCCCACCTTCGCTAAGTGGCAGCGGATTTCCACCGTCTGCCCACGCAGTACTTTCGTCGGCACGGGCATCACCTCCACCTCAAACGGGTAGTTGGTCTGAATGTCCAGGTCATCCTCGCAGGAAGTAAGACCCACCAGTGCGGCCATCATCGTGGCGCACATCATCACTTTCTTCAATAGTTTCTTCATAATTTCAGTTTCGATTTCGTTTGTTGTTTGTTCGTTAATTGCAGTTGCAGGTACTCGTTCACGTCCTTGCAGGGACGGAAAACGACGGAAAAGTCTTTCACCCTCTCGCCGTACCGCTTTTGCAGGACTTCGAGACACTGCCGACCCGCGTTGTCGTTGTCGAGCCAGCACTTGATAAGGTCGTAGCCGTCCAGATGCCTGTACGCTTTTCCTTTGTTGGCGACCGAGTTCAGCACCAGATTGTCCTCCGTTCTGCCGTAGCCGAGCGTCAGCCCCGAAAGGAAGTCCACAAATCCCTCATAGACATTGACCGTAGCCGAGCCGTGCCTGATGAGCGACACGGCCTTTGGCGGGATGCTGCCCTTGAAGAACCTGTTGCGTATCTCGTAGCCCCCGTCCTCATTGGGAAACCCGACGGCAAAATAGTTCTTGTCGTGTAGCCTGTAGTGAATCTCCACGCAGTTCGCCGTTGCGATGTCCGAGGGGATGCCCCTCTCCCGAAGGTAGGCCAGCAGTGCCGGATGTCCCAACGGTTTTACTTCTACATCCGTAAACTGAGGCACAGTTGGCTCAGGCTCATACTTCGGAGGCTCTGACCGTTCTATCGGGTTGTTCGTTACCTCGCCGATGTACCTCGCCTGTGCCATGAAGTCGTTGGAGTTGATCATCATTCCCGCCAGCGTAAAGATGTCACCACCGACACCCGCCCCGAAGTCATTGAAGATGTTCTTCTCCGTATTCACACAGAACGACGGAGTGCTGTCCGAGCGATAAGGCGCATGGAACCACACTTCCTTGCCCCGTTTCTTCGTTGACTTGCAGCCGAGTCGGTGCATGAAGTCCGTGATGGGCATGTCCCGTATTTCCTCTATCGTCATGGCCTGTCAGTCAATAATAAGTTTCAGCCCTACGCCGTACTGCGTATGGAAATGCCCCGTGTCATTTCCCCACAGGCAGCGTTCACGCACATTCCCCGTCAGAGCCAAGCGGTCAGTGAGATAGGCCTCAATATTCAATGTGACTGCACCACCATAGATAAAGGCATCTTTGTCCTGCAATGTGGCACCGTCAGGCAGCAGCGTCTTTCCCCAGTTCACGCTCTCGTACCCGGCCAGTGCCGACACACCGCCATATATAAACAAGGTCTTGCTGGCATCCGTGAGCAACTTCTGATAGTAGCCGCCCTCCGCCGTAAACTGAGCGACGGGAATGGTCGTGTCCTCATCGTAGCCGTACTCACGCTGCAGGTACTCGCCGCCGAACACCCACTTGCTGCCGTTCTGTGTGTAGGTGGACAGTGCCACGCCGCCACTGAATGCTGCACTCAACGGCTTGCCGTCCACGAAAGCACCGCTAACCTCAATGCCCTGCATCTTGGGCAGACATCGCTGTGCGGAGGCTTGCCCCATAGTCAGGGCAAGCACTCCAATCATCAATAGTTTCTTCATCTTTTGTTCCTTTTTTGTTCCGCTTCTATTTCACTTTGAGTTCACTGATTAACTTCGCACGTACCAGGTCCGAGTTCTCAATGACGAACTGCTGATTACGCCCGCCGTTCTTCTCCGCCAGTTCCACCACCAGACACTTGTCATCGGGGATGGTGAACTTGTCCATCGTCCACACCGTGCGCTCCTTGCTGTTACCAGCCACGTTCAGCACGAAGTTCTGTGTGCGCAGGGGCTGGATCACCTGCTCCTGAATGGCCGTGCGCTTCACCACCTTCTTGTCCACAATCTTCCATGTCACGTAGTCCACGTCAAACGGCACATTGCTGGAGTTCCTGATTTCCGTGTGGAAGTACAGCAGTCCGTTGTGCGTATAGATGCCCTTCAGCAAGAAACGGATGCCGAAACCCTTGCTGCCAATGTGTTTAACTATTCGCTCGTTCTGCTTCCAGATGCTCTTCATCACCAGTCGCACTAATACAGGACTCTCCGAACCGAGTTCCTTCAGATAAATATCCATCGAGTTATTGGGGCGATTGACTGCCGAACCGTCGTGGATAAAGTCCTTCATCTCAATGTTCAGTTTGTCCGGCTCCTTGGCGTACTTCACGTTGAATGCGTAAAATGAGCCGTCTTCGGTTATCACGCTCATGTTCGTCTCGCCCTTGAACCATCGTTTGGTGGCTTTTACACGGATTACGTTCTCCGCACCGTCAGCCTTACCCGCCATGATGTTTGCCGAACCCAAGTCCACGTAGCTCACGGAGGCAGGGAAGATGATATGCACGGTCTTGTCGAAGGTCACCTGCAATCCGTGAGGCGGAATCATACGGTCGTAGGTAATACTGCGCGTCAGTCCCTGAAACAAGTCGCCGTCCTGTGGCAGTGTCGTTTCCTGTGCGCTTACTGCGCTTGCGCCCAACATCAGGGCGCAAGCCATCATCAATACTTTCTTCATTCTCATTGTCGTTTGTCTGTTTGTTAATCGTTTATACTTTTAATTCTCCTTCTGGTAGAGCAGCACCTGATACCCGGCTTTCAGATGCACCTTTACGGTTCGCATCTTCTTTGCCACATACTGGCTCGTCCCCTGAATCAGTCCCTTGCCGACATCAGAGACCAGTTGCGCCTTGGCATCCGACGAGATATTGATGCTGCTACCCATCGACCCGCCCATGTTGGCGGCAACCTCCTTGGCGGCACTCACCTCCATCGAGTTGGGAATGAAGATGCCCTCCTGTCCGTCCGTGTCATAGACCGACAATTCCACGGGAATGATCATCCTGCCGTTTTCTATCGATGTGATGGTGATGCAGAGCCGTTCGCCCTGGATCTTCGTCGCGCCGACCACAATAGAGTTCTTCGGGATGATGCGCTCGTCCACCGCCATCGGCTCCAACAGCCGTAGTCTCACCGTCTGCCCGTCTGTCACGGTCTGGTAGCCATAGACCGATGCCGAAATGGTGTTCTTGCGACTGACACCGCCACCCGAACCTACCGCCGTATTGAACGAGTTAAAGGCAAAACCGCCTTCGTCATCCTCACTGTCATACACCTGATTGCCCAGGGCCGAGACCACCGTCTTTGCCACCTGCTGCACGGGCGAGACCTTGCGCTTCTTTCCCTGTTGGCCCGAAGTCCCCTGTTCACCTGCTCCCGCGTAGGCCACCTGACCGTTTCCACCCTGTGCCGCTGGCATATACTTGGCAGCGAGTTGATAGGACTTTTCCATCAAGGCCAACTGGTCATCAACATTATTCCCGCTTGATGCAGTCTGTGACGTCAGTTTCTGCTCCAGTTCCGCTATGCGGTTCTTCAGTTCCTCATTGGCAGCGTCGCCCGACGGCTGATAGAAACTGCCGAGCGTCTGACTCAGTTCGTTGCATGCCGCCGCCGACTGCTGCACCCTCTGCTTGGCTGGCGACACCTCTTCGTCCTTGTGTTCAGCCTTTGCCATCAGGTTCATGTCGTCAGTCACCGCGACGGAATCCG
>CACWFY010000012.1 GCA_902760345.1 uncultured Bacteroidales bacterium | reverse complement strand
CCGTCGAAGAGACGCAGTATGTGCGCCACGTCCGCTTCGACCGGCCCCTGAAGGTAATGATGGACGGCAAGAAGCAGCACGGCGTCGTACTGCTGCCATCATAATAAAACTTAAATTTCACAAGTTTGTGATTCACAAGTTTGTGAAATTTCTTCTTTTTTGCTATCTTTGCCCTCAAATTCAGCGAGTTATGGAGAAGAGTTTCGTTTATGGAGTAGCCGTTAATGACTACAATTTCACAGGGCGAGAAGAAGAGACACGCCGCCTAAAAGCCAATTTTGAGAATGGTCTCAACTCTATTCTCATCTCACCTCGTCGCTGGGGTAAGACATCATTGGTAGACCATGTCTGTCGACAGTTGGAGGGAAGCGACATTATTACTGTTCGCTTGGATATCTTCGGATGTAAAAGCGAATACGATTTCTATAATGTCCTGGCTGCTGCTGTACTGAAACAGACGGCTTCTAAAGTCCAATTATGGATGGATGAAGCAAAGGACTTTCTGGTACGGCTTACCCCAAGAATAAACATCCCTGTAGATGCGACCTCAGAAATCAGCGTTTCTCTCGGCATTACCCCTGAGACCCATAGTCCTGAAGAGGTGCTCAACATGGTGGAGGTGATAGCCAAGCAAAAGAACCAGCATATAGTCGTCTGCATTGACGAGTTTCAGCAAGTGGGTGAGTTTGAAAACACCAAATCAGTACAGGCCACCCTTCGTTCTGTATGGCAGCATCATCACTATACGTCTTATTGTCTTTACGGCAGCAGGCGGCACATGATGAGCAAGATATTCCTTAACCGAAGTATGCCGTTCTATCAGTTTGGCGATTTGATGTGGCTTCAAAAGATTCCCACATCCGATTGGATTGGCTATATCGTCAGCCATTTCGAGCGTGCAGGCAGGCACATCTCTGAGGAGATGGTCACGAAAATCTGTGAGTCAGTTGACCACTATCCGTCATACGTACAACATCTGTCATCCATCGTCCTCAACCATACGCCACAAGGAGGAGTGGCAACGGAAGATTTGCTGCCATTGGCCATTAAGGAATTGATAAGTACCAATGAGGCTCTTTACATGCAACAGATAGAACCGCTGTCTGGCTATCAGATGAATCTGCTGCGTGCCATCGTTTCAGGCATACACTCAGGCTACAATGAGAAAAAGGTCCGTGCCCTGTTCGATTTGGGCACTCCTTCTAATATGGTACGCCTGCGCGATGCTCTTATAGAGCGTGACATCATCTATTCAGAAATGCGCCAGCTCTATTTGACAGACCCTGTTTTCTCCCTTTGGTTCAGACAACGTTTCCTGTAAATACACCCATATTGGGCGAAATCGCAGGCCCAGACGCTCACGCGCCCGGGCCTGCATAGAAACTAATTTACATAACTAATAAAATAACTTGGCTCGGCACCTCGCGGTGTGTTCGTGAGCCATTCTAACAATCATAATCAATTATTATGATTTATAGGATAAAGTGCACAGGGGATTGCATTGCAACGCCACACTCTCAAAGAGAGAACTGTCCCCCTGTGCACTTGAGGGATTACCAATCTTCTTCGTCGTCGAAGTCGAAGGAGCCTTTGCGAGATCCGTACTCGTCTGGGACTTCGTTATTTGTATCAAACTGAGAAGCAGCCAGCATCTGCATCGTTTGAATCTTCACAACTTCCATTTCGGGATTAATATATATCTTCTTCATATTGTTGTCCTCCATGATTATTTTATTACAACCTTCTTTCCGTTAACAATGTACAGGCCCCTTGTAGGCTGAGCTACACGCTGACCTGCGAGGTTGAAGTACTGACCTCCTACCTTCTGGGCCTTTACACTCTCAATAGCAGTTACATCTTCGTCCTCGAAGGCGAAGCCGAGGAAATCACGAGCGCTATTAACAGTAGCGATATAGATAATGCCTGCAGGAGCACTTGCTGAAGTATAGGTATAGAAGCCAACACCATTGGTGCTCTTATAGCCTAGACGATATACTGTTCCCAAATTTTGATTAGCTGTAGATACGGCCAACATGTTGCTTGCTGGAGCAGTAATAGCATTATCTGTCTCTGTCAGGGTGATGCTCGTTCCGCTTGTCTGATGCAGGATTACTGTGGTGTTAGCAGGTACGCCACCTTCAATCTCACTCAAGGTCACCTTGTTTTCACCTGCTGCTGAAGCATAGAACACCTTCGTAGTTCCATCAACAGTGTACTTCTTGGTTGTGTTGTTGTCGTATGTACGCCATCCGGCCATGTTTGTTGTTGTTGTTAGTGTAATAGTTGAACCAGATACAACAGGGGCAGCAGGTTCCGGAAGAGCTATGCTAATCGGACCTACACCAACATTACTACCCTTTACAAAGAGCAACTTAATAACTCTTGTCGTTGTAGCAAAAGCATTAGTTGTCGAAAGATTCAGAATGGCATTTTGCTTACCACTGATAGTCAAATCTTCAACGTCAGTAAACACACCAGTTCCTGTAGTCCCTTCCTGAACTTTAATCGTCGAGGTCGTTGCACCACCTATCATTTTTACGCCAATGCTTATTTTACCAGGTTGGCTATTGGTAAAGATCATAATGTAATCATTATCGGTATCAAATTTGATAAGATAAGGACTGTGGTCATTGTCATAATCGCCACCAAGACCTCCAGAAAATACACAAGGTAATGCATTGAAAGCATCTTTTCCGCCACCAGCCCAGTTAAATGGCAGGTCAGTAGGAGTTGGAGCGACAACTGTATATGAACGTGTTGTTGCATTACTTACGTTTCCATAAGCATCAACGGCTATTGCCTTAATCTTTGTTGTACAGTTGCCCGATAAGATAATTGGACTTTCATATAATGTACCAGTCGTTTTGGTCGGAGTAGATGGCTCTGTGCCATTTGTTGTTATATTATAGCGTATTGTATTACCATCTTCATCTGAACTGAGTTCAATTGCTGTTCCTTCTAGGAAGGTTCCAGTAGACAGATTAAATGTTGGAAGATTAACTGTCTTGGCAGCCTGCGTGATAGTTATAATCGGTGAGTAATACTCGTTAGAATTGTTATCAACGACATATACTCTCATGTATGCTGTGCGGGCAGCACCAGTGTTGGCGTCAATAGCATAATCTAATTTCGTGATATCCGTAGAATTAATTTCAGCTTCCAACCAGTCATAGGTAGCTGATGTTGTTCCATCTGATTCGCAGAAGAATACATCGCTAATATATTCTGTTAGATTATTATATGTAACGTTGATAGTACCATTTATTTCTGCAACAGTGGCATCAATAGAACTGGTGCTGAGTGAAACACTGGGTTCTGTGCTGCTGCCGCCACCAGTAGTATAAGTAACAGTGACTGATTGAATTTTTATACCTGTAGTACAAGTAAATGACAAGGTTAACATTCCAGAACCACTACCTGAATATGTGGAATTTTGAATTGTTGAGGAAGAACTTGTTGCATTGTTTGAGGTAAATGAAGAATTACCAACAGAGACGGCCAAACTAGAATTATTAGCCGCTGCAGAACTCCATCGGACTTGGACAGATGTAATGGTACCAGATATGCCAGAAGTCGATATGCTTAGAGCTGTCATAATGTTCTTTGATGAACCAATTTGATAGCAATTGGTATTTCCGCCGATCCAAGCAACATATTTTTTTGAATTATCAGACCATGTTGGTGTAAATGACCAAGTAACTTCGTTAACAGTAAAAGATGTTGTTGATGTTGATAACTGCCCTGATGCTGTTGTCCAAGTGTAATTGTCTGCCCACACGCTTGTACTACCTACTATGAGGGCACATAGCAGGAGCATGGTTTTCATAAGTAATAGTTTTTTCATAATTGTTATTTTTAAAAAGTTAGTTGTTAGTTTCTTCGCTTCAGTCTGGTTGGGAAGCCTGGACTAACCTTATATAAATAAAGAAGCGCAGACCCCTCCATACTCCCTGACCAGGTCTGCGACAACCTTGTAAACCGTATGTTGAAGTCTACGCAAAAGCGCATACTCCAATGGTTTACAATTCGCTCTTATTATCCCTTTCGAGGTCGCAGTTCGGTCAGGAATTGAGCAAAAACATAATGTCTGTCGCACAGCCGAGGCCACACGACGATGCAAAGATAGTGTTTATCTTTGAAACGACCAAAAGAAAAGTGGAAAAAGTTTCTTTCACGAACTTTTTCGGACTCAGAAGGTATATACCCCCTGAGTAAAAAGGGCGAAATCCTGCATTTCCTGCACTTGCTGTTGAGTATCAATAAGTTAGATTCAATTTTCCTACACTGAAAGTGTCACTTTTCCTACACTGCGACGGAGCGAGTTATGTAGGAAATGCAGGTTTTTGACAACTGAAGTCGTGTATAGACACTGTGGATACTATGCATTAACAGTGTGAAAACATAGTTTTGACGAGGTGAAAACATAGTTTTGAGAGCGCGAAAACATAGTATTCAGCGAGTGAAAACATAGTATTCACAACGGGACTGCAAAACAGACTATCAGAAAGGAAAAAGGTCTCCGCATCCGCAGAGGATGCAGAGACCTACGAACTATATATTGAAGAAAAAATTATTTCTTCGGTTAACTACAGCTTACTGGATGGTAATCTTCAGCAGATCGAAGCCGTGACCAACCACCTGCAGGTTACCACCGTTGAGCAGCTCCATCGACTTCTCGGTGAACTTGAAGTCGACATAGGTGTCCTCGAAGTTGATGGTAACGTCGCCACGATTCGGATCGACACCGCCCTTGACAATGTCGGCCCAGCCTACAGCGGCACAACCAATGCAGTAGTCGTCGGCCGTACGCTTCACATAGAGGCGGAGCACTGAGCCTACACCTGCCATGCCCTTCAGGACAGAGGTCACTGTACCATTATCTTCCCAGATAGTACCCCAGTCAATGGCGTGCTTGCCTGCCCACAGCTCTTCTTCGCTGGGCTGGATGATGGTGATCTTGGTGACGTTGAAGCCGTGACCAACTACCTGCAGGTTACCGCTGTTGATCAGCTCCATGGACTTGTTGGTCAGCACGAAGTCGACATAGGTATCCTCGAAGTTGATGTTTACGTCGCCACGATTCGGATCGACACCACCCTTGACAATGTCGGCCCAGCCTACAGCGGCACAACCCTTGGCATACTCAGTGTCAGTACGCTTGACATAGAGGCGGAGGATGGCACGAGGCTTAGCCAGCTTCTTGAGCTCTGTGGTGACAGTACCGTTGTCTTCCCAGATGGTGCCCCAGTCAACGGCATGGTTGCCCTGCCAGAGGATATCCTCAGCGATGAGCGACACCTTGATGGATGCAACGTCGACCAGCTGGTCGTCCTGGATGAACTTGACTGCAGAGCCACTGGCAGTTGTAGCCTTCACGTCGAAGGTACCCTCTTCCATTTCCGGCAGCTGAACCACCAAGCTCGAAGCTGTCTGGTTGACGATAGTGCAAGCCTGACCGCCAACAGTCAGCGTAGCAACGTTGTTGAGGTTAGAACCAGCGAAGCTGACCTGTCCGCCAGACATTCCGATGAAGTCGGACTGGTTGATGATGACCTGAGCAACACTGACGGAAGCGGCATCAACGAGTGCGCCGTCCTTGATGAACATCACGTTGGCGCCGCTCTTAGTGGTGGCCTGCATGGTGTAGTTGCCATCGGCCAATGCGGGCAACTCGACCACCAGCTTGTCGGCCTGCTGGCTGACGATGGTACATGGCTGACCGTTGACAGCCACAGCAGCCACTTCATCAAGCTTACGACCCGAGAAGGTCAGCTGTCCGGGCAATGCGCTGATAAAGACAGACTCGGTGACAATGGCCTGACCAGAGATATTCACGATGCCACCACCATAAGACACGCCTTCAGCATTGATGAGTGACAAGCGGTATTGTCCTTCAGGAATGTCGGCAGGAATGGTATACTGAATGTGGTCAGCAGTAGCGCTGGTCACATCCATCTCGCGGCCGTTGATCTTTACCTTTGCTACATAAGCCATGTTGCTACCACTCAGCGTAACGGTGGTGCCTGCTTCCTGGTAGCGCTCCATAATGTCGTTACCAGCTACAGGGTCGCCATCCAGAGGGCTCACCGTCAGCTTCATCTCGCGTGAAGTCTTTTTGCCCTGAACGGTAGTAGCCTCTATCTTCAGCTGATAGTCGCCAGCCTCGAAAGCCTTGTCAATGTTAGCACCAGTCCACGCCTCATCGCCGTCGGTATACCATTTCACCGTTGTATAATCGACAGGAGTCACCAGTACTTCAAACTTCAGGTTTTGATCGCGGTCGATGCTGAATCCGCCGTCAGGGAAGTCGGTATTCAGAATGCGGGGAACATCGTCTGGACCGGCAGTGAAGAAAGCCTCCTCGTCTTTAGAGCAGCTTGTGAAGGCTGCAACAAAACCGCAGCATACGAGGCAAGTTGTTAAAATATTCTTGATTTTCATAATCATTCTATCTTTAATATTTGTCTAATCGTTCTTTAGGTAAAAAGAATTACTCCACGTGAATAGGATTCTTGTCCCACCAGAGGCGGTGATGCCAGTCATCCTTACCGCCCATGCGGTCGAGGGCTTCCTGATAGTTCTCTTTATTGTACTTCTCCTCAAGGATAGGATAGCACAGACGAACAGGAGTGGTCAGATTATCATCATCGTAGGTAAAGTCGCTGGTGAACCGCGGGAAACGCTTGGTATCGGTACGGTCGGGCAGCACAGGATAGTCAGAACGACGCAGGTTTGCCCAGCCCTCAGCAGGGTTCATCAGGTGCAGAATCCAAGCCTGCAGGTTGATGGCCTCGCGTGCCTTCTCCGGATCTGTAAAGTCGCTCTTGCCAGCCATATCGTTCACATAGGTGGTAATCTCAGTCTCGGTGATGACGTCGTCACTGGGCATATAGTACTTGTTGATTTGCAGCAAGGCCTCCGTAGTGCCCTTCTTATAGTGGTCTGCAACGCTACCATCGACATTCCAGCCCTTGCTCTTAGCCTCAGCCAGCAGGAACTCTACCTCAGCATAGGTGAGCAGGATGCCTGGGCGGTCGGGCATACAGAAGTTGATAGACAGGAAGGGACGCATCATACGAGCGGGGAAGTTGTTCTTCAGGAGTCCTGCCTCGGGATACTTCTTGCACAGGTCGTACAAGGTGGGGAACTTGGCTTTGACAGTTTCATCATCCGGTCCGTTCACCCAGTTGTTCCACCAGGCAGCACCGACGTTACAGGGATGGATGTTCTCAGCAGCCAGGAAACGGTCTTCGTTCGAGGTAATCGCGTCGCCCAGCACATAGGAAAGGACTTCGTCTGTCAGGTCGATGTTCATGTTGTCGGGATTGATCTCACTACGCATAAGATTGTTGTAGTGACGGCAGATCTTATACAGGCGCGGATCCTTGTTTTCGAGCATCTTCTGATAGAGTGTTGCGCAGACGAAAGAAGGCGACGTAGGATCCTGACCATAGAGAATCTCACCTAAGGCATTGGCGCGGAAGTCATAGTCGCGTGAGCCGTCATACAGGGTGAAAGAACTCTTCTGGTAACGGATATAGGCATCATCAGCCGAAGAAGAGATATAGCCGCCGGCATCTTGAATAGCTGCCTCGAACTCAGTCCGAGCCTTGTCCTCGTTGACGTCAGAGATACGCATGGCAAAACGCATGCGCAGTGAGTTGGCATACTTCTTCCACTTGTCGACATCGCCATCATAGTTGGTCACGTCGCCTGTGACAGGATCAACGCCGGTACCCAACTGATCGACACAAGCCTTCAACTCCTCAAAGAAAAAGTTGTAGATATCCTCCTGCTTGTCGAACTTTGGTGTCGGTGTGCCTTCGTTCGGAGCCTTTCTGATGTTCTCCAAACAAGGAATATCACCATAAGTATCGGTCATAACTGACAACAGATAAACGGTATGAATGCGCAGTATGGCATTCAGATTGGGCAGATCAGCAGTATGAGCCATAGCGTCGCGCAGGTTCTTGAGGGCAACGCTGTAATACTGGTCCCAGATAAGACGAGCCTGATCGTCGTTGAAATGGACGCTACCAGCATAGTTGGTGACATTCCAACCACCGGCAAGGTGCTGGGTAAAGCCCGTAATATAGCTACGATAGGTATCCATCAGGCCGAAGTCACCATAGGTCTGCAGCAGGGCGGTGGTCAGCTGAGAGTTGGCATCAATGGTAAGCGTCTTCGTGCTGTCAATATTAACATTACCCATGTGGTCATCACTACACGAAGTAAAACCGACGGTAATTCCGCAGCAGACAAGACCTGCGGTAAGGTATTTCTTGATATTCTTAGTCATCATAATTGTTCCTCCTTCTTAGAATTTAACGTTAACGTTGAAACCATAACTGCGGCGTGATGGCAGCGAACCGTACTCAAGACCCAGTCCGGAGGTGTTGTAACCAGAATCGGGGTCGATATTGGGAATGTTCTTCCAGATGATGAACGGGTTGCGGGCCACGAAGCTCAGGCTCAGGCTCTTCACCACCTTCAGCTTGCTCAGCATCTTCTCGGGGAAGGTATAGCCGAAAGTAATCTCACGGCACTTGACATAAGAGTTGTCGTAGACGAACATGCCAGGAGCATTGTCGGCGGCACTCTTCCAATAAGCCTCGGGATTCACGGGAATGTCATTGGGACGATAGGTGCCGTCAGCATTCTGAATCACACCGGGAACAATGTAACCACGGGCATTGCCTGCAGCACGCCATTCAGCCTCGCTCATGCCTGCTGCCTGACGAGCCTCCTCAGAAGCATACCACTCCTCACGGCCTTCCAATGTAGCTGAAGCCTTACCGGTTTGATAAGCCGAGCGCATAGACATCGAGAAGAGGTCGGCACCGACCTTCACGTCGAAGCCTGCAGAGAGGCGGAAGTTCTTATAGGTAAAGGTAGAATAGAAACCTCCCGTCCAGTCCCATGAGGCATTACCCAGGGTATGTACTTTGTCGTCGACCTCGGGCAGACCCGTAGAGGCGTTGATGATAACGTCACCGTTCTCATTACGCTTGAAATCCTTACCCGTAATGGAGCCATAGTTCTCGCCAACCTCGGCACCTACGGAAACACCACACCACGTAGCTTTCTCAATTTCAAGGTAGTTCGTCGTACCAACGAGCTCCTTCACCTTGTTGACGTTCTTAGAGAAGTTTACGCCTGCATCCCATGCAAAGCCCTTATAGTCGAGCACACGACCGTTGAGTGCAATCTCAATACCCTTGTTCTCAATCTTACCGGCATTGATGAGACGATATGCATAACCAGCAGCAGGCGTACAAGCCATTGCGATAATCTGATCTTTAGAAACTTGGTTGTAGTAGGTAATGTCCACTCCTAAGCGGTTCTGGAAGAATTTCATCTCCAGACCCAGCTCAAACGAATTAGTGCGGGTGGGCTTCAGGTCAGGATTAGGCTGTACGGTATTGCTGATCATACCCATAGAATAGCCTGTATAGGAATATCTGCTATTGGTATAGCTGGTCACCAACTGATAGGGATCGGTATCACTACCCACCTGGGCAAACGAAGCGCGCAACTTACCATAGTTGATCAGGCTCTTGTTCTTGATGAACTCAGAAAAGACAACGCTACCTGAGAGAGACGGATATACATATACATTATTATTAAGAGGGAGCGTCGACGACTTGTCACCACGCAGGGTAGCTTCTAAGTAATAGGTATGCAGGTAACCTACGCTGGCAGAACCGAAGATAGAATTAATCTGCTTGGTGTAAGCTGACTGCTGAACGCTCTGCTCACCATAGTTCATAATGCTGACGACATTCTTCATCTGCTGATTCAGACCTGTAAACGTCGTCGTCAGGTTGTCAACTTTGAAGATGTTACCACCGAGGGTAGCGTTAACGTCGAAGTCGCCAAACTGGTTGTTATACAAAGCCAGCAACTCGGCATTGATGGTGCGGTTCTTGAAGATTTGGCTGGTCATCTGACCGGCAGCCTTACCTGGAGTGGTCTTGGCAATATACTCCTCGAAATTCATGTTGTTGATATCCGTACCGATGGTACCCTGCAACTTCAAGTGGTCGGTAATGTTCCAAATGGCCTTACCTGTGAAGCGGTAGATATCTTTCTTAGATGTATTACCATTCTTATACAAATCCCAATAGGGGTTCTTGTTATACTGGTCGTTACCGTTCCAGTTGGCGTAGTTACCATCGCTGGTCTCGTAGTTCTGCAACCAAGCCTGATTGTAGGTACCAGCAAGGGTCATCAGGTTCTTACCGACGTTGCTCTGAGAGTCACCCAGTGCCGGACGGTTCTTTACATTCTCATGGGTGTAGTTGGCCGTAAAATCAAAGTCAACAGGACCTGCAGAAGTATTGACACGCAGATTGAAGTTATCACGACTCATGTGAGTATTGGGAAGAATGTCCTTGTTTCTCATGTCTGTCACAGAGAAGCGAACACCTGTTTTACCCGAATTCACCGAGAGAATCGCTGTGTTCTGGGCGGTAAGACCTGTGCGGAAGAAGTTGGAGATATTGTCCTTATACATCTGGAAAGGACGCTGCACGCCATCGAAATATTCCACCAGCTGATTGTCTGCCTTGGGACCCCAGCTCATATTGGTACCAGAGTTAGCCGTCTTACTGAACTGACCGCCATAACCCATACCATAAATCTGCTGGATATCATCCCACTGTGCATTCTGCACGTCGAAGGTCAGTGAACCGTTGTATTCTACACCAAACTTGTCCTTCTCGGCCTTCTTCGTGGTGATCAGAATGACACCATGTGAAGCGCGGCTACCATACAGGGCTGAAGCGGCAGGACCTTTCAGTACGGTCATATTCTCGATATCATCAGGGTTGATGGCTGAGATACCATCACCAAGGTCATAACCACCAGCCGTACCCGCACTACCAAAGTTGGTGTTATCCAAGGGTACACCATCAATCACATAGAGGGGTTGGTTATCACCGGTAATCTCCGTATTACCACGCAACATAACGCGTGTAGAACCCGAAGCACCACCGGCAGTATTCTGTACTACCAGACCGGCCACCTTACCGGAAAGTGAGTTGATAACGTTGGTTTCCTTGGCCTTGGTCAGCTCTTCACCTTTTACTTCAGAGAGGGCGTAACCCAGAGCCTTGCGATCGCGCTTGATACCCAAAGCGGTAACAACCACCTCGCTCAACTGAGTCTTGTCCTCATCCATCATAATCTTCATGCCGTTCTGCGCCTTTACCTGCTTGGAAGTGTAACCAACATAGCTCACCTCAAGCATGTCGCCGGGCTTACATTTAACCGTAAAATTACCATCCATGTCGGTAATAGCACCGTTGTTTGTGCCAACCACCTTGACCGTAGCACCAATCAACGGACCGTTGGCATCTTCCACGACACCTTTAACAACATGGTCGCTTTGGGCAACAGAAGTCGTCGCCGTACGGCTACCCTCTGCGGCTGACGCCGACAGTGGCATCCACATCGTGCCTGCACAAAGCAGACAGAGAAGCATTTTTGTTTTCATCATGTTTTGTTCGTTTTAAGTTATATTTTGTTATTCACGAGTTTTCGTGGTGCAAAAGTAGACAATCCCCATAGAATAGGAGTTTGAAGGCATACAAAAAAGGTTTGAAAAAGACATTATGTCAGTTTTCAAACCTTTTATGATAGTTTTTATACACTATTTCTTAATGGGATAAATATAGAGCAGTCCCAACATAACGCAGGCGATGACAGCCGGTATGATAGAGAACAATGCCCATATCATCTCGCTGACAGCAGCGGCATCGGTAATTGTGATGATGGTCTGTCCTGCGTCATCGGTTCCCGACACGAAGCCGGAGAGTCCTAAGAACAAAGCCACCAATGAGCCGGAAATTGCTGTACCAAACTTCATGGCCATCGTGCCCGAAGAGAAGATAAGACCTGTTGATGAGGTACCATTCTTCTCTGTGGCATAGTCAGACACGTCGGCATACATCGACCACAGCAATGGTGAGTAGAAGCCAATACCGATGGATGTCAGGATGACAACGGCCACCATCACCCAAATATAAGAAGGATCCATGGGTACAAAGAAGAAGAACACCGAGGTAACTGCACAGATGACTGCTGCCCACATGAAAGCCCGCCGCTTAGAGCCTACCCACTTGGTGAAAACTGGCGACACGCCACCAAAGACCATACACGTCAACTCGCCGAAGGTCATAAACACCGTATAGTTGATGATCAGTCCGCTGACAGTGACATCGCCATGCATACAGTATTCAAACAGATAGCCAGCTACCGCATAGCGGAAACCATTGAAGAAGTTTGTGCAGACGCCGACAAGCGTCAAGATAATCCATGGACGATTGCGGAACAGGTCGCCAAAAGGCTTGAACGAGAACTTCTCGGCACGAACGGGCTTCAGGCGTTCTTTCGTCAGAAGTCCACAGGCCAGTGTGCCTGCAGCAGCTATCACACCGAAGAAGGCACCCAGCACAGCATACTGGTGCTGGTCGGTTCCCCCGACCATTTTCTGCAGATAGGGGAACGACAACAGGGTGACAAAGCCCATGGCATAAGCACCTACCATGCGGAACGATGAGAACTGATTCTTCTCGTTGTCGTCGGTAGTCATTACGCCCAGCAGCGAGCCGTAGGGCACGTTGACAGCGGTATAAATCACCATCATCAGCAGATAGAGCGTATAGGCCCAGATGCGTTTGCCCACAGGCCCAAACTCAGGAGTATAGAGCAGCAAGGCAAAAATAAGTCCGAAAGGAACAGCGCCCAATATCAGCCAGGGTCTATAGGTACCCCAGCGCGACTGCGTTCGGTCGGCCAGTGCACCCATCATGGGATCAGTAACCACATCAAACATGCGGGCAATGAGCATCAGCGTCGCAGTATCGGCCACCGTCAGTCCAAAGATATTGGTAAAGAACAGCGGGAAAGCAATCGACATTACTTTCCAGGTGATGCCGCCAGCAGCGGCATCACCCAGAGCATAACCAATCTTTTCACTTAACTTAGCCATAATACCTTACATTATTACTTCTACAACATGTTTGCCGGGAGTAGCCGTGATGATATTGTTCTCGATAGTTTTGCCATCAAGCAGTATCCGACTCACACCGCTCTGTTTACCATCAGGATTCTTGATGGTGATATCGAACTCAGCATCGCGGAGCACACGGTGAACGGTATATTCCTTCAGCGTAGAGGGGATACACGGATCTATCTCAATGCCATCATAGGTAGGCTTGATGCCCAGGATATACTGGGTAATCGTAATCCAGTTCCAGGCAGCTGTACCCGTCAGCCACGAGTTCTTACCCTCACCAGGCTTGGCGGCATCCTTACCTGCCACCATCTGACAATAGACGTAAGGCTCTACCTTGTGCAACTGCTGGTCCTTAATCCAGGCTGGACAAATCTTCGTATAATGATCCCAGGCATCATTGCCGCGACGGGCAACGGTCTCGCCAATGATGACCCAGGGATTGTTGTGGCAGAAGATGCCGGCGTTCTCCTTGTAACCAGCGGGATAACTCGAAATTTCGCCCATTTCAACGTAATATCTGGTAAAGGCAGGATTGTTTAGCACCATGCCATGCTCGCAGTCGAGATACTTCTTACAGCTGTCGAGGGCTTTGTCGACCATGCCGTCTTCCAGACCAATACCTGCCATCGTGCAGAAGCCTTGGCTCTCGATGAAGATCTTTCCTTCCTCATTCTCGTGAGAGCCAATCTTATTGCCATAGAAGTCGTAAGCACGCAGATACCACTCACCATCCCAACCATGCTTCTTAACGGCCTCAACCATCGAATCAATGCACTTCTGAGCACGCTGAGCTTCTTCGTTCTTGGCGATTTTCTCACAAAGTTCCACATACTGCTTACCTGTCAGCACAAACAAACCGGCAATCATCAGCGATTCGGCCTTAGAACCCTCACTGTTGTTTTCGGTAGTCTGGAACGACTCGTTAGGATCCCATGAGAAACAGTTCAGATTCAAGCAGTCGTTCCAGTCAGCACGGCCAATCAACGGCAGCATGTGCGGACCGAGATTCTCAACCACATGGTTGAACGAGATGCGCAAATGGTCGAAAAGCGTCACCTCCGTACCCGGCTGATTGTCAAAAGGCACCATTTCATCGAGAATTGAGAAGTCGCCCGTCTCCTTGATGTAAGCAACCGTACCAAAGATAAGCCAGCAGGGGTCGTCGTTGAAACCACCACCGATATCGTTGTTGCCGCGCTTGGTCAACGGCTGATACTGGTGATAGCAGCCACCATCAGGGAACTGTGTAGAAGCAATGTCGATGATGCGCTGACGGGCACGGCTGGGCACCTGATGGACAAAGCCAACGAGGTCTTGGTTGCTGTCGCGGAAGCCCATGCCACGGCCTACGCCACTCTCGAAGAACGAAGCAGAACGCGAGAAACAGAACGTAATCATACACTGGTACTGGTTCCAGATATTGACCATACGGTTCATGCGCTCGTCAGCACTCGTCACAGTGAACTTAGACAGCAGACCGTCCCACATGGTCCTCAGTTCTGCAAAGGCTGCATCTACAGCTTCCACAGTAGCAAAGCGCTCGATGACAGCGTGGGCTTTCTCCTTATTAATAATCGTATGATCTAAATCGCCCAAAGAGGTGACTAATCCCTCGGCAGGAGAAGCGTCGAGTACGAATTTCTTCTCCTGCTCGTTCTCTACATAGCCCAGCACGAAGATAAAGTCTTTTGACTCGCCAGGCTGCAGCGTCACCTCCACATAGTGAGATGCGATGGGACTCCAACCATGAGCCACAGACATTGACGGTTTGCCAGCCATCACACACTGCGGATTAGAAAAATCGTTATAGAGTCCGATGAACGATTCGCGGTCAGTATCGTAACCATCAGCTTTAGCGTTGGTCAGCGCATAGTACGCATAGTGGTTGCGGCGCTCTTTATACTCTGTCTTGTGATAGATAGTACTGCCATTCTCAATTTCCACCTCACCCGTCGACCAGTTACGCTGGAAATTCTCCATATCGGTAGCGGCATTCCACAGGCACCACTCTGTGAAAGAGAAGAGCTTCAGCGTTTTAACTTCGTTGGACGTATTCTTTAGCGTCAGCTTCTGAACCTCTGCCCACGTCTTCAGCGGAACGAAGAAAAGCACTGAGGCCTCCACACCATTCTTACTGCCCGTAATGCGGGTATAGTTCATACCATGACGGCACTCATAGCTGTCAAGAGAAGTTTTGCAAGGTTTCCAACCGGGATTCCATACCGTGCTTCCGTCATTGATATAGAAGTAACGGCCACCGGCATCCATGGGCACACCATTATAACGGTAACGGATGATGCGGCGGAACTTGGCATCCTTGTAGAAGTCGTAGCCACCGGCAGTATTGGAAATCAATCCGAAGAAATCCTCATTTCCTAAATAGTTGATCCAAGGGAACGGAGTAGCAGGATCAGTGATGACATACTCACGGTTCTTATCGTCAAAATATCCAAATGTCTTCATTATTATTGTTTTTTCGTTATGTCGATATTTCGATATGTCGAATTATTTCGCTGTTAATAAATCTACCAGACCCTTATCCTTGAAATCGTGTTTCTGCTGGTCCCAGAAGCCAAAGTCAGCATCGTAGCACCAAGTAGTCCAGGCAATGTTGTTCTCTTTGAACACGGTCAGCATATCTTTCGTCCACTTGTAGGCCAGTTCGCGGTCAACAGGCTCGTAAACGCCCCACTCACCACAGAACAGCTGCAAGTTATACTTCTTAGCTGCTTCGATGGCATCCTTAAAGTCAGCACGGATTCTGTCGATATTCCACTCTTGCGTGGTGTATTTGTTTTCATCAATAACTGCCTTAACAGTATCGCTGGCAGCATCGTAGTCTTCCTTTGACACGAGAATACCAGGATAGTTTACCTTGCCCGTATATTTGCCTATCGGAGTCCACCATGCACCATAGTGTGTCAGAATCATTGGATTATAGTAGTGGAACGAGAGGATAATGTTCTTGTCACCCTCGGGAACCTTCAAATACTTAATGGTTTCATAGCTCTGCCACATGTTTGAACCGATGACAAGCGTACGCTGGGGTTCACGTTCGCGCAGTGCCTTATGTACTTTGGCAATCAGCTGGTTCCACTGCTCATGGTCCTCAGCTACGGGCTCATTCATAAACTCGTAAGCCACTGAGTCGTTGCTAAAACCTTTCAGCACGTCGGACAGCTGATACCACATATTGATAAGATCCTGCTGAGATTCCTCGGAAGTGAACAGCGTATTGGCGTTGGCATTGCCCTCATTGACTGCATTGAAATAGTGTGAACGGATGATGTGTAGGTCAACGATGGTACGCAGATGATGCTTCTCGGCCAAACGGATGGCATTGGTCAACAGGTCCCAAGCTTCGGGGAGCTTATTGCCGTTCTCATCCCAGAACTGTACTTCGTCGATGGGCAGACGAACAAAGTCGAAGCCCAGCGAGTCAAGACGCTCGAAGTCGTCTTCCTGTATGTGCTTTGCTCGAGCCTCACCAATCTCCTCACTTTGTGAGAGCCAGTGGCTAAGGTTCGTACCGCGCTGGATACGGAAATCATTCACACCGTCGCTTGTTTCACTCTTCTTCGTGCATGCCGTAAAGGTCAGCACTGCAATGGCCATAACAGCCAGCATGGATAAAATTTTCTTCATAATATTTATATGTTTCTTTGTTTTACTTATCCCTATTTACTAACGAAGTGCCTTCCCTTCCATAATACCTTTCAGCACCCAGTCTGCCTTAACTCTCATACCAGCTCTTCGATCGAAAATACCAAAATGTTCAGGGCCACTACCAAAGTTATTGTTGTCCCATATAAAGGTGGAGAAACCACGCTTCATAGCTTCACTGACCAGGAAGCGACAGTAGTACGTCATATTCTCGTGGATAAGATCGGTTTTTCCTGCTTTCTGGCGATCGGTAACGCCCCATTCTCCCATGACCACACCAAGACCTTTGTTGCCCCATGTATTAACGACCTTATCGAAGAACTCGGTCATTGTCTTTTCGTCGTTAGGAGAAGCCTCGCCTTTATCTTTATATGGCTCGCCCCAGAAGTTGTACTTACACTCACCGGCATAGTCCCAAGGCGTATAATAGTGGAACTCGACGCTCATATAATTGTTACCATTTCCTTCAACATCGGTAGGAATGATGAAGTCACCATTATACAAGCCAAAGTCGGGATTGCACACATAGGTCTGTACAATGAGATGACGCTTCAGATTATTACCGCCAGTGGCACGTACAACATCGACAAACGTCTGGTTATACGAGTTCTGTACAACCAGATTCTCAGCTTCGGGTTTTCCCCAGTTGTCTTTGATATGTACCTCGTTGGTGCCAGCAAAAGCCACGCGATAGTCGTAGTTGGCAAACTCGCTGGCAATATTCAGCCATAGCAGTGCCAATTTCTGGTTGTTCTCTTCCTTATACTCATTGGTTGGACGACCTTCGAGCCACTTGTCATGGTGCGTATTGATAATCACCTTTAAGTCGTTGGACAGACACCAGTTGACAATCTCCTTAACACGAGCCATCCAAGCCTTGTCGATACTCATCGCCATAGGGTTGGTGATGTGGCACTGCCAACGGATGGGAATACGGACAGCGTTGAAGCCGGCCTCCTTGACAGCCTTAATGACTTTTTTGGTAACAACAGGGTTACCCCAAGCCGTCTCGGCTTTGATACTATTGTCAGGATTTCCGATGGCCATCGTCTCACCATCCTGACCAGGTGCGGAACATTCCAACTGGTTACCCAGATTCCATCCTACCACCTGAGCATTCCATTCTTTGGAAGTAGGCTGTGCCAACGCTGTTGCCGGCAGTACTACGACCATGGCAAGCAAACTATGCCATGCAGAGAGAATTTTGTTTCTTTTCATTAGGTTGTATAATTTTTTGATTGGTTTTCTTCTGCAAAGTTATCTATAATACATATAATAAGGGTTTGAAGGTATACATAAAAGGTTTGAAAGCTGAAATATGATAGTTTTCAAACCTTTTTAGACAGCATTTATACCATATTCTATTGATATTTTGACGGTGATATACCAAAATACTTCTTGAATACTGTACTAAAATATTTGGGATTGTCGAAGCCGGCAAGAGCAGAAGCATCGGTCACACTGCGACCACTTCGTAACATAGCGGCAGCATGTTCCAAGCGGATAATTCGAATGAAATCCTGAGGCGACTTACCAGTATAAGACTTTAGTTTGACATAGAACAGCGTACGGCTCATCGCCATCTCGCGGCATAACTGGTCGATGGAGAATTGCGAGTCGCTCAGATGTTCGGCTACCAGCATCGTCACCTTGTCGATGAAGTCCTTACCACTTTGGCCCGCCTCCTCATCAACTACCATCTCATTGTCAGCAGACTGCGATGAGGTAGCAACCTGCAGATGGTCGATGGTCAGGCGCATGTATTTCTCATGCAGCTGATAGACATGCCAGGCGCCATAGAATGCCAGCACTATCAGGCAGAGATAAACCATCCACATCCACCAACTCTTCCACCATGGTTGGGCAATGGTGATGGTCAGTTCGGCTGTGTCGATAACGACACCACTAGTACGACTGACACACTGTAGGGTCAACAAGTGTTTACCGGGTTCCAGATTGGTAAAACGTAAATACTGCTGGCTAAAAGACTGGCTCCATTCTCCTTTCCCTACCCGATAGCGATAGACCATATCAAAGTGGTTACGCATATTGACGCTCTCGAAGTACAGGTCGAAAGTACGCTGGTGATAACTGAGTTCCAGTTCACCACGACTCAGCATCTGATGTACTTTTTCGTTAAAAGCATCATCCTGACCAGCATCATCATCCACATAAAGGAACTGTAGATGCGCCGTATAATTTAATGGATGTATATCAGCAGGATGGATGATCACGGCTCCCGTCGTCGTACCATAAATAATATCACCACCCGGCAGGTTGGCAACAGCCCCACGTGTATATTCCCTATTTAACCCATAGCAGTAGTTTACGTTAACTATTTTCGACGGTTCGTCAGGCGAGATGTAGGCAAGTCCTTCTTCTGTTGCAATCCATATACGGCCATCCTTGCCCGTAATCAAACTGCTGACATGATTGGATGGCAGTCCATCCTTCATCGTAAGCTGTCGACACTCACGTTTAGCCTGATGATAAATATAGATACCACCACCGTCTGTAGCTATCCATAGCTCCAAGCCGTGCGACATCAGATGATTAACGAAGGGGTTGATATCTGTCAAACCCGACGGAGCATACTTCAAGTCACGCACACGACCATTCTCTGGAGTGATAAGTTTTAAGCCAAAGGCCGTACCCACAGCGATCTGCCCAGAAGCCAGTTGTGTGATGGACTGCACGTCATGGATAGGATAATAAATCAGTTCAGATCCTTTCTTCTGTAGCAGGTCGCCATTCAAGCTACCCACCCACAGACTGCCGTCGCGATCAAAAAAAACGGTATAGACATGATCGTCCTTCAGCATACCACCAGCAGTAGTTAACACCTGACGGACATCGATATGCGGTCCTATATCATAAACACCCTTGCCATAGGTAGACACGAGGACGCCACCGTCTGGTTTCCTGCATGCATTTAGCACGACTGTTCCCTGACAGCAATGCTGCCATGTACCTGTCTTTGTATCAAGAATGCTAATACCATTGTCAGTCCCCATCAGCAGCAGGTTCTCTGACAAAGGCATCACCATATTGACATGGTCGTTTAGCAATGTCTGTCGGTTGTTGGGAATATGGTTGAAAACTGCTGTAGTACTGCCTATTGGACGAGCAATATCAATACCTCCAGAATAGGTACCGACTACAATGTTCTTCCATTGGTCTACCAACACACTATAAACGCCATTGCCATGAAGCACGCCATGAACAGACTCGTTGGCATCAAACAGCAACGAAGCCTGTCCACTGCCATTTCGGCTCATCTGGTAGACGCCCTGGCCATCAATACCGATAAGCATGGTCTCATCGTCGTAGGGGCAGATGCTGCGAATGGGGTTCTGACGGGTGTAACCCTCCAAAGAAACACAATCGTCACGCAGCACCTGGCCGTCATCACTCATCGACACGATATCCAGGCCGTTCTCGTAACTGCCCAGCCAAAGCTTGTCCGACAACTCGTCGAAATAGCCGCTCTCTACATTATACGGTAACAAACGTCGTCCTTTATGGCTATACAGACCATCTCGAGTACCAAACAGAAGACGATGCTTCATCGGGATTATACGGTTGACATAGGCACTCTTAAACAGCAACGTCAGGCGGTCGTCCTTCAACAGATAAACCCCATCATGCATTGCCAGATAAAGGCCCTCGTCGGTAGCATACACATCATTAAGCGCCACATCATGCTTCATCATCTTTGAAAGGCTTGCCCTCAAGCCAAACTGATCGAGAATCGAATTAAAGCAATAGATAGTACCGCGATTGTCGAAAGCATAAAGTGTTTCGTGACTGAACGTGAGATGAATGACACGTCCTCCCTGATGGCCATAAGGCGTATCCTTATCCAGAGGATAGCTCTTCACAACGGAACCATTATAGCGCCCCACACCACTCTTCGTCGACCACCAGATGGCACCATTCTCTGTTTCACAGATGGAGAAGACACGATGGTTGTCCATGCCATTGTCTTTACTGAGGTGTAAATAGCTAAAGTCTCTGACATCCAAGGCATAGCCAACGGATGCAATCAGTAGCAATAATAGGGTAATAATAGTAGTCCGTATAGGGTTTTTCATTATTCAAAGTAATGTTTGTTACGTTATTGTCCACCAAGACGGGAGAAATAGTCGATAATATCGTCCCATGTCTTAAAAGTGTCGGAGCCGAATTCAATGACAGTAGCCAAAGAACTATCTTGCTCTTTACCTTGTGCTCCCTGTTTCTCGATCAAGTAGTCACCATAAAGCAGGTCGCGACGGTAAGTGTAGATGGTATGGCGCCATGCTGGTACATTGATATACTCCTCTAACCACGCACCGACCACAGATTCACTATTCTCTGCCACAAAGAACAACTGATAGTGCTCAATCAAGAGGCGAATGGCTTTCTGACTGCTGCTGGCTGGTTTGTTATAAGCATCTCGCAGCGTCTCTACACCTATATATATTATAGGACGTTGGCGATGCTCTTGTTGGTCGTCAATCCAACGAATGACAGGCACCACAGCATGCATGAAAGAATGGTCGTCCATGCGGTGCTCGCCGTGAAAGTGAGTAGCCAAAGGATAATGCTCCCGAAACATATCATAGGTGTCTACGAGATCGTCTCTGTCACCAAAAAGCCCCCACACCCGGCCTTTTTCTTCATTAGTAAGACCACTGAACCGCTGCTCAGACACTTGTCGGTATTCTTTCACAAGGGCTTTGTCGACATAGAACTGCTGTACACCGTCCAAGCGTGGATTCTGGAAAGTCTGGGTCCCCGTCATACCATGTTGTTGCATAGTATCTGCCAAACACAACGCTGGATTCATGCAGATACGGTCGAAACCGTAGAGTTGCTCAGCATACATGCCACCCATCGACGTTCCCAGAATCAAATCGGGCTTCTCTTGTTCGCATATTTCCTTGAGCAAGGTCTGTGCCTCAACAGGATGAACAGGCAGGTCAGGAGCAATGACTTGGGCATTGGGCAGGATGGTGCGCAGACGCGTCACCGTGCCACTCTGTCCGCTACTGCCAAAGCCATGACAGTAGAGTACGGTCTTTCCGGCCATGAGCTCTGGAAATTGCTTAACGTATGGATTTTCGGTCATCATGTTGCAAAGGTAACATTTTTTTTGTACCTTTGCAACAATAAAACCCTAAAATGATGAAAAAACTATTGGTTTCTATTACTTTTGCAATGGTTTCGCTGACTTTATCAGCACAGTTAATGAACCCAGTAATACCTGGTTTTCACCCCGATCCAAGTGTCTGCCGCGTAGGCGACAACTTCTATCTGGTGAACTCTTCATTCCAGTATTTCCCCGGAGTACCCATCTTTCAGTCGAAAGATCTCGTCAACTGGACACAGATTGGCAACGTGCTTGACAGAGACAGTCAACTACCATTAAAGGGACTGACGTCATGGCAAGGCATCTATGCCCCTACCCTTCGCTATCACGATGGCACGTACTATATGATTACCACCAATATCGGTCATGGCGGCAACTTCATGGTAACTGCCACCAATCCTGAGGGGCCTTGGAGTGAACCTATTTGGCTGGAACAGCAAGGCATAGACCCATCACTGTGGTTTGAAAACGGCAAGTGCTATATGGTATCGAACCCTGACAACACCATTACGCTATGCGAGATAGACCCCAAGAGCGGTAAACAGCTGACCCCAAGCAAGGCGCTATGGCAAGGTACCGGAGGACGCTATCCCGAAGGACCCCACATTTATAAAAAAGACGGGTATTACTACCTGCTTATCTCTGAAGGCGGTACAGAAATGGCACACCGTCTGA
This sequence comes from uncultured Bacteroidales bacterium, assembly GCA_902760345.1. GTDB lineage: Bacteria > Bacteroidota > Bacteroidia > Bacteroidales > Bacteroidaceae > Prevotella. The sequence continues at coordinate 39,771 of CACWFY010000012.1, read as the reverse complement.
CCATCGCCCGCTCGAAAAACATTTACGGCCCCTATGAGGCCAACCCCAATAATCCGCTACTGACCAATTGCAGTCTGGCTGGCCAGTACATGCAGATCCAAGGTACGGGACACGGCGACTTTGTACAGGCGAAAGACGGCTCGTGGTGGATTGTGTTCCTTGCCTATCGCAACTATGGCGGTTCCTACCATCATATTGGACGCGAGACCTGTCTGGCACCTGTCGAATGGAAGAAGGGACGATGGCCCGTCATCAATAGTGGCAACCCCATCGACACCGTCATGCAAGTCAAGACGTTGGCACCACAACTTCCTCGTCAAACAGAGACTAAGCCCGTTGAATGGCTATACATCCAGAACCCCATTCCCGAGAACTACGAACACATCGGACAGGGTTTCCGTCTACACGCTACCGAGCGTTCACTGACCGACAACCAACAGCCAACCTTTATGGGACGCAGACAAGAGAGTGCTGTGTTCAGCATGGAGACGGAATTGGATGCCAGCAAGCTGTCCTTTGGTTGTAAGGCTGGACTTTCGGTCTATCAGATACATGACGGACACATGGAGATAAGCGTAGAGAAATATATGACGGGAACCGTAGCCGTCGTGATGAACTATCAGGTGAAGACACTAAAGGGTGAAACGATGGCAGAGGCCGGACAGGAAGACAAGATACGACTACGCATCGCCAGCGACGGTAACAGTTATCGCTTTGAATATGCTCTGAACGGACTGCCCTGGCAACTGTTGGCTGAACACGACTGCCCACTGCTGAGCACAGAGATGGTGGGAGGCTTTACCGGTGCCATTGTGGGCATGTATGCCGAAGGCGAGGGTACGGCAGACTTCTCGTATTTCAAATACAGCGAAAAATAAAGTTTTTGCCTAATTTATTTGCTTTTTTCAATTATTATTCCTATATTTGCGTCCAATATCCTATTAACCCATTAAAACAAAAATGTTATGAAAAAGTATTTAGCAGAAATGGTAGGCACTATGGTGCTCGTATTGATGGGCTGCGGTGTAGCTGTCAGCCTGGGTTGTGATCCTATCAACAACATTCCCGCAGTGGTGGGTACAGCTTTTGCCTTCGGTCTGTCTGTAGTAGCAATGGCCTATACAATTGGCGGCATTTCCGGTTGCCATATCAACCCTGCCATCACATTGGGTTGCATCATTGCCGGCCGCATGGATGCCAAGGAAGGTTGTATGTATATCATCTTCCAGTGCATTGGTGCATTCATCGGTTCGTTGCTACTTTATATCCTCACAGCTAATGTACCCGGTCTGGAGGGTACTGGTGCAAACGATCTTCAGGCAAATGTTAGCGTACTGGGCGGCTTGCTGGCAGAGATTATCTTCACCTGTGTATTCGTACTTGTGGTGCTGGGTGCTACTGCCAAGACCAATGGTGCGACCAACAACTTCGCAGGTCTGGCCATCGGTCTGAGCCTCATTCTGGTTCATCTTGTCTGCATCCGTTATACGGGAACATCGGTCAATCCCGCTCGTTCATTGGCTCCCGCCATTTTCCAAGGTGGTACAGCACTCGCTAATCTCTGGATCTTTATCGTTGGTCCATTCGTTGGTGGCGCTCTGGCTGCATGTATTTGGAAGCTGATTGAACCAGTAGAGAAGTAAACTGATGAAGCATATATTATCACTTTTTGTGCTGATGCTGACTGCTATTGCAGCATCAGCACAATTTGCTGTTCCACGGGATGCCAAGTTAGAAGCGAAGGTCGAGAAAACCCTTGCTAAAATGACACTTGAGGAAAAAATCGGCCAGATGCTGGAACTGAACCTTGACGTGATGGGCAAGATGTCTGTGGAAAATGCAAAAATTGATCGCGAGAAGGTTCGTTCTGTGCTGCAACAGTATGGTAGGTCGTCAAAAGAGGTGGAGGATATGCTAAAGATGACCGACCAGCAGATTCTCGACAAGTTGGGCGGCTATCCTGTAGACATTTATCAGGGCGATACGAAACGTGTCTGGAAGTTGAACGAGACTATGCTCGACACGCTAATCTCGAAATGGAAGGTCGGTTCGATACTGAATGTCCCTGGCACGCGTGCTGCAACGGTGGCACAATGGCAGGAGTGGATACAGCTGATTCAAAAGAAGTCGATGAAGTATCTGGGTATTCCTGATATCTACGGTCTCGACCACAATCACGGCGTAACCTATACACAGGGCGGTACACTATTCCCGCAGCCCATCAATGTCGGTGCTTCGTTTAATACAGAACTGGCTCGCATTGGTGCAGAGATAACAGCCTACGAAAGCCGTGCTGCCAACTGTCCTTGGGTTTACAATCCGGTAGTCGACCTGAGCCGTGATCCTCGCTGGCCTCGTGTATGGGAGAGTTTTGGCGAGGATGCCATTGTGAACTCAAAGATGGTGGTTGCAGAAATCAAGGGCTATCAGGGCAATGACCCAAACCATATCGACCAATATCATGTTGGCACCAGTACCAAGCACTATTTTGCATATGGTGCTCCCTGGACTGGCAAGGACCGCACGCCTGCCTACCTCTCGCCACAGATAATACGCGAAAAATATTTCGAGCCATTCAAGCAGGCAGCCTTAGCTGGTACACTAACCATTATGGTTAATTCGGGCTCTATCAACGGTGTACCCGTTCATGCCAGCTATGAGTATCTGACGAAGTGGCTGAAGGAAGACCTCGGATGGGATGGATTCCTAGTTACCGACTGGGCTGATATTAACAACCTATTCTCACGCGAAAAAGTGGCCAAGGACAAGAAAGACGCCATTCGCATAGCTATCAATGCCGGTATCGATATGTCGATGGACCCTTATAGCATAGAATTCTGCATTCTGCTGAAAGAACTGGTCAATGAGGGCAAGGTGCCGATGAGTCGTATTGATGATGCCGTACGTCGTATTCTGCGTGCCAAGTATCGCTTGGGACTTTTCGACAAGCCCAATACTGGCGGTAAAGGTTTCGAGAAGTTCGGCTCTGACGAGTTTGCCCAGGCTTCCCTCAAGGCTGCAGAAGAGAGTGAGATATTGCTGAAGAACGAAGGCTACATTTTGCCTTTGGCCAAGGGCAAGAAAATTCTGCTAACAGGCCCCAATGCCAACCAGATGCGTTGTCTGCATGGTGGTTGGAGCTACACCTGGCAGGGTTCACGTGCCGAAGATCTTTCAGAGAAGTACAACACCATCTTTGAAGCATTATGTAATAAATATGGTAAGGAGAACATCACTCTTGAGCAGGGCGTGACCTATAACGAGAATGGTGCTTACTACGATGAGAATGAGCCACAAATCCAGAAAGCGGTGGAGGCAGCAGCCAAGGCTGATGTGATTATTGCTTGTATTGGCGAGAACTCATATACTGAGACTCCAGGTAACTTGAACGACCTCTGGCTCTCGAAGAATCAGCGCGACCTTGTGAAGGAACTCGCCAAAACGGGTAAACCCATCATCCTCGTACTGAACGAAGGTCGTCCGCGACTAATTACCGATATCGAGCCATTAGCAAAAGCTGTGGTAGACATTCTGATTCCAGGAAACTATGGTGGTGATGCATTGGCAAACCTCTTGGCTGGCGACGCTAATTTCTCAGCGAAGATGCCTTACACCTATCCTCGTGAGATTAACTCGCTGAACACCTACGACTACAAGGTTAGTGAGGAGGTCGGTACGATGGCGGGAGCCTACAACTACGACGCAAAGGTCAGTCTGCTGTGGCCATTCGGTTATGGACTGAGTTACACAACCTACGAATACAGCAACCTGACTGTAGACAAAGCCCAATTTACTGCTGATGACACACTCACCGTATCTGTCGACGTGAGGAATACAGGTAGTCGTGCTGGCAAGGAAGCTGTCCTGCTCTATAGCAGCGATCTCATTGCCTCTATTGTGCCTGACAACAAACGCCTGCGCGACTTTACAAAAATAGAGCTCCTTCCTGGTGAAAGCAAGACCGTCACCTTTCAGTTACCAGCAAAGGATCTCGCCTTCGTTGGTGCTGATGGCCGCTGGACATTGGAAGAGGGTGATTTCCTGTTGCGTGTAGGCCGTTTGACTGTGCCTGCAACATGTAGTAAGACGAAAGTATGGGACACACCTAATATCTAATTGCAACACGTAGTTTGCAAAGACGCAGTTTTAAGGGTACAGAAAGATAGGGACACGGAGAATTTTATGTTTTTTTATCATATTCTCCGTGTTCCACTCTTATTATCTTCGAAAAATTATTGTACCTTTGCAGTCAAATAGCACTTTATTATTTCTAATTTATATTCAATTATGGTAAATTACAAGGATTTGGGTCTCGTAAATACCCGCGAGATGTTTAAGAGAGCAGTAGCCGGTGGCTATGCTATCCCCGCTTTCAACTTCAACACCATGGAGCAGATGCAGGCTATCGTAATGGCTGCAGTTGAGACAAAGTCACCCGTTATCATGCAGGTGTCTAAGGGTGCCCGTAACTATGCCAACGCTACCATTCTGCGTTACATGGCTGAGGGTGCTGTAGCTTACGCCAAGGAACTGGGCTGCGAGCATCCTGAGATTGTGCTGCACCTCGACCACGGTGACAGCTTCGAGCTCTGCAAGGATTGCATCGACATGGGCTTCTCTTCAGTAATGATCGATGGTTCACACCTCCCCTACGAGGAGAACGTTGCTCTGGCTAAGAAGGTTGTTGAGTATGCTCATCAGTTCGACGTAACCGTTGAGGCTGAGCTCGGTGTACTCGCTGGTGTAGAGGATGAGGTCAGCGCTGCTGAGTCTCACTACACTAAGCCTGAGGAGGTTATCGACTTCGCTACTCGTACAGGTTGCGATTCACTCGCTATCTCTATCGGTACTTCTCACGGTGCTCACAAGTTCACTCCTGAGCAGTGCACACTCGTGAACGGCGTGCTCGTTCCACCCCCATTGGCATTCGACATCCTCGCTGAGATCGAGAAGAAGCTCCCCGGATTCCCCATCGTGCTTCACGGTTCTTCTTCAGTTCCTATGGACGAGGTAAACACCATCAACAAGTTCGGTGGCAAGCTCGAGGCCGCTATCGGTATCCCCGAGGAGCAGCTGCGTAAGGCTGCTAAGAGCGCTGTCTGCAAGATTAACATCGACTCAGACTCTCGTCTGGCCATGACGGCTGCTATCCGTCAGCACCTCGCCGAGCATCCTGGAGACTTCGATCCTCGTCAGTATCTGAAGCCTGCTCGTGAGAACATGAAGAAGATGTACATCCACAAGATTGTGAATGTGCTCGGTTCTGACGGCAAGCTCGCTCAGTGCTAAACCGAACGGAAACGTTACAACAAAATGAAAGGGACTCTCCAGTTGGAGAGCCCCTTCATTTTTTTAACCACATAAAAAATCAACTCTTACCGTTAGGGAAGGCTGATAGCTTCTGACGGACAAACGTCAGCGCATGTGCCGCACTCTGTGCAAACATCGGGGTTAATTGAATACTTGTCGCCCTCAGAGATAGCTCCTGCGGGGCACTCATCGATACATGTTCCACATGCGATGCAGTCGTCACCAATTACGTATGCCATAATCTTGATTTGATTAAATGAATTAATAATAATACTATTTTTGAGTGATGCAAAGGTATGAATTATTTTTGAATAATACCTAGTTTTAGGTAGATATTTTCACAATTTATACGCAGTCGAAATAATAATACGGTGCAAACATCCGTTATTGATTTAGATATGAAACGACTCTTTTCCATACTTCTCATAGTCTTCTGGGCATCCGTCTGCATGGCTCAGCAAGACCGACACGTACAGCACAAACCATATATTGACCTGCGCACCCTGCACTTTGGAATTCTGGTGGGCATGCATATGCAGGACCTCGAACTGACACAAGTTGGTCCGCAACAGTTACCCAACGAGAGCGGTGTAATGCAAAACCAATATATCATGTGTGATGCCGACCGCTGGAGCCCTGGATTCTCAGTAGGTGTGTTGAGTGAATTGCGCCTGAGCAATAACTTCTCGCTGCGTGTAACGCCCACCATGCACTTCGGTGCTAAGCATCTGACATTCCGTAATATGAACCAGTTGGATGAGAAAGGTGACCCCATATGCCAGACACAGGACTTGAAGAACACGTATGTCTCGCTACCTATCGACATCAAATTTGCCGCTCCCCGTTGGAACAACCACCGCCCATACGTTATGGCGGGTATCAATCCAATGATGAACCTGACAGGCAGTGATTACGACATAGTACGCCTCAAGCGCTTCAACACCATGGTTGAGGTAGGGTTGGGCTGCGACTTCTACCTGCCGTTCTTCAAATTGATTCCTGAACTGAAATTCTGTTTCGGGTTGGGTAACGTGCTGGATAAAAACCATGTAAACGAACTGCGCGATGATAACCTCAAGGCTTATGCCGCTTCAGTTAGCAATGCGCAGTCGAAGATGATTGTGCTGACGTTCTATTTCGAATAGCAATCCTTATTTCAGGTCTACTACAATTCTTCCGACAAAGATGTTCGCTTTTCCGTTCTGATCAACAGCAACGGGCTTACCGTCCATATTGTTCCAATATTCCAATTTCTCCATATAAGTATGGGTATGACCACCTAAGACCAGGTCAATATTTCGAGACCCCTGTATCATATACTGGTCATCATCCCCTCGGTTACTATTCCAGCCGAGATGTGAGATGCAGATGACCATATCGCACTTTTTCTGTTCCTTCAGCATCGTGGCTGTTTCCAAGGCCACACGTGCAGGGTCGAGATACTTGACTCCTGGGCAGTTCTTGTCAGCGACGAGTCCCTTCATCTTCGGACACACGGCAAAGACACCAATCTTCACACCATTGCGCTTAATAATGATCCAAGGCTTGGTAACACCTTCCATCACCGTACCCGTAAAATCGTAATTGGAACACAGAATCGGGAAGTTTGCCTTCTTGAACATCTCGGCCATATTGTCCAAACCAAAGTCGAACTCATGATTGCCTATGGTGGTGGCATCAATGCCCATCAGATTCATCAGTCCAATCTCGACATCGCCCTTGAACATTGTGAAATAGGCAGACCCCTGAAAGAAGTCTCCCGAGTCGAAATACAGCAAGTCCGGATTCTTCTTACGTTCTTCCTTCAACATGGCAATGCGACGCAAGAAGCCGCCACGCCCTGCCTTCATGGTATCGGGCAACGAGGCATTGAGCGGGAAAATTGCCGAATGGGTATCATTGGTATGCAGAATAACAAGTTGCTTCTTCTGGGCCTGGCTGCTGAGCGACACCAGCGCCAACAATAATATAAATAGGTACTTTTTCATACTTCTTACATCTTACTTATTACTTCACAATGATTCGTCCTTCTATCTCCGCATCGACCACTTTACCCTGCTTCTCCATCTCACGGAAGTAGTTCATAATGATGAAGCGCGAGTTGTTGGAGGCCTCCTTGGGTGCATTCACATTGCGACATTTCTTCAAGGCATCCATCTTGTCGGAGCCTCCTAAAAGATAATCAATGGTCGTCAGGCGATAATCTTTTGCCGGATCGATGGGCTCGCCATTGATGGTGGCACTCACCAACTGCCCATCCTTCGTGATGACCAGTCGTACGGAGTGGCTGACGCCCTCGCCGCCTACTGATGCCATCTGTGAAAACAGCTCCAACACTTCAGCTCCCGAGAGCGTACCAAAGGCTATCTTGTTCTCAAAGGGCGCAATGTCGAGTACATCGCCATACGTAATAGCACCTTTCGGCAGGTCGGCACGCACACCGCCCATGTTATACATACCGAAATCTGGTGTCTCACCATAGTCCTTTGCTCCCCATACCAGAATGTCTGACAGCAGGTTCGACAATGTACCCTCAGGGCGCTTAGCTGTCATATATTTGGCAGAATGTCCCACCACAGGTCCCATCACACTGTCTACCACGTGCTTATAAGGTTTCAGGAACTCTGCAGCCTGCTGGTCTGGCTGCGCATCATAGCGGGCGTCTACCACAATTCGCGTCCGCTGAATGGAAGTCACTTCATAATGTGACTTACACGAATTAGCGAACAAAAGTATCGCCAACATCAGAGGAATGATTGTCTTTGTTTTCATAGTGATCGATTAAATTATGGTGCAAATATACAAAAAAAATCGTAATTATTTTGCTTTATAAGACTTTTTTTGTACCTTTGCAGCCGCTTTCCGCGTAATCGCTGTCAGGAAGTATCGAGTTGCCTGTTATGTTGCGTAGGAACGATAACAACAATTTTAACGTTAAAAAAACAAATGGATTTAATTAAGATTGCTGAAGAAGCATTTGCAACCGGCAAGCAGCATCCCAGTTTCAAGGCTGGTGACACTATCACTGTCGCTTACAAAATTATCGAGGGTTCTAAGGAGCGTATCCAGCTCTATCGTGGCGTAGTCATCAAGATCTGCGGTCACGGTGAGAAGAAGCGCTTCACTGTTCGCAAGATGTCTGGCACCATTGGTGTAGAGCGTATCTTCCCCATGGAGTCTCCCAACATCGAGAGCATCGAAGTGAACAAGGTTGGTAAGGTTCGTCGCGCTAAGCTTTACTATCTGCGCAAGCTTACTGGTAAGGCTGCCCGTATTAAGGAGAAGCGCAGCGGTATTGCTGGTAAGGAGTAATCTCTCTAACCTGCACGACATAAAAAGAGGCATTCCTCACGAAGGGATGCCTCTTTTTTTAGTGGTGAGTAGTTAGAAGCTAGAAGACGGCACGTACTATCTCACACACATTGTCTGTCTTCGCCATCGTATAATAATGGATGGCAGGCACCCCGTGCGCAAGCAAGTCGCGGCTTTGTCTGATGGCCCACTCGATGCCTACCTGATAAGCCTCATCGGCCGTCTTGGTCTGTTTCATCCAGTCCACCAGTTCCTGTGGAATGTCAATGTGGAACGAGCGGGGCAGCAAGTCTATCTGGCGCTGCGTCGACATCGGTTTCAGGCCGGGAATGATGGGCACTGTTATACCAGCCTTGCGACACCGCTCCACAAATTCATAATAGCAATTATTGTCGAAGAACATCTGCGTAACAATATAGTCTGCTCCTGCCTCTACCTTCTGCTTCAGATATGCAATGTCAGTATCCAGATTCGCCGCCTCATAGTGTTTCTCCGGATAAGCCGCTACACCCACACAGAAATCGGTGGAGAGTCCGTTCTTGACTGTCGGGTCGAGATAGTTTCCGTGGTTCAGGTCGCCAATCATCTTCACTAGTTCGTTGGTATGAAAGAACCCGTCAGCCTCAGGGATAAAGAAACGTTGGCCGGGAATGGCATCACCACGTAGCGCCACAACATTCTGGATACCCAGGAAGTGCAGGTCGAGTAACTCACTTTCCACTTTCGACTTCGACGCACCGCCACAAATCACGTGCGGCACTATCTGCAGTTGCGGATAGCGGCGCATGATAGCTGCCACGATGGCTATTGTGCTCGGACGCTTGGCCAGTGTCATCTTCGTATACGTGCCATTGCTATTGGGCACATATTCTATCTCGTCACGATGACAGGTGACATTGATGAAGGGCGGTTCAAACTCCATCAGCGGCTCTATGCTGTCGTAGAGGCGGCTCACGTCGCTACCCTTCAGGGGCGGCACCAACTCAAAAGAGGCAAACGGCTGTTTCGAACTCTTCAGGATATCAATGACTTTCATATTCTTCTTTTTTCGTTATATCGTTATGACATTATGACGTTATATCGGTTTAATGGGAAATATATTTCGACAGCAGCTGCTCGCCTTCGTCAAGGGTGATGCCCCGTCGCTGGCAATAGTCGGCCAACTGTGTCTCGTCGATTCGTCCAACAGGGAAGTAGCGAGCCTCCGGATGACAGATGAAGAGACCGCAAATCGATGTCGAAGGCTGTATAGAGTAGTGGTCGGTCAGCGTGACCGGCAGGCGCCGTTCGGCATCCAGCAGGTCGAAGACGATACGCTTCAGCGAATGGTCAGGACACGTGGCATAGCCGAAGGCCACTCTTAAAACGGTAAGTGGTGAGTGGTGAGAGGTAAGAGGTGAAAGATTACTCTCTTGTGTCGACAAGTATTCCGCACAAGCCTCAGCCAGACGGGCACAGATGGCGTGACTCATCAGCCGCTCAGCCTCATCGGCAGGCTGCGTGGTAGGACGTGCCACGATGGTGAAGAGTCCCAACGGACTGGCTTGCTGCTCATCAAAATAATCTGAGAGACAGCGGTAATGTCCTGCCGCACTCTGACTACGCAACATGGGAAGCACGGTGCCGTCATCCAACACGATGTCGTTGCCCCGACGCCTGGCAGGCACAAAGCGCAGCAATGCCTGCACTTCGATACGGTTCTCGTCGATGGCGTGCTGCAGATAATCCTTGCCTTCCTGCAACGTACGCTCAGCCTCCGGATTGACCAGTAACTGCTGTAGTGTCTCACCCTTGAACCCCCAGAACAACAGGAACATGCGCCAGTCGATGAGAGGTAAGAGGTCAGAGGTGAGAGGTGAGAGGGCAGAATTGAGAGACAAGAGCTCGGCACAGTCAGTCATTCCGCACTCCTCACTCTTCACTCCACATTCCACATTCTTCATTCCCAACTCATTAGCCTCTGCATAAGACACCAACGGGGCATGATGCTCCTTGTAGGCGTCACGCAGCGTCTGTTGCTCGGCCTTAATCTGGGCGATGGTCGTCTCTCGGTCCATCTGCAGGCGCTTGGCCAGCAGAGAGGTCTGCGAGGCATCACCACCATAGACGACACAGCCGTCATACAGCGGCGCCAACTTCACAGCCGTATGTACTGCCGAAGTTGTAGCACCACCAACCACAATAGGCACCTGTAGTCCTTCGTGCTGGAAGAGCTGGCACAGTTGTTCCATCTCCTTCAGCGAGGGTGTAATCAATCCGCTGATACCCACCAGACAGGGCTTGCGTTTCAGGGTTTCAGCCAAGATGGTCTCGCCAGGCACCATCACGCCTAAGTCGATAACTTCAAAGCCATTACAGCCCAACACGATACCGACAATATTCTTGCCAATGTCATGTACGTCACCATTGGCCGTAGCCACGATGACACAAGGCCGCTCGTCCTTACGCGTTCCACGTTCCTCGTCGATATAGGGTTGTAGCAGTGCTACTGCGTCTTTCATTACCTTGGCCGACTTCACCACCTGGGGCAGAAACATCTTTCCTTCGCCAAACAGTTGTCCGATGTGCTCCATGGCCTGCATCAACGGCTGTTCTATCACGTTGATAGGACTACCGTATTTCTTGAGTGCCTCAGGAATATCTTCAGGCAGATGTTCGCTGACACCCTTGCTCAAAGCATAGGTCAGCCGTTCCTCGATGGTCTTGCTGCGCCAGGATTCTTCTGTTCCACTGGCTGAACCAGTGGACACAGTATCAACACCTGCCAGCACGTCGGCCGCCAGGGCTATCAGCCGCTCGGTGGCATCGTCGTCGCGGTTCAGGATGACATCCTCCACGGCCTTCAGCAGCGTGGGGTCTATATCGTCGTACACCTGCAGCATCGAGGGGTTGACAATCGCCATATCCAGTCCTGCACGGATGGCATGATAGAGGAAGACGGAGTGCATGGCCTCGCGTACCTTATTATTACCACGGAAGGCAAACGACAGGTTACTGACACCACCGCTGGTCTTTGCGTATGGCAGATGCTGCTTGATCCACTCCACCGCACGAATGAAGTCGACACCGTAGGCCTGGTGTTCCTTCAGACCCGTGGCTACCGACAGGATATTCACATCGAAGATGATGTCCTGCGGCGGGAATCCGATGTCGGTCAGCAGCCTGTAGGCACGCTGGGCAATGGTCGTCTTACGCTCGTAGTCGGTGGCCTGGCCCTCCTCGTCGAAGGCCATCACCACCACAGCAGCCCCCAACCGGCGCAGTTCGCGTGCTTTCTCAACGAAGGCCTGTTCGCCGTTCTTCAGGCTGATGGAGTTGACGATACACTTGCCTTGTGCGTTCTTCAGACCCGCCAAGACGGTGTCCCAGTCCGACGAGTCAATCATCAGCACCGCACGGCCGACGGCAGGGTCGTTGGCGATGTAGCGGGTGAAGGTCTGCATCTCCTGACGACTGTCCAACATGGCGTCGTCCATATTGATGTCGATGACCGATGCGCCACCTTCTATCTGCTGGCGGGCCACGGTCATGGCTTCTTCATATTTCTTTTCGGCTATCAGACGGGCAAACTTGCGCGAGCCGGCTACATTGGTGCGCTCGCCGACATTGACAAAGTTCTGTGTCTCGCGGTCGATGAGCAACGGCTCCAGACCTGACAGCCACATGCGCTGGTCGGCCTGTGGGATTTCGCGCGGCTTGATGCCGTCGAGTGCCTCACGGATAGCCCGTATGTGGCGGTCGTCCGTACCACAGCAGCCGCCGGCAATGTTCAAGAGTCCCGCCTCGGCCATCTGGCGCAGATGGTGGGCCGTAAACTCGGGCAACTCGTCGTATTCGCCCATCTCGTTGGGCAGGCCGGCATTGGGATGAATACTGATATAGGCAGGCACGAGGGCCGACAGCCGTTCGACAAACGGGCGCAGCTCCGTCACACCAAACGAGCAGTTCAGTCCGAAACTCAATATCGGATAGTGGGATATGCTGATGTAGAACGCCTCCAGCGTCTGTCCCGTCAGCGTGCGACCACTGCGGTCGTTGATGGTGGCCGACACCATCACGGGAATGGTGCGCCCTAACCGTTCGTTCAACTGCTGGATGGCATACAGCGCCGCCTTCGTATTCAGCGCGTCAAAGCACGTCTCTATCAGCAACAGGTCGGCGCCGCCTTCTATCAAGGCTTCCGCCTGTTCACCGTATGCCGCAGCCATCTCGTCGAAGCTGACCAGTCGCTGGCCGGGCTCGTTCATGTCGGAAGCCAGCGTCAGCGACTTCGACGTAGGACCCATTGAACCTGCCACCCATATCTTTTTAGAGGTGAGAGGTGAGGGATGAGAAGTAAGAGAAAAGTTGTCAGCCACCTGGCGGGCCGTCCTGGCACCAGCCAGCGCCATTTCGCGTGCCAGCTCCTCACAGCCATATTCCTTTTGGCTGATGCGGTTGGCCGAGAAGGTGTTGGTGCTGATGATGTCGGCACCGGCTTCGATATAGCGCTGATGAATGTTAGCAATAGCCTCCGGACACGTCAGATTGAGCACATCGTTGTTTCCTACCAGCGAGACGCTCCACTGTGCAAAGCGCCCACGATGGTATGCCTCTTCGCCGAGACTCAGCGACTGTATCAGCGTCCCCATGGCCCCGTCTAAGATCAAGATACGTTCTTTCAAACAGTCTTTGATATCCATGAATAGTTAAGTCTTTTCCGTGTGTCAGTTAGTTCTTTTCCCTGTGATGGCCACCATAGATGGTCTCTCCACCACTCTCTCCGTGCAGGGCTTCCTGAAAGGAATCCCAGTCCTGGAAACCTGCCAGCAGCGACAGGTGGTCCAGCGTCTTTCGGTTAGGTTTCTTCAGCACTTCTTTCTCTACCGCTTCCAGCAGTTTACGCAGTGCATGTCTCTTTTTCTCCATATTGCCCGCAAAGTTACACATTTTTTTTGTATTTTTGCAGCATCATTACAGAAAAAAGACTAATAAAGATGAATATCAAGGGAATGATTACCTGTCTGCTACTCTGCTGCTGTGCAGGCATTTGGGCACAGGAAAGGGCTGAGGTAGAGCTGGAGACGACGGAGGGAAACATCCGCATAGCCCTCTACAACGAGACACCGCAACATCGCGACAACTTCCTAAAGCTGGTGCGCATGCAAGTGTACGACTCGCTGCTGTTCCATCGTGTCATCAAGGACTTTATGATTCAGGGTGGCGACTTGAACAGCAAGCACGCACTGCCTGGCCAGCGGTTAGGGTCTGGCGAACTGGACTATACCCTTGAGCCGGAGTTCCGACTGCCACAGTTGTACCATCGCCGAGGGGTCGTGGCAGCAGCGCGTGAACCAGACAACGTGAACCCGGAACAGCGTTCAGGAGCCTGCCAATTCTATATCGTATGGGGCAAGATACTCAACGACAAGCAGTTAGCCTTCATACAGCAACGGCTGGACTCTGCCACCCACGGACAGGTGAAGCTTACGCCAGAGATGATAGAGACCTACAAGACCGTTGGTGGCACGCCCCATCTCGACGGCCAATATACCGTATTCGGCGAAGTCACTCAGGGCCTCGACGTGGTAGACAAGATTCAACAGGCAGCCACCGACCGGTATAACCGCCCCGTCTCTGACATTCGCATCCTTCGCGCTACCATCATCAGCGACCTCTTCGCCCCCAAGCCGCAACCCGCAAAAGCCGTCAAGCCGAAGCAGGGCAAGGGGAAGCCAAGCAAGGGTTTGAAACGGTGATAGGGCGCACAACGAAATTATCCCGCTGATTTCTTGTTTTTTTCAAAATTGTTTTCTATCTTTGCAACGCAATGAATTAAAATGAGATGAGCAATGACCTATCTGAATCAGTTTCACAAGGAAGCTATGGAGCGTACGATGAAGAAAATCGAAGAATCCAAGAAGTCTCCGATGAACTCCGTCGACGCTGCCAATTATATGAAGCGCAACTTCGAGATGGCCAAAACGATGTAACTCGTTTGGATATAGAGCAACGCGTTGCTGAGATGTATGCCAAAGACAATGGCATGTGGATCCCGATGAGCGACATCTTTGACTTGGGCGTTCCTGGTCCAAGTGGCAACGAGAATGACACGTATGTTTCCAACGATATTATATATAAGGTAAACAACCTCCTGAATAGTGCCAGCATTTTGCGACTCTTGGAGAAGATATCAGCTCACAACAATCTATTCCCCAATACTTTTTATGGATTATATGGCTTTACAGGATTTGAAGGCCGCTCCATCATGCCCATATTGAAACAACACTTGGTAAAGAATGCTAAGTCTGCAACAAGCATTGAAATAGACACATATATGGCCGCTCTTGGATTCTTGAAGAAGAATAACGAAGGCCGTTATGCCAATAGCGACTATGAAGTCTGGGACCTCGTCCCTCGCAATGTCCTTGTCGATGCAGATGGCGACATGTATGTCGTAGATGCAGAAATCGCGCAAAAAGACCTAACTGTTACCTAAATCGCTGGGAAAACCTTTGTAGAAAGGGGATACAGAAAGGTAACTCTCAGAAAAGACTTACCTGAGAGTTACCTGACAGCTAGCTAAAGGCTAAAGTGCACAACGGAACAAGCCCGTTGTGCACCCCACCCTGTTTCATTTCTAAAATTTCTTCTTATCGGCAGATGAACTTCTTGCCGTTACTGATATACAACTGGCCCCTAGTCAAAGTGTTGACTCTGCGTCCCATAACGTCATAGACGGGGGCAGTATCGGTAGAATTCCACTGAATCTCCATTATTCCATCACCACCAACTTTTACGATGCAAAAGTCCGATTTTCCTCCATCTTTTGTCGTTACCGTAACAATTGTACTGCCAATACCAGTTGCAGTTACCAATCCTTCATCTGATACCATGCAAACCTGTTCATTAAAACTTTTCCAAGTGACAGACTTATTTATTGCATTATTTGGAAAAACACTAGCCTCTAATTTGTACGAGACTCCTATATTTGATAATTCGATAGAGTTATCAGATAAAGCAATACTATCAGCATGCGCTATAACTGTCACCTTACAAGTATCACGAATTATACCGTCAGAGGACATTGCAATAATATTTGATTTTCCTGATTTAAGTGCTTTAACCACCCCTTCGGCATTAACGGTGCAGACATCTTGATTGTCACTGCTCCAAAGGAAATCAACATCGTCTGCATTAGCAGGTATAGGAGTTGCAATTAGAGAAACGCTTTCATTTACTTCTAGATTTATTTCATGTAGGTTTAATTCTATTCCTTCTAATGGCTGAGGGTCTTCTATTAATGTAACATTGGTATATCCTGCAGCAATCCATTCCTGAGTTGTCCCCTTGGGAATATAGACTTTCACAGATGAATCGCACCATCCTATTATACCGCGTGACTCAGGAAGCTTTTTCATATGAAACGATATATTTCTAATCGTTGGTTTATATGGATAACTCCATGCAACGCCGTCACCATATGAAAAATAGCCAAAATGTTCACCCAAGAAAATGTGCATACCCTCTTTGTAATCAAAACTTGCCATATTGAATACAATGATTTGGGGAAAGAAAATAGAATCTGGAAGAGTCTGGTTGTTTAATGAAGGGGTATCACCATAGATACTTCCATTTGTATTATAGGTAAACGCACAATGGCCTAAAAATTCCAAGTTAGGGAATTCTTTTATATTCCAATTCGTAAAATCAGTTCTTCCCGAACAAGCATAATTTTCTAAATATCTAAGAGAACGTGGAAAATGAACAGATTCTGCTCTACCAACATTCAAGATACTATCAGTTTTCTCTCCAATTATTAAATGTCCTATCTTTCTTTCTAATGTTCGCTTTGTATCCGTTCTATAATTATGATGTGCATAATCATACCCTTTAATTACTTTTACATTAATGTCGAAAACCAAGGTATCGACTTCTACAGTATAAGCATCTCCATTTTCCTCATAATTACTTAGCGTTTTAGGTAATACTAATTTCTGAAGATGATTATTGTTCTCTCCTGCTAATTTTGAGAAAGAACCATCCCACGCTCCTCCATCTATAGTCACATCACTTAAATCTACAACTCCATTCAGTTCCTTCAGGAATAGACTTCCAATGAATTTCAAATCCGTCTCATTAATATACCCAGTCACCTTCAGGTTCTTTACCGTGAGTTGGTCACCATAGGTAATCTTACCCGACAGCCAGCCTGGTGTTTGGCAGTCAACCACTAAATCCGTTGCTTGCGCAAATAATGCACTACACGCAACACTTAAAACACATAACAATAGTAGTTTTTTCATATTCGTACATTTAAAATTATTAATACTCTCTATAAGGAATCTGAGATGGAACAATATTCGTAATACCATACGAGCTCAGTTGTGCTTTAAGCTCTCTTATGATAGAAACAGAATCAGCGCATGGTCCAACAATGATACGTTGAAGATATTCTAACTTAATGGACACTTCGATGTAAGGAATAATTTGTCCCCGATTATTGCAACGGTATTTTACATCAAGCTCATCTTTTTTAAACTCGATTAATCGAGACTCTTCCTCGTATTCATAGGCCTTGTGCTTGTGATATGGTGAGGCGACGACAGCCAAGGAGGCTAAGCACTGTGCCATTTTGTTTACTCTCAGCTTCTTATCTAATATGTCTTTGTATCGTTCATAACAATCTGTATAGAGTTTCCTCACTACATTATAAACCGATTGATCAACTTTACCATACGAAACTTCGGAGGCATGAAGTTTATGCAACAATTGAACATCATTATGTTCATATGTCCACCCATAATCTTCAAAGCATAGACAGACTCCCTTTCCTCTATCTGAATACGTATTCCACATAGGAAGAAAGTCTCTCCGTTTTGAAAAGGAAATGATAAATGGAGAATGGTGACTCTCATAAATTGCTCCCATCAATTTGTCATCCCACTCCTTAGAATCTTTGACGCCCTCTATTTGACGCCATAATCTTGAAAGTTTAAGTCCTTCGTCTTTAATTCTCAACTCCTTTTCTATTGAAGGCAATATGTCTTTGGTTAATAGATTATACCCATATACAAACTCAGATGGGTCATTCATTGCGTAGATACTGCTAGCCCAAAATGTGAGATAGTAGTCGTTCTCCCTTTTAGAGATATTCTTAATAATCTCCTCAAAGGCATAAATCGTACAATAATGACATACTTGCTCCATGCTTCTTGTTCTCAAGTCATGCTTCTCCCTTCACATGGCGCGATTTAATAAGTTTAATTGCTAATATACAAAAAGAGCGTGGGAGTTCATCTATTACTCGTCCCACACCTAGAGGCTCTGGCATCGCCCGAATAGTAAGAACGAGCAACGCCGAAGCCCACGCCTGTATGTATATACGATTACAACAGCGGAACGCCAATAATGTCAGACTGCTATTGAACATACGGATAATACATACCCATGAGCGTCATTGTTGCTTTGTTTCTTGACTATTCGTTTGGAACTGCCAGATTCCTAGGTGTCAAGCACAAAGCGTAAGATAACGCTTTTTCCTATATATAGGTCTCCATCCTCATCAGACCCGCCCACAAGCGAGGCTTCGGTATGAAGACAGGGCAAAGATATAGAATATTTTTGAAACAAACAAGAAAACGGCGAGATATTTTCAAGGAATAGCTCTTTTGCCAATCTAAATAATGTCAAGAAAAAGTGCCGAAAATCGTATATGGCTTTTTGATAGATCTAGGATGATGAGAAGCGAGATTACGGTTGTTAAGTCACGAAGTGGGACATAGAGGGTCACAAAGTTACGCCTTGAGGGTCACAAAGTGCCACCTTCACGACCGCAAAGTTACGTCTTCACGATGCAAAAACGGCACTTTCGTAGTGCAAAAATCGTGGTTTTAGAGGGTGTTTCGGCGATGTTTATGGGCAAAAAGGACAGCTTTTTCGAGTGTCCGAAGGGGTGGAAATCCGTAAGGGCCTACATATCAACCTATTGCGTATAACGCCTCATATTTCGCGAATTTGACCCTTGGTTGGCATTTGGTGGATTTCGCGCGATTCTCAGCGCGTGTTTTGTCAAGTTTATTCGCAATTTCTCTCGTTTTTTCGTACCCTTGTCCGTTGGACAAGGTAAGCTGCACCTCGGAAATAAAAACAAAAAAAACGTTTTTTGTTTTGTATTTCGCTCGGTTTGCACTACCTTTGTACCCCGAATTAGCATTTACACCTTATTTATATATGAAAGAGTTACAACTGAAGTACGGATGCAATCCCAACCAGAAGCCTTCGCGCATCTTTATGCAGGAAGGCGAGTTACCCATCGAAGTGATTAACGGCCGCCCCGGCTACATCAACTTCCTCGACGCGCTGAACGCGTGGCAGTTGGTGAAGGAGCTGAAGGAAGCAACGGGTCTGCCCGCTGCCGCCTCGTTCAAGCACGTCAGTCCTGCCGGCGCCGCTGTAGGCCTGCCCCTGAGCGACACGCTGAAAAAGATCTATTTCGTGGACGACGTGAAGGGACTGGACGAGAGTCCGGTGGCTTGTGCCTATGCCCGTGCCCGTGGTGCCGACCGCATGTCGAGCTATGGCGACTTCGTGGCCCTGAGCGACACCTGCGACGCTACGACCGCCCTGCTGCTGAAGCGTGAGGTGAGCGACGGCGTGATTGCCCCCGACTTCACGGCCGAGGCCATCGAGATACTGAAAGACAAGCGCAAGGGTACGTACAACGTCATCAAGATAGACCCCACGTACAAGCCCGAGCCCATTGAGCGCAAGCAGTGCTTCGGCGTGACCTTCGAACAGGGCCGCAACGAGATCAAGCTGGACGACCCTGCCCTCTTCGAGAACATTCCCACCGAGAACAAGACGTTTACCGCCGAGGCTAAGCGCGACCTGATCATCGCCCTCATCACGCTGAAGTACACACAGTCGAACTCAGTCTGCTACGTCAAGGACGGACAGGCCATCGGCATTGGTGCCGGACAGCAGAGCCGCATCCACTGTACGCGTCTGGCAGGCAACAAGGCCGACATCTGGTGGCTGCGCCAGCATCCGAAGGTGATGGCTCTGCCCTTCAAGGAGGGTATCCGTCGTGCCGACCGCGACAACACCATCGACGTCTATATCTCTGAGGACGAGCACGACGACGTGCTGCGCGACGGTGCCTGGCAGCAGTTCTTCACCCGTCAGCCCGAGGTGCTGACGCTGGCCGAGAAGAAAGAGTGGATAGCCAAGAACACGAAGGTGGCTTTAGGCTCTGACGCCTTCTTCCCCTTCGGCGACAACATTGAGCGTGCCCACAAGAGCGGCGTCGAGTTCATTGCCCAGGCTGGTGGCTCGGTACGTGACGACCACGTCATCATGACCTGCGACAAGTACGGCATTGCAATGGCGTTTACGGGAGTACGACTGTTCCACCATTAATGAGCCCCATAAGGCCTATAGGCCCCATAAGACTTATAAGACTATGAGCAAAGAGAGTGATTTCCAGGAGATTCTGGAGAACGGCATTAACTTCGGTCGTGGCGGCGGTCCTCGCAAAGAGGAGGACAAGATAAAGACCAAGGCCAAGAAAAAGAAGTATATCACGGGTGCCCACGGCAGCGGCTCTGCGCGGCAGAAGGCCAAATACCGCGAGCAGCGCGCCAACAGGCACAAGAAGTAAAGCATACGAAAATAGTCCGCTAACGGTTAGCGGACTATTTCCTTTCTATTAGAAGTTCAGCTCCTTACCCCGATAGAAATTGAGCAGGGCCGTCTGGTAGAGGTACTCGTAACGGGCCTGGACGAGATCGGACTCGGACTTCAGGTAAGTGTTCTTCGCCTCGTTGAACTCGGTGATGGTGGCCTTGCCGTTCTCGTACTTCGCCTGCATCAGCTGGAAAGCATCGCGCGTACTCAGCACGGCCTCCTCGGAGGATTTCTCCTTTGTCTGTGCATTCAGCGTATTGTAGTATACCTGCTGGATCTCCTTATAGAGCGTCTTCTTCGTGTTGTCCAGCTTCAACTGCTGGTTCTCCTGCTCAATGCGTGCATTGCGGATGTTGTTGCGCGTCTGGAAACGGTTGAAGATAGGTATGCTGAGGTTTAAGCCGATATTCTGCGAGAAGTTATTTTTCAGCTGGGTGGCGAAACCATCGCTCTTGAAACCGCTGGTGGTATAGTAGTTGGTGCTAAGGCCACCACTCAACGAGAGCGTGGGGAGGTTTGCGGCCTGGGCAATCTTGATGCTGTGCTCCGTACCCTTCAGACGAAGCTGCTGGGCGGCAATTTCAGGTTTGATGCCCAATGCCTCAGAATAGATGGCGTCAGGCGATGGGATAGCAACGGCCAAACCGTCAACGCCAGCCAGTACAGGACGGACAATAGAAAAGCCTTCGGGCGACGGCAGTTCAAGCAGCTGCGTGAGTCCGAGGATTGCCAGACGCGTGTTGTTGTCGGCCTGGGTAGCCGTCAGGCGGCTATTGGCCAGCGTTGCCTTCTGCTGTGAGAGCTCGGCTTCGGAGGCCTTGCCGTTTTTGACAAAAGCCTGCAGGCGGACAACCTGTGCAGAGTCGATGGCAATCTGGCGGTGAGCAACGTCGGCAATCTCCATATCGTAGAGAATCTGTACATAGCTCTGGGCCACCTGCATACGGATGTCGTTCTTCGCCTTCTCGAGATCGGCGGTAGCAGCCTCCAGGTTCAGCTCACTGAGCTTGATCTGGTTGGGAATCTGGAAACCCGTAAAGATGGGCATGCTGGTGCCGAGCGAGAACGACGTCGACGAGGTATTCGTGTTCGAATACGTATTCTGAGCCGTCAGACCACGTCCGAACGAGAAGTTTTGTCCGGCAGAAGCACTAAGGTTGGGCAGTCGGGAGTTCTTAGCCGTAGAGACCTGCAACTCCTGCTGACGGCAGGCATTCTCTTGCTGTTTGATGGCGATATTGTGCGCTACAGCATAGTCGCAGCACTCGCGGAGGCTCCACTGACGGGACTGGGCGCTAAGGCTCATGGGCCCCATAGGTCCTATAAGACCTATAAGACTTATAAGAAAAAGCTTCTTCATGGCTTACTTGTCTTTAGAGTCGTCTGCTATCACCTCCGGGCCACGCACCTTGTCCTTGGCGTTCAGGCCCTTCTTGATCTCAATATTCACACCGTCAGAGAGACCTGTCGTCACCTGCTTGCGCTCGTAGGTCTTCTGCTTACCCTCGCCTTTGACGAGATAGACAAAGGTGGAGTCGCCGCTGAACTCAATGGCACTCTCAGGAATGGTAAGCACCTTGTCGGCATGGGCCAGCACAATCTCGGCATTGGCACTATAGCCAGAGCGTAACTTGTCTTCCTTGGCCACATGGACAGCAGCCTTGATCTCGAACTGATTGGCACCGTTCGACTCTACAGCTTTAGGCGAGATATACTCCAAAGCAGCGTCGAACTTCAGGTCCTGCAGGGCACCCACGGTAATCTTCATGGGCATACCACTGACCAAGCTACCCACCTCAGTCTCGTCGATATT
Organism: uncultured Bacteroidales bacterium; assembly: GCA_902760345.1. Classification (GTDB taxonomy): domain Bacteria; phylum Bacteroidota; class Bacteroidia; order Bacteroidales; family Bacteroidaceae; genus Prevotella. The sequence continues at coordinate 17,669 of CACWFY010000012.1, read as the reverse complement.
ACCACGGAAGATGAGGTCGTTCATATTGGCTACAGAGGCAATAGTCGTACCATCGTTGAAAGTATTCGACAGGATGACGCTATTACCCACCTTGACAGGAATATCGAGGATGACACCAGAGACCGTACTTCTGACAAGTGTAGACGAGGCGCTGGCATTCGACTTCGACACACCGTCGCGAACAACCTCGAGTGCATCAACAGCGGCCAACTTCTCCTGCTTGGCCTGATTCAATGCCAGTTTAGACTTATCGTACTCATCAGCAGAAACGAGTTTCTGATTGTAGAGGTTCTCTTCTCGATTGAAGTCGGTCTGAGCCTGATTCAAATTAATCTCTGCCAGGCGCACACGCATCTCAGCACTTGACAACTGACTCATGTCAGGTATCACCTTTACCTTAGCAATTACATCGCCAGCATTGACATAGTCACCGGGTTCCTTATACAGCTCAGCGATGATGCCCGAGATCTGCGGTTTGACGTTCACCTCATTGCGAGGCTCTATCTTACCCGTGATAATGGTCGTCTTCTGGAGGCTGTCCAGTTTCGGTGTGAACTCGGAGTACACAGTCTCCTTGGGTTGGCTTTTCTGCCAGAGAAACACGAAGGTTCCGATGAAAATCAGTGCGATAATCGCTGCGATAATCAGTTTGCTGTACTTTTTCATATCTTGGTTGTTTTTAATTTTGTTTTTATTATGGGGCTCATGGGGCCTATAGGGCTTATAAGACCTATGGGACTTATGAGTTATTCATCGCGCATGGCGTCGACAGGTTTAATGCTCATTGCTCTCGCTGCTGGCGCAAGACCTGCCAGCACACCCATCGCTGACACTACGAAGGCTGCAAAGATGGCCGTCCAGAAACCTATCTGGAAGTGGGCAGCAAGAATGCCATCTTCTGTGTTTGCAAGCTCTAACATCTGCAATATCATCACCGCAAAGAGAATACCGCTCATGCCTGCCACCAGCGTCAGCACGATACTTTCGGAGATAATCTGCGACAGTATCATCCTTGGTGTGGCACCGATGGCTCGGCGGATACCAATCTCTGTGGTACGCTCACGAACGGTGACCATCATAATGTTTGACACACCGATGGCTCCAGCCAGCAGGGTGCCCAGGCCGACAAGCCAGATGAGGAAGTTGACACCTCGGAAGAGGTTGTCGAGCATCTGGAAGAGCACTTCGGTGTTGAACACCATAGCACCTTGTTCGTCGGTAGGGTCGATGGTGTGAGCACGGGCAACGGTCTCGCGGATGCGGTCGGTGACTTTCGACATCACAACACCTGGACGTCCGGTAACGGCTATCAGGTCGACGGCATTGCCGCGGTTATAGGCCTGCTGCATGAAGGTCAGCGGCAGGGTGACACCCGTACCGTTTTCGCCACTGATGTTAACGCCCTCACTCATGTTGTAGTCGACACCTACTATCTGGTAGTAGATATTGTCGATGCGGATACGCTTGCCACAGGGATCGCCGCCACCGGGAAAGAGCTCCTTGTAGGTCTTCTTCTGGATGACGCACACCTTACGGTGGTCGCGGATGTCGGCCTCATCAATGTAGCGGCCGTAAAACATCTTAGGCTCATTGACCTTCTGATAGTCGGGCATTGCCCCATTGACTCCGACAGTAGCCTTGCGGTCGCCATAGTAGGCTGTGCCACCATTTGAGAAAAGCAGGGGCGTGACAATGTCGAGCTCTGGTACACTCTGGCGGATGCGTGCCACATCCTTATAGTCCATCGCCCACATGCGACCTTTGCGGAATCCCTTGTATGCCTTGCTCGTTGGCTGTGCCCATATCAGGGCGCTGTTAGTGGCAAAGCCTGCAAAGTTGCGCTGGAGCAGTTCTTTCAGTCCGTTGCCACCACCCATCAGGGCTACGAGCATGAACACACCCCAGAACACGCCGAAGCCCGTCAGGAACGAGCGCGACTTGTTGCGCGTCAGCGTGTCGAGTATCTCTCTGTATGTATCAATATCCAGTCTCATTTGACAATTTGGCAATTTACTATTTTACTTTTTTAGTCGGCGCGGAGCGCTTCTATCGGACGGATGCGCGAGGCCTTGAAGGCAGGGATGAGTCCTGCGATGGTGCCAGCAATAATCATCACCAGCGTCGCCTCGATACAGACGTCAAGACCTACTGTGGGGTTAAGGAACATCGTGGCTTTAAACAAACCGGTATCAATGGTCTCATGGCCTATCGTTGCATCCATATATTCATTGGCGGCTACGCCCAATACCATACCGATATATCCGAAAAACGTCGTAATGATGACACTTTCAGTGATAATCAGTTTCAGAATACTCCAAGGCTTGGCACCTATGGCCTTGCGAATACCAAACTCGTGGGTACGCTCCTTGACGGTAATCAGCATGATGTTAGACACACCCACGATACCTGAAAGCAGCGTGAAGAGGCCGACTATCCAAAGGGCTGTGCGGATGATGCCAATACCTTTCTCCATTTGCAGATTCTGAGTAAAGCGATTCCACAACCACACGGCGTCTTCGTCGTCCGGGTGAGCCTGGTGCTCAGCATTCAGGCGTCGGCGGTAGTCTTTCTCAAAGTCTTCGTTGGCTTTCTCAGTAGACAGTCCGTGGAAGGTGAACTCTATGCGGCCTGCATCATCGGTGTTGGCACCAAAGATACGCTTGATGGCCGAATAGCTGCTGAACACTTCAGCACGCCCATTCTCGTTCTCTTTATAGACACCCACCACCTTAAAGGCGAAATCACCCACATTCACGAAATCGCCAATCTGGCACTTCAGCTCCTTGACCTGTTTGTTGCCTAACACCAGCACCTTACGGTTTTCCTTCACGTCATTCTCGTTAATGAAACGACCCTGTAGCATCTCCACCTTATTAATCTTTGTATGGTTGGGATAAACACCGCTGATGCTCGTGCTGATATATTGCTGTCCGAAGCTGATGGTTGCCGAGGTGTTGTACTGCGCACCGACCTCATCAATGTTCTGAGTGAACTCCGTCTCGGTAATCTCCATATCACGTTCGTGCAGACGGATGTTGCGGCCCTCTTTCAGTCCTTGGTAGGGTTTGGATGTATAACCTCCATAGACCACCATCGACGACGAGAGGAAGCGGCCGCTCTGCTTCAGGTTGGCATTGATGAGTCCGTTGCCGGCACCCAGCAGCACAATCAGCATGAAGATGCCCCACGCCACAGCAAAACCCGTGAGTGTTGTGCGGAGTTTGTTTCTCCGTGCCGTCTGCCATATTTCATTCAATAACTCCATCCTTGATGCGGATTATACGATTAGTCTGCGCTCCCACATTAGGGTCGTGGGTCACAATAATCTGGGTCATTTTCTCTTCTTCGTTCAATTTCTTCAGAAGTTGCATCACCTCAACAGAGGTCTTTGAGTCCAAAGCGCCTGTAGGCTCGTCAGCCAGAATAATCTGGGGCCTGGTAATCAGCGCACGGGCAATAGCCACACGCTGCTTCTGTCCACCGCTGAGTTCGTTGGGGTAGTGCTCAGCCCAATCAAGAAGACCAAGACGCTCGAGATACTCCAGCGCAAGGGTGTGTCGCTTCTTACGCGACACCCCTTGATAAAAAAGTGGCAATTCAACGTTTTCTACTGCAGTCTTAAAAGAGATAAGATTGAATGACTGGAAGATGAATCCAATCATCTTGTTACGATACTCAGCAGCGCGTGTCTCTGAGAGATTCCATATGGGTACTCCATTGAGCTCGTAGATACCTGAGTCGTAGTTGTCAAGAATACCCAGGATGTTTAGCAGGGTACTCTTGCCGGAACCCGACGCTCCCATGATGCTGACGAACTCTCCCTTCGCAATATCCAGGGAAATGCCCTTCAGCACATGGAGCGGCTGGGCGCCTTGGTAGGTTTTGTTGATGTCTTTTAGGTGAATCATATAAACAAGCTTTTTACCTTTAGTTTTACTCATTAGACGTTACCTTATCGCTAAAAGTTGCAGCATACGCGCTTTTAACATCTTCTAACGTAATGTCCAACAGCTGCATCTGGCGAAAAAGCTCGGGCAGGCGTTCCTTCATGAACTCCTTCTTGCGATCCTTCAGAATCTGTTTCTTGGCTCCTTTGGTGACAAAGTAGCCCAAACCGCGCTTATTATATATAATGTTCGCGCGGGACAGTTCGTCGAAGGCCTTGACGGCTGTGTTGGCATTCACCTCTAGCATCACCGCATATTCACGCACACTCGGAATGCGGTCATCATCTTTATATTTTCCTGCGAGAATCTCATCACAGAGGCGGTCTGCCATCTGGATGTATATCGCTTTATCATTTGTGAATATCATACGTTCAACCATTTATTGTTAATAACCTGCATGCGGGTAAACAGCTTATAAGAAATCCAGTAGTGGATGGGGATTAGGAGCGTAACCACCGTCTGGAGAATATAGAAGGCAGGGTGGAATACTCTGTTATATGTATGTGTCTTCTCGTCCCAAGTACCCGTTGTAAATTTGATATCAATGCCATTCCAGTCGATCTGATTCAGAATCATAGTCAGCAGAATGACGACAACAGCAATCGTAGCACTGGTCATCAGGAATTGCTGGCGACGGAAGAGGGTACCACCTACGGTATAGAGTGAGTGGATGTAGAATACCCATGCAAAAAGCATCCAACCATACTGCCAATACTCAAAGGCAGCATTCGGGCCGAAAGGTTCTGCAAGCTTTGGGATTCCCCAGATGACGACACGTCCTGTCAGCCAGTCAACAAATACGCGTAGGGTATCAGCCAACATATAGGCACCAACAGTCAGGATGGCCATCAATCCGAAATTAAGCAGGAAACTGACAATGTATTTTTCCAAGTTGCTGACGGGCCATAGCAGATAGGCAGAACGCTGGCGCGTGTCCTTCATCTGCGAGAACATACTTGTGGCACCAAACAGCATGGAGATGCAGAAGAAAATAATGCCAAACATAACGGTTGATTCCACATAGTGGTTATAGTGGCGGGAAGCCTCTTCCAATCCCCAGTTGTCTACCATATAACTGTAACCATTTCCCTGTACACGCGTCCAGAAAAGGTTGGCAATAAACATAACCAGCGTAAAAATACTGAAGAGGCGAATCCACGTCTTGCGACTTACCATAAAGGCACACTTCAATGCCTTTGAGAATCTATTGTAATTAAATGTACTCATTTTGCTTGTGTTTTATAGTTAAACAGAAGTTCGAGGTTCACTTGCGTCTCGGCATCGCCATCCTGACGACGGGTGATGACGGCATTGCCTTGCAGGGTAGGCTCAGCATAGAGCACGCTGTCGTCCATCTGCTGGGGCGTACGGTATTCGAAGGTATACTGATTCTGAATATCCTGCATAGAAGCATTCAGCAATACAGAGCGCTGGTCGAGCATCACGATGTGGTCTAACATCTGCTCAACGTCGTGTACCTGATGGGTAGAGATGACGACGGTACGATCCTCCGTCATGTGCTGGGCGATGACCTTACGGAACTGCGACTTCGAGGGGATGTCCAAGCCATTGGTGGGTTCATCCATCAGCAGGTACTTGGTGTTAGTAGCCATAGCGAAGGCAATATAAGCCTTCTTACGCTGACCCATCGAGAGCTCACCCAGACGCACATCGGCAGGCAGTTCAAAATCAGCCAGACAGCTCTGCAGGATTTCATCCGAGAAGTTGGGATAGAAGGGCTTGTAGAGCTTCACGTATTCCGAGAGGCAGATTGCTGGCATCTCGAACTCCTCAGTCACGAGGAAGATATCACTTAGCATCTCTGGCGTTCTCTTATATGTTGCGATGTCATCGCAACAAACAGAGCCAGAGACGGGACGCAACAGGCCCGACAACAGATAAAGGAGAGTAGACTTGCCCGTGCCGTTCTTGCCCAGCAAGCCGTAAATGCGGTTCTCCTCCAATTGGAGACTGAACCCGTCGAAGACAAGTGCCTTCTGGCCCTTGTACTTGAAGCTGATGTTTTGTACGTTAATCATACGTTTATTTATTTAGGTTATTACAGTTGAGTGTCGCCTGTATTAGTGTACCACTTTAATAGCACACTGCAAAGGTAAAACAAAATTATTGTAACTTCCAAACATTTTAGACGAAAAATTAATTATTTAACCTCATTTAAGAATTCCACAACAATTGTTAATGCGTTGGGATTGGTAGATTTATTTGGTGAAGATTTGGTCATTAAGTGTGTATTTACTACCTTTGCACGTATATAATCCTTAAAGGACACCATGAACGTAAGAAGAATCTATCAACGCCTTATCGGCATCATTATATTTTTGGCCATAAGCCTCTACGTAACAAGCATTTACGGAAAGAGTAAAAATCGAGAAGACACCGCAGAGACACACCTATTGCAACAGGTGCGCAATGCCTTCAACCAGAACAACGAGCAGCGGTTCTACGAAGTAATGGCCCAATACCGTAACTATTTGTTGGAAAAGGACAATATCAGCGGCTACTATCTGTGCTGGAAGAACGAGGTGCTCTACGACGTCAACCACAACCACTTCTACAGAGCCTTACGAAAGACGATGAAGATGCAGGTTGAGATGGAACAGCGCGGTGACTTACACGAGCTCTACAAGGCCACACAACTGCGAGGCATTATCTATTCACTACGCGGTAACATTCCTTTGGCTCATCAGTATTTTGAAAAAGCTTTAGATCAAGTCGACCACAGTGAAATCATCAGCTTAGCCTCCATTTACATGGACTTGGCCAATATTGAAATGGACACACAGCCTGAGGAGGCCATGAAACACCTTAACTATGCCATTGCGATTATTAAAGGAAAGAGTTCGAGCTACGACTACAGCGATGCTATCGGCTTTAAAGTCATCGTAGCTTATGCCATGCGCGACTGGCAGGCTGTAAACAAGGCTTTCGACGAGTATATTGCCATGAAGGGAAAAGGGGAAGAAGAATTCAGTACCACCTATTATTATTACGCACTGATATGCAAGGCTGTGGCTGACAAAAGCTACGACAAGGCCCTTCGCTTGACCTACAACCTGACAAACTCGACAGACATCTACAAGTTTCAGACCGAGATTTACGAACTGTCGGGAGACACCCAACATGCCTTCGAAACCCAGAAGCGCTATATGGCCGTCAAAGACTCTGTGAACAATGTCATTATGAGCGAGGAGATAATGGGCTCGGCCACTGATTTGGAAGATGCAGAAGCGCGCAACGCTGTTGTATCCAAGCATAACACGCTCCTGAAAAACATTATCAACTATGGTGTGATAGCCGGTCTGTTAGTCGGTTTCTTAATTTACCGTATGAATCGGTTGCGTTATCTCCGCAAGCTACAGCGTCAGAACAACGACCTGCTCATAGCTCGCGACAAGGCACAGGAAGCCAATCGCATGAAGATCAGTTTCTTGCAGAACATGAGTCATGAGATACGAACACCTCTAAATATTATCAGCGGCTATGCCCAGATTATCAGTGACCCACGCACGCTGACCAGCGACAATGAACGTGTCGATATTGCCAAGCGTATTACCCACAGCACGAATACCATTGTACGTATTGTCGACGAGATTCTTGACATATCCAGCAAGGAAAGCATCCACTATATCGACAAATCGGATCAGATATCATGTAACGATCTGCTACGTTGCATTGCTCAGCCCTATCAGGATATGGACACTGAGTTCAATATCAAGTTAGAGTTACTGTTGAAAGAACGCTGCAAGATCATCACAAACCATAAAGAGGTGCTGAAAATTCTTAACCACCTCATGGACAATGCCATCAAGTTTACCCCTAAAGGCGGCACCATTACCCTACGCAGCTACCAGCACAAACTCAATGAGAACATGGTATGTCTTAGTGTGACAGATACGGGCTGTGGCATCAAGGAAGGAGAAGAGGAGAAAATCTTCGAACACTTCTACAAATCGGATATCTACAAGGAGGGGGTCGGTCTTGGTTTGTCCGTAGCTCGTCGTGTGGCTCGACAGTTAGGCGGTGACGTCATACTTGACACACGCTACAAAACCGGTAGCCGCTTCATCTTGAAGCTTCCCAAAGAATAATCATCCTCTCGTATCTGCACCCCACATCATCTTCTCACGCAAGGTATGGAAATATTTCGAGCCAGCACGCTTGATAACCCTGACACGATAGGGAGCCTTACGCATGATTAGACGAGTACTATCTGGCAGGGGCTCAGAACGGCCATCTAAAGCCACAAGATACTGATGGGTACGACTTTCTACAGTCAACTGAATCTCAGAATCTTCAGAAATCACTATAGGACGAACGTTCAGCGAGTGCGGCGCAACAGCTGTCAGCGAGAACACATGGGTGCCTGGCACAATGATGGGGCCGCCGTTCGACAGTGAATAAGCCGTAGATCCCGTAGGCGTGCTCATCACCATACCGTCGGCCTGATAGGTAGCGACATAATCTCCATTGATAGTACAGTGAATAGTAATCATCGATGCATTATCGCGCTTGAGAATCGCAACATCATTTAATGCACAATGATAGCCGTCAAGGGGTATACCGTCAGTTTCCACACGAATCACTGAACGTGCTTCTAAACTATAGTCACCTTCATACAAAGCCGTAATCGTCTGTTCGATATCCTGTGCATGGATGTCAGCCAGAAAGCCCAAACGTCCCATATTCACCCCAAGAATAGGTATCTGCTTGTCGCCCACCATGCTGGCTGCCTTTAGGAAGGTTCCGTCACCACCCATAGAGATTACGAAATCAGCCTCAAAGTCGCATCCATCAAAAACCTTCACGCTACCAACATCTATACGTTGGTCGGCAGTCAGGAAATTATAGAACTTACGTTCGATAGCCACTTCTGCCTGTCGAAGGGACAGACAAGCCAGAATTTTCTGCATCGATGCAGACTTCTTGGGTTGATAGGTATTACCGAAGATGGCAAACTGTAACTTACGTGAAGTCATATTTTTTAGGGCTTTTTTGCTGTTTATTCGCAAAGATTTCGTATCTTTGCCGATGCAAAGATACAAATAAAAGTGAAAAATAAATAGTGAAAAACGAAAAATATGACGAGACTGAGTGTAAATATCAATAAAATTGCCACCCTGCGCAACGCTCGTGGCGGCAACAATCCCAACGTATTGGCAGTAGCCCTTGATGCAGAAACATTTGGAGCTCAAGGAATTACAGTCCACCCACGCCCAGACGAGCGCCACATTCGCTATCAAGACGTGCGTGACCTTCGTCCACGGGTTACTACAGAATTTAACATCGAAGGCAACCCCATTGACTCGTTTACCCAACTAGTACTTGAAGTGGTACCTACGCAGGTGACACTTGTTCCGGACGGCCACGACCAACTAACATCCAACCACGGCTGGGACACCATCGAGAACCGCCAGTTTCTGACCGACATCTGTAAGACATTCAAAGATGCTGGTATCCGCACCAGTATCTTCGTTGATCCTGATCCTCGAATGGTAGAAGGCGCGAAGGTCTGTGGAGCCGACCGTGTGGAACTTTACACAGAACCTTATGCTTCAGCATATGCAACCAATCGCGAGGCAGCTATTGCGCCATTTATTGCTTCTGCTGAAGAAGCACGTCGCGTAGGACTGGGACTGAATGCCGGCCACGACCTGTCATTGGAGAACCTACATTACTATCATCAGCAAATTCCTTGGACAGACGAGGTATCGATTGGCCATGCCCTTATCTGCGACGCCCTCTATATGGGACTGCGTGAAACTATTCAACAATATCTAAAAGCACTACAATAAATATGAAAAAGGTCTATGTATTCTTAGCAGACGGCTTCGAAGATGTTGAAGCCCTGATTCCCATTGACGTACTGCGTCGTGGAGGTGTAGATGTGACAACGGTGAGCATCAGCGATTTCCCATTGGTACAATCGGCTCATGGTGTCAATGTAGAGGCAGATATCATGTTTGAGCAAGGTGACTTCACGGATGCTGACCTTCTTTTCCTGCCTGGTGGCATGCCTGGAGCTTCGAACCTCTTCGCACACAAGGGCGTTTGCAAGGCTATTGTCAACCAGCACATGGCAGGCAAGAAGGTTGCCGCTATTTGTGCTTCACCAGCTGTCGTCTTGGCCCCCTTGGGTATACTCGACGGCAAGAAGGCAACTTGCTATCCTGGTTTCGAGAGCGTATTGGCAGAAAGCAATGCCACTTATACGGGCGACCTGGTTACCGTCGACGGCAACGTCACCACTGGCGAGGGTCCTGCAGCTGCGTTCCCCTTCGCCTACGAACTGCTAAGTCAGTTGGTTAACAAGCAGACCGCCGACCAAATTGCCGAGGCTATGCGCTTCAAACACCTCATGGCCTGATGGACTATGTCATCATTGTAGCAGGAGGCAAAGGTCTACGCATGGGAAGCGACATTCCCAAGCAGTTCTTACCCGTTGGCGGTAAGCCTGTTCTGATGCGGACGCTGGAGCGGTTCCGTGAGTACTCCCCTACCCTGAAAATCATCTTGGTCCTGCCTAAGGCACAACAAGACTACTGGAGGCAACTCTGCGCTGATTACCATTTCAATGTGGAATATCAATTAGCAGATGGTGGCGAGACGCGCTTCCACAGCGTCCAGCATGGATTAGCCCTGATTCCAGATGAGGCAGAAGGTGTAGTAGGCGTACACGATGGCGTGCGTCCATTCCCCAGCATTGACGTCATCCGTCGCTGCTATGACACGGCACGCGAAAAGAAGGCCGTTATTCCCGTTATTCCGGTTGTAGAAACTCTGCGCCACCTTCAAGGCAAATCTTCTATTACTGTTCCGCGCGACGACTATCGCCTGGTGCAGACACCACAATGCTTCGACATACAACTGTTGAAGGCTGCTAACCGACAGCCTTACAACGATGGATTCACCGACGATGCCTCTGTCGTGGAGAGCTTTGGCCACGCTATCACGCTGGTAGAAGGCAACCGAGAAAACATCAAGATAACAACTCCTTATGACCTGAAGATTGCCAAAGTACTGATAGGATGACTGACATACTGCAACAAGACATACAATACTTGCCAGGGGTAGGCCCGCAACGCAAGAAGATGCTCAACGAGGAATTGGGCATTATAACATATGGCGACTTGTTGCAGTACTTCCCCTATAAGCACGTAGACAGAAGCCGCCTGTACAGCATCCGTGAACTGACGGGTGACATGCCATTTGTACAAGTAAAAGGGTACATCTTGAGTTTCGAGACTTTTAAGATGAGTGCACGTAAGGAGCGTGTCGTTGCCCACTTTACGGACGGAAGTGGAAAAGTGATGGACCTGACATGGTTTAATGGAGGAAAATATGCCAAACAAAACTATACCATTGGAAAAGAGTACATCGTTTTCGGACGTCCGAACGTCTACAATGGACGTATCAACGTCACACACCCCGACATTGATGATGCAGAGAAGTTAGAACTGACTGCCATGGGTATGCAGCCCTACTACAACACAACGGAGAAGATGAAAAAAATGGGACTCAACAGCCGTTCTGTAGAGCGACTTACGAAGTCGCTCATCGACATTCTTAAAATGCCACTTCCCGAGACCCTCCCCGACTTCATCACACAGAAACTCCACTTGATGTCGCGCGATGAGGCATTACGCAAGATTCATTATCCCAGGAATGCCAAGGAGCTGGAACGAGCCCGTACCCGTCTGAAGTTCGAGGAATTGTTTTATGTTCAACTAAATATACTCAGATACGCCAGTGACCAGCGTCGTAAATACCGCGGTTATGTATTCAGTAAAGTTGGTGACCACTTCAACAACTTCTATAAGTACAACCTTCCTTTCGCCCTAACGGAAGCCCAGAAACGTGTCATTCGTGAAATCCGCAAAGACATGGGCAGTGGCCGACAGATGAACCGCTTGCTGCAAGGCGACGTAGGCTCAGGCAAGACACTCGTTGCCCTGATGTCGATGCTGATTGCCATCGACAACGGCTATCAGGCATGCATGATGGCCCCCACGGAGATTTTGGCCGAACAGCACCTGCAAACCATTATGGACTTTCTAAAAGGGATGGATATCCGTGTAGCTCTGTTAACGGGCATCATCAAGGGCAAGCGCCGACAAGAGATTCTCGACGGACTGCTGGACGGTAGCGTTCAGATTCTAGTAGGCACCCATGCTGTCATAGAAGATACGGTACAGTTCGCACGTCTCGGCATGGTGGTGGTTGATGAGCAGCACCGCTTTGGTGTGGCCCAGCGTGCCAAGTTGTGGAGCAAGAGCGAGAATCCGCCTCACGTACTCGTAATGACTGCCACTCCCATCCCCCGCACTTTGGCCATGACGCTCTATGGTGACCTTGACGTCAGTGTCATTGACGAGTTACCGCCAGGCCGTAAACCCGTTGTCACCCAGCACGTCTTTGACCGCTCTTTGCCTTCGTTATATGACAGTATCCGAAACCAGATACGACAAGGGCGTCAAGTTTATATCGTGTTCCCACTGATTGAGGAAAGTGAAAAGATTGACCTGAAAAACCTCGAAGACGGTTTTAAAGTGTTAACTCAGGTATTCCCAGAGTTCCGCCTAAGTAAAGTACACGGCAAGATGAAACCTGCTGACAAGGAAGCTGAGATGCAGAAATTCGTCAGTGGCGAGACGCAGATACTGGTGGCCACTACCGTTATCGAAGTTGGCGTTAACGTACCGAATGCTTCTGTTATGGTCATCCTTGAAGCTCAGCGATTCGGTCTCTCCCAACTCCATCAACTTAGAGGACGCGTGGGGCGAGGTGCCGACCAAAGCTACTGCATTCTCGTTACCTGCTACGAGTTGTCCGCCGATACCCGCAAGCGCATCGACATCATGTGCGAGACCAACGATGGATTCCGTATTGCTGAGGCAGATCTGAAGCTACGGGGACCTGGCGACTTAGAAGGTACTCAACAAAGCGGTATGGCTTTCGATTTAAAAATCGCTGACATTGCCCGTGACGGACAACTGGTACAGATGGCTCGCGACGAGGCTTGCACCATCATCGAAGGCGATCCAACCTGCAGTTCACAACGCTATGCTATATTATGGAACAGGCTACGCGAATTGCGCAAAACAAACATCAATTGGGGAGCAATATCGTGACCATTAAGTGTTAAAACACACAAAATAACCTTAAACGTTAAGCATAAAAACCACATATTTAAATAATTATTTGTACCTTTGCAACGTTTAATTGACATATTGAGCCAATATTTGGAGCTCACAACCAAAACATAATATGAAGAATATTAAAACCATTGCAATTCTGACAATAGCAACAATATGTTCTCTCCCGATGATGGGACAAGATCTTTTGGCACGTCAGGCACCTATTGATCGCAAAATGAAGGCAGTCGACAGCGTAGCGCTGAAGAGACTGATATTTACCGAGAATTATGATTCTCCATCCGAAGACCTTTACGAGGACTGGAACAATCGTTATGCACATCGGGAACAAGCGTTACCCGACTCGTTCCGCATCTCTCTACGTGACTTCTGCATGCCTACAACAAGCCGTGTGCTGACCAGCAACTTCGGTGCTCGTTGGGGACGCCAGCATAAAGGCCTTGATATCAAGGTATATATTGGTGACACCATCCGCGCAGCCTTCGCTGGTAAAGTTCGTATCGTACGCTACGAAGGTCGTGGCTACGGAAAATATATTGTCATACGCCACCACAACGGCCTTGAGACCATCTATGGTCATCTGTCAAAACAGTTGGTTGTAGAAGATCAGGAAGTACGTGCTGGCGATGTTATTGGTTTGGGTGGTAATACCGGACGCAGTACAGGCTCTCACCTCCACTTTGAGACACGCCTATGTGGAGTAGCCTTGAATCCTGCTTTGATGTTCGACTTCCGCAATCAGGATGTTGTTGACGACTACTATATGTTCCGCAAGGCGACTTATCAGCAGGAGTCTGTCATTGCCAGCCGACTGCGTGGTGTAGGTGGCAGTAGTTTTAATACTGGTGATGAAGACATTGAACTCGCTTCAGTTGCCCCTGCAGCCAGCTATCAGCAAGAGTCGCGCTTCCACAAGGTTCGCAAGGGAGAGACGATTTACAGCATTGCTCGCAAGCGCGGTACAACTGTTAATGCTATTATGAAGCTCAACCACCTGAAAAAAACGTCGAAACTGATGCCTGGCCAGATTCTGAAATACAACTAACACATTGTAAACATAAATCAACATAAAGAGACGGAAAGTATGCCACGCGCTACTTTTCGTCTTTTTATGCTCATTGATGAGCCTTTCTTTTTTCAATCAGTCATTTAAAGAAGAGAGAGCGCTTTAACAAAATGTAACGCTTACAGAAAAATATTACGCAAAAAAACTTTGATTATTGGTTTTTAATGCGTATATTTGCCTTGTCAAAGTAACATAATGACAATACCTAAATCTATTAAACACATAACCACTATGAATGTAGAAAAAATTATGCAAGGCCTGGAGCATAAGCATCCTGGCGAAGTAGAGTTTCTGCAGGCTGTACGTGAAGTGCTGGAAAGCATCAAGGACGTATACAACCAGCACCCTGAATTTGAGAAGGCAAAGATTGTGGAACGCATTGTTGAGCCAGAGCGTATAACAACCTTCCGCGTACCTTGGGTAGATGACAAAGGAGAGGTTCAGGTGAATATTGGCTATCGTGTACAGTTCAACAGTGCCATCGGTCCGTATAAAGGAGGACTGCGTTTCCATCCCTCAGTAAACCTGTCGATTCTGAAATTCCTCGGTTTCGAGCAAACCTTCAAAAATGCGCTGACCACACTGCCGATGGGTGGTGGAAAGGGAGGCTCAGACTTTGCACCCCGTGGAAAGAGCGATGCAGAGATCATGCGCTTCTGTCAGTCGTTTATGACAGAGCTCTATAAGATTATCGGTCCGGACATGGATGTTCCTGCTGGTGACATAGGTGTGGGAGGCCGTGAGATTGGATATCTCTTTGGACAATATAAGAGACTAACCTCCCAGTTCCATGGTGCCACACTGACGGGTAAAGGCTTAGAATGGGGCGGCAGTATTCTGCGGCCAGAGGCAACAGGCTTTGGCGCACTTTATTTTGTACATCAGATGATGGAAACTCACGGACTGGACATCAAGGGTAAGACAATAGCCCTTAGCGGCTTCGGCAACGTGGCTTGGGGTGCAGCGAAGAAAGCAACGGAACTTGGTGCTAAAGTGATTACCATATCAGGTCCCGACGGTTACATCTACGACCCTGCAGGTTTGGATGACGAGAAGATAGACTATCTATTGGAGCTTAGAGCTAGTGGCAATGACATCTGTCAGCCATACGAAGAAGAATTCGAAGGATCGACGTTCTTTGCCGACAAGAAGCCGTGGGAGCAAAAAGCCGACATCTACCTACCCTGTGCTACCCAAAACGAGTTGAATGGTGATGATGCCGATAAGATTTTGGCTCAGAAGCCACTATGTGTTGCAGAGGTGTCGAACATGGGCTGTACAGCAGATGCAGTAGAAAAATTTATCGCTGCGGGACAATTGTTTGCACCAGGAAAGGCTGTAAATGCTGGTGGTGTGGCTACTTCTGGTCTGGAGATGACGCAGAATTCAATGCGTATTTCCTGGACTGAAGAAGAAGTAGACCAAAAGCTACATCAGATTATGTCTGGCATTCATGCTCAGTGTGTAAAGTATGGCAAGGAAGGCAACTACATCAATTATGTTAAGGGAGCTAACGTTGCCGGCTTTATGAAAGTTGCCAAGGCCATGCTTGCTCAGGGAATAGTATAAAAGGCCAGATGATTGACTATTGATAATTGATAACTGACTATGAAAAAGAGAAATGTGATACGTATCGGTTTGAGACGCATTGCAATAATGTGTTTACTACTGTTCTCTTGCCAATTATCAGTTATCAATGGTCAATCAATTCAACAGGGTAAGGCTACGTTTTACTCTAAACGGGCGACAGGCTCGCGAACAGCCAATGGCGAGCGGCTCCACCACGACTCGTTAACCTGTGCTCATCGCACGTACCCGTTTGGGACGATGCTGCGAGTGTATAACCCTGCCAACGGTCGTAGTGTGGTAGTAAGAGTAACGGATCGTGGACCATTTGTCCGCGGACGCATTATTGATTTATCATGGAGAGCTGCCAAAGAGTTGGGAATCATCTCACAGGGTGTGGCCATGGTGTTCGTCCAGAAAGCCAACTCTTTTATTGTTCCTTTCCTACCTAACGAAGACATCGAAATCCCAGACTTAGAGCTTGAGACCAATGATGGTGCACCAGCTTTAGTCCCATTCTGGAAAGAGATGAAGGAAGCTCAATCGGAAACCCACAAAAAAGAGACTTCCAAGAAGCGACATACTACCGCTTCCGGGTCTGCAAAGTAAATTCCTGCGTCTCAGAAGCAATCTCTTTATTACTTAAGGTGACGGCAATGCGAATTACTGCCACACCATCCTTTAGTCGACGATCAGCCAGAATGGATGCCGTATAGCGTATGCCGTTATGAGGTGCAATACTCTCCACATGAAGATTTGGAGAAATTTGGATATGCTTATTTCCGCTGATGTCGAAAACCATTGGCTGGATATCATAGAGCGTCTTTTCCGTGCGATTCATTATTTCAAAAGAAACCTGACATTCTTCACCACGGCGAAGTACACCGTCGTGGTCAGCATCCATTATACAAGCGTTACGAATCTCCAACGGCGGACAGTCTTTAATAGTGGGCGTAGCAGGTCTTGATGTAGGACCAGGAGCATCGAAGTCGATACGGTCGTCACCATAGCCGTAGGAAGGCTGACGATCGTAGCGAGACTGTTCTTGTTCCCACTCAGCACGTCGGTCAGCAACTTTCTGATCGGCAGCAGCACCAATAGCAGCACCAACGACAGCACCTCCAGCCATACCTACGATAGAGCCAATATCACTTCCTCGCCATCCACCAGAAATACCTCCGATTGCCGATCCTAATATAGAACCGAATGCAGCACCTGTAGTAGCACCTTCACCCGTGTATGTACCACAGCTGCTCACAAGCAATAAGCAACTCATCAATGCCAATACAACCTTTCTCATAACCTTATTAATTAAGTTTCACGATGCAAAGATAATCATTATCCCGGAAAAGAAAAGAGGATTTTCCCGAAAACAGGAAAGGGATTTCCCTATTTCATAGAAAAAGGGCGCTGCACGACGTACAACACCCTATTCTATAGTGATTTCAATCGAAATATTACTCAGCCTTTGCTTCTTCAGCAACAGCCTCGGCGGCGGGAGCCTCTTCAGCCTTTGGAGCCTCCTCAGTGGCGGGAACTTCAGCTACAGGAGCCTCAGCCTTAGGAGCAGACTTGCGTGAACGACGAGTCTTCTTCTCTGCCTTAGGAGTCTTGAGCATGTTCTCATCGAAGTCAACAAGCTCAATGAAAGCAATGTCAGCAGCATCGCCCTGACGGCTTCCAAGCTTGATGATGCGGGTGTAACCACCGGGACGGTCACCGACCTTCTGAGCAACAGCACCAAAGAGCTCTTTCAGAGCCTCTTTGTTCTGGAGGTAGCTGAATACTACACGACGGCTGTTAGTGCTATCGTCCTTTGAGCGCGTGATGAGCGGCTCAACATATTTCTTAAGTGCCTTTGCCTTGGCGAGGGTCGTAGTGATTCTTTTGTGCATGATCAGCGAGATGGCCATGTTG
>CACWFY010000011.1 GCA_902760345.1 uncultured Bacteroidales bacterium | reverse complement strand
TGTCAACGAGGCTATTTACGATACTATAGAGGACAGTGAACGACTGCAATGTCTGATTATGGACATCTCGCCAGAGGCGGACTTGGACAAACTATTCAGGCCCTTAGAGAATAGTCGTTTTGCTGATATGCTGCTTGGCAAGGAAAAAGCTCGGTTGAAGGATGTTTCTAAGCATGTCTCATGGCTAAGAATATACGCTATCAATAAGCATGCCTCATGGCTAAGAATATACGCTATCAAGCTGGAACCAGGAATCTATGTCATTACGGGTGGAGCCATTAAGCTTACCCGTACCATGCAGGAACGAGAACATACGCTTCGTGAGTTGGCTAAGATGGAGAAAGTGCGCTCTCATCTATTGACTAATCATATAGTTGATAAGGATTCCTTTGATGATTTCATGAGTGAATTAATTTGATATAGAAAAGGAGGTTAATATGAAAGAAGTAATCGCACGACTGAAGGAACATCAGTCACCGACTCCTTCAAAATGGAGGGAAAGGGCAGAGTGGAGGCAGCAGAACAAATCGTGGTTGCGGCACTCCCAGCGTATTGCAGTGAAAATGCTTGAGAAGATGGATGAACTGGGATTAACTCAGAAACAATTGGCAGAACTGATGGGATGTAGCCAGCAATACGTTTCAAAGGTTCTGAAAGGTCAGGAGAATCTTTCTCTCGAAACCATGTCAAAGATAGAAGACTGTCTGCACATTTCTATTCTCAAAGAAGAGTTGGAGATGGCATAAGTAACCATAACCTTAAGGGAAAGGAATATGATTATGAACATTTGGAACCATAAAGCCTCGTAATGTTTAACCGAGACGGCATGAGACATCAATCCGTGTCGCCTCATAACATTTACGAGACAATGAGCAGAAGTAGAAAGCGAATGCCGGGCAGCACATGGTGTTGCTGCAAGTCGCAAAAGAAAGGAAAGCAGGCGAGTAGCCGAAAGTTTCGCCGTAGGGCGAATGTGTTATTACATCAAGGAAAGCATCATCTTCTTCCCTTAAAGTCCTTGGAGGTTATGAGTTCTTGGGATTTAGGTGGTGATGGAAAAGCCTTCTTCGGATTCCATCCTGATGAAGAGTGGTACGTCAAGCTGTTGAGGAAGTGAGACAGAATTTTTATGTGGCACTAAGTTTAGTAGACTTAGTGTCATATTTATTATAAATATTCCTTAAATCTATTGGTTTTAAGTTAATATTTGTTTATTAAATCCTTTGTGTCCGAACACAATTCGGTGTAAAAATTTCGGAATCGTATAGTGAATTATGCTAACGAGAAAGATTGAACAACCCATGAGGCTGTATCTGGACAGCCTGAAAGTAAGAGGACACAAGATCCTGAGTGATGACACAATGAACTACCTGACGGCGCCTGGCTCGCTGTGCGCCGCCTATGAGTTCAAGCAGGAGGGCGAAAGCGACCAAGAATTCCTGCGACTCTTTTCGGCCTGGCTCCATGAGTACCCGCAAATCGGAGGCCACACGGAATACTACCTGCTGATGGGCATGCGGCTCAACGAGCACCTCTCAAAAGAGAATCTTGAATTTCTGGAGCGCAACGTCGCCGAATGCTTCGCCAGCAGCCACGGATGGTACTACGAACTGAATCACCGACTGCGCCACCGACTGAGAATCACCCTCATCATAAGCCAACAGAAAGAATTCAGAAGACTAATCAAAAAGGAACTGCCGGGAGTCTAAACTCCCTGCGGTTTCGCAAAAAAAAATACTACGACGTATGAAAGAAAGAATGACAGAAGAAAAGGCTCTGCTTCTTATAGCAGGAGTAGATGCAGCATTAAAGAAATGTGATTTCAACTACGAGGACAAAGCCACCTATCAACTGCTCCAACGTGGTGACACTGATGGAATTTTCTTTTTGGAGGGTGCTTTTAATCAGTTTGACTTATGCCAACTGAAGCCTTCAAACCTTCAACAACTAACTGCTGCCTGTGCCTTCTCTCACCCTCTTACGAACGACTTGATATACAAGTATCTAAAGAATCGTGAAATAAGAAGCGACGGTGACTATTACGGAATACCAGAAGTTGACGAAGTATTGCGAGAAACCAATGGTATCGTTATCTACAAACAACAGGCTGACGAAATCACAAGCCGTCTTGACAAGCTATTGGAAGAAGGAAGAACGGAACTTGAGCCACAAGCGGGATTTATTAAAGAAGATCTTCAGAAGCATTGGAAATGGTTGGTCAATCGAGACTATATAGAGCGTCGCGCAAAGCTTGTATACCGATTAGCATACATCAAAGTGCATTTGCACGATGAATTTATGCGTCTTTATGAATCGCTGTGTAAAGAAGATACAGAAAACAACTAAAAAAACAATTAAAAAAGAGGTCGTTACGTAAAAGTTTTGTATATTTGCAGGGAATTAGAATTAGTACAACTATTTAGTTTATTATATAAATGAAAAGAGCGATATCAAAAGATTTTTTAAATTCTCTCCAGAAAGGAGAATTATCTCCTATCTTGGAAATTGTAATAAAAGACCGTACTCTTGATTTAGAAATGAGGGGTAACGAAATCGACATATACTACCAAGGTTTGAAATTGTTGTCCATTACAGAAAAAGGGAATGGTATCTATGAATATGGAGAGATGGATAAAGAATATCGTAGACGAAAAAATGGCTCAGAGGTATCACTGCCGATTTTTTCATTGGATGATATTGATGGGTATCTGTCTAAGGCCAAACATGTCATTGATACGTATAACATAAACGAACATTTTGAATACGAAGTAAAACAGATGATTGTTAGGGAGAATAATTTAAAGCCTAATGCTAATGATACGGATTTCTTTATAATAGATACAGAATACCAAAATGAAGATAAGAATCAGTTTGACATCATAGCTCTCCATATTGATTCCGAAAGCGCAGCTAGAAGGAAGGCAAAAGCATCAATTGCCATCATTGAAATAAAACAAGGCAATGGTTCGATAAAGACTACCTCCCAAAATCCTGGAATCCGCAGACATTTGGAAGACTACTATCAACACATAGCAGATAATCAAAGGAAAAAAGCTTTCATAAACGATATGGAGGAAATTTTCAAGCAGAAATTCGAATTGGGGCTGATAGACAAAGGATTGTCGGATAATACAATCAAAAAACTTACGATAGAAGAAGTTATTGAATTTTATATTGTGTTAGCTGACTACAAAACAGCAACAAGTGCATTAAAAGAAGAGCTGAAAACAATTGAGGGAGAATGTAACTTCTTCCAGTCTTCGTTCATGGGATATGGTCTTTATAATTGGGCTATCAAGTCTAAAGAGGAAATACTTAAACTACTGTAAAATATGAAATTGTAATTATGGGCATGAACTTGTATCGTGTGGAGTATGGTTTTATGGCTCCAAGTGGAAATTTAGTCTACACATTAGCCCGTTTAGCAGATTTGCATAGTGGAAGTGAGACAGAAGCATTAGCTTGGGTTAAGCAACGGGAAAATGGCAATTGGCGTCGTTATGGAGAAGGTGTGGAAGTTGTAATCCTTAAGGTTTCTCGTGCATGATAATCAACATTCATCGCGGCCATGAACAGATTGGAGGCTGCATCACAGAAATAAGCACAGAAAACTCACGTGTCTTCATTGACATGGGACAGAACCTGCCTGGCAATGGTGAACAGACTACACCAGAACAGGATAAGGAAATGGTGGAGGACATCTTCAGGAATAATCCAAAGGCGCACGAAGCCGTAATATACACCCATGCCCATGATGATCATGTGGGACTCTTTAATTTTGTGCCTAACAATGTTCCCCAATATATTGGTGAGGGTGGTAAAGAAATCTTAATTGCCAAATATGGCCTGATAAAAAAAGGTCATGAACTGGAATACAATGTTGTTTCGGCTGTATCTGCCCACAATGGTAGTGAATCGCAAAAACAGTCATGTGAGCGATTGGCAAAAACTATAGATGAGGATAAGGAAAAGATACATAGGCTGAACAGTTTCCGCACTTGGCAACGTACTAAACCACACGCTCTGCCACAGTCTTTTGAGGTGGGTGATATTCGCATTACACCATTTTTTAATTGCCATTCCATATACGACTCCTATATGCTTCTGATAGAAGCTGATGGCAAGCGGATATGGCATACAGGTGATTATCGTATGCATGGGTATATTGGTAAGGGACTGATACCTACACTAAGCCGCTATGCTACGGATATAGATATCCTGATTACCGAGGGTACGATGCTGAGTCGTGATGAGGAATGTATCCATGAGCGTGAAGTCTCTCGCAAGATGGCAGGCGTTATGGATGCCTTCAAATATGTGGTGGTGTTGGCATCAGCTACAGACATCGAACGCCTTGCTTCCATCAAGGAGGCTGCCAGAAAAGCCCACAAGGATTTGTATATTTGTAGTGGTTACATGAAGCGGACGATGCAGATATTTACACGTCGCGAGGCAGAGGCTTCGAAGGGATTATTCAGTTTCCATCCTAAGTATGTTGGCTACAAGAACGCAGAGATACCCGCTTTGCCTACGATGCGGAAGAAAGGCTTTGTCCTTATCTCTGGCGTGATGCAACAGGCATTTGCGATCAGAGGTTTTATTTATTTATTCTTCTTGGGATGGCTATTACAAAGATCCAGAACAGGTGAAAGTTAATCCTCGATATAAGATGTTCCGCGATGCATTCCAGAACGTTGTAGATATACACACCTCTGGGCATGCAGATAGAAAGACAATTAAGCAAGTCATTGAAACTGTGAATCCAAAGGAAGCGATTATTGGAATCCATAAGGATAAAGGTCAGACTTTGGAGTCATTGGAATTGAGTGATGAGATAAAGAATAAAATAACAAATATAAAAATATAAATAGTATTGGATTATGAGTACAAAAGATCATGTGAATAGAATAATTGATTCTACGTTTCAAGTCATTATTGATGTATATAAGAAACAGAAAGAAGTTGGAGGTGTTCTTAATGACACCCCACTGAGTCGAATTGTTTTTCCCAAAAAGCGTATGGAACCTGTAAGAGTTAGTGAGCAGGAATTAAGATTCATTTTTGTCGAACAACTGAATGAAGAAATTCGAAGAGGATGGGATGTCTTTTATTCTGTAGAAACCCCAACATTAGATAAATATTACTTTAAAAACAACGAGGCAAGAATTGATGATAACGGACAATCAGCCAGTTTTGATCTTGCTATTCACGACAAGGACTATCAGCGCATTGCATTAGTAGAATTTAAAGCAAACAATGCTGGTGAACATGAACATAGAAAGGATTATGTAAAGTTGATGAACTCGAAAGAAGGGGAAAATATTGCATGCTTTTTTATAGAAATCGTTCAAGGCGTAAATTCAGGAACCATTAATTCGTTAAATTCAAAAATACCTGATAATGAAGATGTCGTGTTCAGATGTTTTTCATTAGAAGAAGGCAAAGAAATTACCGACGAAGTATTAGAATGAGGATTTTGCACCTTTCTGACACTCACAGCTTACATCTCAGAATAAAGGATATGCCAAAGGCTGATGTCCTTGTCCATAGCGGGGACATCAGCCATAATGGCACAGAGGATGAAGTGTTGGACTTCTTGAACTGGTTCATAGAACTGCCATATCAGCACAAAATCTTTGTGACTGGCAATCACGATTTGTGTTTGTGGGATGCTGAGGGTATCGAGGATCTGCCTGATAATGGTCATTTCCTTCAAGACAAGAGCGTGAGGACATGATTCCTAATAATATCGATGTGGTTATTACGCACGAACCTCCCATAATGATTCTCGATCAGTCGTCTGGAATACATTGGGGTAATGCGCCCTTGCGAAATCGAATCTTAGAGGCAAAACCACGCTACCATCTTTTTGGTCATGCCCACAATGGATATGGTATATTGAAACAGGACGGCATTGTCTTTTCCAATGCAGCCCTGCTGGATGACATGAACAGACTGGTCAGGAAACCGCGTCTGTTCATGTTCTAACTATTTGGGGCTATAGGCATACATGATTTCTATCCTTGTTGCCACACTTTCGTCAGAAGCCATCCCCCATAGTGGATTCTCCGTATTAGCAAACATTCTAATAAGGTCATTTAGATGGAGCACTTCATCAACCTTTGGGTTACTTTGTGGATTGAGTTTAAGATATACCATCTTCAAAATACATGTTGAGAAACGTTCTTTGCAGGACTGAAGATTATTTATCATGTCCTGTAAGTTGTTGGTCTTCTCAAAAATCACAGTCAATGCCTTGTCATCAACTAACTGTTCAATGTCTTTTTCTGTGATGCGAATAGTCTTGGCTTGTGGAGCAAGACAGAAATTCATCACACACTTACGGAATGCCTCGCTTCCGTCGTTCTTAATCGGTTTGCTAAATTCTATCATCATTTTTTATTTAGTGAAATTAATCTCTCCATATTCACCATAAACATAGGTTGCACCACCTTGCTTCACGGTAACAGTGTTTGACGTATAACCGACAAGATTACCTGTCTTGTTGAACATAAAACTGCCAGTCTCGCTGTAAACCATAACGTTTGTTCCTTGCTGTTTGGCCATTTCTATCATACGATTTTACACTAAGTTCGTGACGTGCGCAACTTCTATGTTTAATAATAATTGAGTTTATTGATATAATACGAATCCGAATTTTTTACATTGTATTGTGCTCGGTCACAATGCACTGTGATTTGTATTTTTTAACACAAAGGCCGCGTTTTGGAACAAAAAACCTTTGTTAGACACCTTATTTGACTATAACTATATAGTCCTTCCTTTACGTTCTTCGTCATTCATATCGTCAATGTCATCATAGTTCCTTCGTCTGCGAGGGTTGTTGTCACTATTAGATGACTGTATATAAGTGGAGGCGGAATAGAGTTTCATATAACTGAAGATTGTTTTCTCTATAAGGGATTGAGTTGTGGCGCGTCTGTTGGGATTAGCAAACTCTCTGCGGATATAGCCTTCAATACGGGACTTATGATATTTGGCGATAACTTCTTCTTTTGTCAAGTCTCCGTTCTTGAATGTTGTAAAGTCCTCGTTACTCATAGCCTCGTTGAATTCCTTGTGGTTACCTGTAAACTTCATCGTGATGTGGCACTGTCCCTGCTTGTCTTTATAGACATGGGTGGCTTCTACGTCAATGAAGGAGGGTAGGACATAACGCTCTGGATATGCCTTGCGCCTCAAATCCAGATTCTCCTTACGAAGGTTGTCAATTTCCTTATGAACCTTCTCGTTGAGGGCTGCACTCTGTTCATTGTTGTTGTGCAATAGCTTGTTTTCATCCCTTAAAGCCGAAATGACTTTCTGATCCTGTTCATGCAGTTGCTTCCGTCGCTCTATATCCGCCTGAAGTTGCAAAACCTTTTCTGTCAGTTGTTCTATCTGTTGCTGAAGTTCAATGTTAAGAGGGTCAGCCTTAAGATCCTCAACAAGTTGGTCGATTTTATTGTAGAGTGCTGTCTTGGCATTCTTGGAGAGGAATGACTTGCGAACCAACGACCTAAGGGAAGATATGTTTTCAAGAGCCTTTTTCTCCTTGTACTGTATGGCATTGAGGTGTTTTACATTGGAACTGCTACCACGTTCCATCTTGAGACATTCGGCTCCAACTGTCTGCATTCTTGAGGTGTCTGAACGCCCCAGACGCAGTGAAGTACCATCTTCGTGTGTCCAGTCTGCTACGAAATGAGCATGAAGGTTCAGATTTGAAGGGTCTGGATTTGTTTTGTTGAAACCTTCATCCCGATGGATATGAATCTGAATGCATTTGATACCGAACTCCTTTTCAAGTTGCTTTGCCAACAGTTGTAGGTCTGCCATCGTGGTTTCTGGCCTGATGACGATTGGAGCCTCACGGATTGGAGCCGCTTTTGCCTGCATTTTCTGACCGACAGTGGTCTGATAACGTTCTGCAATTTCTTTGCGAATTTCTGATAAGGTCTTTCCTTCGTATCGAGGATCAACCCAGTGCTCATCGTTTGGCGTGAGTTCCTTGATGACATAATCAAGTTCTTTCATGCGCCAATTGTGAATCTCACACCCTGGCTTAATAGGGTCGAAATGTATACATGTCTTTTTTGCCATATTTTTCTTGCTTTAGTGATTGATATTTCAAAAGATGGGGTCAAGGGGCGAAGCCCTTGTGGAAAGGTTCTTAGGGAATGCTTCACTGAGCCCATTGCACTCTTTAGGGTGCTAGTGGGCTACCACCCTTCTAAGGAAGAGTGGCAGAGGACTCCTGCGGAGGGCTTCTGCCAGCCATTATCGTCGCAAAGGTTGCGAGGTTGCGGTCTTTTCTTGTGTATGTTATTGATAACCAGTGCATAACTTCAAAAAAATGCGCAACCTGTCAACTTAGGTCTTTCTTGTTGACTGTCTTGCTTACGTATTGACGAGAACAACCAAGTGCGTCTGCCAATTTCTGTAGATTCACCTCACCACCATAGAACCCTGATACATTCCTCCACTAATCTCATGATAGACCTTCTCTGCTGCACTCTCAAAGTAGTTCATACACTGAATAGCTTGTAACATTTCATCACCTGAGATAGTGTCTTTGCGATAGTATTCGAAAGATTTCTCCCATAGCAGGTGAGTAACGATAGACCAGCGTAGGATGATAATTTGCAACTTGCTGTAGACGTACTGCATATAGTCATCGGCAGAGGCTTTTTTGTCTTGCAGCATGTTATAATAAGTGCAATAGTAATCTTTGGCCTCAGAGGAGAGGGTCAGCGTAGTAGGCTCCAACGTCATTAGCTTTCTCACGAAATCCGTCCAATAGGGCATAATGGCTTCATTGAGTTGCATATCAGAATAGTAGGTGACAGGAACCTTATCGGGATAGACAAAAAGAATGCGTTGGTTAAATCCACTAATCATCAACTGCGGATTACCGAATGTTGACTTCAGTAGCCCAGGTTGAATACCACCAAGTATTTCCAAGAATGGCTCTCGGATGAAGGTTGGGTCTTCCGTCTTACGGTCGATGCAGAAGCTGGTACTATCCCAGATGGAGAGCATATTGCTGATGATACCGCTACGATTATAGCGGTCGAAGTCATCAATCATGCCCTTTATCTCATCACGATAAACCATCTGCGGCATAAAGGAAAGTGCCTTGTAAATAGCTTCGGGGGTAGTGTCGGTTAGTGACAGTTTCTTACAGATAGGCTTAGGCTTGTTGCTATCGTCCTTGTCTGTATGTCGAAGTTCTTCATAGTAAGCCACCACCGCTTCCTCATTTAGTTCGTTGATTGGCTTGAATAGCATCTTCACTGGCGCACTCTTGTTGCTACCGCTTGGAGCCACGTGACATATCCACATAGAGGGATAGTTGGTGTATTTGCCGTCAAACAGTTTGATGGACTTGTTGACGGCAATACTCACAATGGCATAGATGGTTGAAACGATGATGTCAGTATCACACTGGTATACTTCCGCGAAGTTTTTGATAATGCCTTGAATCTCCACCTGCAAGCATTCAAAGGGTAAACATTGTTTGTTAATCATATACCAGATGATTAGCGGTTAGAACTTGGCAAGTGGTGAATCCCCTGCCGAATCTCTTTGAGCATTTCTTCGGAGTTTATACCATAGCAGTTCTGCCTGCCACCTTCAATCCATTGGTAAAGTTCATCCTCGTAGAAGTATAGCTTGTTACCTCTTTTATAGTGAGGGATGATACCTTTACGGGCGTTGGCATAGATGGTGGGCTTTGCCTTGCCAGTAATACGCATGGCTCCTTCAATGTCAGTGAGGACATGGTGGTTAGATACTGATGATTGCTCACATGGAGTAATCGCTTTCGACAACTCATAAACGAGTTGTGTAAGCTGATTGACTTTCTCTGTCAGATTTTGTATTTGTTCTTCTATCATTATAAAATCCTGTCCCTTTAGTGGAACATCGCCGCAAAGGAACAGGGTTTATCAATGGTATATCCTTATACCGCTATAAACTAAAATAAACTGGGAATAAACTATACTATTAAGCTTATTCCCAGTGATTATCGTTTATACTTTTCCGATTAGTTCTTCTGTGATTTGGCCGTTATATTTCTTTGGTAAACTGCCATGTTCTGGCCAGCATACCTCTGGAATAGGTATGTGTTTATTCGGGGATTCGTTTGAGGCCAACTTTACTTCAAGGGTACTAAGTTCTACGTCTTTCAGCTGATGGGGGAATACTTCTTTTATGAAAGCTGCCCCATAGTTGTTACGCTTCTTGAGGAAAAACTTCACAACGAAGCCTATATGACATAAGTCTTCTGTAGTAAGACCTGAGAAGTCTGACGTAGCCTTTACTTCAAATGGAAGGCGGTATTTGTAGCCTTCTGTTATCAGATCCAATGCTCGGTTATCAATGGCAAGGTATATATCATCTAAAACTATTTGTGCATCCTCTTCGTGTAGGTATTTTCTAACATAATTCTCTATGTAGGCGAGATAGAACCTCTTATACATTTTAGTCTCTTCTTGTTTGGCTAGACTAATAGCATTGGGAACAGAAGGGGAAAGAGCAAGTGATGTATCTTCCACCTTATTATATATAATAGGATCTACTATATCAGATTCTTCTGTATTAGCCTCTTTTTTGGTCTTACTATCTTCTACATGTGTTTTGGGTGGAGGTAGAAGGAGTATTTGTTTGGGAGACTTATTCTTTCCCATTAGTTTAACCTTGTTGCCTGGTATAACATATAGAAAGAAATAAAGTAAGGCAGACATACTACCAGTTGCTGTTACATAGTAGATAAGACTGGGGAACAACAACATATCTTTGTACTGAACCCAGTAAACAAAAGGAAGTGTCATTGTCAGAGCAGGCCCTATAATAATGGTGCTTGCAAATAGTGTCTTGTGGAAATATTCGTCTATACTCATAACTTGTTATCCTGAAAAGTGGATGCAAAGGTACTACTTTTTAGTGATAACGAGTAATGATTTGTGCTAAAAATAAACTTTTCAATACGGAACGACAAACCTTACCATTCATTGCATAAGTCACTTAAACAATGAATGATAGGGCCTGGTTCCTAATGATATTCTATGGACTTTTACTTCAAAGAAATGAGTTCAGAAGCCTTACGCTTGTTGGCATCGTTCACGTCTGCATATATCTGTGTTGTTGCCACATTCTTATGGCCAAGCATCTTTGAAACGGTATAGATGCTGGTACCCATACTTACTTCAAGGGAGGCAAAAGTGCGACGCAAGCAGTGGAAGGTGATGTGCTTGTTTATGCCAGCTGCCTTTACCCATTCCTTCAAAGTATAGCTTACAATACTGTAGCTGAGTTTTTTGAACACCGTACCCGTACTGCGTTCACCGCAAAGCTCATAGGCTTCATTGCTAATAGGAAGAGTTTCTTCGGCACCAGTTTTCTTGATGCGATACTGGATTACATAACCACCATCGTTACCAATACGAAGATTTTCCCACTTCAGTCTTAGAACGTCACTAATACGTAAGCCTGTCAAACCCGCAAACAGTGTAGCCTGTTTTACTGTGGGAATTTTGCATGGTGTCTGATTCAACTTCTTCAACTCATCAAGAGTAAGCGATTCCTTGCGTGTATCAAGCGTGTCAATCTTGTCAAGATACTCGCTGATATTCTCATTGAGCCACTTCTCCCTGTAGGCTAGATATAACAGTTCTCTGAAGGTGGAATAGTAACTGGCGGCGGAATTCTGACTTAGCACCTGTTTGGTGTGCTTCAGCTGATGTACATTGAGAAGATACTCACGGAACCCACGGCATAGCTCGACAGTAACTTGTCCAAAAGTGCATTTCCCGTTGACGTACTTGGAGAAATGCTTGTACACAATACCCCATCTGTCGTGCTTCACTCTGCATTTCTCCTTGAAGTATGCAAGGAAATCAGCCTTTTGTTTTGTCTTGTCGAGAAATCCAAACTGTTCGTTAATGAGAGACTGCACACGCATGCAGCGAATACCTTCTGCTTTCATGCACATGTCCTTGTTAAAATCAGCCTCCATCTGGTTCTGAGGGTTGGCATAGATGTAGATTCCAAGATACTCGCGTCGAGACATTTTCATCGTCTTGGGATTGCGGATTGCAGGGTAGTAATCCAAATAGAGTGAAATCATGCCGTTTTTGAGCTTTGCCTGGCGAATTTTTAATGCGTTATACTTCTATTTTGAAAATCTGGCTGCAAAATTAGGGAGTGTATCGTCAGTATATCCTTATACCGCCATAAACTTACAATAAACTGGATTTTAGGATGGATCTGTTGGCAACTCATCACATTTAGCCGGTACAATACCTTGCTTCCGCTCCTCGATGATACGGTTGAAATCATGTAAACTGAGTTTGATGAACTTGCCACACCTCTTCTTTGGCACATGATAGAAGCGGATAACCTCTCTTACCTGATGGACAGTCATCTGATACATAGACATTAGTTCCTCAACGGTCTTGAAATCGTCTTCTGGTTGAAGAATGTTCTTCTCCTTATCAACATGCAGTTTGGAGTAGTAGGGCTTTGTGCCGACATACTTTCGAGGGATATGATGCTTGCAGACGAAAGTCGTGACTTGCTTGTAAGTCATGTTGTATTTCAATTGGATTTCTTCGCTGGAGTACCATTCTGTCAGTTCTGGGGTGGGATTGTCCTTGATGAAATAGTTGTCGATGCCAGTCTTGGGGAAGCATTTCTTATCCCCGATAGTAAAGACATCTATGTTCTGCGCTTTGGCAATGCGATAGATGGTCGTTTCCTTGACCTTGTACTTCTCAATAATTTCATCAATGGTGTAGAAAGGATTGGGTTCTTGTGGCTTGGGTGCTTCAGAGAGATGGCTTGCCTGGTATCTTTTCACGAAAGCATCCCAGTCAGCCTTCAATATAAGCAGTAGTCCGTTGACTCTTTTCACACTTAGCTTTTCGTTCTTGACATAGTAGCGTACTTGGGATGTTGAGAAACTGCTGCTTTTGACAATATCCTGAACGGTGTAATAGTTGCCATCAGAAATCTTGGCAAGTCGTTTGAGATTATCAATATGGCTTTTCGAGTAATAGGTGATGTTCTGAAACTGGATTCGTGGCACATTATGACGAAGGGCATACTTCTTGAGTGCAGCACATTTCATGCCGTATATGTCCTCTATTTGCTGTGCATTATACCAGTCTTTCAAGTCATATTGCACAAGCAACTCTGCGAAATGCACGTCAACGTCAGTCTTCTTCCAGAAAGTTCTTCTTCCTTCAATGATTTGAGGAATACCGAACTGTTCACATCTACGGAATACCGTCCGTTTGCTGATTTTGAATTTCTCCATCATTTCCTTAAGGGAATAATAGTCATTTTGATTTTTCTTTCCCTTTTGGATGTTGCCTCGCTTCTTATAAGATGGGGCTTCATCGAAGAGTTTTTCAATGTCACTCCTTCTGATAATAGTCTTTCCTCGAAACTGCTTTGCCCTTAATTCTTGTAGCGCAAGATAGTTGTAGATTGTACTTCGGCAAACACCCAGAAGCTTTGCTGCCTCTGAGGGAGAAAGAAACTGTTTATCCTTCAGCGTGTCATTGAAGTGCTTCCGCTCATCAACTCTTCGTGATAAGGTACTCAAATCGATATTGCTATCGGCAGGAGTGTACTTGCCTGACTGCACCTTCCTCTTGTACCTGTATGCTTGATCACAGCATTTACTGCTGCAAAACCTTGCAGTGACCATCTGACCAATGAATGTTTTGTGACACCATTCGCATTTCTTAACTATTTCCATATATCCTATTTTTGTATGTTATTACACCTGTTTTCTGTCCAAGTCTGTCTAAATGTGTCCAAATGTGTCCAACGTGTGCCAAGGTGAGACATCGGTTAGCAATCCAATGGTGTCCAATGCGTGCCAGTCGGAGACATTGAGTGAGCATGTGCCAACGTTGGGATTTTCCCAAACGCGATTAACGCTGATGATATTGCGAGTGTGGAATTGCTTGGAAATAAACGATTTATGTCATATCTTGTAATATCGAGTGATGACCGTTAATCGTATTCTATTTTCCCACGCAGAAATTTTTAAAGATATTTCCTAACACTTCGTGGGTGGTGATTTGTCCGCCGGTAATCTCGGCAAGGGTGTCAAGGACTTGGCGAAGGTCTTCGGAAAGGAGGTCACCGCTAAGACCCGTCTGGAGACCTTCGAGGACGCGGGTCAGGGAGTGGCCGGCACGACAAAGGGCGTCGTAGTGGCGGACGTTGGTGACGATAATGTCGGTGTCGGAGAGTGTGGGAATGTCGGCAGCTTGGAAGATGGCCTGCTCTAGGTCGGCGAGATGGTCGCCATGCTTGGCAGAAATCTCGATTAAAGGAATTTTAACTAATGCAAATGGTTTGTTTTCTACTTTATCTATTTTGTTTCTTACGACGATAAGACGCTTGTTTTCAGTAATGTTACTAATTTTTATTAATTCTTCTTGTGAGGGCTCTTTGTCAATCATCCAGATGATGATGCGGGCCTTCTGAATGGAGGCAAAAGTACGCTCGATACCTATCTGTTCGACCTTGTCGGTGGTCTGACGGATGCCTGCGGTGTCGATAAAACGGAAGGTGACATCATTAATATCAATGGTGTCTTCGATGGTGTCGCGCGTGGTGCCATGGACGTCGCTGACGATGGCGCGATCTTCATGAAGCAGGCGGTTGAGTAGCGTCGATTTGCCGACGTTGGTCTTGCCGACAATGGCTACGGGGATGCCTTGTTTGAGTGCTTGTCCAGTTTCGAAGGAATGGGCGAGATGAGTGATTCGTTTGTCAATTTCTTTCGCAATACTTGTGAGTTCGCTACGGTCGGCAAATTCAAGGTCTTCGTGGTCGGAGAAGTCGAGCTCTAACTCTAATAGTGAAGTGAGCTTCAGCAGTTGGTCGCGCAGTCGGGAGAGTTCAGACGAGAAGTCTCCGCGCAATTGGCTCATGGCCATCTGGTGGGTGGCGCGATTGGAGGATGCAATGAGGTCGGCAACGGCTTCTGCCTGTGAGAGGTCAAGCTTGCCGTTGAGGAAGGCGCGCTGTGTAAATTCGCCAGGCTGTGCCTGTCGGCACCCATTGGCTATCAGCAGTTCCAACACCTTATTTAATATATAGCGCGAACCGTGACAGGAAATCTCTGCGCTGTCTTCACCGGTATAAGAGTGTGGAGCCTTAAAAACAGACACTAATACCTCGTCGATGTCGGCAACGTGTCCGTAGTGGATGGTGTTAGGCGGGACGTCTGTCACATCCTTGGAGAATATACGGGAAAGAATCTCAAGAGACTGGGTTCCTGAGATTCTTATGATTCCGATAGCGCCACCTGGTGCGGTGGCTAATGCGCAGATTGTTTCGTTCATTTAGATGCGGTCGAGCACTTTTTGGATAATGGTGTCGATAGAGCTCTTGTAGTCGGTATTCATCTTCTGGGCATAGCGGTTGGCAATGACCATACAGCAGGTCATGGCGTGGTGACCCAGCAGTGAGGCGAGACCGGCGAGGGCTGATGACTCCATCTCGAAGTTGCAGATCTTCATGCCTTCATACTCGAAGGACTCGATCTTCTTGTTCTGTTCGGGATCGCCCACGGCAGCACGCAGCTGACGGCCCTGAGGACCATAGAAGCCGCCACAGGCTACGGTGTAACCCTTGACCATATCGTCGGCAGCAATGCGGTTGATGAGCTCCTGATCGGCAACGGCAACGTATGGAGCGCCCTTGATGGGGTTCCAGTCCATGTGTTTCTTGAAGACTTCCTCCATCTTCAGGTCGCAGACGTCGTTGCGTCCGGCATAGAAGTTGAGCAGGCCGTCGAAGCCGATGCTCTTGACAGAGGCGATGAACGAGCCGGTGGGTGTGAAGGGCTGCAAGCCGCCGCAGGTGCCGATGCGTACCATCGTCAGGGCGCGGTGCTCTGGCTTCTCCTCGCGGGTGTTGTAGTCGATGTTGGCCAGTGTGTCGAGCTCGTTGACCACGATGTCGATGTTGTCGCATCCGATACCATGTGACTGGGCGGTGATGCGCTTGCCTTTGTACATACCCGTGATGGTATGGAACTCACGGCTTGACACCTCGTGCTCGATAGAGTCGAAGTGGGCAGCTACGGTGTTGACACGAGCGGGGTCGCCCACGAGAATCACCTTGTCGGCCAGGAACTCGGGTTTCAGATGAAGATGGAAGCAAGAACCATCACCATTGATAATTAACTCTGATTCAGGAAAATGTTTTTTTGCCATAGTATTATTTGTTTTTAGTTAGGAAAATGTTTTCTGTATTTCGAATGGTTTTCTCTATACTCTTGATACGTTGCTGGAGTAATAGCAGCTCTCGCTCCTGGTTGGTGATGTCGTCGGCCAGCTTCTGGCGGTTGTCGGCAGACGCGGCAGCATAGTAGTCGCGTGAACTGTCGAGCTGTTGGCTCATGGTGTTCTGGCGATTCTGCAGCGTGGAGAGCTGCTTGTAGCGCTCTTGGTTTTCCTTGAGCTTGAAGTCTGACAGTTGCCGGTAGACCAGATCGTCGTTGATGGCAAAGCGAAAAAAGTGCTCAGGGTCTTGCTGCTGACGACTGGCCGAAAGCTGATGGAGCCGTTGGATGGCTTCGTTGTAGCGCTGTTGGTCGTCCCAGGTGTCTTTGATGCTGGCAATCCTGGAGAAGCTCTCTATCTCTTCGGGTTCGTAGTCCTCCTGGCTGTATATCTGTCTGGTGTGAGAGGGCACGAAGACGTAGATGCAGACCTTGTCTTCAGGCTGGTTGCGATTGGTGGCGAACCATCCGAGCTGGTTGTATTCGTCGATGACATACATGTAGTCGTCGGCTTCGGAGTTGAACGGCATGCCGATGTTGACGGGACGCAGAAACTGTCGGGCCTCTTCGTCGTAGGTCGTCTCGTAGATGTCGTAGCCGCCGATACCGTCGTCACCTACAGCAGCAAAGAACAGCGTCTCACCGTCGTCGGTCAGGTAGGGATAATTGACCAGACGGAACTGATTGTCGGGATTAAGACCTGGCACCAATTCCGGCCGTGACCAGTCCTTATTGTCGGCCTCGATATAGTATAGATTGCTGGTGGAATCGTTGTCGTGATGCGAGAAGAAGCACTTGTTGCCCATCTCGTTGAGGTATGCCACGCAGTCCTTGAGGCGTGTGTCGTGAAAGAACGCGCTGCCTGGCCGGATGCTGCCCGTTTCAGCGCTGAGCATATAGTGGCTGAAGAAGTCCTGCTTGTCGACAACCAGGCTGTCAATGAACATCACTTTCTGTGTGGTAGCCATCATGCGTTGCCGTTTCTCCAATAGCGCCTGTTCTTCCGGCGACAAGACGGGACGTGCCGTCTTCCGCTTCTGTGCACCAACGGGTAGTGCCAAAGTCAGGGAAATCAGGATATAGAGAATGCGTATTTTCATCGGCAACAATTGGTTATCATACGCAAAGATACGAAATAAATAGAATGAGTTAGCAGTTTGGTGCTAAGAATTAAAGTATTTTAATACTCTGTCAGCTTTCCTGCCTGTTCAAGTGCGTGCCAAAGGCTGTAACGAGCCTCTGGATTCAACTGCTGCATGTGTTCAAGCAGTTCTTGTATGGCGGTACGGTTCGTGTCTTTCTCGTATGGGCAGGTTTTCAGTTGTTTCTCGTAATGCCGGCTCTCGGCATATTGGCGTATGTCGGCTTCCTGGCAGAGGCAGAGTGGTCGGATGATGGTCAGCGGCATCTTCCTCATTTTCAGTTTGGCAGGCATCGTTGAGAGTTGGCCTTGGAACGTCAGGTTCATGAGTGCCGTGTGGAGGATGTCGTCCTGATGGTGGCCGAGGGCTATCTTGGTGCATCCGAGCTCCTGTGCGAGGTTGAAGAGCTGTTTGCGACGTTGCCAGGAACAGAGGAAGCAGGCGGGCTTCTTACCCGTCGGAGAAGCGACGGGAGTAGTGGCGAAACTGGTGGTGAAGCTGGTGGTGATGATGTGGAGGGGTACGCCGAGGCTGTCGCAGAAGTGTTGGAGGTAGGTGGTATCTGTCTCGTATTGGATATTTTCTATGCGGACGTGCAGGGCTTCGACGGTGAAGTGGGGGACACGGATTTTGGAACGGCGTGCCAGGAACTCCAACAGGCATAGCGAGTCTTTGCCACCAGACAAGCCGACGAGGATTTTGTCGTCCTCGTCGATCAGCTGGAACTGGCCCAGCGCTTTGTTGAATGACTTCCAGAGTCGTTCGTCGAGTGTCATATAAAGTTATTTCATAAACACCAAATAGACGGCACAGATAATCAGGAAGAATGCCACGATATGGTTCCAATGCAGGTGTGTGCCTTGGAACAAGATGTTGGCGATGATGCAGAAAACGGCCAGCGAGATACACTCTTGAATCACCTTCAGCTGAATGAGGTTGAATGGACCGCCGTTATCTACAAATCCCAGACGGTTGGCAGGCACCTGACAGCAATACTCAAAGAAAGCAATACCCCATGAGAAGGCGATAACGCCTATGAGTGGCCAGTTGCTGCTGGTGCCCGACTCCTGTAATTTTAAATGCCCATACCAAGCGAGCGTCATAAAGACGTTGCTTAGTATGAGCAGTAAGATGGTATAGAGTCCGTTCATAATTCAATCTTTGCGGGAGAGCCACAAAGCACACTATTTGTTCTGGAGGTATTCATCCATGTTCTGTGCGGCACGACGACCATCGCCCATAGCGAGAATCACCGTTGCACCACCACGCACGATGTCGCCACCAGCGAAGATTTCCTTGCGCGACGACTGCATCTCCTCAGAGACGGCGATGGTGTTCTTGCGACCCAGCTCCAAGCCCTCGATAGACTTGGGAACCAGCGGGTTGGGTGATACGCCAACAGCCACGATGACCTGGTCGACGTCGAGTGTGACGGTCTTGCCCTCTACGGGTACAGGACTACGACGGCCAGAAGCATCAGGCTCACCCAGCTCCATTACCTGCAGCACGGCCTGCTTGACAGCACCAGCCTCGTCGGCAATATACTCGATAGGATTGTGGAGTGTCAGGAAGTTGATGCCTTCCTCCTTGGCGTGTTTCACCTCCTCGAGACGAGCGGGCATTTCCACCTCAGAACGACGGTAGACGAGGGTGACCTCAGCGCCCAGACGCTTGGCTGTACGACAAGAGTCCATAGCGGTGTTTCCACCACCCACGACGAGCACGCTCTTGGCAGGGTTCAGCGGGGTGTCAGTGGTTGGGTTGGCAGCGTCCATCAGGTTGACACGAGTGAGATACTCGTTCGACGACATGATGTTGATGCTGTTCTCGCCAGGAATATTCATGAAGTTGGGCAGACCGGCGCCAGAGCCTACGAAAATGCCCTTGAAGCCTTGTGCCTCCAGCTGTTCTACGCTGATGGTCTTACCCACGATAACGTCGGTCTGGAAGTGCACACCCATCTTGGCGAGGTTCTCGATCTCGACGTCGACAATCTTGTTAGGCAGACGGAACTCGGGGATACCATACTTCAGCACACCACCGATTTCGTGCAGAGCCTCGAAGACATACACGTCGTAGCCTTTCTTCACCATATCGCCAGCAAAACTCAGACCTGCAGGACCTGAACCCACGACGGCAATCTTGATGCCGTTGGAAGGTGCAATCTCTGGCAGAGAGATGTTGCCGCTCTCGCGCTCGAAGTCGGCAGCGAAACGCTCCAGATAGCCGATAGCCACAGCGGGCTCGTTCATCTTGAGGTGGATACACTTGCTCTCGCACTGCTTCTCCTGCGGACAGACACGACCACAGACAGCGGGTAGGGCAGAAGTGTTCTTCAGTACCTTGGCAGCCGCCAGGAACTGACCACGCTCGATATTCTTGACGAACGACGGGATGTTGATATTGACAGGACAGCCTTCGAC
The DNA here is from genome assembly GCA_902760345.1 of uncultured Bacteroidales bacterium. Lineage (GTDB taxonomy): Bacteria > Bacteroidota > Bacteroidia > Bacteroidales > Bacteroidaceae > Prevotella. Next base: position 59,035 of record CACWFY010000011.1, on the reverse strand, counting down.
ACAAGTAGGCTTGGCACAGTCGAGACAACGCTTGGCCTCTGTCATTGCCATCTCTTTGGTGAGTCCGATATTTACTTCCTCCGTACGGGTCGTTGCACGATAGACGGGGTCGAGCTCAGGCATGATGACACGCTGAATCTGTGTTCGCTCCTTGGGTTTCATGGAAGCACGGAGCTCCTTACGCCACTCAGCATCACGATCGGTCAGCACCTCGATGGTGTCGTTGGTGGGGGCGTCGTCCATCACGACGTCGGTGGTCTTTTCGACGGGAGAACCGTCGAGCACACTACTGCTTGCCAGGTGCTCCTCGTAGTGAGCCAGCTCTTCCTGTTCCTCGCGCTTGAAGGTTCCCATGCGCTTGAACATCTCGTCCCAGTCGACGAGCGCTCCGTCGAATTCAGGACCGTCGATACAGACGAACTTCGTTTTGCCACCAATAGTCAGACGACAAGCGCCACACATACCCGTACCATCAACCATGATGGTGTTCAGGCTGACTTCGCAGGGGATATTATGTTTCTGTGCGGTGAGGTTCGAGAATTTCATCATGATGGGAGGACCAATGGCGAAGATTTTGTCGACATGCTCCTGTTCAACGAATTTCTCAATACCGACGGTTACGACGCCCTTTTCGCCGTAGCTGCCGTCATCAGTCATAATGATGACCTCGTCAGACGACTCACGCACCTTATCCTCAAGGATAATCAGGTCCTTAGAGCGGCCAGCCATCACGGAGAGTACGCGATTGCCTGCAGCCTTCAGTGCCTGAATGATGGGCAGCATGGGAGCTACGCCCAGTCCACCACCGGCACATACTACAGTACCATAGTTCTCAATCTTAGTGGGATTGCCCAGGGGTCCTACGACATCGGCCACAAACTCACCCTCACCAAGTGCACACAGTTTCTTTGACGAAAGACCTACCATCTGAACTACCAGCGTAATGGTACCTTTGTCGATATCGGCACCAGCGATGGTCAGCGGCATGCGTTCACCTTTCTTGTCAACACGCACAATCACGAAGTTACCTGCCTTACGGCTCTTCGCAATCAGCGGAGCTTCAATCTCAAACAGAAAAACTTTCTCTGAGAATTGCTCTTTTCTTACAATCTTGTTCATATTTGCTTAGTTTGCGTTGATTAGTCAATCATGTCGCAACCCATGTAAGGTACGAGGGCTGCAGGAATCTTGATGCCGTTCTCTGTCTGATTATTTTCCAGCAGAGCAGCAACGATACGTGGCAGAGCCAGCGCAGAGCCGTTCAGCGTGTGGCAGAGTTCTGTCTTCTTAGTCTCTGCATTGCGATAACGGCACTTCAGACGGTTGGCCTGATAGGTGTCGAAGTTTGATACTGACGAAACCTCGAGCCAACGGCCTTGAGCCTCAGAATAGACTTCGAAGTCATAGCAGATGGACGACGTGAACGACTGGTCGCCACCACAAAGCAGCAGAATGCGATAGGGCAGCTCCAGCTTCTTCAGCAGGCCTTCGACATGCTGCAACATCTCTTTGTGGCTCTCCTTTGAGTGCTCAGGCTTGTCGATGCGTACAATCTCAATCTTTGAGAACTCGTGCAGACGGTTTAGACCACGCACATCCTTACCATACGAACCTGCTTCACGACGGAAACACTCTGTATAGGCGCAGTTCTTGATGGGCAACTGACTCTCGTCGAGGATGACGTCACGATAGATATTCGTCACAGGCACCTCAGCGGTGGGAATCAGATAGAAGTCGTCGACCTCGCAATGGTACATCTGCCCTTCCTTATCGGGCAGCTGACCCGTACCGTAACCAGAAGCAGCATTCACTACTGTCGGCGGCATAATCTCGGTATAGCCACTCTTGCGGGCCTCGTCGAGGAAGAAGTTAATCAGCGCACGCTGCAGACGCGCACCCTTGCCGATGTAAACGGGGAATCCGGCACCCGTGATCTTCACACCGAGGTCAAAGTCGATGAGGTTGTACTTCTTGGCCAGTTCCCAGTGGGGCAGGGGATTGGGAATACCCAGCGAGGGGTTCACATCCCAGTTGCCTACGGTATCTGTCTCTGTACACTCCTTCAGGTTTGACTTCACCACGCGGTTATCTTCTGCAGCAGCACCTTCGGGAACTTCGTCATAGGGGATGTTTGGAATCTGACAAAGCAGACGGGTCATCTCCTCCTGTGACTGATTCATCGTTTCCTCCAGTTGCTTGTTGGTTTCCTTCATGGCAGAGACCTGCGACTTGATGGCCTCTGCCTCGTCGCGCTTGCCTTCTTTCATCAATCCACCAATCTGGGCAGCCATTTTCTTGGCCTCGCTCAGGTTCTTGTCCAACTGCTGCTGGGCCTCACGACGGCGCTTGTCAACAGCCAATACTTCGTCGATAGCCTCACGGGCACCCTTAAAGTGTTTCTTCTCCAGTCCGCGAATCACGCGTTCGGTTTCCTCAGTAATGAGTTTAAGTGTAAGCATATTTTCTTGTATTTTTGAATTTTGCTTGCAAAATTACAAAAAAAATATAAGAAAGGTGCGATTCCTAGAAAGAAAATCGCACCTTGGATTATTTTTATGTTTTGTGTTGGTTTTACACGATGCCCTGAGCCATCATAGCATTAGCCACCTTCATGAAGCCGGCTACGTTAGCACCCTTCACATAGTTGATGTAGCCATCAGCCTGAGTACCATACTTCACGCAGTTCTCGTGAATGTCGTTCATGATGCGCTTCAGATAGTCGTCAACCTCCTTGGCAGTCCAGCTCAGACGCTCAGAGTTCTGTGACATCTCAAGACCAGATACTGATACACCACCAGCGTTAGAAGCCTTACCGGGAGCATAGAGAATCTTAGCATCCTGGAAGATCTTGATAGCCTCAGGCAGTGAAGGCATGTTAGCACCCTCAGCAACAGCAATTACACCGTTGTCAATCAGGGCCTGAGCCTGTTCGCCGTTGATCTCGTTCTGAGTAGCGCAAGGCAGAGCGATATCGGCCTTTTCGTGCCAGGGACGCTCACCAGCGTGATATACAGCGTTAGGATACTCCTCAGCATACTCCTTGATACGTCCGCGCTCAACGTTCTTCAGCTCCTTCACATAAGCCAGCTTGTCGAAGTCGATTCCGTCTGGGTCGTAGATGTAACCGTCTGAGTCAGAGAGCGTCAAGGGGATAGCACCCAGCTGCAGGCACTTCTCAGTAGCATACTGAGCAACATTACCCGAACCAGAAATCAGCACCTTCTTACCCTTCAGGTCAATGCCGCGAGTAGCGAGCATAGAGGTCAGGAAATATACGCAACCGTAACCAGTAGCCTCAGGACGGATGAGTGAACCACCGAAAGAAAGACCCTTACCGGTCAATACACCCTGGAACTGGTGAGTGAGCTTCTTGTACTGTCCGAACAGATAGCCAACCTCACGGCCACCAACACCGATATCACCAGCGGGAACGTCCTCGTCAGGACCGATTACGCGATAGAGTTCGTTCATGAATGCCTGGCAGAAACGCATTACCTCAGCGTCGCTCTTACCACGGGGAGAGAAGTCTGAACCACCCTTGGCACCACCCATGGGCAGGGTTGTCAGTGAGTTCTTGAAGGTCTGCTCGAAGGCGAGGAACTTCAGGATACCCAGGTTAACGCTCTTGTGATAGCGGAGACCTCCTTTGTACGGGCCAATGGCGTTGTTGTGCTGAATGCGATAACCCATGTTGGTCTGTACGTTACCTTTGTCGTCAGTCCAAGTGATACGGAACTCGCAAACACGATCGGGGATGCAAAGGCGCTCAATCAGGTTGGCCTTCTCAAACTCGGGGTGCTTGTTGTACTCCTCCTCGATGGTGGGAAGAACTTGGCTCACTGCCTGGATGTACTCCGGCTCATTGGGAAATCTCTGTTTCAGATCTTCTACAACTTTTGCTGCATTCATAATCTTTTTACGTTTTAAGAGTTACTTGTACTATTGAAAATGGATTGATTTTCTTATTTCGGGTACAAAATTACAGCAAAAACTCTGAATCACCAAACAATTCGACAGAAAAATTACGAAAACGCTTACGTTTTGTTACTTAATTGATTTAAATCAAGAGAAAATGATAACTCGTCTTTTCCTTCCACCTTATTTATATATATAGTGCCCTTGGGTGGCAGTTCTCCGTTGACGATCAATTCCGAGATACCATCTTCGATATACGACTGTATGGCTCGTTTTAGCGGACGTGCTCCAAACTGTACATCATAGCCCTTTTCGGCAACAAAAGCCTTAGCCTCGTCGCTGAGGTTAACCTCGTAGCCCAGTTCTGCTATTCGCTTGTAGAGTGCCTGCAGTTCTACGTCGATAATCCGTTTGATGGCGTCCAAATCCAGCTGGTCGAAGGTGATGATTTCGTCGAGGCGGTTCAGGAACTCTGGTGAGAACTGCTTGGAAAGGGCCTTCTGTACAATCTGTCGTGCGTGTTCCTTGTCCTGCTCATTCAGAGCCAGTGCCGATGATGATGTGGCGCTGAAGCCTACTCCTCGACCAAATTCTTTCAATTGACGCGTTCCTGCGTTCGAGGTCATAATGATGACGGTATTGCGGAAGTCCACAAAGCGTCCGTTGCCGTCGGTCAGTCGTCCTTCGTCCAGTACCTGCAGTAACAGATTGAATACGTTGCCGTGAGCCTTCTCTATCTCGTCGAGCAAGACGATGGAGTAGGGATGGCGACGTACACGCTCCGTCAGTTGTCCGCCTTCTTCGTAGCCCACATATCCTGGAGGCGCACCAATCAGGCGCGACACATTGAACGCCTCAGTATATTCGCTCATGTCGACACGTATCAGGGCGTCGCTGGAGCCAAACATAAATTCTGCGAGTTTCTTGGCCAGATAGGTTTTTCCGACGCCTGTCGGTCCCAGGAACATAAAGGCACCGATGGGGTGGTTGGGGTCTTTCAGACCTACACGATTACGCTGTATGGCCTTCACCATTTTGTCGATGGCCTTGTCTTGCGCAATGACGTGTGCCTTGAGTTCGTTGGCCATTCCTTTCAGTCTGACGCCTTCTTCCTGAGCCATACGCTGAACGGGTATTCCCGTCATGTATGACACCACTTCGGTCACCTGTTCGGCGGTGACGGTCTGCCTGACCTCTTCCTCACCTTCCAGCCATTTGCGGTTCAGCTCCTGCAACTCCTGTTCCAATACGGTCTGGCGGTCGCGATAGCTTGCGGCCAGTTCGTAGTCTTGATTGCCGACGGCTTTTGTTTTCTTTTCCTTGATGGCTTTTATCTCGGCTTCCTTGTCTCTGATTTCAGGTGGTATGATGGCTGTCTGCAGATGTACGCGCGAGCCCGTCTCGTCGAGGGCGTCGATGGCCTTGTCAGGCATGAAGCGGTCGGTGACGTAGCGGTCGGTGAGTCGCACGCAGGCTTCCAGGGCCTCGTCTGTATAGTTGACGTGGTGGTGATACTCGTAGCGTCCGCGGATGTTACGCAGTATCTCGAGTGTTTCTTCGTTGGTGGTCGGTTCTACAAGCACTTTCTGGAATCGGCGTTCCAATGCTCCGTCCTTTTCAATGCTATTACGGTATTCGTCGAGCGTCGTGGCGCCTATGCATTTGATGGTGCCTCGTGCCAGTGCCGGTTTCAGTATGTTGGCGGCATCCATGCTACCTGGTGTACTACCAGCGCCGATGAGTGTGTGTATCTCGTCGATGAAGACAATAATGTCGGGCGACTGTTCGAGTTCTTTCACCAGCATCTTCATGCGCTCTTCAAATTGTCCACGATATTTCGTGCCGGCTACAATACCCGTCATGTCGAGCGTGTAGATAGACTTGTTGAAGAGGGCGGGTGAGCAATGGTGCGAGGCAATCATCTCAGCCAGTCCTTCGACGATGGCGCTTTTACCCACACCCGGCTCGCCAATGAGTATGGGGTTGTTTTTCTTGCGGCGACCCAGTATTTCCAGTACGCGCTGTATCTCGCGTTCGCGGCCTACGCAGGGGTCCAGTTTTCCCTGTGCGGCACGTTCGGTCAGGTCAATGCCGAAGTTGTCGAGCACAGGCGTTTTCGACTTCGTCTTGGCCTGTGTGGCCGTTTGTGTGTTGTTGGCGGCATTGCCGTTGGCACTTGCGGGCTTTTCTTCCTCGTAGTCTTCGTCGGGCAGTCCGATGCCGTCTTTGACAGTATCCTTGACACCGTCCTTTACGCTTAGCAGCGTGAGTACGTCTTCGTAGTTCATGTTGTTCATTTCCAATACTTGTTTGGCGCCATTCTCCACCCTGTCGTGCAGTATGGCCAGGAGCAGGTGTTGCTCGTCTACTCTGGTGGTGCGCTGGATGCGTGCTTCCAGCACGGCCAGCTTGAGTATGTTGCTGGCTTTTTCGTTCAGCACGAGTTCGCTGGTGGTGATGGGCATTCCTATTTCATCTTCGCGCACGCGATTCTCGAGTTCCGTTTTCACCGACTGCAGGTTGACGTTCAGCCGTTGGAACACGCTGAGTACGCGTCCCTCCCTACTGCGCATCAGTCCCAGTAGCAGGTGCTCGGGACCTACGCTGTGGCTTGCCAGTCGGCTGGCCTCTTCGCGCGAAAATGCGAGAATCTCTGATACCTTAGGCGTGAATTGACTTGTCATACACCACTCTTTTTTGCAAACATCGTGCCAAACCGCGCGGCCTTACTTATGATATAGATAGTAGATGGCTGCTGCCGCCCGCCGCCAGTCGGTGTCGAGCGAGAAGCGTGTCAGACACTCTGCGCGGTTGTAGTAGCTCAGTACGAGTTCTGTGTCTTTGTCGTTGAACAGTGGGTTCGAGTAGCTGGCGTCCATGAACATCTTGATCATGTTCACCTGGTCGACGTTGGGCTTCTTGGTCGACTCGATGAGTTTTTCTACGTAGTAGTTGACGAAATTGTCCATAGCGATGGCCTGCTTGTCAAGGAATTCCGCCGTAGAGTCGGGCATTTGCTCGCGCATTTTGATGGCCATATAGTTCAGCGCGTCCAGCTTGAACTGGCTGATTTGCCTGACCAGCGTATTGGTCTTCGGGTCACTAACGGTAGCGCTGGCTTTGCGGCGCAGTTCGCTGTATGCCTCTTGGCTGTATGCTGTGGCGCTGATGGCCAGCAGCAGGAGTACAATCAGTTTCTTCATATCTGTTTCTTTAAGTATAATTTATTCGTGATAATGTCGGGCAACTCCTCTTGATAATGGGTCACAATGATGGCTGTCTTGCCCCGGCGCTGGCAGAAAGTCTCGATAATGTCCTTGACTAGTCGTCGGTTCCAGAGGTCCAGTCCGTGCAGGGGCTCGTCGAGGATCAGCAGCTGCGGGTCTTTGACGAAGGCACGTGCCAGCAGCACCAGTCGTTGCTCGCCACTCGACAGCTGTAGGAAAGGACGTTCTGCCAGGTGTCCTATGCCGAAGATGTCCATCCACCAGCGACACTTGTCGTAGTCTTGTGGCTTGGGTACGACATACAGTCCGATGGAGTCGGTCAGTCCGCTGGCGACGATACGTATGGCGGGCAGGTTGCGCTTGTAGGAGCGGTGCATCTCGGGCGATACGTAGCCGATGTGTCGCTTGATGTCCCAGATGGTCTCGCCAGAGCCTCGCGGACGGTCGAAGAGGGTGATGTCGCAGGCGTAGCTCTGCGGATTGTCAGCACATACCAGCGAGAGGAGTGTCGACTTTCCACTGCCGTTTTGTCCTGACAGTGCCCATCGTTCTCCGTTTCTGACGGTCCAGTCGACGTCTTTCAGTATGGTGCGCTCGCCGTAGCGGATGGTGACCTTCCGCATGTCTATGACATGTTGGCAGTCGTAGTCGTTGTCGGTATATGGCAGCGACAGTATGGCATTGCGCTTATCGTCCGACAGCACGTGTGGCGGTACGGGCTGCTGTTCTCCAACCCACTTTATTTCGCTGACAAACGCGGGTATGTCGTCGGTCTTCGACATGACGAGCATGATCTCCATGTCGCGCTCGTTGGCCAGCATGTACAGAAGCGCTTTCAGCTGGTCGCGCGTCTCGGCGTCGAGGCCGATAAAGGGGTTGTCCATGATGAGCAGCGAAGGGTTGGCAAAGAGCGTCTTTGTCAGCTGGAACTTTCGCAGCTCGCCGCTCGACAGCGTGATGATGTATTTGTCCAGCAGCGTCTCCATGTGGAACAGACGGTACAGATGGTCGCGCAGCTGGCGGCGGTCGGCACTGTCCTCGCCAGCCATCAGGAAGGCTTTCTCCAGCAATTCACCGACGGTGGGCGTCTCGTGGTCGATGTCGTGCTGGTTCCAGCGCAGTTGCAGGTAGTACTGTCCGTCGACGTTGACGCCATACGAGTCGGTAAAAGCGATATACCTCACCTTGTCCGAGGCCAGTTGGCGTCGCAACTGCTCGATATACTGCGTCTTTCCGCTACCGTTCCGTCCTGCGACGGCTGTCACTTTTCCTGTTGTCATACTTGCCTGCAAAGGTAACAATTATTTATGAGCATACCAAACTTTTCGCGCGTTTATCTTTCATCTTGTGCCACATCGAGGGCCATCTTGTGCCACATCGTCGGTCATCTTGTGCCACATCGTCGCTGACCTCCTTACATCTCCCTTCGTTCCGGACCGCTGACTATCAGCAGGGTTGACTGTTACTCCTCTGAATGACAATGCGAAGGTACGAAAAATAACCTTTCCCTCCAAATTATATTTGTAAAAGTTTTTGAATATTTTTGTTTGGATGTGTTTTTCTAGGGAAGTACACACTTTCTTGCAATCTTGCAATCTTGCAACCTTGCAAGATGCGTTTCCCTATATGGCGGGTGTATTGCCTAATTATAATATAATATATATATTATATTAGAATTAGAACTTCTTTTCAACTTACGGAAGCACGTCTTGCAAGGTTGCAAGGTTGCAAGATTGCAAGATTTTGGGGTAAAAATACTCAATATGTCAGGGCTTCTTGACGCGGCTCTGGTTCTTGGTCACAAAATCTTTCCAGCCCTTGTAGCTGACCTGCGAGACGGGACGGTTCATCTGCATGTAATGGCAGTAGGCAGCAGCGAGAGCGTCGGTAGCGTCCATAAACTTGTTAAGGGCGTCCTTGTCGAACCGCAACAGGCGTTGCAGCATCCCCGCCACCTGTTCTTTCGAGGCTGCTCCGTTGCCTGTGATAGCCATCTTGATTTTCATAGGTGCATATTCGTGGACAGGTACACCACGCTGGATGGCTGCGGCAATGGCCGTGCCCTGTGCGCGCCCCAACTTCAGGGTGGTCTGCACGTTCTTCTGTAGGAATGGTGCCTCAACGGCCATCTCGTCGGGTAGGTAGCCCTCGATGATGCCTGTGACGCGCTCGAAGATATGACCCAGCTTCAAGTATCCGTCGCCAAACTTTCGCAGGTCTATGACGCCCATGGTCACCATCTCTGCCTTGTTGTCGACCACCTTCAGCACACCATATCCCATGATGTTCGTTCCGGGGTCAATGCCCAATATTACTTTTTCCATTACGGTGGGCAAAGGTAGTGATAAAAAACGGAAATGAAAAGGAAAAAAGCGTTTTTCTTTTGCATTTCACTCGTTTATTCGTACCTTTGCAGTATGTTTCGATTCAAGCAGTTTGTCATAGAACAGGAGCTGTGCGCCATGAAGGTGGGTACCGACGGGGTGTTGCTGGGCGCCTGGGCCAACGGTGGGCGCCGGATGTTGGATGCCGGGACAGGAACGGGTGTGGTGGCGTTGATGCTGGCGCAACGCTATGCCGACGGCCACGTGACGGCTATTGACATCGACGAAGGTGCCGCTGAGCAGGCGAGGATGAACGTCAGTCGCTCGCCCTTTGCTGACCGCGTGACGGTGGTGCAGGCACCGCTACAGCAGCATGAGGGCTGTTACGATGCGGTAGTGTGTAATCCGCCGTTCTTCATCTCTTCGCTAAAGGCACCGGATGCCCAGCGTAGCGTAGCCCGTCACGCTACGACGCTGACCTATGCCGAACTGATGCAGGCTGCCTGGCGACTGCTGGACGACGAGGGTGAGTTGTCGGTGGTGGTGCCTTTCGACTATCGTCAGCGTATGGAAGACGAGGCGACGATACAAGGATTCTTTCCGAGTAGGGTCTGTGGTGTGCGTACCACCGTCAAGAAGCCCGTACGCCGCTATCTGCTGGCCTTCAGGAAACACCCTTGCGAACGTCAGGTGGAGCAGGTAACCATTGGCGACGAGCGCTATCTGTCGCTGACGGGCGACTTCTACTTGTAATGCTAAAAATGACGTTGTTTTTTTATTGATTTTTAGTGTAAAATTTGCAGGGGTCGGATATTTTTTGTAACTTTGCATGCAATAATAAAACAACAATGATGAAACAAAGAATAACACTACTGATTATGGTGCTGACGGCCGCCTTGTATGCCTCGGCCTGTACCAACTTTATTGTAGGCAAGAAGGCTTCTGTCGACGGCTCGGTGATCTGCTCGTATAATGCCGACTCGTACGGTGTGTTTATGAAGCTGGCACACTATCCTGCCGCACGCCATCAGCAGGGCGACATGCGCAAAATCTACGACTGGGATACCAACAAGTATCTGGGCGAGATACCCGAAGCTGCTGAGACCTATAACGTGGTGGGCAACATCAACGAGTGGCAGGTAACCATCGGTGAGACTACCTATGGCGGTCGCGAGGAGATGGTCGACTCGACGGGTGTTATTGACTACGGGTCGCTGATATATATCGCCCTGCAGCGCTCGAAGACTGCTCGCGAGGCTGTCGGCGTAATGACTACGCTGGCCGAGACCTACGGCTACTACTCAGAGGGAGAGACGTTCACCCTGTGCGATCCCAATGAGGCCTGGATACTCGAGATGCAAGGCTGTGGCCCTGACCGCCAGAAGTCGAAAGAGCGTGTGGTATGGGTGGCTCGCCGCATCCCCGACGACGCTATCTGCGGACATGCCAACCAGAGTCGTATCGGACAGTTTCCGCTGAAGGACAAGCAGAATGTGCTCTACTCGAAGAACGTCATCAAGTATGCCCGTAAGATGGGGTGGTTCAGTGGTCGCGACGAGGACTTCTCGTGGAAGATGGCCTATGCCGCTCCCGACTTTTCGGGACGCCGTATCTGTGATGCCCGCGTATGGAGCTTCTTTAACCATCACGTCAAAGGTATGGATCGCTATCTTCCGTGGGCGCTGGGCAAAGACCCGCAGGCCGAGGATATGCCGCTATGGGTGGTTCCTGACAAGAAGGTCAGCGTACAAGACGTAATGAACGATATGCGCGACCACTACGAGGGCACGCCGATGGAGATTGACTCTACCGACATCGGTGGCGGCATCTGGCAGATGCCTTACCGTCCCACGCCGCTGTTCTTTACTGTCGACGGCAAGAAATACTTTAACGAGCGTCCTACATCCACGCAGCAGACCGCCTGGACCTTTGTATCGCAGATGCGCTCATGGCTGCCAAGACAGATGGGTGGCTGCTTCTGGTTTGGCAACGACGACGGCAATATGGTGGCTTATACGCCCATTTACTGCTCGATGACCCGCTTGCCCGAATGCTACGACACGCCAGGGGCCGACGCGCTGAACTTCAGCGACCGCAATGCCTATTGGGTGGAAAACTGGGTGAGCAACATGGTCTATCCGCGCTATTCCATGCTGTTCCCGACGCTTCGCGAGGTGCGCGACTCATTGCAGCAAGCCTACTTCGCCCAGCAATCCGGTGTCGAGGAGAAGGCGATATACATGCAGACGGAAGAGATGCAGCGCTACCTCAACGACTATAGCGTGGCACAGGCCCAGCAGATGCTGGCACGCTGGCGCCAGCTGGCCTTCCACCTCATCGTGAAGTACAACGACATGATCAGCAAACCCGAAAAGAACGGCCGTTTTGTGCGCAATGCCGAAGGTCTGGGTGCTACCGTCAAGCGTCCAGGATACCCTGCTCCGTATGCCCGCAAGCTGATCAAAGACTCTGGCGACCGCTACTTGGTGCCTAAAGAATAACGACGAACGACAATAAACCACTGAACAGCTATGACACTCATCATCGTCACCATGCTCATACTGGCCTATCTGCTGATAGCAACGGGCCACCTGACGGGAGTTAACAAAGCAGCCATCGCCATGTTTCTTGGAACCATTGGTTGGATTGTCTATGTCTGCTGGGGAGCTGACTATGTGATGGACCAACATCCGGAGGACTATAAGGAATGGCTGGGCAGTACGCTTCACAATAGCGAAAACGTCAAGTGGTTTATCTACCACAACATCTTCCTGAAATATGTCGGCAAGGCAGCGGCTATCGTGTTGTTCCTGTTGGCGACAATGTCCATCGTGGAGTTGCTGAACAATAACGGCTGCTTCGACTTTATCAGCGAATGGATACGCACGCGCCACTCACGCCACTTCATCTGGGTCATCACGCTCATCACCTTTGTGCTGTCGGCCAATCTCGACAACCTCACCACGGCCACGATGATGCTTGTGGCGATGCATAACGTCCTGCAGAATTCGCGTCAGCGCATGTATGTTGGATCGGCCATTGTGGTGGCAGCCTGCTGTGGAGGCTGTTTTACGGTCATTGGCGACCCCATAGGATTGGTGCTGTGGGGCGACGGAGCAGTGACGGCCAGCAATTTTTCGGGCTATCTGGGTGTTCCTGCCGTCTTGGCATGGGTGATACCTACGTGGCTCATCAGCCGTGAACTGCCCGACCGCCTCGATACCGCTTGGAGCGCTTCACCCTATCGTGGTGATGCGACGCGACTGAACCGCTGGCAGCGTTTCGTGATGCTGATAGTCGGCATTGGCGGGTTGTGGTTTATCCCCATGTTCCATAACATCACCAAGCTGGCGCCGTTCCTTGGAGCACTCTGCGTGCTCAGCGTGCTATGGGTGGTCAACGAAGCCTTTAACCGCAAACTGTATATTGCCGACCAGATGATACACCGCCGCATACCTATGTCGTTACAGTATGGCGTGCTGCAACAGGTGCTCTTCGTTATGGGCATTATGCTGGGTATGGGCGTTGTAACCGAAACAGGCGTGTGGGAAGACGTAGCAGGATGGTTTGATACCTATGTCCATGACATTTGGCTGATGGGCATTGGCGCCGGATTGCTGAGCTCTGTCGTAGACACCTTCACCATTGCCGTTTCAAATATCTCGCTCTATCAGATTGGTGTGGGCGATATAGGTATCAATGGTGCTTTCTGGAGGGTTATTGCCTATGGTACGGCAGTGGGCGGATGCCTGTTGTCGGTGGGTAATGTCTGTGGACTGGCACTCATGCGCTCTGAACACGTAAAGTTTGGATGGTATATCAAGCATATCACACCCAAGGTGCTGCTGGGGTGGATTTTGGGCTTTGTAGTGTTGTGGCTAGAAACGGTGTTGGCTGCATAATACTTTATTATGTGACGGTTCAAAAACGACGATGAAACAACTCGTAGGATTCTTGTCGGCGGTGCTGCTGGCTATGGTACTTTCGTGTGGACAGCGGAAGAAAGATGCGGCCTATTACGAACAGATGGTCGACAGCATCAAGAAAGCAGAGCAGCTGAAGACCATGAAGCAGCAGGCAGGTGTCTTCGACGACCCCGTAGAAGCTTTCTTCGACACGTTGAGCCGTCGTATGCTACCTATCAGGGATGCCGGTCGTAATGTGCAACAACTGGGTCATCTGACGAAAGTACCCTATGCTGTGCTGTCGTCGTTGGGCTATCCGATGGACAGTCGCGTGCGGGCGCTGATGTTGCCCAAACGGTACGGATATAGCGTCGTGTTGCTGGAGGAACGGCAAGATGAAGGCCATACGCTTGTCAGCCTGTGTACACTCGATAAGACCTTCAAGCCCGTCGACCAGCTGTGTATCTATGAAGAGAAGGATGACGACCGTGACGAGGATTTTGGCAAGAGCTATACTGAATATTATATTACGAGCGATTACGAGATTACACTCATATATTTCTTTCAGTCGCATGACAGTGAACAACAGCCGCAATATGACAGTTCGCAGCGTTTCATCATTAATAAGGATGGACGTTTTGAAGAAACAATCATTGAGCTGTAGATAAAAGATAATAGATAATAATGATTTCTGTAGAAGATTTAGGCGTTGAGTTTGGTGTGAAGCCCCTGTTCCAGCATGCTGGTTTTGTGGTCAACGATCGTGACCGCATTGCATTGGTGGGCAAGAACGGAGCAGGAAAATCGACGCTTCTCAAGATATTATGTGGTATGCAGAAACCTACGAGTGGCACGGTCAGCATACCGACCGATACTACGATTGGCTACTTGCCACAGGTGATGGTGCTGCAAGACGATACGACCGTACGTCAGGAGGCCCGTAAGGCCTTTGCCCACATTACCGACTTAAAACATCGTGTCGACAAACTGAATCAGCAGCTGGCCGAGCGTACCGATTACGAGAGTGACAGCTATTTGGCGCTGGTCGAAACCTTTACCCAGGAACACGAACGGTACATGATGATGGGTGCTGAGAATTTCGAAGCCGAGATAGAACGTACGCTGACAGGATTGGGTTTCTTGAATACCGACTTGGAGCGTCCGACCAGCGAGTTCTCGGGTGGATGGCGCATGCGTATAGAACTGGCGAAGATACTGTTGCAGAAACCCGACGTGCTGTTGCTCGACGAGCCCACGAACCATCTGGACATCCAGTCGATACAATGGCTGGAGCAGTTTCTGGCACTGTCGGCGAAAGCTGTCGTGCTGGTCAGTCACGACCGTGCCTTTGTCAATAATGTGTGTAATCGCACATTGGAGATTTCGTGTGGAAACATCATCGACTACAAGGTGAAGTATGACGAATATGTGGTCTTGCGTAAGGAGCGCCGGGAACAGCAGTTGCGCGCCTACGAGAACCAGCAGAAGGAGATGCGCGAGATGCGTCAGTTTATAGAGCGCTTCCGCTATCAAGCCACCAAGGCCGTACAGGTGCAACAGAAAATTAAGCAACTGGAGAAAATGGTGCCTATCGAGGTCGACGAGGTCGACAACTCCGCCCTGCACCTGAAGTTCCCGCCTTGTCTGCGCTCTGGCGACTATCCTGTTATCTGTGATGATGTGCGCAAGGACTATGGCGCACATACTGTTTTCCAACACGTAAACCTCACCATCAAACGTGGTGAGAAGGTGGCCTTTGTCGGCAAGAACGGTGAAGGAAAATCGACGCTCGTCAAGTGTATCATGGGAGAGATTCCTTATGATGGTCATCTGAAGATAGGTCACAATATTCAGATTGGTTATTTTGCCCAGAATCAGGCACAACTGTTAGACGAAGAACTGACAGTCTTTCAAACCATCGATAATGTGGCAAAGGGCGAAATCCGACTGCGCATCAACGACATCCTTGGTGCCTTTATGTTTGGAGGCGAAGCGTCAGACAAGAAAGTGAAGGTGCTCAGCGGAGGAGAGCGTAGCCGCCTGGCGATGATCCGTCTGCTGCTGGAACCCGTCAACCTGCTGATTCTCGACGAACCTACCAACCATCTGGATATGCCTTCGAAAGATGTACTGAAAGAAGCAATACGAGCCTTCGACGGCACAGCCATCATCGTCAGCCACGACCGTGAGTTCCTTGACGGATTGGTTACTATAGTCTATGAGTTTGGTGACGGCAAGGTGCGAGAGCACTTGGGAGGTATCTATGACTGGCTAAGGAAGGAGCATGAAACCGTCAGTAGCCCAGAGCCAAGCCCCATGAGCCCTATGAGCTCCACGCCATCTCCTAAGAACGACTATGCCGCTCACAAGGAACAGCAGAAACGCCTGCGTAAGGCTGAGAGAGCCGTCGAGGAGTCGGAGCGCAAAATCAGCGATATGGAACGCCGTTTGAAAGAACTCGACACCTTACTGATGATTCCAGAGAATGCTGCCGATATGACACTCGTCACAGAATATACGACGACTAAGAAGGCACTTGACGACGAGGTAGAGCGTTGGGAGCGTTTTTCGGAAGAGTTAGAGACAATTAATCAATAAATCATGATAATTATGAAAAAGTTATTAACAATGATGGCATTTGCAATGATGGCCGCAACGGCATCGGCACAATTGAAGTCAGGGATCAATCTGAACGATCTTGACACCTCTGTGCGCCCTGCCGATGACTTCTACGAGTATGCCTGCGGTGGATGGATGAAAGCAAACCCGCTACCTGCTGCCTATTCGCGTTATGGCAGCTTCGACCGTTTGGCTGAGGATAACAACAAGCGCATCAACAGTATTCTGAAAGAACTGCAGGAGAATACCTATCCGCAAGGGTCTATAGAACAGAAGCTTAGCGATCTCTATAAGCTGGCAATGGACTCTGTGCGTCGTGAACAGGAAGGTTTGACGCCCATCATGCCGCTTATCAAGCGTATGGAGGCTGCTAAGACCAAAGACCAGCTTTTCGCTATTCAGTTGGAGATGATGCCTTATGGTGATGCAGAACTCTTCGGCTCGTATATCGGTGCCGACGAGAAGAATGCTTCGCAGAATATCCTCAACTTCATGCAGGGTGGACTGACGCTTGGACAGAAAGACTATTATCTGGAGAACGATGAAGCTACTGTCAAGATTCGAGAGGCTTACAAAAAGCATATCGTACGGATGTTCCAGTTGTTCGGCTTTAAAAAGTCGGTTGCCGAGAAGAAGATGAAAAACATCCTGAAGGTGGAGACTGCTTTGGCAAAAGGGTCGAAGTCGCGTACAGAACTGCGTGACCCCATTGCTAACTATAACAAAATGACGCTGAAGGAGTTGGAATCGATGTGCCCGCATCTGAAGATTGAGCGACAGATGAACGCAAAAGGCATTAAGAGCCAGTATATTCAAGAAGTGGTTGTAGGACAGGTTGAGTTTATGAAAACTGCTGACAAACTCTTTGCGACGATGACGGCAGAGGAGTATCGCGACGTGATGGAGTGGGGGCAGATAGATGGCTGTACGGGTTATTTGAATGATGAGGTGCGTGCTGCTAACTTCGACTTCTACGGCAAGGTGTTCTCAGGACGTAAGGAAGACCATCCGCTGTGGCGCCGTTCAACAAATCAGGTACAGGGTGTGATGGGTGAAGCCCTGGGCCGTATCTATGTGAAGAAGTATTTCCCTTCTTCGTCAAAAGAGCGTATGAAAAACCTCGTGGAGAATCTTCGTATTGCCCTCGGTGAGCGTATCGCTGCTCAGGATTGGATGGATGATTCTACGAAAGTCAATGCACTTTTGAAGCTTAATACGTTCTATGTAAAGATTGGATATCCCGACCGTTGGACTGATATGTCAGCACTTAAGATCGATACGAAAAAATCTTACTTTGAGAATATGCAGGAATGTAACCGATTCTGGACCGCTTGGCAGATTGACCATACGGCAGGAAAATCTGTTGACAGAGACGACTGGCACATGACTCCTCAGACGGTTAATGCATACTATAATCCTACCACGAATGAAATATGCTTCCCTGCTGGTATACTGCAGGTTCCATTCTTTGACCCCACAGCTGACGATGCCTTTAACTATGGAGCTATCGGTGTCGTGATTGGACATGAAATGACACATGGCTTTGATGATCAGGGACGCCAGTATGACAAGGAGGGAAATATGCACGATTGGTGGAAAGAAGAGGATGCAAAGAATTTTACAAATCGTACAGATAAATTTGCGGACTTTTTCTCAAATATCAAGGTGCTTCCCGACCTTAATGCCAATGGTCGTCTGACCTTGGGTGAGAATCTGGCCGACCATGGTGGCTTGCAGGTGGCTTATACAGCTTTCAAGAATGTTACCAAGCGTAACCCCTTGCCTGTTATTGACGGATTGACTGCCGACCAGCGCTTCTTTATAGCTTATGCCGGTGTGTGGGCGGGCAATATTACTGAGGCGGAAATCCGTAACCGTACGAAGAGCGACCCACACTCGTTAGGACGTTGGCGAGTCAACGGAGCCTTGCCACATATCGATGCGTGGTATGATGCTTTCGGAGTAAAAGAAGGCGATAAAATGTACCTGCCAAAATCGGAAAGATTGCCCCTTTGGTGAGTTTTTATCCCCAAAACTTATAAAAATGCCGTCGTAAATATAAATTTACGGCGTTTTTTTTGTTTTGTTTAAATTTAATTGTTATCTTTGCATCTGACTATTTTAAAATGATATGACGAACGACTTTAACAATTCGCATATAGAGGACTTTGATTCACCCATTCGTCCTCAGCAGATGAGAGAGCGCACTCAGTATACGCAAGTGACAAATACTCCTCCTGTGCAGATGCAACAGCAGACGTTGCAACAGCAGGCTGCAGGAAAAGCGTGCCCGTATTGCGGAGCCATCAATGACCCCGAGGCAATGTTCTGCGCACAGTGCGGACAGCCTATCAGTAAGACAACTTGTCCCCATTGTGGTGCAGAGATAGACCCTGATGCTGATTTCTGTGAAGTGTGCCACCATTATATTCGCAAAGATGTCTGTTCTTATTGTGGCGCCCATCTTTCAGGCATTGAAGCCTATTGCCCTGAATGTGGTAGCCCTCGTGGTGGTATGGTTTGTCCGACGTGTCACACCCTCAACGATTTTGCTTTCTGTAAAAAATGCGGTACGGCCCTGACAGAATCGGCACGTCAGCTTGTGAGGGAACTGCATAAAAGTCCAGACTATCAGGAACTGTTAGAAATCGTTCGCGACTATTCAAAACTAGAGAACGCGCTGCCATACAACTCTGAACGTGACGTTCTCAGAGAACAGATGAGTCAGAAACTGCGTGAACGTGTGCTCTCGTTGTTGGCAAAAGATGAAGGCGTTGCTGAGCCGGTGATTCCGAAAGCAGAATCGAAGCGCATGACCAAGGAAGAACTGGAAGAGCAGAAGTCTGTAAAGTTGAAAATGCTGTCGGCCATTCTCGACAAGTTAGCCGTTCCACCAACGGCGTCGCCTGTTCAGGCACGCAATTACGCAATGGCCAGCAAACCGGTGGGAGTCCGTCTGGCTTGGGTGTGCAACTATAAACATGCCATGCATAGCAGCCCGTGTGGCTGTGCCAAACCCCAACTTGGTGGCAAGTGGGTTATTCTTGGTAAAAATAGTACAGAAGAAATCAAAGACGATAAATAATACATGGACGCTACTCGTAACGACAATAAGCCCCAGAATCTGGATGCTACCATACGTGTGGGTACCCCGCAACCAACTGATGTTGCCGGTGGTCAGGATATCACAGTCCGTCCTGGTGCGCGACCTGCTGAAGAGAAAAGTGACAATTCAGCAGATTTCGTGCTGAAGGGTAGGGTATACCGCGGTATCAAGTGCCTCAGCGACAATTCTGGTGAGGCGCAGGTATTTCTCGTAGAAGGCGATGAAGGCGAGATGGTGTTGAAGGTTTACTATCCTAACTTCACCATCAAGAAGACCCTGATGCGAATTATCCAGAATTTCAACCTGGAGATGATAGTACGCATCACCGACTACGGCAAGACCTACGTCGACGGTAAGAACCGCGACTACGAACTGATGGAATATCTGCAAGGCGGAACGCTGGCCGACTACGACCTGAACGGTGACTTCAACCAGTTTCGTCGTATTACCCTGCAGGCCGCAGCTGCTTTGGCATACTGTCACCAGAATAACGTCATCCATAAGGATATCAAACCGGGTAATTTCTTCTTCCGTGATAAAGAACACAAGGAAATCGTATTGGGCGACTTTGGTATCTCCAGCGTGATGGAGGGTGACGAGCGTATGCATCGTACCACGCAGGCTCGTACACCAGTATATGCCGCACCTGAGATGTATAATGACGTGATTGACGGTGAGGTTGAAATCACGCCGGCTGCAGACTTCTACTCGTTAGGTATCACTTTGATGACCCTTTGGCTGGGTGAAAATCCGCTCATACAAAATGAGCGTGTGATGATGCGTAAGAAGAACGAGGGACGTTTACCACGTATCCTTGAACTTCCCGACCGCGTAAAGATGCTCGTGCAAGGTCTTACCTCTGTCAACCCACAGAGCCGTTGGGGATATAACGAGGTGGAACGTTGGTTCCTGGGAGAAGATGTGAAGGTCGATATCTCGTCGCCACTGTTGAAATATCGCAGCTTCATCGTTGACCCGGAGCGTAACCTGGTGGCAGATAATATCCACGAGCTGATTCCTCTATTGCTAGACAATGATCGCTTGGCTATGAGCTATCTGTATGAAGGTCGTATTGCCAGTTGGTTGGAGCAATGTGGAAACATCAAGCTAAGTTCAGCGGTCAAGGATATTGTTGTCAATCGCTATCCTGCAGATCAGCGAGCGGGACTGATGGCATCATGCTATGTGATGGAACCAACCTATCCTTATGAGGATTTGCACGGCAATAAGTGCGAGGATATGCATAGCGTAGCCATTTCTGTGTTAAGCTATCAGGAAGAATATGCGTTGGCATTGAAGAATCCCAACGATAATCTCTTCCTCTATATCGACTCGCATTCTAAGATTGATATTGAGCGTCTGCGTAGCTATTTCGCCCCAGGTAGCGAATTGGAACCTCGTATAGCTATACTCCGTCTATCCTATGAGATTGATGCAGATATTCCGTTCCTTGTAAAACATCCCTCTTCAAATATTTCTGAGATTGTTCATTCCTTCGGTTACGAAGAATGCACAGAAGACGACTGGCTGAGTTTGAGTGATGGACGCCTGCTGTCGTGGATGTACAGTCACGAAGATAAAATGGCGTGCGAAGGATTGCGTATTATGACCAATGGTCAGCAACCATCACGCTCATTAGGCTATAAGGTACTCTATAATCTGGACCGTGAAGCAGCTTTTGACTTGCGTGAAGCGGACAACCCATACAAGGTCGGAGAAATTCTGGCTCAGTTGTTGATTGACCATCAGTCGCTGCCAGCAACCGAAATGCAAGCCATACTTGCCGATTATGCCGATGCTGATGGCCGTTTTGCCTATTTTGCACAGCTTCATGGATGGATAGAACAGTTGAGTCAGGCACATGCTTGCTTTGACCTAAAGAGCGAAGAAAACAAAGAGCGTCTCGGAGCATACGACCTGCGTACAGCGGCCTATCGATTCTGTCGTATTCTGGGTGTCACTCCCCATTACATATTGGATGATGGCACCATATTGAAAAACGCTGGCGAATTCAACAAACAGCTACAACGCCCGCTGTTGTTAGGTGCTATTCGTCGTGGCTCCTTCTGTCAGTGGCTATCGGTATTCTATCATGAGGATCCCCATGAGACCTTTGAACAGCCATACAGCTATGAATATAAGCTGGAAGAGTGGGTGAACTGTATCGGAGAGATTGATCCTAACCAGATGTATTTTAAGCGTTATACTAATGCTAAGCAAGAGACGGCCCGCAAATACGGAGAGGTGCGTCGTGGCTACAGAATAGCTAAAGCCAAGGAGCGTTTGTGGCGCTATACATTCTATAGTCTTTGTGCAGCGTGGTTCGTCCTATTGTTGATGTATGGCATCTCCAATCGTACCTATTTGCTAGACCACGCCACATACTCTATCATGCTTCCTATTGGAGGCATCTCAGCACTCATTGTTGGCAGTCGTGCATTCTTCCGTGGCTACGGATTTGTGTTCTGTTGCCTGTGGGGAGCTTTAGGACTTGCGTCGTCATATATTCCTGTGTTCATACTTCGTTATGTCAACGAACATTTCAGTGGCATGTTCATACCAGCTATTATTGTTATCACACTGATTTATATGTTAATCTGTCACCTGACAGGATATCATGGTGATTCCAGAGCTGACAGTCAACTGGTAAATGAGGTAATGGAAGACGACATCAAGTCGACGCTGATAGAACCATTGTCCTATACCTTTAAGCAGAAGTCGTTTAAGTTCAAAGGCTCAAAATTTAATTTGCTGGACGATGTGGTAAATCAGATACGCTCCATCAGCAGCGAGTCTGTATTGCATTACCTCATTTGGTGTATGATGATTGGTGTCGTTTTGCTTGAGATGGTTGTTTTTCACCCCAAATTGATGAATATGAACCTTCCGACGAAAGAAAAGATCCAGAAGGTGACACCCCATAAGGTTATTGATAAGTTGCAAAAGAAAAACATTAATAATATATGATATGTGAGCATTGCCAGAAAGAAAACCGCTCGATAGCCAAGTTCTGCCGTTGGTGCGGTCAGCCCCTCATTCAGACGAATGTGCTTGACCGCCTAGTAGGACTTGAAGAGGTTAAAAAGCAGCTGAAAACAGTTGTAGATACCTATACCTACCTCCGTTCGCGCAAGGATGTGATGAATGTCCGTCTGAGCGTGAACACGATTATTATTGGTGAGACAGGTACTGGTAAAACTGCACTAGCCGAGGTTATCCGCGATTATTTCTCTCAGTATAGGATCATTGACAAGCCCAAGCTAACGATGGTTGATGCTGTCGACTATCAGCGATTTGTTGACAAGTGGGATGAAAATGTTGCGAATGCACGTGACGGTATCCTGTTCTTTGATAACGTACAGAAACTGTTGCCCGACCGCTACTCCAATCAGGTCAACCCGTTAGACAAACTCTTTGTCGAAATGGACAAATGGGACGATAATCCTATCGTCATTATGTCCGGTCTTCCCAAGGGACTTGACGACTTCTTGGCAGCTAACCCTGCAGCACAGAACCGCTTCAAATACACGTTCCGCCTGCCGACTCCCAGTTATCAGGAGTTATGCGATATTTGTAAACTGGAGTTGCGCACAAGATACGGCATAGCGGCCTATACTCCTGAAGCCGATCACAAACTGTTGCGCTTCTTCCAGTATCAGGTTAAGATCAAGGATGACACTTTCGGCTATGCCCATCTAGCCATCAAAACGGCTGAAGACATCTTCACTTCGTTCATCAGTCGTGGCAATAATGCTCTGATGGTTGAGGAACAGGATATCCGAGGCTATGTACCTAAGGAGCGCTCACTTGAGGAAATTCTCAGTGATCTCGACCACTATATCGGTATGGACGAGGTGAAGAAGGCCGTTCGAGAGATTGCCTTCACTGTTCATAATAACGTGCAGCGTGCAGCCCGTGGACTAGGTGACCAGGAGAAGGCCGGCATCCATATTGTGCTGACGGGTAATCCCGGTACTGGTAAGACTACCATTGCCCGTAAGTTGGGCGAGATAATGGAAGCCATAGGATATTTGGATAGCGGACATGTTGTTGAGGTAGACCGTTCAAAGATGATTAGTCCTTACCAAGGAGAGACGCCTAAGGTGGTCAACAGTCTCTGCGACAAGGCTATGGGCGGTATCCTCTTTGTTGACGAAGCCTACACACTGGTACCACAGAGTTCTGGTGGTGAGCGAGACAGTCAAGGTACGCAAGCCTTGGAGACGCTGATGAAGCGTATGGAGGATGACCGCGGCAAGTTTATTGTCATTGCCGCAGGCTATCGTACTGAGATGGAAAACTTGTTCCGCATCAATCCTGGTGTTCGTAGCCGCTTCAGCTACTTCCTCAATATCGAGGACTATAATCCTGATCAGCTCTTCCAGATTATGGAGGTCTTTGCGCAAGACAAGAAGTATCAGTTCACGCCAGAAGCTAAGGAACTGACACTGAAGATGATTACTGAACTCTACAATTCGCGCGACAAGGATTTTGCCAACGGACGTACTATGCGCCAGCTGTTTGAGAAGATATGTACACGTCAGGCAGAACGGCTGCAACGTGTCGATATTTCTACGCTCAGCAATGAGCAACTCATGCAGATTGATGTAGCAGATATTCCTTATGACGCTCCTAAGGCTGTTGACTATAAAGATTGTCTATCCAAACTCGATGGTATGGTCGGACTGGCCGCTGTCAAGAAGGAAATCAGTAATCTCGCCGCCTTCCTCAATCTGCAAATTCGTCGTGGTGAGACTAATACGTTCCAAGGCAAACATTATGTCTTTACAGGTAATCCAGGAACAGGTAAGACTACAGTGGCTCGTATTATGGCCGATGTATTCCGTACACTTGGTATTCTCTCGCGTGGACAGCTAGTTGAAGCTGACCGCTCGAAACTGGTGGCAGGTTTTGCAGGACAGACGGCCATCAAGACCAATCAATTGATTGACTCAGCAATGGGTGGTGTGTTGTTCATTGACGAGGCCTACACCCTGAAGTCTAACGACCAGGACAGCTTTGGTGCAGAAGCTATCGACACTCTGCTTAAACGCCTTGAGGATGACCGCGGCAAGTTTATTTGTATCGTAGCCGGCTATACCGACAACATGCACGACTTCATTGATTCTAACCCAGGACTCAAGAGCCGTTTCACGCAGACCATTCATTTCGACGACTATACACCCGACGAGCTCACGCAGATATTCATCAATCTCGCCAAAGGCAAAAACTTTACCGTCGACGAAGAAACACGAGGAGCTGTCCATCGCCAGTTCGAACAGCTTTACCTGCGCCGTGATAAGAATTTCGGCAATGCTCGTGATGCACGTCGCATATTCGACCAGGCGGTAGAACGCCAGAGTCAGCGTTTGGTGAAGATGATGGGTAACCCTAACTTCAACGAAGAAGATATGTATCGCATCACTGCTGAAGATTTGGCCGTTGCTCCAAGTGAGAAGTCTCGCCCGTTGGATGAAGTGCTTAATGAGTTTGACGAGTTTATTGGCATGCGTTCTGTTAAGAATATGATACGTCGTTTGGCCGTTCAGAGTATGTTTATGAAACAACGTGCAGCTGTTGGAGCCGGAAGCGTTCAGCAGATGGCTATGAACTTCATCCTTACAGGTAATCCTGGAACGGGTAAGACCTCAATTGCTCGTAAGATGGGTGAGGTGCTGCAGTCTATGGAGATACTGCCAACGAGCCGTGTCATTGAGGCCAGCCGTGCTACACTGGTCGGCAAGTATATGGGTGAGACACCGAAGATTGTCAATAACATGTGCGACAAAGCGATGGGTGGTATTCTGTTCATCGACGAAGCTTATACGCTCTCGTCTGAGAACGACCAGTATGGAAAGGAAGCTATTGATACGCTGATGAAACGTATGGAGGACGACCGAGGTAAGTTTGTGGTCATAGCTGCGGGCTATAAGGACGATATGGAGAATTTCCTTACCGTTAATCCTGGTTTGGCCAGTCGTTTCTCTCATAAGATGCATATTGACGACTATAACGAAGATGAATTACTTGCAATCTTCAAGAAGATGGCATCTAAAGAGAACTACAAGCTATCGCCTGAAGCTGAATTCAAACTCATGGATATTATCTGCCGTAAGGTTGTCAACAAGTCTGAAGCCTTCGGTAATGCCCGTGAGATGCGCAACTTACTCGATGCTACTATCCAGCAACTATCGATGCGCGTTAGCGAGATGTCGCCAAGCGATATCACGCAAGAGACCTATCAATTGATTTTGCCTGATGATATTAAGGAAACATTATGATTATTTGTCCAAGTTGCAGAGCAGAAATAGAAGAAGATTCCCACTATTGTGACCAGTGTGGCCAAGAGTTGGTCTATTGTAGCAATTGTGGACGTGTAGGTATGGGACGCCGCTGCACACAGTGTGGTGGACTTATGATAAGTGTTGAGGAACTGATAAAGCAGCGGCAGAGTCCTCGCTCACAGGTATCTGTGGTCGATGCTTTGTCGTTGCGTCAGGAAGATTCACGTCGTGCTCCAGAAGGTTCACAAATGCCTGTACAGAGTGGCATACCTACGCTAACGCTTTATAATCCAACGCTTGACATCCGCATGGTAGGCGTTAACGGTGCCGTCATTGGACGACGTCAGGGACCTTATCAGCAGTTGTTTGAGGGCAATATGTATATATCTGGTGTCCATGCCCAGTTAATCTACAAGCCTGATACAGGTTGGAATATTATCGACAAACATTCGTCAAATGGTACGAAACTGAACCAACGCGAATTATTGCCTGACATTCCGATGTCGCTGAAAGCCGGTGATATTGTAACGTTAGCCAACATCAATCTGCAGGTCAGCATCAGTTAACACACCTATTTTATTTTTTATATATATCATTATACATGAGTAAGATTGTATTGTCAGCATCCAGCCGTGTAGGCTGTGTTAGAAGTAACAATGAAGACATGATACTTGCCAACGACCGTTTTGTCAGGAGTGACATCTATCAAACCGATTTTATGACGGAGAATAGCGACCGTTTTGTTGTAGCCGTAGCTGATGGCATGGGCGGTCATAATGCTGGGGAGGTTGCGAGCGAACTAGCGCTTACTAACCTACGTTATTATGTTTATGACCTACCGCAGGGATTGAATCCGGCAGAATTTGAAGAAGCGCTCCTCGTATGGATGGATTCCGTTAATAACATTATTAATGCACGCGGTAAGGCAAATGCCGAACAGGCTAATATGGGTACTACACTCGTAGGTATCATCTTCTATCAAGGAAGATATTTTTGGATGAACTGTGGTGATAGTCGTTTGTACCGCTTGCGCGACGGCCACCTCGTGCAGTTGACTACTGACCATTCACTTAACACCATTTCTGGTCAGAAGAAACATTCGAATGTTATCACGAATTGTATTGGAGCAGGATGTACACACGC
The DNA here is from genome assembly GCA_902760345.1 of uncultured Bacteroidales bacterium. Classification (GTDB taxonomy): domain Bacteria; phylum Bacteroidota; class Bacteroidia; order Bacteroidales; family Bacteroidaceae; genus Prevotella. The sequence goes on along the minus strand of CACWFY010000011.1, from coordinate 32,512 downwards.
ATATCTTGATCTGATGGAGTTTACTGATGATGTACGCGAGGATGATATCTATCTTCTTTGCTCCGATGGATTGAACGACATGGTATCAGACAGTACCATTGAAAAGCTACTCAACGAGAAAGCTAACGCAAATACACTCTGCGAGGAAGCAATTAACGAGGGCGGCTTCGACAATGTGTCGGCTTGTATTCTTTCTTTTCAATAAATTGTTACTCTCTTAATAATTCGAATTACTGAAAGATGCCTTTAAGATTACCTGACCGCTTGCCAGCCATAGAGTTGTTGAAACACGAAAATATCTTCGTGATGGACGACTCTCGTGCCCACATGCAGGACATCCGTCCGCTGAAGATTGTCATTCTCAATCTGATGCCGCTGAAGATAACTACTGAGACAGACCTTATCCGTCTGCTGTCAAACACACCGTTGCAGTTGGAAATCAACTTTATGAAACTGAAGAGCCATACGCCGAAGAATACGCCCATTGAGCACATGATGATGTTCTATCGCGACTTCGAGTCCATGCGCAACGAGAAGTTTGACGGCATGATTATTACGGGTGCACCTGTCGAACAGCTTGACTTTGAAGACGTCAACTATTGGGATGAGATGACCGACATCTTCGCGTGGGCGCGTACGCACGTAACGAGTACCTTATATATTTGTTGGGCTGCTCAGGCAGGATTGTACTACCATTACGGCATTCCCAAATTTCCGCTACCAAAGAAAATGTTCGGCATATTCCCGCAATATACGCTTGATCCGCAACTGCCTATTTTCCGCGGCTTCGACGATGTGTTCCAGATGCCTCACAGCCGTCATACGGAGATTCATCGAGAGGACATTCTGGCCAATCCCGACCTGAAGTTGATTGCCGAGTCTCCAGACAGCGGCGTAAGCATCGTGATGGCACGCGAAGGCCGCGAGTTCTTTATCACCGGCCATCTGGAGTATGCACCCAACACACTCGACACGGAGTATCGGCGCGACAAGGACATCCGCGATGATGTGGACTTGCCTAAGCACTACTATCTGGACGACGACCCTGCAAAGGGACCTCTTGTGACGTGGCGCGCGCATGCCAACCTGTTGTATGCCAACTGGATCAACTACTACGTCTACCAGGAGACGCCTTACGACATCAACCAGATTAAATAAGATGTGAGAGGTAAGAAACGAGCGTTATGACGAAACTAGAACTGTTGGCACCGGCCAAGGACCTTGCGTGTGGCATTGCTGCCGTCGACCACGGGGCCGACGCGGTATATATCGGTGCGCGACAGTTTGGTGCTCGTGCTGCTGCTGGCAACAGTATCGACGACATCAGTCAGTTGTGCCAGTATGCCCACCAGTTCTCTGTTCGCGTTTACGTGACGGTGAATACCATTCTGTATGACAACGAGTTAGATGCTACTCGTCAATTGTTGTGCGAACTCTATGAAGCCGGTGTCGACGCCATTCTTGTACAGGATATGGCATTGCTCAATCCCGCCTTCAATCTCCCGCCCGTCGAGTTGCATGCCTCGACACAAACCGATAATCGTTCTGTAGAGAAAGTACGCTGGCTGCATAGCCAGGGCTTCAGGCGTGTGGTGCTTGCTCGCGAATTGTCTGTCGACGAGATTGCTGCTATCCACGAGGCCGTCCCCGACGTCGACCTCGAGGTGTTTGTACATGGAGCCCTGTGCGTTAGCTATAGCGGTCAGTGCTATGCCTCGCAGTATTGTTTCGGACGCTCGGCCAACCGCGGACAGTGTGCCCAGGTATGCCGCATGAAGTTCGATTTGATTGATGCCGATGGCCGCGAATGGGAGCATCAGCGCCACTTGTTGTCGCTCAAGGACCTGAACCAGAGCGACCACTTGGAAGAACTCATCAAAGCCGGTGCCACGTCGTTCAAAATTGAGGGCCGCCTGAAGGATGTCGCGTATGTCAAGAATGTCGTTGCTGCCTACAACCAGCGGCTCGATGCTTTCATTGCGCGCCATGCCGACCAGTATTGTCGAGCCTCTGAGGGACGTTGCACCTATACCTTCACGCCCCAACTCAATAAAACGTTCAACCGCGGCTTTACTACATATTTTCTGCATGGCCGCCAGCCCGACATCATCTCGCCCGACACGCCCAAGGCCCTGGGCGAATACGTGGGCAAGGTCAAGGAGATACGCCGCGACTCATTCAATGTGGCAGGTACGGCGGCGTTTGCCAACGGGGACGGCTTGTGTTTCTTTAATCGCGACCACGAGCTGGAGGGGTTCCGTGTCAACCGTGCCGAGGGCAACCGTTTGTTTCCCCAGCAGATGCCGCGCCAGTTGCGGGCTGGGGTTGCACTCTACCGCAACAACGATGTTGCCTTTGAGCGTCTGCTGTCTCGTCCGAGCAGCGAGCGCAAGATACCCATCACCATGCAACTGTCATCGACGCCCGACGGCTTTGCCCTGAGTACCTGTGGAGGGACGGTCTATGCCGCGTGTGCCCATCAGATGGCCGAGAAGCCTCAGCACGAAAACATCGTTCGTCAGTTGTCGAAACTTGGCGGCACGGCCTACGAGTGTAGTGGGGTAGAACTGCCCGACGATTTCTCGTATTTCATCCCTAGCAGTCTTTTGGCCGACATGCGTCGCCGGTTGGTGGAGCAACTCGCGCAAAAGGACCGTAAGCTCAATGAGCCCTATGAGTCCAATAGGCCCAATGAATCACATAGGCCCTATGAGCCTCATGTGTCACCGCCCTTCCTCCTCAACATCTCCAACCGCCTGTCGCAGCAGTTTTACGGACTGTCCGACGTGTCGGCCTACGAGTTGCATGGTGGCGAGGGTCCGCTGATGCAGTGTCGCCATTGCCTGCGCTATGCCTTGGGCTACTGTGTCAAGCATGGTGGGCGTAAGCCCCAATGGCGCGAGCCGCTGTTCCTGCGTCTGGGTGACGGCACTCGCTTCCGCCTTGAGTTCGACTGTCAGCATTGTCAAATGAATGTGTATGCCCATGAGAAATAGAACATTCTTGACCATCCTTTCAGTTCTCATGCTTCTCTGCAGCTGCTACCATCGTGGTCAGCAGACTCCAGATGCTTGGGATTTGACACGCCAACAGATTGACTCTATCTCGTTTTCTACCACCCACCATTATACGCAGAACTACAATTTTGTGGTTACTGCTGATCATCTGCCGTTAGCTGATGCTGTTGCTGAACAAGCTTTCGATACTCTTCTTGTCGTCAAGGGCGAGCATGTTGTCGTTGCTGACATACAGACAGTGCCAGCCGATACCATTGACTCTGTTTGGGTAAAGGTAGCGCGCGACCAGATTACTCAAGGGTGGATTCATGAGTGCGAACTACTCGAAGGTGTTTCGCCTGATGACCCCATAAGTCAGTTTATCGACTACTTCTCAAACACCCATCTGCTCATCTTCCTTGCTATCTGTATGGTGGCTGGTGGAGCTTTTGCGGTGCGTCGTCTATTACGTCGTCGCGCCTATATTGTTCATCTTCGCGACATCGACTCTTTCTTACCCACGTTGCTCTGTCTGCTCATCGCCGCCTCAGCAACGCTCTATGCGTCTATTCAGATGTTTGGTGCTGAGTCGTGGCGTCACTACTATTTTCATCCGTCGCTTAATCCCTTTGCATTGCCCTTTCATCTGGCGTTATTTGTTGCTTCCGTATGGGCGATCATTATCTTTGCAGTTGCTGTCCTTGATGATGTTATTCACCAACTCTCTACTACTGATGCATTGCTCTATCTTATCGGGCTTGCCGCTGTTTGTGGTGTTCTCTATGTGATATTCAGCATTGGCACGCTTTATTATATTGGATATCCGCTTTTCGTGGCCTATGCTATATTTGCTATTGTAATGTATCACCGTCAGCCACATAGCCACTATTCATGTGGTCATTGTGGCCGTATGCTTCGTACTAAGGGTAATTGTCCATATTGTGGCGCACAAAACCTGTGATATTGTAAATAAAGATAAAAACCAATTCTAAGAAAAAATGGAAAATACATCTATAACCAAAGAGAGTAAATGGGTGGCCTGCTGGGGCAATGCCACTTCGATTACCAATCGTCGTGAGGCTGTCTATGCCAAAGACCTCACGTTGCGTTATCCTATTCGTATGTGCTTTAGCGGAACTATGTTACGTTTCCGTTTCTCTAACCTTACAGGTACGGAGCCCATTACGCTTAACAAGGTTTTCGTTGGACACACACCTATTACTTTTGAGGGTGAAAAGAGTGTTACCATTATGCCCGGAAAGGAATCCGAGAGTGATGCTATCAGCTATGCAGTAAACCGTGGTGATACCATTGACGTTAGCTTCTACATGGCCGGCTATACTCAGATGAACAGTGGTACGTTTGTTACTGGACCGCTGTCAAAAGGCTATTACGCCTATGGTGACTATGCCGAGGCCGATGAGTTACCTTTAGACTTGACTCGAAGCACCAATTGGTTTTACTTTTTGAACACCATCGATGTCCTAACGTCTGTAGAGAATCATGCCGTTGTGTGCTATGGCGATTCCATCACGGCTCAGTCGTGGCCAGACTACATGGCAAGAATGGCCTTTGGCTCCAATACCGCCATTATTCGCCGTGCCGTAAGTGGTACACGTATCCTTAGACAATACGACTGTATTACTTACCAGGCATACGGCCTAAAAGGTGCTACTCGTTTCCCTATTGAGATGAATGTGGCGGGGGCTACGGATGTCATTATCCAGCATGGCATCAACGATATTATCCATCCTGTGGGTAGTGATGTCAATCCCTTTCGTCCGTGGAGCGATTTGCCAACGGTAGAGGAGATGGAGTGTGGGGTAGAGGAGATCTATGTCAAACCATCCAAGATGATGGGGCTGAAAGTTTGGAGTGGCACCTTATTACCTTTCTTTGGTTGGCGTACCTACAATGAAGATCGCGAAAACATGCGCCAGATGTTCAATAAATGGTTGCGCACCTCACCCATCTTCGATGGATGCATAGACTTCGATGCGGCAGTACGTAGTGTTATTAACCCGAAAGCTTTTGCCGACGGCTTCGATAGCGGAGACCACTTGCATCCTAGTGAGCGAGCCTATGAAGCTATGGCACAGGCAGCTATCAATAAGTTGGTACGCCGTATGCCACGCTACGACCACGAAGAATTATTCTGATAGTCATTGATATGGAAAGAAGTGAATTTTTACTATTGATGGAAAAATATGCTGAACGCATAGAAAACATCAGACAGTCTGCTCACGAACTACACCGCAGCGTCAACCAATTGTATGGAAGTAATCATCCTTATGGCTATCATCTTGATATGGTTGTTGATGGAGTACGCGATTTCGGTCATTTGGTATGTGCCTGTGAGGATGATGTCATCCCCATGTTCTTCGGTGGTTACTACCACGATAGTATTGAGGATGCCCGGCTGACGTATAATGACGTGATGGCGACGGCCCGTCTTATGATGAAGGAAGAGCAGGCACTGATGGCTACCGAGATTGTCTACGCCTTGACGAACGACAAAGGGCGTACTCGGGCTGAACGTGCTGGCGAAAAATACTATAAGGGCATAAGGGAGACCCCCTATGCTCCATTCGTAAAAATGTGCGACCGATTGGCCAACATTTCTTATTCCTGTTCACAAGACGACTCTGACAACGGACGCATGAAAAAAATATATAAGGAGGAAGTACCCCATTTCTTGAATTCAATAGACCCGCATAGTACTGACTGCCGCTTTAAGGTTCCGAAAGAAATGGTGCTGCGGCTGGCCGAATGTCTCATTGACGACATGGAGCATGACGAGCTGAACGGTTTTATCAGCGATTATTATGATCAGTAAAAAACAAACTGAAACCAGCGAAATTCAGCGTTATTACATCGGTCTCGCAAATACTATGTTTTCACTCAGTGAAAACATAGTATTTAAGTGGTGAAAACATAGTTTTCGCAGCATCAAAACATAGTTTTCATTGAGGGGGTGTGCAGTTTTGTTTGGTCGTCTCGTTTTTTATTAGTATCTTTGCACGAAATTTCAAGAAAACGACGATGAAACATCTTATCAAATATATCACCATATTCTTAACATGGCTGCCTGCCTTTGTGCAGGCACAGGACTCCCCTGCACAGTGTGAAGACAGTTGTTCGCATATACATGGCATTGATCTCAGCCACTATCAGGGTGAAGTCTTTTGGGATGTTATTGGCGATAATACTCATATGGCCTATGTCTATCTAAAAGCTACTGAGGGCGGCGACCGGATTGATGCTACGTTTGAACGTAATATTGAGATGGCCCATCAGCACGGACTAAAAGTCGGGTCATATCATTTCTATCGTCCCAAGACTGACCAGATGAAACAGCTGCAGAATTTCCGTTCACAATGTCTGCCCAAGGAGCAGGATTTAATACCGATGATTGACGTAGAGAGTACTGGTGGCCTTTCTACAGACGTATTCTGTGACTCGTTGTTCTACTTCCTGGATTTGATAGAGGAAACCTATCAGCAGAAACCGCTTATTTATACGGGGCGCAATTTCTATAACAAGCATCTGTTGGGAAAGATAGACGACTACAAAATAATGATTGCCATGTATACTGATGACGAACCAGTATTGGCAGATGACCGCGAGATTACCCTATGGCAATATACGGGTAAGGGACGTATATCTGGTATCAGCGGCTACGTGGACAAGAGCCGTTTTATGGGTAATCATACCCTGCGCGAATTACGGTTTAAGCATTAAGATGCATAAAGCGGAAAGCAGGAGGCCTGTTTATTCCTCAATATTGCGGATGGTTCCGAGAAGGTCTGACGCATAAGCGCGTAGTGACCGAGACGAATATCGTGCCAATCGGCTTGAATGTCGGTCGATGTAAAGTTGCAAACGTGTCAGACACTCTTCATCTTTTTCGGTTGGCAACTCCTGAAACAGACGTTGCAATTCTGGAGACAATTGCAAGAAGAAATCGTCGGCATAGCAACGCAGGCCTTCCTTAACCCATGCTCCTACACCATATTGGCGTGCTAACTGATAGAGTTGGCGCCATTTCCACTCAGACATTGGTTCGATAGATTCTTTTTCGCCTTCGAAGTCGCTGTAAATCAGTCGTTCCAAATTCCTGAATATAATGTTTTTCTTCATAGTGATAAAAGCGCCACGGGAATTGTTGCCCGTGACGCCGCTTGTAAGATTATAGTGTTACTCCATTTTTGAAAATGGAAATTTCGCGATATCCGTTTTCTTCGTTGCGAGCTTTCTCGCCACTGGCTACAGCCAATACTTTATCAATGAATTCTGGTACTATCTCCTGCATAGTACGTCCTTCAACCAGTTGACCTGCCGAGAAGTCCACCCAATGGGGCTTGTTCTTTGCCAACACGGGATTGGTAGCTACCTTCATCGTTGGAACAAAGGTGCCAAATGGGGTACCACGACCAGTGGTGAACAGTACGATATGGCAACCGCAGGAAGCCAGGGCGGTTGATGCTACGAGGTCGTTGCCAGGAGCCGACAGCAAGTTCAGACCGCTATTCTGCAGGCGGTCGCCATATTCCATAACACCGCTGACAGGTGCCTTGCCGCATTTCTGTGTACATCCCAATGCCTTGTCCTCCAACGTAGAGATACCACCGGCCTTGTTGCCAGGACTAGGATTCTCGCCAACGGGTTCACCGTGTGAGAGGAAGTAGTTTTTGAAGTTGTTGATCATTGATACGGTTTGCTGGAATAGTTGCTCATTCTCGCAACGATTCATCAGAATGGTCTCAGCACCAAACATCTCAGGAACCTCGGTCAGCACACTGGTACCTCCTTGGGCTACGAGCCAGTCAGAAAATTCGCCCACTAATGGGTTGGCAGTGATGCCCGAGAATCCGTCTGAACCACCACACTTCAAACCAACACGCAGTTTGCTGACGCTGACATCCACGCGTTTGTCTTGCTTGGCCTTAGCGTAGAGGTCGCGAAGAATCTCCATACCGGCTTCCATTTCATCACCCTCAACGCGTTGAGTAACCAGCAACTTAATACGGTCTTTGTCGTAATCGCCCAACATAGCCATAAAGTCTTCTGGCTGGTTGTTTTCGCAACCTAAGCTGAGAACCAATACACCACCGGCATTGGGATGCAGACAGATGTCGCGCAGCACTTTGCGAGTGTTCTCATGATCTTCTGAGAGTTGTGAGCAGCCGTAGTTGTGGTGCCACGTCCAGATGGCATCAATATCCTCCTCACCAGTCTCCTTGCGAAGCTGATTGGCTAGTCGTTCGGCAATGCCATTGACGCAGCCTACGGTAGGTACAATCCATATCTCATTGCGCACACCAACGTCGCCGTTCTTACGAACATAACCCTTAAAGGTACGGTTATCGTTTTTAATCTTAAGCGATTCGTTTACAGGACGATATGTGTATTCAAGAGTCCCGCTAAGGTTGGTCTTGAGATTGTTCTCATTTACCCAATCGCCAGCTTTCAGTTCCTCACGGGCATGACCGATGGGGTAGCCGTACTTGATGATGTTCTCGCCTTGCTTGACATTTTTTATTAGTACTTTGTGGCCGGCAGGCGTGTCTTGATTAACGGTAATCTGTTGGCCGTCGACGCTGATGATGTCACCCTTTTTCTTTGGTGCCAGACATACCACAACAGAGTCGGCAGGATTAATTTTCAGAAATGTAGCTTGTTCCATAAATGATTTGTTTTATTGTTTAGTTTATCCGATATTCTTACGGCGATAAAAGTCAATATTCTCTTTCGACAGCAGTTCAATGGGCATGTAGTTGACAGGCTCAACTTCCTTCTTTAGGACAATGGCATTGAAGAGCGTATCGATACAGGCATAGCCCTGCATGAAGGCATGCTGAGCAATGAGAAATGAGATACTGCCTTGGCGGACACATTCAGCATTCTTGGGTACCATGTCGTATCCCATAATCTGGATATTGCGTCGGTTGCTTTTCAAAAGGTATTCACCTACTAAATGGGCTTTCGAGTTGAATGTAATGCAATGGTGAACCAATGGATGGCTGTTAAAGAAACGTTCAAGTATCGCATCATAGTTCTCGCGTTTTTCGTCCAGCGACAGGTTTACCTCATGGATGACAACGTGAGGGAAGTGGTCGTGCATATAGTGGCGGAAACCTGTTTCACGGTTTTCCTGCTGCTTGGAGGCCACATTCCCGTTTCGCATTTGTTTCATCAGCATGATTTCTTTCTCACGTGGTGCCATCATCATCAGCATACGAGCAGCGTAATAGCCACTACAGAAAGAGTCTTGACCGAAGAATGATAGAGGTTTCAAATCAGGCATATATGAGTCAAGGAGAATAAAAGGAATATTCTGCTCGTGCATTATGCTTGTGTATTTTTGGGTAACGTCCAACTTTGATGGGACCACAATTACACCATCAGGCGACTGCTTCAGTACATCGGACATCACCTTCGCAAAGGTCTCAGTCGAAAAACGGTTATAATACATGATTTTGTGTGATACACGGAAGTCACGGAAACGGTCACAAGCAGTCTCTGCGCCTTCCTCCACCTCTTCCCAATAGGCTTCCGACTCGTGTTTAGGTATCACGCAATAAAACGTGTAAGCCTTGTTATAGGCTAACGCTGAGGCATACATGTTTGGTTTGTAGTCCATTTCTTCCAAAGCCTTCTGAACTTTTTCAAGCGCTTTGGGAGACACGTTGGGCCGTTTGTGTAATACACGGTCAACCGTTCCGACGCTGACACCTGCGCGTTCGGCAATGTCTTTGATTCTGATTTTTCCCATATCCATAGTCCCTGCAAAGGTAATAAAAAATAATGATATCACGAATAATTCTGTGATATTTTTGTTCACTTAAACGTTTACGGTATATTTCACGATTATTTTTGTTGTTTTCTTGGTTGTTCGGAAAAATTGTCGTAACTTTGCAACATAATTAATTCTCTTTATTTATAATACTAAAACAAATGGCAAAAATTGTAACATTAGGTGAGATTATGCTCCGCCTGTCGCCCATGGGCAACGATCGTTTCATCCAGAGTGAGTCTTTCCGTATCATCCCCGGTGGTGGTGAGGCTAATGTAGCTGTTAGTGTGGCAAACTATGGTCACGAGGCTTACTTCGTATCAAAGCTGCCCAAGCACGAAATTGGTCAGATTGCTGTAAATGCACTCCGCCGTTACGGTGTAAACACCCAGTATATTGCTCGTGGTGGTGACCGCGTAGGTCTGTATTATGCTGAGACTGGTGCTTCTATGCGTCCCTCAAAGGTGATTTACGACCGTGCTCATAGCTCCATTGCCGAGGCCGATCCAAAAGATTTTGACTTCGATGCTATTATGGAAGGTGCAGCATGGTTCCATTGGAGTGGTATCACACCTGCTATCTCTGATAAGGCTGCTGAACTGACGAAGCTTGCTTGTGAGGCTGCCAAGCGTCATGGGGTAACTGTTTCTGTCGACCTGAACTTCCGCAAGAAGCTGTGGACTTCTGAGAAGGCTATCTCTATCATGCGCCCGCTAATGCAATATGTAGATGTATGTATCGGCAATGAGGAAGACGCTGAACTCTGTCTTGGTTTCAAGCCCGATGCTGATGTTGAGGGTGGTCAGACGGATGCTGCCGGTTACGAGGGCATCTTCAAGCAGATGATGAAGGAGTTTGGTTTCAAGTATGTCGTTTCTACACTGCGTGAGAGTTATAGCGCTACTTTCAATGGTTGGAAGGCTCTGATTTACGATGGTAAGGAGTTCTATCAGTCAAAGCGTTACGAGATTAATCCGATCATCGACCGCGTAGGTGGTGGTGACTCATTCTCAGGTGGTTTGATTCATGGTCTGCTGACCAAACCGACCCAGGGTGAAGCCCTTGAGTTTGCTGTAGCTGCTTCTGCTTTGAAGCATACAATCAATGGTGACTTCAACCTGGTAGGTGTTGACGAGGTGGAAAGTCTGGCCGGTGGCAATGCTAACGGACGTGTACAGAGATAACTCAAAAAAAAATTATATGAAACAGTTTGAATACAAAGTAATTTCGTCTATCGTGGGAACGGAGAAGAAATTGAACAAGCTTGGAATGGAAGGTTGGGAACTTGTTGCTGTGTTCGATTGTAGATTATATTTAAAACGTGAATACAAAGAGTAATTATGGCAAAGTTTGATAAGATAGCCGTACTGAAGAAAATCGGCGATACGGGTATGGTTCCCGTATTCTATCACAAGGATTTGGATACTTGTAAGAACGTGGTTAAGGCCTGTTATGAAGGTGGCGTTCGTGCTTTTGAGTTTACAAACCGTGGCGACTTCGCTCAGGAGATTTTTGGTGAGCTGGTGAAGTGGGCCGACAAGGAGTGTCCTGAGCTGGCTTTGGGTATCGGTTCTATTGTTGATGCCCCCACAGCAGCTATGTATATTCAGCTGGGTGCCTGTTTCGTGGTTGGCCCGTTGCTGAATCCCGACATTGCTCCTATTTGCAACCGTCGTCTCGTTCCTTACTGCCCAGGTTGTATGACTGTCAGCGAGATTGGTAAGGCTCAGGAGTTGGGTTGCGACCTGACGAAGGTATTCCCCGGTGATGTTGTAGGTCCCAACATGGTTAAGGGTTTGAAGGCCCCAATGCCTTGGTCGAAGATCATGGTTACTGGTGGTGTAGCTCCTGAGGAGGAGAATCTGAAGAGCTGGTTCAAGGCTGGCGTATTCTGTGTCGGCATGGGCTCGAAGCTGTTCCCCTCTGACAAGGTGAAGGCCGGTGACTGGCAGTATGTAACCGACAAGTGCAAGGAGGCACTCGGTTATGTGGCTAAAGCTCGCGCTTAACCTCATACTTGTTGTCCTCATTTCAGCTTGTTCATCGCCTGATAGGCATGTGGTGGACAAGCTGAATTCCATTTCTTATGCCTATCATTACCGTGACATTGATTCTACTGAGGTATATGCCCGTCGTGCCTATGAGTTGTCGACGGCTGACGATGGCAAGGCTGAGGCGTTGAACAACCTTGCGTTTGTCTCTATTGTCCGTATGGAATATGCCGCTGCTGAGCGACAGTTAAACGAGGCCCTCGAGCTGACCGATAATCAAGTTGAATTACTAATAGCTGAAGTGCAGCAGATGCGCCTATGTCAACGCCAAAGCAATAATCGCGCATTTTACGAACACCGTGAGAAAGCGCAGATATACCGAGATCGTATCTATGAAGACCTTGGTGAATTGCAGTCCCGCCAACGTCGTCGTTTGCTGTATGCAGAATCAGAGATGGCCATTGTCAACTCTACCTATTATTATTATGTTGGTCTTGAACACCAGTCTGTTGCAGCTATTCGTCAGGTCGACACGGAAGCTATTCGTCAGGATACAGCACAATATCTTAATTATCTATATAATGTTGGTGCTGGAGGTGTACTGAATGATGGAACTCCTGAAGAGATTCATCAAGAAGAGACTGATTTCCTGAATCGTTGTTTGAATATTGCTACCCGATTTAATTATCCATATTTCAAGGCTCAGGCTTTAGAGGCGTTGGCTTTACATAATGATGAGGTAACGTTGGCCAATGAGTCGTTGGAGTTGTTTAAGCAGTATGGAGATGTTTACCAGATAGCAGGCGCCTATCGTTCATTAGCATCTTGCTATCATGCCAAGGGTGAATACCAGCAAGCGCTCAACTATCTGAATATGGCATTATCGGATCAGCGTATCAATCAAGCACCAGATTTGGTAGCGAGTATCAGTGAGCAGCTGTCTGTAGCCTATTCAGCTCTGAATAACAAGCAGCAGAGTGACTATTACCGCAATATTTATATTGACCTTCAGGAACAGACACGTCAAGATCGTGAGTTAGAAGCCCGTGCAGGAATCTTGGATCATGCCGTCAAGCAGTTGAATTGGATGATGCTGGCTGTGATAGTTGCAATCCTACTATTATTGTTCCTGCTGTGGCTTTTCAACCATTTGAACCGCCAACACCAAGAGGACTCGTTGTTAGACGACCAGTTAGAGCAGAAAAACGAGGAAGTCGCTGAAGCCCGCTTGCGAGTAGAGAAGAATGAACGTAGGAATTTGGAACAGCGCGCCAAGGTGTCGTTGGCTATGAGTATTCTTCCCTTGATAGACCGCATCCGTTACGCTATTGATCACGACCAATTGTCATATATCCGTGAATTAACAGATAATATCAACGAGCAGAACGAACTGCTTACCCAGTGGATACAATTGCGTCAAGGTGAATTAAGCCTCCATGTTGAGAGCTTTGCGCTGCAGTCTCTTTTTGATATTGTTTCTCGTAGTGCCATCAGTTTTCGTATGAAAGGCCTTCAGCTTGATGTGCAACCCACTACGGCTGTAGTGAAGGCTGATCGTGTGCTGACACTGTTTATGCTCAACACCTTGGCAGACAATGCACGTAAGTTCACAGATGAAGGTGGCAGTGTGGTGATATCTGCTACTGATAATGACAGTTATGTTGAGGTCTCGGTAACCGATACCGGTCGTGGAATGTCGGACGAAGAACTGGCGCAGGTCTTTGATCATAAAGTGTCACAGAATCATGGTTTTGGACTGATGAACTGTAAAGGCATTATTGAGAAGTACCGTAAGATGAGTCAGCTGTTTTCTGTCTGTACCTTACAGGCTGAGAGCTCGAAAGACCGTGGAAGCCGCTTTTTCTTCCGTTTGCCGAAGGGTAAACTGTTGGCAATGCTTTGCTGGCTGATGATGTTTGGTAGTATCCCGATGACGGCAAAAAACAAATTAACGGCCAACGATTCTTTGGTGGCTCGTGCACATATCTATGCAGATTCTGCCTATTTTTCAAATGTGAACGGAACGTATGCTCGAACCTTGCTTTTTGCTGACTCGTGCAGGCAGTGCCTGAATGACGGCTACCGATTGCAGCGCCCTTACGGAACCTTGCTGATGACAGCATTGGGAAATGGTGGCATACCTGCCGAGATACAATGGTTACACGATGGCATTGAGACAAATTATCAAATCATATTGGATATCCGCAATGAGAGTGCCATTGCTGCTTTGGCTTTACACGAGTGGAACTTGTATACCTACAATAATAAGGTATATACCCAATTGTTCAAGGAAATGAGTGCCGACGCTACGTTGGACGACTACTGCCGCACTATGCAACAGTCACGCCAGAATAAACGTATTGCTGTCATTTTGCTATTGGTTCTCTTGGTACTCATTGTGCCGGCTTACTATATGCTGTACTATCGTCATCGGCTGTATCAGCGTTTCAGAAAAGAGCGTATGCAAATGGCTGATTTGGAAATGGCCGACGATGAACTGCGGCGTGCTGAGCTGGAGAATGCCAATCTTCATATTGCCAACAGCGTGCTTGACAACTGTCTCTCGACGCTGAAGCACGAAACGATGTATTATCCGTCGCGCATCAGACAGTTGGTAGATACCAATGATATCCGCCCGATATCAGAGGTGACGTCTTACTATCGCGACCTATACGGCATATTGATACGTCAGGCCATAGGTCAGGTAGAGAATGTGAAATTGCACATACGACCCATAGACCTCTATGATCAACGTGTCTTGGCCGATGATAATATGGTGCGCTATCTTTTTGAACTATTGAAACCAACTACGGTAAGTGCTACGCCTAAAGACGAGCGTTATGTCGCCTTTGATGTTGAACTATCTGCTCCGCTGTCGACTATCGACTTCCTGCTATGCCGACAAATTATTCGCGATCATGGTGAGGCAACCAATCGTCGAAGCTGTGGTATTACCGTAGAGAATAATCATGTAAGAATCTTATTACCCCGATACAATGGAACACTTTAAGTTGATGATTGTCGAGGATGTGCCCCTCGAGCTCAAAGGCACTGAAGGTATAGTACGAAACGAGATCCCCGAGGCTGAGGTCATAGGTACTGCTGCGAACGAAACCGCCTATTGGCGACAGATCAAGCAACAGCAGCCTGACCTGGTATTATTAGATTTGGGCTTAGGTGGCTCGACAACGGTAGGAGTGGAGATCTGCCGTCAGACCAAAGAGATGTATCCATCCGTGCGTATACTGATTTTTACAGGCGAAATCCTCAACGAGAAGCTATGGGTCGATGTGTTGGATGCAGGTGCCGACGGTATCATCCTCAAGACAGGTGAACTGTTGACGCGTCGTGACGTGATGGCTGTTATGGAAGGTAAGCAGTTGGTGTTCAACGAACCTATCCTTCAGAAAATTGTCGAACGTTTCAAGTATGCCGTCTCTTCACAACTGGCTCGTCAGGAAGCCCTTATCAATTATGAAATCGATGAGTACGACGAGCGTTTCCTGCGTCATCTGGCCCTTGGCTATACAAAGGAACAGATTACGAATCTGCGTGGTATGCCCTTTGGCGTGAAAAGTCTGGAGAAACGCCAGAACGAATTGGTAAAGAAACTCTTTCCCAATGGCGATAGCGTTAATGCCACACGTTTGGTCGTGAGAGCGCTCGAATTGCACATTCTTGACATTGATAACCTTGAACCCGATATGGAATGAAACGTCTGCTGCCCCATATTGCCGCTGCACTGGTGGCTGTCCAGCTGCTCATTATATTCGTCTCGTGGCTGCTGAGTGCTGCCTATCCGACGAGTGAGCTGCGTTCCCTGCTCTCCAGCGAGGGACTACGCTGGTTCTTCGGTCAGTTCAATATGTTTCTTTCACGCCCGCTACTGGTAGATCTTCTGTTGCTGTCGATGGCATGGGGCGTGTTACGAAAAAGCGGAATGCTCAGTTATCGGTCATCGTATCGTGAGAGCCGTGCACGCATGATGACGCTTTTTCTGTTGGCGGTATATATTGGGGTGTTACTGTTGCTGACCGTTATACCACATGCTGTACTGCTGTCGGCAACAGGCCATCTGTGGCCTTCACCGTTTTCCAGAAGCATTGTTTCCGTCGTCGCTTTTACCGTTCTGTCACTTAGTGCTTTCTATGGTACTATAGCCGGATATTTCAATACCATTGCCGATGTATATCATGCGGTTTTGTATGGTATTCGCGAAGGTGCTCCTCTGCTGCTGTTTTACGTTTTGCTAATGCAGATTGTGGAGTCGCTGCATTTTGTGTGTCCGAGTTTGTTGGCTATACCTTAAATCGGATATACGCGCGGTCGTCGAAGGAGTTGAAATCGGGATGGAATGCTTTCGTGGCTTGAAACGTTCCAATGTTCAATGGGTCTTCCCTACGTTGCTGTTGCAACCGCTGTTCGCTTTCTTCAAGGGTACTGCATAGTACGGGATAGCCGTCACTGGCTAATACAATCTCCCAAGAGCGAAAGTCCAACGGGAAGATACGCACGTGTCGTCGGTCAATGGGAAAACCGTCAATCACGCTATAGGTGACATTTTGCTGTCTCATGGTTTCCAGCATACGCGGAATAATGACTGGACGTGCTATGTCGTTGCGTAACAACTCGTCTTGTGTGATGCCTGTTCCCAGAAGTCTTCTTACTTCTTCCGCACGCATGGCAGCCAATTCTGCCTCTGCAGGTTTCGGATTGTCGAAGAGTTCACCGTTAATCATACACTGGCAGTCGCCAATCATCCATATTTCACGGTTCAGTCGGCTATATACTACGGCCGAACATGTCAGTCTGTCTTCAGGATGCTCTAACAGGCGAGGAAGCATTGACTTGCGATAGTGTTTCCGGATGTAGGCTGTCACTCCACGCAAGAACCCTTCGCAAGTGGTGTTTTTAGGCATGCGACGAATATAGCGTGCCGTCAGCATCATTGCATAACGACCATTTGAGCGCAGCCAACTGTGCCGATACTGACTTTTTGATGTGCTGCCGTCAATGACTGCTATGAAGTCAGGGGTGACGACGATTCCGTCTTCGCTTTTCTTTTTGGGGTTCTTGGCGACGAGGTTCTGTTCGATGATTTGCATAAGGACAAAGTTCTGGGATGAGGTCAGCACGACCTATGCGACGTAAGCTCTGTTCCAGATTCCGTCGTTCTTCGGGTTTGTACCAGAAGAAATACTGTCGCTGTGCAAGCTTGTCACGTTGTGTTTTTGCACTCTCTATAGGTTCGAGCGTATAGGGATGATAGCCTGTATACCACGTTTCCGTACTGACTGTCATAGGGGTGGGTGTGAAGTCTTGTACCTGTTCCAGCTGGAAGTCAAGCCTTTTTGTCTGAACGGCCAATTCTGCCATATCAGCCTCTGTGCATCCAGGATGACTGGAGATGAAGTAGGGGATAATCTGCTGGTGCAGGTGTTCTTCGTTATTGATACGGTCGAAGATCCGCTTAAACTCTCTGAACAGCTGGAACGAAGGTTTACGCATCAACATCAGTACGCGGTCACTGGTATGTTCCGGTGCTACTTTCAGGCGTCCACTGACGTGTTTTGTAATCAACTCACGCGTATATTCCATTGCCGCCTTGTTGGTGTGCTCGTCCTTGCTTTTATGCAACAGCAGGTCGTAGCGCACACCACTGCCTATAAAGCTTTTTTTGATTCCTGGCAGTGCGTCTACTGCTCGGTATATCTCTAATAGTGGTGTGTGGTCGGTGTTGAGGTTCGGGCATATCTGCGGATGAATACAGCTTGGTCGCTTGCATTTTTCGCAAATATTGCGGTTGTTTCCATGCATGCCATACATATTGGCAGACGGTCCTCCGAGGTCACTCAGATACCCCTTAAAGTCGGGCATCTCTATTACGTGCTTTACCTCTTTTAATATACTTTCCTTTGACCGACAGGAAATGAACTTTCCCTGATGAGCGGAAATGGTACAGAACGCACAACCTCCGAAGCATCCTCGATGAATGTTGACGGAAAACTTTATCATCTCGTAGGCAGGAATGCGCTTTCCTTTGTATTTCGGATGTGGTAGCCGTGTGTAGGGCTGGTCAAACGAAGCATCCAACTCTTCGGTAGTCATTGGCGGATAGGGTGGATTGACCACGACATAACGCCCATCAACACCTTGTATCAGACGCTGTGCATGCATCATGTTCGACTGTTCCTCGATATGTCTGAAATTCTCGGCTTGCGAACGTTTGTTCTTCAGGCATTCCTCATGTGAGTGTAGTAGAATGTCACGCTCCGTAATGCCTCCGGGAATCTCTTCTTTTCGTGCCAGGAAAACCGTTTGCGGCAGGTCGCGTATGTCGGTAATCTTCTCGCCAGCGGCCAAGCGGTGTGCCAGTTCTGTGTTTACCCTTTCCCCCATGCCGTAGGTAATCATATCGGCTCCCGAATAGCAGAGTATGCATTTGCGCAACTCATCTTTCCAATAGTCGTAGTGGGTTACGCGTCGCAACGAAGCCTCTATTCCTCCCAGTACTACCGGCACATCGGGGTAGAGTTCTTTTAGTATTTGTGTATAGACAATCGTCGGATATTCCGGTCGCATGTCGTGACGTCCATCAGGACTGTATGCATCCTCTGAACGCAGGCGACGGTTGGCAGTATACTTATTGACCATCGAGTCCATGCATCCCGGTGCTACACCGAAAAACAGGCGTGGGCGCCCCAACTTCTTGAAGTCACGGTAGTCACCGTGCCAGTCGGGTTGTGGGACTATTGCTACGCGATATCCTGCCGCCTCCAAGGTGCGACCAATGACGGCTGCGCCAAACGAGGGATGATCGACGTAGGCATCAGCCGAAAAGATGATGATGTCTACGTAGTCCCAACCGCGTAGTTCCAACTCCTTCTTCGTCGTTGGCAGAAAATCCGTCAGTCTATACTCCACTTTACTTCTTTACCTTTTTACTTTTTTACCTTTAATTAAACGGTGTCCCCTGAATGGAACGTGTCGTCATACCGAGCTCGTTGTTGCTACGGTTTTTCCAGTTGATGAACAGCAGCACCAATTGTTGCAGACCGAAAGCCTTCATATTGCTATGGTAGATAACGTCCAGGCAGAGGTCTAACAATCGCTTGTCTTTGCCGGCATCCGACTCGAGCATGGAGCGGATGTTGAGTTTCAGCTTGTCGAGTACTTGCTCGTCGACATAGCCGTTCGAGTCTATCAAGTCTCTGAAGAGGTGGTAGTCCTCAATGGTCTGCAGGTGTTCTTCACTGATGTCAATGCTGCGTGTTCCGCTGGCGTTGCTTTGAATCTTGTACATAAGTTAATAGTTTATGAGGTTATTGTAATAGGTATTTTAATATTCCAAACATGATGGAGGTTCGTTTCTTTTCACTTTGAATACATTCGAAGGGTAGTCCCATGACAAAGAGCCGGTAGTCCGCTCCCTTATAGGCTACTGCCGCCCCATAGCCGTCAGCATACTGCATAGCGGTATAGGCGGGCTTGACAGGTTGCAGAACATCTGTCGCTGTTGCCGCATAGTGCTCTTCGTTCATCTCTTTCCAGTAGTGCATATTGGTACCGAGTCCGAAGAGTTCGTTGCTCTGAGCCTGCGACCGTCCGGCATATTGGCATTTCAGCACATTCCTGAGAAATTGCTGCTCGTTGTCGGCCGTCATGTCACTGCCGATATAGGCTCCGCTGACGAGTAGTGCACCCCCCTTGGCGGTAAACTGCTGCAGCACGTGTTGCATTGACGAGCTGAACGTCTTATAGTAGCTGAGGCTGTGTCCGTCGTTGCGCTCCAGTCCCAGCAGCAGGTCGATGGCCGCATAGTCCTTCAAGTGCATCTTGGCCGTTTCCAGTGCCTCGTTCGAACAGCTGACGATGTTGTAGTTGTCCGTATTTGCAATGGCCTGTGCATGCGTTTGTACGTAGTTGTAGTCATTGCCGGCCAACAGCATTCCCGTCATCTCCTCACCGCTGTCACCCAGTCCTCCAGCTTCCTTTCCCATCATGGTACGGTCGAAGTTTAGCTGTCGTCCCGACCATCCCAGCGTAGGTCCATAGGTAACACCCGGGTCTTCGTCCAGATCAAACCCCTGTTCCGTATCATTGTTTCGTATAGCTGGTGATGACAAACGGTGGAATCCGTTGACTATCAGTATGGTCTTTGTTGCTCCAGGGGTGTAGTAGGCCGACAGCACCTCGGTAGGAAAGCTCTGTCCGCCGCGGTTGACCGCAGCCACTTTGAAGTGGTAGAGTTGTCCAGGCTCCAGGCGCATGTCCATCTCGCACTTCGAGCGGATATACGTTCCGTTGTCGAAACTGGCATCACCCATAGCGGTATATACGATATATCCGGTAGGCTTGGCGGTAGGCTCTTGCGGATCACTCACGGCATTCCAGCTGAGCCTTATCTCGTCGTCATCCTTAAACTCTATGCGGAAATTATTGGGAGCCAGCGGTGCTACGACATAGGGACGTCCGTGCTGGTCGTTGATGTATCGCAGAATGGTTTTGTAGATTGAGCGTGCCAGTGTGAAGCGGAAGTTCGGGTCCTGTCCGTAGCGCATGTCGGGGAAGTTCTGGTGCGACATCGTTTCGAGTATGGCACTGGGCACTTCGGGTATTCTGGTCTCTGAGTAGTTGCGGTCAAAGAGTTCGCGGCGGTTCCAGCGTCCGTACTTGTATTTCAGGTCCAGCATCTCGTTGCTGAGCAAGGCGTCAGCCAGGTCGCGCGAGGCCATGCGGGATATGCCTGCGTTCAGTTTACCGTCGTTGAATTTCGTGGTGCATACCGACAGCGAGCCTATCAGACCCTCGCCGTCGCGGGCATAGCCGGCATCACTATGTACGGCCAGCGACAGTTCGATGGGCACCTTGCGACCCTCTACCGTTGGCATATAGCACGACCCACCGCCCAGCATGTTGGTCATCAGCGAGCGTACATTAATGTCGTCGCCATAGTCGTCGGCACCGTTCTTGCTGCTGTATATGTTATATGGCATTCCAGCCCATTGTGCCCAATAGCGTGCTCCCTCCAAGGCTCTTGGCAGTCCGCTGATGGTGCCGAAGCGTGCGATGTTTCCCATACCTCCGCCAAAGCGTACGGCATCAGTGGTGACCACGCCTTTCTGATTGCTTTGGTTTGATACGGTGACGCGGTTGAACTCGCTGTATCCCTCGTCGAAGTCGAAGGTTCCCAGATAGACCCATGTGCTGCCGCCCATCTGTTGGTTCACCAGAAACTGCGTCTTCTCACCACGGTGCCACACGGTATAGAGGGCATTGTCGATACTGTTGGGCAGCGTCTGGTAGCTGACGTAGACCGCATAGCGACCGGCTTTGTTGAAGCGTGGCTGATAGATGGCCTGGCTGTTGTGTGACTTGCTGCTGGTCGTTGCCGCCATACGGGCCGTACCCGCTTCGAAGGGGTTTTCGCCGTCTTCGTAGGTGCCGCTGTGCCATGAGAAACCATTTTGGGGCGTTGTCTGCCATCGGTCACCATCTTCCACTTCGAAGTAGTGTCCTGCCGGAGTATCGTTGTCGACAATGACTTCTTCTTTCTGCCAGTCGCGCTCACGGGGTGTGAAGACCACGGCACCCGCCTGTTCCAGCATCGGAATGAGGTAGGGTATGACGATGGTCTGTGTAAAAAGGTCTTCGGTGGTACCAAAGAGTTTCGGACGCTGGAATCGCCAATAGCCTTTCGACTGGTCGTAGTAGCGTCCGTGGCTGGCCCATAGCGACAGGTGGCGGTTCTGCAGTCCGTGGGTGACCTTCAGCGGGGTAGAGATGTTTTTTACCCAGGGTGCTCCCTCATAGTCGATATTGCCCCACAGACGCGACTTGTCGGCATTTCGTGATAGTCGGTTGGGTATCAGTTCGTCAATGGCCATACCATTGGTGACTACCGTTACGGTGTAGTTGCGATACACCTTCGGCAGTTCACCTTTTATCTTTTTATAGATATGTGCCGTGATTTCGGGCGTAAACTCCTGTGCCGCAAAAAACTCGTCGGCCGTGATGGTCAGCGTGCGTGCCTTGTTGTCCAGCTGGTAGCCAGTCATTCGGGGTGCCTGCGTCAGTCGGGTACCCTTTGGCTTGTATTTGGCAAAGTATTCTTTTAGTCGCTCTTTCAGTTTCGCTTCGTCCTTAGCTGTCTGTGCGTTGAGCGACAGCGTCATGGTCAGAAGGAGTATGGATATGATGTTCCTGAACATTATTTTTTAAACCTCTCCGATAGTGAACTTCTCAGGGTGTTTGCCTTTGAAGTGCTTGAAATATAGTTTGATTTCGCGCATCTGTGTATCGATGTCGCCGTTAGGAATCACGGTCTTGGTACACTGGATGTGTCGCTGCTCGTAGTCTACGCCATAGAGTAGGATAGGGATGCCTGCTTTCTGGGCGATGTAGTAGAACCCTTTCTTCCACTCGGCATTCAGCGAACGGGTACCCTCGGGGGTGATACACAGCTGGAAGACAGGCAACCGACGGGCAGTCTCGGCCAGATTGTCGGTCATGCTGCTCTTCTTGTCGCGCCAGACGGGGATGCCTCCCATACGGCGGAACAGCGGCCCCAGCGGCCAGAAAAACCACTCCTTCTTCATCAGGAAGTTGCTTTTCATGCCGCGGCTTTTACTGTAGAGCTGGCCTATTAGAAAGTCCCAGTTGCTGGTGTGTGGTGCCAGACAGATGATATATTTGTCGGGATGTGGCTCTGTCACCTCTGCTGTCCATCCCATGCGCTTGTATAGCAGCCAGCTGCAAAACGATTGTAGCATGTGGATCAGAGGGTGTTTAGTTGGTCAATGATTTCGCTGGCCTGTGCCACGAAGTTTTCGCGCAGCGTCTTATAATAGGTCTTGGCGGGCATGCCGGGTTCGGGGTGCGATATGCGGCAGATGTAGTCACTCTGGAGCATCAGCGTACTGTAGAGCAATGCCTCTGCACTGTCTTTGTTGGTTCCATAGAGTGAAGCGGCCATGCACTCAGCCAGCAGGTCCTCACAAATCATGTTGATAGTACGTTTCAGTAATCTTTTGTTTGCCATAATTTTAATCCTCCTATTGGTGTTATTGTTATTTCAAAGGTCAAAGATAAACATTTTATTTGATTTGACGCATGTTTTCCTATAAAAAAAATATTAAAATGCTGCTTTTCTTTTCGTTTTCTCGTGAAAAAAGCGTATTTTTGCATGTCGAAACTTCATTATTCATTAAATATTTAAAAAAAAGACAATGGAAAAAAGTGCATTGCAGTTAGCAAGAGCCGCTTATCAGCCGAAGTTGCCCAAGGCTCTTCAGGGTGCGGTAAAGGTGAAAGAAGGTAAGCCGACACAGAGCGTAGGTGACCAGGAGGAAATCAAGAAGCTCTTCCCCAACACTTACGGTATGCCGATTGTGGAGTTTGAACCTGCCACAGAGGCCAACACCAAGAAGATGAACGTTGGTATCATCCTCAGCGGTGGTCAGGCTCCTGGCGGTCACAACGTCATCACGGGTCTGTTCGACCAGATTAAGAAGCTGAACCCCGAGAACCGCCTCTATGGCTTCATCCTCGGCCCTGGCGGCTTGGTAGACCACAACTACATGGAGCTCACCAAGGAGATTGTCGACGAGTATCGTAACACGGGCGGTTTCGACATGATTGGCTCTGGCCGTACGAAGCTCGAGAAGGTCGACCAGTTTGAGAAGGGTCTCGAGATTATTCGCGAGCTCGACATCAAGGCTATCGTGATTATCGGTGGCGACGACTCAAACACCAACGCCTGCGTGCTGGCCGAGTACTATGCTGCCAAGAACTATGGCGTACAGGTCATTGGCTGTCCGAAGACCATCGACGGCGACCTGAAGAACGAGCAGATTGAGACCTCGTTTGGTTTCGATACCGCTTGTAAGACCTATTCAGAGCTGATTGGTAACATCGAGCGCGACTGCAACTCTGCCCGCAAATACTGGCACTTCATCAAGGTGATGGGTCGCTCGGCTTCTCACATCGCCCTGGAGTGCGCCCTGCAGACTCAGCCCAACATTTGCCTCGTTTCTGAGGAGGTGGAAGCCAAGGGTCAGAGCCTCGACGATATCGTAAACTACATTGCTGAAGCCGTAGCCGCCCGTGCTGCTGACGGTAACAACTTCGGTACCGTTATCATCCCCGAGGGTGTCATCGAGTTCATTCCCGCCATCAAGAAGCTGATTGCTCAGTTGAACGACGTGCTCGCTCTCCCCGAGGCTAAGGAGATTAGCCGCGACGAGCAGGTAGACTTCGCCAAGAGCCACCTCTCTGCCGAGAACCTCGCTGTGTTCAACAGCCTGCCCGTTGGTGTAGCCCGTCAGCTGGCCCTCGACCGCGATCCTCACGGCAACGTTCAGGTGTCGCTCATCGAGACCGAGAAGCTGCTCTCCGAGATGGTTGGCAAGCGCCTCGACCAGCTGAAGAAGGAAGGCAAGTATGTCGGCAAGTTCAGCACCCAGCACCACTTCTTCGGATACGAGGGACGCTGCGCTGCTCCTTCTAACTTCGACGCTGACTACTGCTACGCTCTGGGTACCTCTGCTGCTCAGCTCATCGCCAACGGCAAGACGGGTTACATGGCTGTCGTGAAGAACACTACCGCTCCTGCTGAGCAGTGGATTGCAGGTGGTGTGCCCATCACCATGATGATGAACATGGAGAAGCGCGCTGGCGAGATGAAGCCCGTTATCCGTAAGGCTCTTGTCGAGCTCGACGGCGCTCCCTTCAAGTACTTCGCAGCACATCGCGAGAAGTGGGCCAAGGAAACCTGCTACGTCTATCCCGGACCTATCCAGTACTGGGGACCCACGGAGGTTTGCGACCAGCCTACGATGACCCTCGCCCTCGAACAGGCCAAGTAATTAATGCCCAATAAGAGGACAACGTATAGAAAACAGACATCCGGACGCCGAAAGAGCATTGTGCCACATAAGCGTCCGAATGTCTTTATTCGTCTATTACAACGCTTGCCCGGTTGGGCATGGTGGATGGGCGGAGTAGCCGTTGTTGCCGTCTACATCTATTTCTTCTACTACATCTTCGTCGGACCCTTCGGCTTCCGTTGGCGCGCCCTCTATGGCGACGTCAGCTATCCTGAAGGCTACGAAATCCACGGCATCGACATCAGCCATCATCAGGGCAAGATAGACTGGCAGGAACTGAAGGACAAAGGCGTCATCGACAAGTTCCCCATCCGCTTCGTCATGATTAAGGCCACCGAGGGTGCCTCGCAGATTGACGAGAATTTCCGCGAGAACTTCTATCAGGCTCGTGAACACGGATTTACCCGTGGTGCCTATCACTTCTACAGCGTCCACTCATCGGCCGCCGACCAGGCACGTTTCTTCATCAGTAAGGTCAAGCTCGAGAACGGTGACCTGCCGCCCGTCCTCGACGTCGAGCACAAACCCAAGAAGCAGAGCGACGAGGAGTTCAAGGCCAGCGTCCTCGAATGGCTGCAAATCGTCGAACGCCACTATGGTGTCAAGCCCATCATCTACACCTATTATAAATTTAAGACCCGCTATCTCAACGACCCCATCTTCGACGACTATCCCTACTGGATAGCCCACTACTACGTCGACCAGGTAGAGTACGACGGTCCCTGGAAGTTCTGGCAGCATACCGACGTAGGCCGACTGCCGGGCATCAAGGGCGATGTTGACTTCAACATCTACAACGGCTCGTTCTACGACCTTCGCAAGCTCACCATCGGAGCCCGCGAACAAATTGGCGAAGAGGCGTATAACGACTGATTATAGGTCTACCACGCATCTCTGAATGTGAGAAGCGAATCAAGAAGATGGCTTTAGAACAGAAGCTGCGAATGATTCACGTACAGGCAGACCCCATTGGCCGCTATTGGAAGCCTGAGCGTAGCCGTTTCGAAGCCTGCGCCCATGGCTCGCTGCTCATCCTTGCGCCTTGGCCTGAGGATATGCCGACCTTTGCCAGCGACTACGACCGTTTTCATTACCTGAACCGCCCTGGCCGAAACGATCTGTGCTATCAGTCATACCACAAACGTGGCAGTTCAAGGCTTACGCCAATAAATTTTTATCTATTTCCCTTCGCTCTATTGTGCGTCTTGCATAGCATCTGGCAGTTTTCAATGTCCGTAGCACCGCCCTTGCTCCAGGCTGTCACGTGGTCGGCATCCATATCCTTTAGGTCCCAAATCTTACTATGATTGGCATCGTGGCCAATGGCACAAAGGGGACAATTGGATTCACCTTTCTCTTTTGCTTCTGCCGTCTGCTGCCTATAAACAATCTCCTTTGTTCTGTCATCAAAAACTCTAATGTCCAACAAGTTCTTGTTTTTCTCTCCTCCGAGAACATATTCCCAAATACCTTTGGGATTATAGACTTGTTTGTCGCTTAACAACTTCTGAATCTTTTCTGACAGTACGTCTGGGTCATACCCTTGAGAAGAATATTCACGCCAGAGTCTTCCCCATTCAAGTCCTTTCATCTTAGACTCAACATCTTTGAACGTGCCGTTTATCCAATTGATGACACTATCAAAATAATCTGTCAACTCAGATATATCGCCATTGTCCCGATGCTCACTCATATATCTGTCTATGAGTTTATCGTCTTTTTCTGCTTTAGCAACCCATCTCAAAGCCTCTTCCAGAATCTCTTGTCTTTTGGGGTCACCATTAATATATGAACGCCATTTCTTCATGTTCGTGTTACTGGAGTTGCTAAATATCTTCTTTGCTTCAGTAACAAAATTACCACTCAAAATGGCATTACGCTTTTCCTGTTCAGTCAGCTTCATACCAACGATATTGATGGTCTCGAACCATTGCTTGATTTCTGATTCTGTACCTTCACAAACGTATATGGTAAGAGGACTGTTGCTTATCTTCTCACGTTTATCTTCTGGCAAAGCTCCGAAATGCTTTTCCTTCTTATCTTCGTCAATAATAGAGAACAATCCTGTCATGTATCTTCCAAAGGACGTAATACGTTGCTGACCATCTAAAACTTCATATTTCCCGTCTTTACGCTTAACGAAATATAGTAGCCCCAAGGGATATCCTTTCAACAAACTATAAATTACATCAGCGTCATGTTTTCCGTCACCATAAATATAGTGACGTTGGTATTCTGGCTGTATGATAAGTTTCCCACCCCAGCCGAAAAGGCCTTTAGCCTCAATCTTACTATATGTAAATCCCTTGCAAATATCAGCAACGGTCAAATCTGTTATAAGAGTCGTTTTCATATATTAATGCCTTTTACGGATAAGAATTCTTTCATACATTCTCTTAAGTTGTCCATCTTGTTCTATATACAATCTTGGACCACCATTCAGTTTTCCAAGTTTCTCTTTGATTATCTTCATATCAGCAAGTTCAAGACTTATGCCTAAAATTTCAAATTGTTCAGGACAATAATATCCAAGGAATGAAATAGGCACCCCCATTACACCATCATAATCATCAGGTATAGACTTATAACTGGGAACTTCTATCGCATCATAATTCTCATAGTGCCAATAATCCTTTAGACCTTTTAAATCCTTATGTGTACAGAACTTTAGATTATCTGCCATAGACATCAAATCAAGCTTCTGATGCCTAATACCATGTTCCATATTCGTAAGCCAGATACTTGCTGAACGTCCCATCACTTTCCCATCTACGATTTTATATTTGCTTCCTTCCTTTTCATGCTTCACATAGTAATCGGCGATTTCTTTTGGAACATCAAACAGCAAGTCTTGACTCGCTCTTGTAGAACCACCCCAAACCTCGTTCCTCATAACATATGGGAAAACATCTTTGGCTGACAGGATATTCTTGTTGCAAATACAAAGGAATTTCTTTTTTGATTCGATAAGCCATTTGAAGAATTCTCTAAACAAAGAGAATGGAGGGTTTGTAATGATTATATCCGCTTCATCTCTTAGCTTCGTTACTTCTTCGCTTCTAAAATCTCCATCTCCTTCCAGATAATTCCATTCTAAGTCATCGTCATTGATGATGCCATCGTTTGTGACATCATGCTCCAAAATGAATATTTTCCCATGCGTCTTTGTTTTATCTGGATTAAACTGTGGAGAATCTGTTTCAAACAAGGATGGTTGATAGCCCTCCTTCAGCATTTTGCTTGCAGGAGCATAACTTGTAGAGATTAACTTCTTCAAGCCAAAATCTTCAAAACGCCGTGCGAAGAAGCGCGTAAAGTTGCTCCACTCTGGATCATCACACGGTAGTAATATTGTCTTACCGCGAAAGACATTAGGATCGTACTCCACATAAGAAAGAACTTCACTTTCTATATCCGCATACTGAGTGTAGAATTCGTCTTGGTTAGCCGCTTGAGCGTTATTCAGGTTCTTATTTGCCATACACGATTAATAGTATTAATTCTGCATCGACTATCAATCGCTGACGCACAAAGAAAGCGTGATGCTCCTTATGCGTTGAACTTTGAGGCATGCCCAGGAAAGGAAACCCCATCCACCTTTATAAGAATACATCACGCCTATTGGCGCGAATGCATTACTATTATAAGATGGATAGGGATACAGATTCCTGTACCCCGCAATCTCTATTACTTCAAAGCGCTTTTATTTCCAAACTGTTTCCTGGGCATTTTGGTTCAACGCGAAATAATAGTTAATGCTTCTATTAGTCCGGATTTCTCCCCGAACCATTTGCAAAGATACGAATAATAATTGAAACTAAATCATATTTGCACAAAATTACACATTAATTAATAGAATAGTCTCGAAATAAAGCAAAATGGCGAGCCGTTATTTCATCCAGAGTAATGTAGAAGAGGCTCTTATTATTCATCAGCCATTCTTGGTTCAATATTGTTATTCTCATCTGGCCATGCGATATCTTGCTGTGTGACCTCAGGAGCTGTCCAATCGGAATTGTCTAATGGGCGTAACGTGATGTTGTCGTTGTTGGTGGCAACGAAGCGATTACTCTGAGTGTCGAATCCGAAGACGCGACGTCCCAACTGGCCGAGATGACGGAAACGTACTTTCTGAACATAAACCGAAGTCAGCGACGGAGCCTTTGCATGATCTGTCTCAGGCTCGCGCTGCAAAATCAGACCATAGTCACATTTGTTATAGAAGTCAGCACTACCAGCAATGTCGTAGAGTGAAGGTACTGAAGTTTCTTTTTGCTGACCTTTGCTGTCACTCTGCGGCTTTCTGGGATGAGCCACAAGGATAACCAGCACCTTGTATCTACGGGCGAAATCTACAATCTGCTTCAGTACCATCGAAATCTTCTGCGTATCGGTAGAACCTGTCTGGACAGGCAAACCGATGTAGTTGAATGGGTCGAGCAGCAAGACGCGTATATTCTTCTTGGCTACCATCTGTGCAGCAACAGCCAGAATTTCCTCTATCTCTGAGCAGTCATCGCTGATATGGAAGATGTTCTCGTGCAGGAATCGTTTGCCTCGTTCAATAGCCTCCATAGTCATATTCTTGACTGACATCTCA
Organism: uncultured Bacteroidales bacterium; assembly: GCA_902760345.1. GTDB lineage: Bacteria > Bacteroidota > Bacteroidia > Bacteroidales > Bacteroidaceae > Prevotella. The sequence continues at coordinate 3,242 of CACWFY010000011.1, read as the reverse complement.
CGCCCCATCAGGATTTGCCCCAACTCATAGTAGTGCAGGCTCATGGGGTATTTCTCAGGAGAGTAAATAGCAGCACGCCACTTCTGCTCAACTGCCAGCATCATAACCAGATTGTCGGCAAAGGTGGACTTACCAGTACCAGGTACACCTGATATGACCATCAGTCGCCCAGGCTCAAAACGTATCATGTTGGTGAATCCATACAGGTGCTCCACACCTGGGAAGCGGGGAATACCATTTGCAACCAGTTCATCAAAAGAATCCATCTGGTCATCGATGGTTGCCATACCTATGATGGGCATGACTTTAGCCGACTCTACACAACGCTTCACTGCTTCCTCGCCTTCTGCCATCAACACATCGTTGGCATCCTTCACCTCACTATCTGACGATACCTCCCATTCTACATAGTAAAAATCGTTGTTAGCAAAATATCGGGCTACCTCTTCACGCTTCTTGATGCCGGGTTCGTCGGTATCACCGGCATATATGATTTTCTTTCCCTTAAAGTGGCTTTCCAGATACTTATCGAAAGTTTCCATCTTGGTACCAGTACCATTCGAAAGGGATACTACACCTGCGTATCCGCACTGAACCAGTGTTGCTGCATCCATCATTCCTTCGGTCAGATAGATGGTGTCTGAATCAAGTGCAGCATCGATGTTGTAAGGAATCAACTGACAGCCTGATTCAAAACGGAAATCCTTGTCGAAGGATTTGTATTGTACATTACACAACACACCATTATCCAAGAAGCGGAAAGCCAAACATGTTTTCTCTGCGGCAGCTATACCAATATTAGCATCTCCATCGAAAAGGAGTTTAGCATACCCTACACCGAGGAGGTGCATCACATCGGCACGAATGCACCGCTTAGCCAGATAACCCATGATGTCGCCAGTATAGTCGCCAAGGCACACCTTCTGTCCAATCTCTTCTGGTTTCTTCCCCGATGTGCCATTGGCCTTGTTATTACTGCCTGTCGTTTGTTGAGATTGCTGCCAATTGTCTTTCTCCAACACAAAACGCGAACCACAGCAGAAACACTGACCTACGCCAAGTTTCTGATTAAACGAACCATCACAGCGACGACGATGATTTTCTTCATCACCACATATAGGGCAATGAAAACGGAAAGTCTCACGCTGGGGGTACTTGCCACGATTCTTTACTTCTTCTAAAGTGACTCTGTAGAGTCCATTGTTGATTTCTTCCATGTTTCTTATCTTTTTAAATAATGACTAAAGTCTTGGTAATTCACTTTCGTATCTACGCCATCCGAAGAGGGGGAAGGGGGAGGTTGCCCTTTATCACCAGAAGCCATGTGCGTGTCGTCAGACACACGCACGGTGGCTTTTTCTTTATTCTTTTTATCTATATCTTTTTCTATTTCTTCCGCGCGTACAAATATGTTCGTGCGGGAAGAGCCTTTCTTCTCGCCAGCATTAGCGAACTGCTCCTGCATCCATAGACTCGTAAAACGATCGCCATCAACAATAAACAATCCGTAGTTATCAATGATGTCACGAACATCACTACGATTCTTCTTCAACTCTACAGCCAATGCGCTAAACTGCCGGCCAGAATAGGTACCCCATCCCCCTTTACAATGAGCAAGGTAGAGATTGAGATGAATATAGATGCCAAGTCCTGCTGCACCCTTATTATCTATAATCTTTGCCACTTCTGGCATAGATTCCAGATTACGGGCCAGTTTTATGAACCCACCATTCTGCTCTTCATTATTTCTTTTTGCAGACATAATCATTAACGTTTATGCTGCAAAGGTACAAAAAAAGGAAACACGTTTTTTTCGCGTTTCCAATGTCAATATTGACCCGATTTTTCAGCTTTTTCCAATATCAACGTTGATGTTGGAAAAGTTTTATCTTTTTTTAACTTTAGGATTAACCTCTAATAATCTCTCATTCCTCTTTTCCTCTAATTTTTCATGCAACTTCTTGAGGAGATTGCATATCTTGGGTATGAGATTATGGACAGCAAATTTGTCAGCCAGCTTAGTTGCTTTCACTTCAGTCACTTTTCGCCTAAGTGCATCGCTGGCGGTTTTTTCTGTGAACCCCCAACATGTGGAAAGTATAGGCCATAGACTTTCACGACCGTTTGCAGGTAATTGTTTCAGAGCTTCACAAACAGCAGTAACGAGCATAGCTGCTTCTGGGGCTGATATTCCTTTACCTTGACTTTTGTAGCCTTCAATGGCAAGGTTTAGAACCTCATTCTCTTCCTTTAGTTCGTCTTTTTCTTTTTTCAACTGCTCAATACGAGTATTCTGCATATCCAGCTTCTTTTGAGTTTCTTCCCCAGCTTCGACAGCAAGTTGTTTTGTTTTTTCATTCTGAGCGATTACCTCTTTCCGTGGATCAAACTCGTCAAATGGTATGACATAATCGATGCCTGTTCCTGAACAAAGTGAGTTGTAAATACCTCCGCATATAGGATTAAATGCCAGGAATCTATTAAGCTTCATCTCGAACATATTCTTTTTCTCGGTACTTAGTCGCATCTCCCAAAGAGGACCATTCAGCGTACCTAAAAACTCTTGATTGTCTTCTTTCCATTTCTGGTCAAAATGTTCAGTCAGAATCAATACAATGGAGATGGTAACAGCTTTCATTACCAACTGTAGATCCTCGTTTTTACCGTAAGGATATCTGGCCATTCCATAATAGTCTGGTATCTTGTAAATAGAAACAGGTGACTGCTCTATGATATCCCGGCAGATTTCGTATGCTTGGGAAAAACAATAGGCAGCCTTATTCTCAAAACTCTCATACCCCTCCTGCAGCTGTGAAACATAAATCATGTTACGAGCTATTATTTTGTTTAGCTCATTACGTGATGCATAATCTATCAATGAACGGTTCATATTATTCTAAAAATTTAGCACAAAGATACAAAATTATTTCGGTTATTCCAAATCTCTATTATTATTTTAGCAATAATGTCATCTTTCCCCTCTACTTAACCCTAAAGATTTCTGCTTTTCGGAGTTAAAAATGCGGCACTGGAGAGTAAGGGATGAGGCAAATGCGACCCTATACAACAAATTAATATTTTTAACATAAATACCTAAAAATAAATGCATTAAATATTTGGTCTTCTCGAAAAATTTTAGTAATTTTGTAGTGCTAAAGAGATAGCAAAGTCAACCCAGCCGATAACCAGCGGTCCGGAACGATGGTGGTGCAGGTTTGCAATCGAGGATGTGGCACTTTGTG